>JAGPFC010000037.1:0-19937 GCA_018056685.1 Smithella sp.
TCTGTTAAGGTGTATGGCTTTATTATAGTCATTGATTGCAAGTTGATAAAGTCCAAGCTTGAAATAAATGCTCCCTCGGTTGTTGTACGCATCTACGAAATCTTGTTTCAGACGAATGGCTTCATTAAAGTCCTTAATGGACTTTTTGTAATCCTGCATTCTGAAATAAACACTTCCTCTGTTATTATACGCATCCGCTAAATCCGGTCTCAGGCGGATGGCTTCATTAAGGTCATCGAGTGCGTTTGAATACCGCTTGAGTTCGGAATAAACATTTCCTCTGTTATTGTAGGCTATGGCGTAATCAGGCTTAATGACGATCGCTTTATTATAGTGAAAAATGGCTTCATTGATCTTTCCTGCTTTGTATAAGGTGAGCCCCAGATTATTATGCGCCACATAATTATTCTTCGTAACTTTCAGGGCATGACCAAACACGGTGGCGGTGTTGAACCAGTAACCGCACTGTTTCCATGTCAGGATGGACATCAATATGATGAATATTATTCCCGTAGAAAACAGGATTTTTTTCGGGCTGTTGTTGCGTGCGAGCATGAGGGATGATCCCCATGCGATCATGACGGCAATGCCGATGGACGGCAGATAATGGTAACGGTCGGCCATAGCGTACGGTGTGGATAGTGATATTTGAATGATTCCGAGAACAGGAACGATCGCTATTGTAAACCAGAACCAACCCACAAAAAGAAACGGCAGACGCCGGATCTTCAGGATGATTAACAGACTGATTACAATAATAATCAGAGCGGCACCAAAAATTTGCCACTCCGGAATGTAAGCATTGAAGGGATATAAAACAGCCAGATCATGCGGCCAGAAAGTTTTTCCCAAGTAAGCCATAAAAGCAACGGGGGCATTGGCGAGACGGGAACTCAGTGGGAATGTTTTAAGCAGCGCTTCCTTCTCGCCGGGAGTATAAAAAATAATCATAATCATAACTGCGGAGAGGACAAAGAGGGGCCATTTTTCTTTGAGTTGCCATAGCCAGGGGTTTTTGTTGGATTCGAAGCGTTTCAGGGGCCAGTAATCCAGGAGCATCATCACGACCGGCAGGGTGACCACCATGGGCTTGCTCATCAGCGCGCAAACAAAAGCAAGCAGAACCGGCAGATATTTTTTTACAGAGGGGTTTTCTGCGTAAGAGGCATAGAGGTAGAGGGTAAGCATCCAGAAGAAAGCGCTTAGGACATCTTTTCGTTCGGCAATCCAGGCGACGGATTCGACATGCAGGGGATGGAGGGCGAAGAAAGCGGCGACGAAAGCGCTTTTCCAGAGCGCGCCGGTCATCCTGTGGAAAAGGCTGAAGAGCAGCAAGGTCGTGAGGATATGGAGGATGAGATTGGTCATGTGATAAGCGCCGGGATGCAGGCCGTAGAGCTGATGATCCAGCATCAAGGACAGCCAGATCAGAGGATGCCAAAGACCCAAATATGTTGTGGTGAAAGCCCAGCGGACGCCTTCCGGAGTTATGCCGGAGCGGAGATGGTCATTTTCGGTAACATAGGCAACATCATCGAAGGCGAAGTCGAAATGACGAACCTGCCAGTAGACGGCGAGCGTGACCGCTGCCAGAAGGATACAGACGATGAAAATTTGTTCTTTCGGAGTGATATTAATCTTTTTTAACATAATAACCTTTTGCCGGCGTTTTTACCATATGTCGGTAAAGAGTTCAGCTGTAATTTCCCTGATGCCGTTTAAACATTGTCTGACAGGAAAAATGCAAATGCCGAGTGCATGGCGACTGTAAGATCTGATGCATCGTAAGCTCCGGCGTTCTGTCAAGGTTTAACGGCAGAATCCTTTTTCCCGGGCTCCGTTCAATATTCTGCAATCTCCCAATGCACATCCTTTTCGCGCATCCATGCAGCCCGATTCTTCGCGGCCCTGAGTCAAATAAACAAAGGCCCGATTGTTGTAAACTTCCGCATAATCATTTTTCAGATGAAGAGCCTTGCTGTAATCTGCAAGGGCTTCCTGTTTATGGCCGAGTTTGAAGTTGGAAGTTCCTCTTATATGATAAATCAGGGCGTCACCGGATTTATGTTTGATGACTTCATTGAAATCCATCACAGCCTTTTCATATTGCCCGATTTTAAAATAGCAAAGCCCCCTGGCTTTATAAGCCATTGCATAATCAGGATTCAGGCGGATGGCTGCACTAAAATGAGCGATGGTTTCCTCTGTTTTGCCTTCTGTAAACAGTGTGTAGGCAAGCACATGATGGGCTAAATAATTGTTTCTGGTAACCCGCAAGGTATGCTTGCAGAGCGTTATGCTGTTTTCCCATTGGCGGCATTGATGCCATGTCATGGCTGAAATCATGACTAAAAAGAAAATTGCTGCCGGCAGTAAAATCCTTTTGCGGAGTACTCTGCTTCTGATCAAATCAGGTAACCCCCATGCGATTATAACGGCAATACCGATGGACGGCAGATAATGGTAGCGGTCGGCCATGGCCTGTTCTCCGGACTGAATGATACCGACAACCGGCAGGATTGCTATGGTGTACCACAACCATCCTGTCAGAAGATACGATAAACGTTTGAGGGTTATGATGGCGATGGTACTGATAAAGATAACCAACGCAAAGGAACCGATGATCTGCCAGACCGGAATGTGATGGGGGAACGGGTAAAAAACAGCCAGATCATGCGGCCAGAAGGTTTTCTCCAGATACGCAACAAATGAAATTAGAGCGTTGGCAATCCGGTGGCCGAACGGAAAATCTTTCGCGGATGCATTGGATTGAGTATAAATGGTAATCATGGAAAAGACAACGGAGAGGACAAAGAGGGGCCATTTTTCTTTGAGTTGCCATAGCCAGGGGTTGTTTTTGTTGGATTCGAAGCGTTTCAGAGGCCAGTAATCCAGCAGGATCATCACCACCGGCAGAGTGACCACCATGGGCTTGCTCATCAGCGCGCAAACAAAAGCAAGCAGCACCAGCAGATATTTTTTTGCCGAGGGGTTTTCTGCATAATAAGCATAGAGATAGAGGGTGAGCATCCAGAAGAAAGCGCTCAGGACATCTTTTCGTTCGGCAATCCAGGCGACGGATTCCACATGCAGGGGATGGAGGGCGAAGAAAGCGGCGACAAAAGCGCTTTTCCAGAGGGCGCCGGTCATCCGGTGAAAAAGGCTGAAGAGCAGCAGGGTCGTGAGAATATGGAGGATGAGATTGGTCATGTGGTAAGCGCTGGGATGCAGACCGTAGAGCTGATAATCCAGCATCAACGACAACCAGATCAGGGGATGCCACAAGTAGTCGGCGCTGGTGGTGCTGAAAGCCCAACGAATACCTTCCAGGGTTAATCCAGATTGAACATGAGTATTTTTAGTGATATAATTTAAATCATCAAAGTTGACGAAGTCGAAATGACGGACCTGCCAGTAGACGGCGAGTGTGACCGCTGCCAGAAGGATACAGATGATTAAAATTTGTTCTTTCGGAGTGATATTAATCTTTTTTAACATAATAACCTGTTGAAAATACTTGTATCATATGTTTATTCAGAGTGCATCCGCATTTTGGTTATAAGGAAGTCAAAAGCTGAATAATTATAAAAATGTATTAAAATACAAATGGTTACTGTTTTTTTCATGATCATGAATGTTGCCAGTGGTTAAAATAACAGCCATCAGGGGAAAACCCCCCTTTTATTTCACAAAAATGAACCTGCAAAAGCATTGAACGAATATAAGACAATAGATAATGATTATTAATTTAAATAAGTTATTGCTAATTTTATAAAAAAATTATTTTATACGATGCTTGGCACATAAGTTGCTAAAATTAAGTCAGAAGAAAAAGCCCCTAAAAATTAAAACGGAACAAATAAAATAACGGGGAAATTTAATTCAGCCATTAAAAAAACATAAATACAAAGGAGGATGATTATGTTAAGAATGTTCACGAAGAAAGAAGGAGAAAAAGGTTTTACTCTGATTGAGTTGATGATCGTTATTGCGATTATCGGTATTCTGGCGGCTATCGCCATTCCGCAGTTTATCCAGTACAGAAAAAGAGGTTATGTCTCAACCCTGAATTCGGATTGCAAAAATGCTTATACGGCATTGGTTGCCTATACTGTTGATGCGCCCAATGTTTCTCCCATTACTGCAGCTATGATTATTGACGGTGGATATAGCCAGACAGTCGGTGTAGATATGTCTGTGGACGGCTCTTGCGATGGCAATGACTGTACGATTACATGCACCAATACCACTGGTTGGGGTGTATCGGACGCAGTAGTTACCGTAACCAGTGGTGTGATGTCACTTACCGCTTCTTCCATTCAGTAAGTTAAATATTGCTTGATTTTAAAAGGGGCGTTTTTAACGCCCCTTTTTTATTGTTTATAACGGCACAAAAAGTTATTGCACATCGGCCTGAAATAGGGCAGATACTTTCGAATAAAAAAATGGCGAAGAGGGCTTAAATTGAAGATTTCATTTTCCCGTGTTTTATGGGGTTTGATATGCTTGGGAGTCGGTTTGTTTTTTCTGGCGGGAAGCTGGGGGTCTTATGCGGAATATCAACGGGTGCAAAACTATGAAGGGAGAGCCGTCGGTCATATCACCAACAAACATTTCAAACTGGGATCGGACGGCGGGGGAAATTACTATGTGGATTATTGGTTTATGCCTTCTACGAACAGTAAGATCAGCGCCACCGGAATGATCGCCAAACAGCAATGGGAGATATTAAAGGTTGATGACACGTTCGAAATCAGGTACGACCGCTCCAATCCCAATCTAAACATTCCGATGTACGGTGGAAGTCCGTCGTTGGTGTTTTCATTTTTTATGTTTATTTTAGGAGCGGTGTTTATCCTTTTTGGTTCTCTTCGTCTGGTAAGCGGTTTCAAAAAAGCTTCTTATGGAAAATCCAATTAATCTTCAATTTTTGATTTGACACAACTTTGTATATCAAAATACTGCTCCATCGGGAAAGAATACGTTCCGGTTCGATTAGAGGATTTTTTCATGTTTCCGGGATGATTCGTAAAACCATGTAACTGTTTTTTTGGTATAGAACTTCCATGGTTTCGCCCAGTCTCCGGAAGAATGTTTGACGGATATGGGGAGGATAATTGTCGTTTAAATATTTTTCCAATAAATCTGTTCGTATCAGCAAATGCGTGCAGTCCAGCGATTGAAGGACGTTCCGGAAGGTGCGTTTGTCTTGTGCTTTAACCAGACTTTGCATGTCGCCGATGCCGTAAACGCTCCCTTCGGAATATTTTCTTTCCAGATAATACCCGCGCCCTGCAAGAAAAACTAATCGGATTGTCGCATTTTCCGGTGTATGTGTATTGATATATTTGATGGATTCGTAACTGCTGTTGTGGCGTGCAATGAATTCATCCCTGGTTTCTTTTCCCCAAAGGTAGCTCCCCGGATTTATATTTTGATAATAATTTTTTATGTAAAAGTAGTTGATGCTCATAAACAAAACGACCATTGAAAAGAAAAGTGCCGTCAGAATGTTGCGGAGGGGAACGGGGAAGGCCCTGATCCTTTTCCATACGGCAATCATGCCCATAGCAGCCAGGATTGAAAGGAATGGAATGACCGGCAGGGCATACCGGACGATTTGATCCATGCCAAAGGCTTGCCCTTCCAGAAAAAACACCGTCAGAATGAAAAATGATGCAAAAGAAATAAAAAAAAGTTTGTCGCGCATGAACGATTTATCGGCAAGGGAAAATGGCGCCAACAGAATCAAAACAGGATTCAGAACACCGTCAAAATAGCGGGGGGAATTATCCTGTCCCTGAAAAAACATCCGAACCGGTATCGTCAGAGTCTCCCATAAATTTTCCTCGTATAACACTTCCCGCATGCTAAAAAAATTTGTGTGAGCATTCTCTGAGAACATTTGAGAAACACTTTCTTTAAACAACGGATACAGGGGATTGCCTGTAAGCATGATGTTTTTAATGAGCCAGGGAGAAAAGAGGATGCCGGAGATAAGGAAATAAATGGCTCCGTTCCAAAGGGCCTGCCGTTGATTTTTTGTGTCACGGACCGTGATCAAGACAATCCATAATGTGAGAAAAAACCAGATGACCAACGCATTGTATTTTGTTCCCAGGGCAATGCCCATAAATAAGGATGAAAAAAACAACCATTTACATTCTTTAAATCCGCCGTCACGATATCGTATAAAAGATAAGATACTCGCCGCCGAAAAAAACGTCAGACCGAGGTCGACATAAGCCTGTGTGGACAAGCGGAATACAATAGGGGTGCTTATGAAAATCAGAACGCCCAGAAGCCCCGAAATTGGGCCTGTTCTCTTATTTAAATAACGGTAAATAAGCAATGCCGTGGCGATGCCGAACCCCATGTGGATGAAATTGGCAAGAAAATCCTTCTGAAGATAAAGGGGAATCATGTAAAGCAGATCGATGTTCATGGGGAAATATGAAAAATCAGCCCATGGCATTTCGTAGAACCCGCCGTTTTTGAGCCAGAGTTTGGGAATTGCCAGGTGATGAATCAAAGCATCGCGGGCTGTCGGCGGAGTCAAATTTAATATGAATTCGGATAACAGTATCAGAAAAATGGCGATACCAAGAATGGCTGTCAATCCGCGATGCATTACGGTATTTTTATTGATCGGCATTGTTCGTGCAAATTGCCCCGCTAAAGTATTTTACTTGTAAAATATTTTAAATTTTATGATAGTTATTTCATAATAAAAATACATTTTTGCCTGACGAAGCATCGAATAACATGATATATATTTATTATGTATTTTAAATCATATCACAAAAAGTTATTTATAATAAATTTTATTGGTGTCATAAAAATATTGCGTAATCTTTAAACGGGATTGTTTCATAGAACACTTTAAACGTTTTGTATTAACAGTCCAACAATAGTCACGACATTGGGCACATATGTACTACAGTCGTCACCCCGGCGAAGGCCGGGGTCCAGTTTAAATAATTCTGGATTTACCCGGAGTGCACCATGGCCGGCCAGACCCATGCTGGAATGACCAACGTCTAGACGATTATGAGACAATTAATAATTATATGATGAAGAAACTTACTGATACTTCGTTGGATAAACTCCTGCGATGCTTTGTGATCATTTTCCTCGGGATCGGTTTATATGTTTTCTTTGTAGCATTATTCAATAAAAGTCTCGCCGATTATGATTTATGGGGGTATCTCTCTTTTGGGCGTGTTCTCTGGCAGGAAGGTTTTTTCCCCTATCAGGATGTTTTTTCATATACGCCCACACGTCCTTTGTGGGTTTATCATGAATGGCTGACCGGAGTTGTTTTTTTCGGACTGGTGAAGTTTTTAGGGCCGGCAAGTCTGCAACTTTTACGTTACATTTTAGCTTTGTTAACCCTATGTCTGATCTATGAAACAGCCCGAAAAAGGGGAGGCTCCGTCTTTGATGTTCTTATCGCACTTGTGCCGTCAATACTGTTAATCTCATTCGGTTACGAACCGGTCAGGGCACAAGTCTTCACTTTTTTCTTTTTTACACTGACGCTTTACATCCTGGAATGTTCAAAAAAAGCCGAAAATGAAAAGGTTCTCCGATGGCTTCCTCTGATCCAGATTGTCTGGTGTAATTTTCACGGCGGTTTTGTTGCCGGTCTGGGGCTGATATTTTTATATGCCGTCGGAGAAACTCTGATCCGCAGAAAGATTGCCGTTGCTTATCTGAAATGGGGAGTGATCGCGTTGTTGGTCACGTTGATCAATCCTTATGGGATTCACTATTGGACCTATACTATTCATGCCGTTTCCATGCTGAGACCGGAAATAACAGAGTGGTATTCCGTCGTGAAAGCCTTAAAGTCCAATATACATATTTTGCCCGTAAGTTTGTTTCTGATTATGAGTGTGAACTTTGTGCTGCTGTATCTTTTTCGTAAGAAAAAAGATATCACAGAACTTCTCGTCATTGCCGTCGTTATCTATCTGGGAATGAGTCATATTCGTCACGGGGTTTTTTTCGGTCTGGTCTTAGGGTCCTATATGCCTTTATATCTAACGGAATGTGTTCATCAATGGAATGTGCAAAGAGAATCTTCCAAGATTCAGGCAGTTATCTTAACAGTCTTTTTTTGCTGTGTGCTGATCTTTTATTTACATTCCGCTAAGGAAATTCATGTTAGCCCGACTTTTAAATTTACTGTTACGGCCGATTATTATCCGACGAAGGCAATTGCCTGGATAAAGAATCACAATGTCAAAGGGAACATTTTGCCGCATTTTGAATGGGGGGAATACCTGATGTGGTCATGTTATCCTGATTGTCGTGTAGCAATGGATGGACGATATGAAAATGTCTATCCGGATCATGTTCATCAAGAGTATTTTGATTTTTTGTACGGACGGGATCAATGGCGTGTTTTTTTGAAAAAATATCCGCACGATATTGTGCTGTTAAAAGCAGGAACCAGAACTGCTTTGCTGATGAAGCAAGAAACAGACTGGCGCGTTGTTTATGGGGATCAAACAAGTGTTGTATTTATGAAAACTAACCACAAAAATAAAATGTTATAAACTTTGAATTTTTCTAAAGAACAATTTGCAAATTTTACCAGAGATAACTGATAAATGATTAAAAAATTCAATATAAACCAGAAAAAATCAATCATTGTCATCGGGATACTGATCATCTTGATCATGGGTGTTTATTGGCCGGTACAGCATTATGGTTTTATTTATTTTGACGATGATGTTTATATTACTCAAAACAGTCATGTTCAGTCTGGCATAACCATGGATGGCTTATGTTGGGCATTCAGCACGAAATATTTCGGCTTGTGGAATCCGATGACCTGGCTATCCTTCATGTTCGATTATCAGCTTTATGGTTTTAATGCCGGCGGCTATCATTGGACAAATGTTATCCTGCATATCTTCAATGCCATTTTATTATTTTTTCTTTTTAGAAATATGACAGGTGCGCTCTGGCGCAGTGCTTTCGTTGCGGCATTATTCGCCATCCACCCCATTAATGTGGAGTCTGTTGTCTGGATATCTGAGCGTAAAAATGTTTTGAGCACCTTTTTCTGGATGACGACAATGTTGTGCTATCTCTGGTATGTAAGACAGCCTGAATGGAAACGTTATTTGCCGGTGCTGGTCAGTTTCGCTTTAGGGTTGATGTCGAAGCCCATGCTGGTAACCATGCCTTTTGTTTTATTGCTCATGGATTACTGGCCACTCCAGAGAACTGAAATATATCCCCCAAATAACATTGCTAAGAACATAACCAAAAAAGAAAAAATAAGTTTTTTGATTTTAGAGAAAATTCCTTTATTTATTTTATCAGCTCTGACGATATTGATAACCATGTATACGCCCGGACAGAATGCTGAACCCCAATTTTTAAGAACTACAGATTTTTTAGAAAGGACCAACAACGCGATTTTTTCTTACGTTATATATGTAAAAAAGTTATTCTGGCCCACGGATCTCTCTATTTTTTATTTATACCTGAACATTTCTGCCTGGCGGATATTTTTATGTGCGGCGCTTCTTATTCTTGTTACAATATTTGTGTGCAGATATTTCAGACGGTATCCCTATGTGCCGGTTGGCTGGTTCTGGTATCTGGGAACGCTCGTGCCTGTGATTGGGATTGTGACCATTGGTGATCACACCATGGCGGACCGATATGCCTATGTTCCTTTTATTGGATTGTTTGTAATGATCGTCTGGAGCATGGAGCATGTTTCCGTGAAGTTTGCTGTCATGAAAAAACCACTGATCTTTATATCGGTGGTGGTCATTCTGCTCCTTGTATGGGCATCGCATCAGCAAATAAAAAAATGGGCGACAACGGAAATTCTGTTTGAAGATGTTATAAAGAAAAATCCAAACAATTATTTTGCCTATCAAGTTGTCGGTCAGGAGATGGCGAAGAAAGGAGAGAATGACAGGGCATTGAATTATTATGATCTGGCCATTAAAGCGAATCCGCGATTCTGGTCAGCCTATAATAATAAAGGTCTGATTTTGCAAACAATGGGCAGACGTGAGGAAGCGCTGGAGAATTTTCAACAAGCGATTCAAGTTAATAAGTTTTCCGCGGATGCATATTACAATATCGGGCTGTTTTATTTGGAAGATCGAAAACTGGACAAAACAATAGAATATTCTTTGAAAACTATCCAAGTACAACCAGATTACCAGGAAGCATATAATATCTTGGGTATTGCTTTGGTTGAACAAGGAAAAATTAATGAGGGTATTATTCAGTTTGAAAAGGTTCTGAAAATTAATCCAAATAACAAAAACGCTCATCGAAATTTAAAAATTGCAATGGAAAAGAGCAATCAATTCAAAAAAGATTTGAACTGAATCATTCATGATGAAAATCTGATTTTAAGAATAAGGAGAGATAAATGAAATATTCGCATCTATTTTCACCGATCACAATTAACGGCATGACGTTGAAGAATAGAGCCGTCATGCCGCCGATGGGAACAGGATACGGAAATGCCGATGGAACTGTCAGTGACCGTCTTCTTGCTTATCTGGCTCGTCGGGCACAGGGTGGCACCGGTCTGATCATAACGGAGATATGCGCGGTTGATCCGCGCGGGAAGGGGTTTCCCAACGAGTTGGGCGCCTGGAAGGATGATTTTATTTCCGGATTGGTGCGCATTCCGGAGGCTCTGCATCGTTATGGAGCAAAAGTTGCTCTCCAATTGCACCACGCCGGACGTGAAACCTTTGAAGCCGCTGCCGGTGCGATGCCTGAAGCGCCTTCGGCCATTCCCAGTGTTATTCTGGGGCAGCCCTGTGAGGCCATGTCTCTGGAGCGTGTGCATCAAATCATAGACGCCTTTGCCAAGGCCGCCGGACGCGCTCGTGAAGCCGGTTTCGATGCCGTGGAACTTCATGGCGCTCACGGATATCTATTGAATCAGTTCCTCTCTCCTTTTTCCAATCAGCGCGACGATGATTACGGCGGAAGTGAGGAAAACCGCATGCGCTTTATTCTGGAAATAATTGCGGCTGCGCGCAAAGTCGTGGGAAAAGATTTTCCCCTCTGGATTCGCGTATCGGCGGATGAACTGGTGCGCGGAGGGTATGATCTGGCTTTCATGCAGCGATTCGCACCCAAAATGGTTGCGGCGGGCATTGATGCCATTCATTGTTCGGTGGGTGTTTATTCAACGCCGGGTAGTCTTTCTGTTGCCTCCATGGATACCGATCCGGGATTTAATCTTTTCCGCGCCCGCGCCCTTAAAGAGGTTGTAAATGTTCCGGTAATCGGCGTGGGACGCATCAACAATCCGGAACTGGCCGATGAAGCCATCGCGCGCGGCGATGCCGACTTGATCAGTTTCGGACGTCAGCATCTGGCTGATCCCGATTTTATCAACAAAGCGAAAGAAGGAAAATTTGAAGACATCCGCTGGTGCGTCGCTTGCAATCAGGGATGTATCGAGAGGTTGAGTTTCGAGATGAAGTCCGCCACGTGCAGTTTTAACCCCGAATGTGGCCGCGAATATAAAGTATCCGCAATCAAAACGGTTCAACCCCGGCGCGTGTGGATCGTTGGCGCGGGTCCTGCCGGTTTATCGGCCGCCATGACAGCGGCTGCAAGAGGCCATAAAGTAGAGATTTTTGAAAAAGAAACTGAGCCGGGGGGACAACTTTTATCTGCCAGCCGACCGCCCCATAAATCGGGTTTCATGGATTGGGTGAAATGGGCTACCCGAGAATTGGAAAAAGCATCGGTAATGATTCATTACCGCCATGCCATCAGCGCTGATGAGATCAAAAAGCAATCGCCTGACGCAGTGATTCTGGCCTGCGGGGCTTATCCTGTTGCGGTTCCGATAACCGGCTTGGATTCCAGGATAGTCGCCGATGCCCGCGATGTACTTACGGGAAAAATTGCATTAAAAAGCCCGGCTGTTATCCTGGGTGCGGGTTATGTGGGAATGGAAACAGCAGATTATCTTCTGGCCAATGGCATTGACGTAACCGTTCTGGAAATGCAGAAATTTCCGCCGGTAAACAAGCTGACTGCTCACGGATACTGGTTGCACAAGCGTATCAAGGATGGAGGCGGCCGATTGTTCTTTGGCGCCAAAGTTCTGGCGATAGAAAATGGTGGTGTGCGATATCATCATGTCAACATAGAAGAAAAGATAACCGCTGCTTTGATTATAACCGCCATGGGGGCTCGATCAGAAAACGCTCTGGAAAATGTGTGCAAGGAAATGGCCATTCCTTATCGAATTGTCGGCGATGCCAAAAGCCCGCGTCGCATCCTGGAAGCCATTCATGAAGGCCATAGGGCAGGTGAAGAAATATAAGATACCACGCAAATCTTTAAAGCCGTCATCAAACATCCGATAGTTAAAGTTTGATTAATGCAAAAAGCCCCACGATCTTATCCAGATCATGGGGCTTTCGATTTGTTTCATTTAGAAGTTATTTATTTTACTTCCACTGCTTCCAGAACAGCCCAGACTCTGCGGTTCTTCTGCATGCCTTCTTCAGTATCATTGGTCGCTATCGGTCTGGATTCGCCATAACCTTTAGCGTTGAGACGAGAGGCTTCAACACCAAATTCTTTGACCAGATAATCACGAACAGCGTTGGCGCGATCATTGGACAAACGCAGATTGTAGGCATCCGAAGCGCGACTGTCGGTATGTCCTTCAATGGTCGCTTTGGTGTTCGGATACTGTTTCATAAAATCAGCAACTCTCTTGATTTCTTCACGATATTTGTCTTTGACGACCGATTTATCGGTGTCAAATTCAACCTTGAGTTCGATGGTGATCTTTTCGCGCATGCAACCGTCTTTATCGACAATGGCGCCGGCAGGTGTTCCGGGGCATTTATCCTTGCAATCAATGACGCCGTCTTTATCGGAATCCAAGGGGCAACCATCTTTGTCAACAGGGCATCCGGCCGGTGTGTTGGGGCATTTATCCTTGCAATCATCTACGCCGTCTTTATCGGAATCAAGGCAACAACCATCTTTGTCAACTTTGGAACCGGCAGGTGTTCCGGGGCATTTGTCTTTGCAGTCAATCACGCCGTCTTTGTCGGAGTCAACGGGACATCCATCCTTGTCGACTTCGCAATCAGCCGGTGTATCGGGGCATTTATCGCGGTCATCGCAAACACCGTCGTTGTCGGAATCAACACATTTATCCTTACCGCCAAATGCGAAATTGATGCCGATGGTTGTCATCAAGTCATTGTAGGTCTCATTTATGGGAATAACGTGGCGGATATCAGCACGCAGCGCTAAATCATCTGCAAAGAAGAAATTAGCCACCTTTTCGGGCAGGAAAAATTTCACGCCTGCGCCGTAATCAAAAGCAAATTTGTTCATGTCGTCAATAGCAGCGCCATTACCGTCAACCTGATAATGGATGCCTCCGATTCCCGCTGCCAGAAAGGGAACGATAGTGCTGGTCGGGAAAAAATGAAACAGTCCCTCGACGCCATAGCCATACAGGTAAACATCATCATCTCCGTCTATCGGATAAACCTGTGTTTCTGTCGGCACAAAGTGCACGAAACCTTCCACGCCGATGTTTCTTGTGAAGTTGTAACCGGCACGTAATCCCACCGTCACTGAATTGTCGAAATCATACTCATTTGATTCAAAATCATAAAATCCCACAAAGGGTGTGATGGAAACAGAGTTGGCTCTGACTTCCGCCTGTACTGATGCGACCATAGTCATCAGCATAAGGATGAACGCAAAAAAACCAATTTTTTTCATAGAAACTCTCCTTTCGCTCTAAATGTTTATGTGACCATTTTTTTTTGAAAACCCGATTACATTTATAGACATAACGGCTTTCTGTTAATTTGGTAATTAATACTAAAATAATACCTTTATGTCAAAGATATTCTGAATATTTTTTCATGTAGTTCTTTTTTGCCCAAAGAGAATTTTTTTTAAATGCTTGCGAAATCATCAAATTTCTTTTAAAATAAACATAAACAAACTATGAAACAAGGAGGTGTTGAATTATGCAGAGAGTGAGCGATATCTTAAAAGGCAAGTCAAAACAGACATGGACGGTTCCTCCGGATTCTACGGTTTATGATGCCCTTAAATTGATGGCCGAAAAAGAAATCGGCGCAATAATGGTCGTCGATAAAAAAGGCAAGGTTGCCGGAATAATGACAGAACGTGATTATGCGAGAAAAATTGTTCTGAAGGGAAAAACGTCACCGAAAACACTGGTTAAGGAAATCATGACGCCGATGAATAAAATGTTCACAGTGAAACCTGATACATCGGTGGAAGATTGCATGGTCTTGATGACCGGAAAGCATATCCGGCATGTCCCGGTTTTTGACGGAGCGAAATTCGTGGGGATTATTTCCATCGGTGATGCGGTAAAATCAACGATATCCGAGAAAGATGTACTGATTAATCAGTTAAGCAACTATATTGCAGGGCAGTATTAATCGCCGATAATAAATTCATTAGGGTCGTTTTGTAAGGCAGGGTTTTCGTCACCCTGCCTTTTTCTATTGCCTGTTTTGTTTTTTTATGATTTTTACGAAAAAGTTTCTATAATTTTGATTATTGGCTAAAAAAGTAAAAATAAAGATAAACACTACATATTGTGGTGTAATCATTAAGAAACCACATTTTGTTGTATTTTCACTTTACAAAGTGCGAATCTTTTGTTAGTGTTCCGCCAATCTAACAACAAACTTATAAAGAAGTTTTTTATGAATCTGAAAAGTCTAGAAATATCAGGATTTAAGTCATTTCGCGACAGGGTTGTCCTTGATTTTTCCACTGGTGTAACCGGAATTGTCGGTCCGAATGGTTGTGGTAAATCCAATATCGTTGACGCCATCCGGTGGGTCATGGGGGAGCAGAGAGTCAAGGCCCTGCGCGGGAAAAAAATGGATGATGTCATTTTCAACGGCAGTCAGGACTCCGCTCCGGTCAGCATGGCGGAGATTACGATGACGCTGGTGGCCAACGGAAACAATTTCCCCGGCGCTTATGCGGAGATGAAAGAAATTTCCATTACCCGCAAAGTGATTCTGGACGGTGAGAGTGAATATTACATCAACAAGGTTCCCTGTCGTCTTCTCGACGTCCGGGAATTCTTCATGGGAACCGGCGTCGGTGCCCGAACCTATTCGTTGGTTGAACAGGGACACGTGACCAATCTGGTGGAAGCCAAACCGGAGGACAGAAGATTATTTATTGAAGATGCCGCCGGTGTTTCCAAATACAAAAGCCGCAAGGAAGCCGCTGTCCGTAAGATGGAAGCGACGAGGCAGAATATGGTGCGGTTAAACGACATCATCAAAGAAGTCCGGACGCAGTTGAATACCATTTCCCGTCAGGCTAAAAGAGCGGAGCAGTATAAAAATATCAAGCAGGAAACCAAAGATGTGGAATTAACGATTTCCCTGCAGAATTATGTTGAGTTTGCCGATAAGGAATCCGCATTACATGCCGAGCGTGAGGAACTGCAGAATCAAGGTAATCTGATTCAAGCCAGCCTCGAAGGAAGGGAAGCCGAGCTCGATGAGATGAAAATAAAACTGATGGAAAATGAAGAGTTGACGGCAAAAACCCAGCACGAACTCTACGAGATGAAAAATATCATCAGTATCAAAGAAAAAAGTATAGAATTTGCCAATCAACAAATCGCCAGTATGGCCGAACGCAAGCAGAAAGATATGGCGGAAATTGAAATCCTCAGAGCAAAACGGGCTGATTTAATCATTGAGATTGAAAATCTGCAAAAAGAAGCGGCTGAAGCCGAAAGCAAACTATCAGAGCTGAAAAAAGAACATGAAGAAATTCAACAAAAGGTTCAGTCGCTGATTGACGCCGATAAAGAAATAAATAATCAACTGGAAGAAAAGAAGATTTTATTTATTGATGTTGTGACGGAGAAAGCCAGATTGCACAACATGATTTCCAGCCTGAATAAGAGTATCGAAGACTTGAAGAGACGAGAGGAAAGAGAAACACGCGAACTCGAGGAAGATAAAAGAATGATGGCTGACTTGGTGACAAAACTGGAGTCGGTCAGCGAAGCATTAAAAAATGACAAATCACAAATTGCCCAGTTAGGAGAGAGAAGAGATACGTCGTCTTCGGAGCTGGAGCGTTCGAAATCGGATTTACAGATCTATGAAGATGATATTGCGAGAATCAGGGAAGATTCCAACATCAAATCTTCGCGACTGGCATCGCTGAAGGAATTTGAGGACGCGTCTAAGTGGAGCAATGAAGGCGTCAAGAGAATCATTGAAGACAGGGAATACAGCGATAAATTTTACGGCGTCATAGCCGATCACATCAGTGTAACCCGCGAATACGAAGCTGCCGTGGAAGCCGTTTTGGGAGAAAAGCTTCAGTATGTGGTGGTCAAGAGTCAGGAAGACGGTATTCACGCGATTGATTATTTGAAAAATTACCGACTGGGACGGGGCAGTTTTGTCTCGGTCGATTTGACAAACCATCACTCGAAAGCATACAGTGCGGAAAATCTGGATGGTGCGCAACCCCTTCTCGAAAAGATCAAAGTCAGTGAGAATTATCAGTCGATTGTTGATGGTCTACTGGGAGATGTTTTATTGGTGCCGACCATTGAAAAAGGAATTTCACTCTGGAAGCAAAATGGTTTCCGGGGAACTTTTGTCACGCCGGAAGGGGATATTATATCTCCGTATGGCGTTTTGACCGGTGGCAGCGGTGCCGCGGTTGAAAAAAGCCTGCTGGCGACAAAAAGGGAAATCGGCGAGTTGGCAAGTGACGTAACAGCGCTGTCCCTTGATTTGGAAGTCAAAACGAATCAGAGGAATAATCTTGTATCCGCGATTTCGCGGCTGGAAGAAGAAATCAGCCAGATAACGAGCGATCTGCATGCCCTGGAAATTGAAATCAACAGCCGCCATAAGGATCGCGAACGTTTTGAAGCGGAAATCAGCAGACTGAAACAGAGAGTCGCCGTGCTGGAATTCAACAGACAAAACTTAAACGCGGAAAAAACGGATGCTGAAGCGAAGTTGCAGCAGTTGAATATTGACGTCACCCGAAAGGATGAAGCAGAAAAAGAAATTAATGAAGTCATCTCTGTTCTGAATGTCAGAAAAGAAGAGTCACGCCGGGCTATTGATGAACAGGAACGTTATTTAACCGCCAAAAAAGTTGAGAAGGCTGCGCTTGAAGAAAAAAGGGATGCTGATTTAAGGACGATATCGAGACTGCAGGATAATGTTACAGCGGTGGAAAATGAGAAGAGAATGAAGGAGGAAGAAATTATCACCTGCGACCGACAGATTGTGGAATTGACTCAGACCATCGCTAACGAACAGACGTTATTGAAAGATTTGTATGACGGTTTCGCGGTCCAGGAGGCCCTGCTGACCGAGAAGAAAGCCAAGCAAAATCGTGAAGACGCTCAGGTGAAAATCAAAGAAAATGAAATCAAAGAAATAAAAAAGAAGTTCGATGATGTGCGCCAGCGGATCAATGAAATGGAAATCCAGTGCCGGGAAGTGACCTTAAATAGTGAAAATCTGAGGAAAGCCGTTTTTGAAAAACACAATGTGGATCTGGCAGCCATGACCACCGGCTTTGAAAGAGTCTCCGAAGAAAAACTGTCCGAACTGATTGCCCTGCTGGAAAAGAACAAGCAGTTAATTGATACCTTTACCGATGTGAATCTGCTGGCTATCACCGAATATGAAGATCTGGAGAAACGCTATAATTTTTTGTCCACGCAAATAACCGATTTGAACGCTTCGCTCAACGTTCTGCAAAGAACAATTACCCGCATTAACAAGATTTCCCGTGCCCGGTTTGCCGAAACCTTTGCCGCGGTCAATGCCTGTTTCAAGGAAGTATTCGCGCAGATTTTCCCGGGAGGTCACGGGGAGCTGGTGCTGACCGATGAAAATGATTTACTGGAAACCGGGGTGGATATTGATGTCCAGGTTCCCGGCAAAAGAAAACAGAATGTCAGTCTGCTTTCCGGTGGTGAAAAGTCACTGGTGGCGGTTGCTTTGATTTTTTCCATCCTCAAATACCGCCCGTCACCCTTTCTGGTACTCGACGAAGTGGACGCCGCTCTGGATGATGCCAATACCAATCTGTTTAACCGGCTGATTAAAGATGTTGCCGGTAAATCCCAGGTTGTGATGATTACGCACAACAAGAGCACTATGGAAATTGCCGATACGCTGTTCGGCGTCACCATGCAAAAACAGGGAATATCAACGCTGGTTTCCGTCAATCTGAACTAATCCATTCTTTACTTATTCATAAAAAGCGGTTATGAAAGGCCATTGCATAAGAAAGGTGTATTTATGGCCAAGATAAGTTTTTTTGAAAAAATTAAAAAAGGACTGTCCAAAACACGGGAAGTTCTGAACACGGATTTGAATGACCTTTTTGCTAAAAAGGTTATCGATAAAGATCTTTATGACAAGTTGGAAGAACTGCTGATTTCAGCAGATATGGGGCCTCAATTTACCTACGATTTAATTGATGATGTGAAGAAGCGGGTAAGCCGTCATGATCTGCAGAATGCGGACGAAATCAAAAAGGTCATGCAGTCCAGAATGAACGCTATTCTGCAAAAAATAGATAAACCTTTGGTGATTCCCCGGGGGAAGCCGTTTATCATCATGACCATTGGAGTCAACGGCAGCGGCAAGACAACCACGATCGGTAAATTAGCCAATATACTGAAAAGTGAAGGACATGAGATTATGCTGGTTGCCGCCGATACTTTCCGGGCGGCGGCGGTCGAACAGCTGGAAGTCTGGGGCCACCGGGTGGGCGCGCCGGTCGTCAAACAAAAAACAGGAGCAGATCCTGCGGCCGTAGTTTTTGACGCGATGGCAAAAATAAAAGCCGGGTTTGCCGGTGTTGTGATTGTGGATACGGCCGGACGATTGCACACCCGTGTTAACCTGATGGAAGAGCTCAAGAAAGTTAAGCGAATCATTCATAAAGAGTTGCCGGAACTGACACCGGAAGTCCTGTTGATCCTGGATGCGACAACCGGTCAGAATGCGGTGATGCAGGCGAAAACCTTTAAAGAAGAAATCGGCGCGACGGGCATCGTTCTGACAAAGCTTGACGGTACGTCCAAGGGTGGCGTCGTGGTGCGCATTGCCGGTGAACTGGGCCTGCCGGTGAGATTCATCGGTGTGGGTGAAGGACTGGATGACCTGCGTGTTTTTGAAAGCGGTAATTTTACAAAGGCATTGCTGGATTAAAGTTATCACAGGTTTTCATGAGTAAAATCTTTGCCATAGGTGACATTCACGGCTGTCTGGAAAAACTGGAAGAGCTGATGAAGAAGATGGTTGTTGACAGGCAAGAAGACACTCTGGTTTTTATCGGCGATTATATTGATCGTGGCAAATCCAGCCGTGGGGTTGTTGATTATCTCATCAGATTGCAAAGTGAGTATCAAAATGTGATCTGTCTGCGGGGAAATCATGAACAGATGTTTATGGATTATCTTGATGGTGTGAATGAAGGTTTATACCTGGGAAACGGGGGCAGGTCAACTCTGGAATCCTATGGCATTCTACGTTCTGACGATATTGAAGAAAGAAAAGCTAAAATCCCCGAAAAACACATGAATTTTTTTCAGTCGCTTTTGCCCTATTATGAAACGGATCATTTTATATTTGTTCATGCCGGCCTCCGGCCGGAACTGCCGCTGCGTGATCAGGCCATTGATGACCTGTTATGGATACGCTTTGAATTTATAGAAAACGAAAATGATTTCGGTAAAACCGTTGTTTTCGGCCATACTCCCATGAAGAATCTTTTAATTAACAAAAATAAGATAGGCATCGATACAGGAGCCGTGTATGGCGGAACGCTGACCGGCGTTGAACTGCCGGAGATTAAAATCTATCAGGCCTGAATAT
>JAGPFC010000037.1:20037-21171 GCA_018056685.1 Smithella sp.
ATGAAAATCGTCGAATGCGTCCCGAATTTCAGTGAAGGACGCGATCTCCAGAAAATCTCTTCCATTGCCGCTGTTTTTAAATCTTTCCCCCAAATCAGACTGGCCGATTTCAGCGCTGATCCCGATCACAACCGCAGCGTTTTCACTTTTTTAGGAGATCCGGAAAATATGCTGGAGGCGGCTCTTGCCGCGTGTGGAAAAGCGCTGGAATTGATTGACATGAGAGAACAAACCGGGGCGCATCCGCGTCTGGGCGCGGTTGATGTTGTTCCCTTCATTCCGCTGGGCAGAACGAAGATGAACGATGCGGTCACTGTGGCTCATGCTTTCGGCCAAGCGTTTTATGAGCGTTTTGGCGTTCCCGTATATTATTATGGCTTCGCGGCACGAAATGACAGTCGGGTGGCACTGCCCGATGTCCGTCGCGGCGGATATGAAGGATTGAAGGATAAGCTGGTCTGTGCGGAAGAATGTCCGGATGTGGGTGGACAACAATGGAATGCCCGGGCAGGCGCCACCGTTGTGGGCGCGCGAGAACCGCTGGTGGCTTATAACATCAATCTGGCGTCTGACGATTTTTTACTGGCGCGACACATCGCTTCGCGAATCCGGGAAAAGGGAGGCGGTCTGCAATATGTGCGCGCTATCGGATTAAGGCTCAAGAGTCGCGGTCTGGCGCAAGTATCCGTAAATCTGACCAATTGCCGGGAAACACCGCTGAAGGCTGTTTTTGATCGGGTGAAGGAAATGGCGTCAGAAGGCAAAGTGGAAATACTGGAATCGGAATTAATCGGACTGGCGCCCAAATGCGCGTTTGCCGGTACGACGCCCGAATATCTTCAACTGAAAGATTTTGACAAAAATCGCCTGCTGGAGACTCACATCAAAGCTCTGGAAAAATTATAATAACGAGCAATGCGTTTCTTCAATGAAAACTGACATCACACCTTTAACTATTCATTAATTGAAATACTCAAAAGAAAATATTATTATTTCCAAACGTCACGTCGCATTAAAATTCACAGTCCATAGTACCTATTCGCATATATCCCCTGAGCATTGCCCATCGGTAGATATCCATGTATTTCTCAAACTCCGAATAATATCTAACGTTACACCCGGCTTCGTATAATC
>JAGPFC010000060.1 GCA_018056685.1 Smithella sp.
TTCAATAATGCTGCCCCAATGAGCATAGCGTTCTTCGATGGTCATCCATAAACCTCCCAATCTTAATGTCGGGTGATGTATAGACAAAATTGCTATCGCTGTACAGATGGGTGGGCAAGACGGTTACTTTACGCCCACCAGATCATCATCCTTGCTCATACGGAAACGATCCTCAACTTGCCAACGGTCAAGACTGGCCTGCACGATATCCTCCGTCATCCAATCCATGTTGTCCGTGATGATGATATTCTTGCCGAACATCGAGAGCTTTCTCTCCACCAGATAAGCATTTTTACGAAAACTCATGGCTAGACCATCCGCGGTATGCTCAAACGTGAGCTCGTAGAGCTCCGAAGGCATGTGCATCTGCTCGCAGAGGCGTAAATAACGCTCTTGTATGTCGTCTTCTTTTCTCCAGTGGGGTTGGTTATCGCGCACCTTGGTTCGCATGGAAAGCAATTCCTGGCGGATGACCTCGAGCTTGTCATTAAAAGCATATTCCTGCTTTCGGCGGGAGATGGGGTTGTAGGTGACAATCACCGTGCGTTCTTTGCCCCAATAGTTTCCTTTTGTCCTGTAAGCCAGGATTTGGTCTTGTCCCTTGTCTTGGTCAAGAAGACGGCGATTGTGGGCAATGTTCACCGGTTCGAACCGTCCCAGCGGCGTCGTGGCCAGATCCTGGGCGAAATAGGTAGAATAGGTTGTAATGAAATGCATGCGCGAATGTTCGTCAATCCAACTGTAGTTGCCGTCGGCGTTCATCCCCTTGTCGATGACCACCGTGAGCCGCTCCTTGGTTTTGGACAAGCCGCACACGACTCCAAACATGTCATCCATAATGCTTTCAAAATGCTTGCTGTCATGGATATTGCCCGGATAAACGCTGTAGTATAAAGGCATCCGCGAATCTCTGGCAACCAGAAGCCCCAGACCGATTTGCCTCAAATGATGTTTCCCCTGTTTGTTTTTGCCGCGCATGGCCAGTTCCGATTCGGTATGGCTGGCCATGTAGGTGTAATAGTTGGTGGTGTCGAACAAAAGGCAGTCGGCCGATGGCGTGTCAAGCTGCCATATCCGTTCAAAGAACGCTTTGGTGATCTGTTGTAAGTGCTCCTCAGAGACCCGGTCCCATTTTTCCCAGTAGCGTTTACTGGTAAGTTCCTCAATATCAACAGGACGGATATGCTGAATGGCGGTGCTCTGGTACCATGAGGCCAGTTTGTTTTTGCTCACGGCTTCAACCATTCGGTTAAGAATGCAGTATAGAAAGTACTCGCCGACAGAGGGCCCCGTCTCTCGCTGTGCCGGAGGAACGATGTCGTCAATAATCTTGCAGAGATTTACATCCCTGTCGATCTGGCAGGCCAGCCAGACCGCACCGAATTGCTCTACCTTCAAGGCCACGACATCCGAGTCCGTCCCGCGCGTCAACGCGGCAACTCTTTGCGGCGATCCAATATAGACCTGCGAGACGACTTTAGGTTTGCCATTGACCCGAGCAATCTCCCGGACATATAAGTAGGGTCTTCCCTTCTTGGTTTTAATGTGGAAATGCGCCATGAAGAGAACATATCAAACAGGGTCTTACATGTCAAGAATAAATTTTACAAATATGCATATATTTCATTTGCTTTCTTGGTATTTTGAATAATTTCCGGATGGGTCTTACAGAAAACTTTGCTCTAAGTCGCCGTTATTACTGGATATCCGCCGATTTTAGAGAATTATCCCTGAAACTACTGAAATAATGTTTATCGGATGCCGATCTTTTTTGTGGAAAATTTGTCGAAGTTTTTTGATGCGTGTCATGGCAAAGTGTTTTCCACGGGTAAAATGCCCCGGGTATCGAACGCACTTCACACCAAGGCGCTCTTGTTTGCTGCCGGCGGATTCAGCGTGGCCTTGCCATAATATAACGCTTGACAGCCGGCCTGGGCTCATTTAGGACAATAGAGAAATCAGCTTCGTTTCAAAAGAAGCCGATAGTTAGAGGATGGATCGATGCCGCCGAAAATCAATATCGATACGCTGACGGAAGCCGAATTGATTGATTTACATAACCGCATTGTCCAGAGGTTGCGTTTTCTTCAGGAAGCACGTGCACACCGGCAGATGATGGAATTTTCCGTAGGCGATCAGGTTTCCTTTCAACCGCCGGGCCATGAGCCGTTGATCGGCGTGATTATTCGTTACAATAAAAAGACGGTCAGCGTCCTTACCGAACAAGGCCGGCGCTGGAATGTTTCGCCGTCGTTGCTGCGGCTGGTTAAAAACGCGCAAAAAAGCGACGCCTCCAATGTCTTTAATTTCATCAAACCTTAAATTCCGGTTTCCCCGAAACAGGATTTTCTTGCGCTTGTCAGGAGGCTGTGTCGCAATCGTAAAGAAACCGTCAACATCGTCATGCCGGTGAAAACCGGCATCCAGAACATGCTGATAATACTGGATTCCCCCGTGTCAAGCACGGGGCAGGCTCAAAGTCGCGCTTCGCTTGCACTAAATGACAAAAAAGTAATTGTGACACAGCCTCCAGGGGGGACATCTCATAAATGTCTTGACGTTACCAAGATTTTCTTGACACCCGGAAGGGCTCATTTTATACTCCGCGCACCAAATGGAGGTTCTTAAAATTAAGCGAATAAGAACGCTTAGTTATGAGTATCAGAGTGAAAAAACAAGCACCCGCATCAACTTTGGGTGCTTTAAATAAAATCATTACGGAAAGGAAACAGGAGGCGTTTTATGTATCGGATTGATCTGCTCAACAAGATTTCGGAAAAGGGCCTGAGCCTTTTTACACCGGATTATGAGTACCGCGAAGGCATCAACGATGCCGATGCGATTCTCGTCAGAAGCAAGGAAATGAAAGAGATGGCTCTTCCCGCCAGCGTGAAGGCCATTGCCCGCGCCGGTGCCGGCGTAAATAATATCCCTATCGATAAATGCTCTGAAAAAGGCATTGTTGTTTTCAACACGCCCGGTGCCAACGCCAACGGAGTGAAGGAGCTGGTCATTCTGGGGATGTTGCTGGCCGCACGCAATGTGGTTGGGGGTATCTCCTGGGCCAAAGGATTGGTGGGCGAAGGGGCCAAAGTGCCCGATCTCATCGAAAAGGGTAAGTCCAAGTTCGCCGGCACCGAAATCCAGGACAAAACTCTGGGTGTGGTGGGGCTGGGTGCCATAGGTACGATGGTGGCCAATGCTGCCGAATCGCTGGGCATGCAGGTGATGGGTTACGATCCGTTCTTGTCCATTGAGGCAGCCTGGAGACTTTCACGTACGATTAAAAAGGCGCCGAGCCTGGACAGGCTTTTGGCGGAATCCGATTATATCTCGCTGCATCTTCCCCAAAACAGTGATACGAAAGGGTTTGTCAATGCGGCCAAATTCAGCCTTATGAAAAAAGGTGCCGTTTTGCTAAACTTTGCCCGGGGTGGTCTGGTGGACACGGCTGCTTTGCAAAAAGCGATCGCCGACGGGATTGTCGGCTGCTACGTCACAGATTTCCCTGATGAAGAAGTTATCAAAACAGACAAGGTCATCCCCATTCCTCATCTGGGCGCTTCCACGGAAGAATCAGAGGAGAACTGTGCCGTGATGGCGGCGCTGCAGCTGATGGATTATCTGGAGAACGGTAATATCAAAAATTCGGTCAATTTCCCGGAATGTGTGCTGGACCGCACCGGTAAAAAGAGAATAACCCTGTCCAACCAGAATACGCCGGGGATGATTGAAAAGATTACGAAACTGCTGGCGGAAAACAACCTCAATATTGCCGACATGATCAACAAAAGCCGCGGCAATCTGGCCTACAACATCATCGATGTAGAAGGCAGCGCCGGCAATGATCTGGTGGGAAAAATTCAGGCCATTGAAGGTGTGATCAGGGCGAGGGTTATTTAACCGCCTCAATAAGTAAATATCTTGTATTTTCTTCAAAAAAAGCGACAGGTGTCCGGTTTTAACAACGGACACCTTTTTTTGGGGTGCTCCCGGCATGGCGCACAGACTTAGAGGAGGCGGGGCCAACCCCCGCCTCCTACCCGATTGCTGTTCTTTTTGTTAATGTCAGGCATTTATGAAGGTGACGTATATTATGGTGCTCTCTTCATAAAGCTTCCGTGAATTGTTGCCTGTGCACGGGGCGTTATTCCGTGGGTGATTTTTAATGGCCTGGTAATAAACGATTGGTTTATTGTGCCGTATGGCTCGGTCCAATACCGGAAGCTTTGCCCGGAAGATGTTTTTTGGTCGCGATTTTGATCAGGGGAAAGATTAAGCCGAGATTCAGTTGCGGGCAAAGCGCAGATATTGATTTTGGGATATTATTTTGTTAAGGGAAACGGGTTTGGAAATAAACGGCCGGGATTAAACCTAAGTTACACTGAAATCTCAAGATAAGGGTATGTGTGCTATATCGATGCGTAAAATATCGATGTTACGTCAAGGCGGCACCGTTTTTTTCTTCGGGTGATTATTCGGCAGGTATAAAGACCATCATAAATAGGGATTTTCGTGAATAAAGTAAAGAGATTCAAAAACAGCCGGGCAGGGAGGAGATCTGAAAGGACGGATAAGGTTAAAAGTCCTGCGGAAAAGCGGCGGCTGCTTATTGTGAAAAAAGCGACCCGCCTTTTTATTAAAAAAGGTTACGCTCAGACAACAATGCGTGATATCGCCGGGGCGACGAATATCAACCTGGG
>JAGPFC010000061.1 GCA_018056685.1 Smithella sp.
TATTTATCGTTTTTGAATATACGTAATGTTGTTGTCAGATTTTTTAAAGACACTTTGTTTTCAGAACGCAGATATCAATGCTTTGTAGAAAGGATGTTGTAAAAAAGTGCTTTGGGCAACAGGCCGTAAAGATTTGACCCCTATCTCCCCTTGACTTTTTTGTAATAATAATTAGAATAATTCTAAACAATGAGGTCATATAGTGATGCAAACCGTACAAAGAAAACTGATTATGTCCTGTTTAGATGGAAATAAATCTCATCCATCAGCCAGAGACATTTATAATTGTATATCAAAGAGAGAACACGGCGTGATTTCGTATGCCACGGTTTACAACACGTTGTCGAAGATGAAAAAAGAAGGGCTGATTCGTGAATTGGCTATTAATAACGCCGATTATAAAAGATATGATCCGAATCTGAGCCCCCATGCTCATTTGATTTGTACTGAATGCGGGAGAATCGAAGATATGGAAATGCCCTTGATTGGTGAAATTTCCTGCGAACAGAGGCACGGTTTCGAAATCAAAAACGGTGATGTCCAATTTTACGGTGTTTGTCCGAAATGTAACAATAAGGCGAAAAAACAATAGATAATTTTTTGTTTAAGATGAACGGCTTGGATAAGTCATGGAAATGAAAAAATGGATCAAACCGGAAATGCTCATTGTCACAAGGCACAAGCCGGAAGAAAACGTATTAACAACATGCAAAAGGAATCAACAGGGATTGTCAGGGCCCTACGGGAACCGTTGCAGAAATGCCGGAGTCTATTGTGATACGTCGCATACATCGTAAGGCACCAGTGTGGCAGTTAATACAATATTCAGCGCAGGAATGGTCATGCAGACAAAGAAATGGATAAAGCCTGAATTAATAGTTTTAGCGCGGGTAAAGGAAGAGGAAATGGTATTAGATGGCTGTAAATCTCTTAGCAGCGGCAATTCTGCTAATAACCGTAATGACACCTGTATGAGGGGGCCTTTGACTGGATGTGGCATTTGTAGTACTTTGTCAAATTCATAAGAGGAAAAAGAAACATTGTCCTTCTGCTGCTTCAATCGTACTTCGCTTGAACCAGTTTTTTTCTCAAACCATTTAGCAAACAGTGAGAAGCCGGCAACATGCCCGCTCCAGCCTTAAAAACCTAGAACATTGAACATAGAACTTTCTTCAGCCTTCAGTCTAAGCCCCTGCTTTTAACCGCTGAACCGCGAACCTCGAACCTTGTCCGTAGAACTTTTCTTTCCCCTTGACACCAATGATAATTGAAGTTATTTTAATTCATGCCAACTGTAATGAAATTAGGATCATACAGGTTTCATTTCTACTCAAATGAGGGCAACGAGCCTTCTCATATTCACGTTGAAACACCTGATGGTGAATGCAAATTTTGGCTTGATCCTGTACGATTGGCGCGTAATCGCGGCGTAACACCACAAAATTTACGGCACATTGAAAAGACAATTTACGAATATCGCGACTTCTTGGAGGACAAATTTCATGAGTACTTTAGCCGTGAAAAATGAAACTGTCGAGCCTGCTGCCATCAAAGCATGGGCAGAAAAAAGAACTATTTATATTGAACTCACAGATGGACGAATTATCGGATTCCCTGCAAGCCGTTTTAAGCTTCTTGCCGCTGCATCAGAGGAAAAATTAAAAGAAGTGACTTTGCGCCTCAACGGTTATGCTTTGCGATGGGAATCTCTTGATGAGGATATTACTGTGCCCGGAATAGTCGCCGGAAATTTTCAACTGCCTTACAACGTCGACTAGCGGCATTTCACGGACGTTCTTAACCTTGAACGCAGAACGCAGAACGTAGAACTTTCTTTTCACCCTGATGCTTTTTTCACATTCTCCGCCCGTTTGTGGGCGACTTCGCAAAAATACGGCGTGGATCCGTCGAGCATTCCCGTTTCCAAATGCGCATGGGCCGGGCACCAAAGGCACAAATTCACCAGCGCGCATTTCCGGCAAGATTCAAGATATTCTTTTCGTCGCGAACGCAAATCGCGCACATGAGGCACAAAGTTTTCCCAGGCATCCTTTAAAGTCCCACGGCGCAAATCATACGTTGTTCCCTCCGCCCACAGCGATGAGCACAGGCGGAACTTTCCATCGTAACTCACATTAAAACTGCCGTTGCCCGCGCCGCAGTGAAAAAGATGATCGCAGCCGTAATGCGTAAATTCTTCGTTGATCAGTGTGTCACATTCCTTGCGCATCGCGTTGATGCGCTGCTCATCGCTGTTTTCCAGCGCCACAATCTGTTCGGACGTCAGACGCTGGGCACGAATTTCCTCATTGCGCCCGGGATTGCCGTCAAAGCGCAGGTGCAACTGCGGATCGAAACGGTAATAATCTTTTGTTCGTTCACGGCAGAAATAGGCAATGGCCTGCTGTTCATGAAGATTGGCCTGAATCGCCATCGCCTTTAAACGGATGCGGACACCGTTTATTGTCAGAGCATCCAGCCCATGAATGAACCTTTCGAATGAACCGGGTCGGCGCGTCACCGCCTCATAAGTTTCTTTGGTCACGCCGTAAACCGTGATCTCGATATCCCGCGGCGGGTATTTTTTGAAAAGTGCGATATGTTCATCATTAATTAATGTCGCGTTGGTAAAGACCGAAACCAGCAGACCCAGGCGCTTCAGGCCGATGTATATTTCAGAAAAGTCTTCCCGCAGCAGCGGCTCGCCGCCGGTGATGAGGCACCACATCGCGCCCATCTCCACCGCCTGGCGGGCGATGCTGAGAATTTCTTCCACGCTCATTTCTTCGGTTTTAGCGGCTTGGTCACCAGCGGGCAGATTGATGTAGCAGTGCGCGCAATTCATATTACAGCGCGCCGTGATTTCCATATCAAACGCCAGCGGCACCCTTTTATCTTTTAGCTTATTCCACAACGGGAAATCCTGAATTTCAATGGTTTCACTCATTCGCCTGCCTCAACTTTTTTCTCATTACGATTCTTCGCCTGCCCGTTGTTATCTTTTCTTCAGCAAGCATGGGTTCCAAATCCGGATGGAGTATGATTTCAAATCCGAACTTCCGATAAAGCCGGATTGCCGCGTTGTTGTCGTCATAAACCACGAGAAGAATATCATCAGCCCTTTGTTCCTTTGCCTTGGAAATCACTTTTTCAGTGAGCTGGGCACCGATTCCCGTTCCGCGGTATCGGGCGCGGACAAAAAGTGAGAAAAGCCAGTGTCCTGTCCAAGGATGATTTTCTTCGGGGTGATAGACATTCTGCGTAAAAGCGATGATGCGGCCGTTTTTTTTGGCAACCCAGTTCGTGACATCGGGATTGGGCTCCTGCCTGCGGTAAGGAACACCCGGATTGAACATCTCATGCACCATTTCCATATCCTGTTCGGAGGCCTCTGAAATATCAATGCGCGATGCCAGGATTTTGGCCATCCCGCGATACACGCTCAGGGCCTGCAAAATCCGCAGGATTCGGCCTGCAATGCGGCGCGGAAGCATCATAATTTTTCTTCCGCCTGTCAGCAAATTGAATCGGCTGAGAAACGCAATCATCCTTCTGTACGGGCCTATGGCCAGCCGCACTTCATTGACATTCCTTTCAACACGGGAAACATATCCGATTATTTTTTCGTCGGGTACTATGCCGTCCGGTTCCTCGCAGTTATCGCCTTTGATCATCCAGCCTTTTCCCGTTTTACTGATGATGCGGTGTATAGCCAGCCTTCCGGTGAGCGGCTGTGTGAAGGCAACGACGTCTCCGATTGCCGGAATTTTGTCCTGGATTGGTGAAAGGGTGAGAATATCTTTGTCGTGTATAAACGGATGCATGCTGAACCCTCGGGCCACGGTGCGCAAAGCAGCGTCCTTTTCCATCATGGCCAAAAGGAGTTCCTTTTGCCCGAGGTTGGAAAGGCTAAGCTCACCGCCGAAAGAAACATATTGCTCTTCGGCAGGTTCAGATGATGAAATTTCTTCTGAATAAGACATCGTGATTATTTTTATATTGTGAATTGAGGTGGAAATCAAGAAGCGATATTTTATTGTGACAAAGCTGGTTTACGCTTGCAGCTTGAACCGTAATATTTTAAAATTTTCTGCACTTCAGGGTTCAATCTGCAAGCTTGAACCCACACAAGAGAAGGATCCGCACAAGATTTCAGCTTTTGACGGCGAGAATGCCCCTGCTGACCATTTCAGTCGCAAAACCGAGAACATCTTTTTTTATCTCATCGGCAGGAGCGGAGAATTCCTCCGCCAGTTCCCCGGCGATCTGATCCAGGGATTTTGCGCCATCGAGTTTTTTCCAGATGGCCTTGCCGGTTTCGTTTAGCGAATAGAGCTCATCCTCTGTATCGCCTATTCCGGCAACCAGCGGAACAATAATCATATCGCCTTCAATCTCCCGCGCCACAATGTCTTCCGACGGCAGGCAGAAGGTGTTTTCTGTTACTTGAATATCCATAAAAATAGTCCTTTATAATAAATCTTAATTTGGCGAATCAATAACACATAATTGATTGGGAATCAAAGCGTAAGTGGCAGGGAAGATTTAAGATGGGCATGGAGTTGCTGGTTCAAACTGAGGTGGTCTGGGTTCTTCGGACAGAGAACAGGGATTTATAAGTGTAAAACTGCTCAGGGTTGATGTTCATGCTGCAGCCTGTTTCTGCGCCAGTGAGCCGAAGTAAACCATACTCGGCGTCT
>JAGPFC010000003.1 GCA_018056685.1 Smithella sp.
TACGCGGGCGCTGCCTTCCGGCGGCCAGTCGTATGGTACGGTTGCGGGGAAGAAGGGTGGCCGGGCCATGGCCGGCGTTCAACCGGATCCCCGGAAAGTCATCCCGCTGGATGAGTCCGATCACGATGTATTAAACAGGTTTTGATCAAGCCAAAAGATAAATTTGAAGAAGATGCCGCTCTGCTTCATCAGCGGAGCGGCAGTACAATCAAGGGTTGACAATAAAAATAAAATGGATTCGGAAGCCAGTAACGGTATAACGGATTATTATTCATTAGAAATTTCTCCAAGGCAGTTTGATAAAATCAGCGGACTGGTTTATCAAATCTCCGGGATAGATTTGCATGAGGGCAAGGAGGAACTCGTCAAGGCGCGGCTTTTGAAAAGGCTCAGGCATCTTAAAATAACAAACTTTGAGCGCTACCTCAAATATCTGGCTGATGATAAAAGCGGAAAAGAATTGCGGGCGATGGTGGACGTGCTGACCACCAACAAAACTCATTTCTTCAGAGAGGCCGAACATCTGGATTTTTTAAGGGATGAAATTATTCCTCATCTGGGGAAGGGCCCGATCAGAATATGGAGCGCCGGCTGTTCTTCCGGAGAGGAACCGTATTCGATCGCCATTGTTTTAAGTGAAGCCATTCCCGATATCGTGATACGCGATATCAGGATTCTGGCGACCGATATTTCGGATCGGATGATGGAAAAGGCCCGCAGGGGAATCTATGATGGAGAAACCATCAAGACCGTGCCACCGTTATTGAAACAAAAATATTTTGAAAGTGCCAAGGCCGGCTCCGGACGCCAGTATCAGGTGATTCCGCAACTCCAGTACCTGATCAGTTTTGCCAAACTCAATCTGATGGAGGAATGGCCGATGCGGGGGCCGTTTGAAGCTATCTTTTGTCGCAACGTCATGATTTATTTCGACAAGCCTACTCAGGAGAGACTGGTCGGAAGATTCTGGTCACTGTTGCGTGAGGGCGGGTATTTATTCGTGGGGCATTCGGAAAGTCTGACCTTTCTGAAACACGATTACCAGTATCTGCAACCGGCCGTTTACCGCAAAGTCAAACCGTCGGAAATGCATCCAAGAAAGCGCGTGGGAGTAAAAGGAAAATAATTATTTATGGTCTATACGGTGGGAGTGGCCGATATCAAAATATCGGGAGAAGCTGAAGATTTATTAATCACCTACGCGCTGGGCAGTTGTCTGGGGGTCACTGTTTATGACTTTAAAAAGAAAAAAGGTGCCCTCCTGCATTGCATGCTGCCGGATTCGAGTATTGACCGGGAAAAAGCAGCGGGCAATCCTTCCGTGTATGTGGACAGCGGAATGAAAGTCATGCTGGATAATTTTTACAAGAATGGTTCCCGCAAGAGCGATCTGTTGATCCGGGTGGCCGGCGGGTCCAGTTCAAAAGTGAATGAAGCGGAAGATTTTTTTCAAATCGGCCGCCGCAATTTTGTCAGCCTGCGTAAATTTCTGTGGGATGAAGGATTGATGCTGAAAGCTTATGATGTCGGGGGGTACGGATCACGCACCGTGACGCTGGAAATAGCCAACGGAAAAATGATCATCAAGTCTCAAGGTTCCCTCAAAGAGCTCTAAACCGTAAGTGCTTTTTAGGGATAAAATAAAAGCTTTAGATTAAATAGGAGAAGGTGAAATGGCTTTAAATATTCTGGTGGTCGATGATAGTGCAGTCATGAGATCCATTGTCATCAAAACACTGAAAATGACGGGACTTCCTTTGGGGGAAATCTGGGAGGGCAGCAACGGTGAGGAGGGCTTGAAGATTCTGCAGGAAAAATGGATCGATTTGGCCCTCGTCGATATACACATGCCGGTGATGGATGGAGAGGAAATGATCAACCATCTTCGGGAAAACGAACAGTACCAGAACCTTCCTGTCATCGTGGTCAGTTCGGAGAGTGATCCCAGTAAGATAGAAATGATGCATAGAAAAGGCGCCACATTTATCCATAAACCTTTCAAACCGGAAACCTTGAAAGAAGTCATGATTGCCGTCACGGGGGTGAGCAATGAATACACAGATTGACAGCGATGTAAAAGCCAAAATCGAAAGAACGCTTTATGAGTCCTCGGTGAGTACTTTTGAAGACACCTGTTTTATGTATCTGGCTCCGGAAATGGAAGAAGAACAAAAAGACCTGCCGGTTCAAGCCGCTTCCGAAGCACGTTACAAGGGGGATTGGACGGGGAAACTGTTAATAGAAGCCAGAGGCGGTATGCTGGAGGGCATCGCTTCTAATATATTAAGCATTGATAATCCCAGTCTTCAACAGAAGAAAGATGCTCTGGGAGAAATCGCCAATATCATCTGCGGCAATGTCGTGATTTCTCTGGGAAGGCACGGAAAAGTATCTAAAATTGAAAGCCCGCAGTTCTTGAGTGAGGAGGAATTACGGAAAGAGGAGAATATCGGCTCTCTTGTGGCCAGTGTGACGCTGAATTTTTTCGAGGGGCGTGTCGATATTAAATTTTTTGTGGACGGTTACTCTGCCGATAAGGAGCAAAACAGTGATTAAGGTTTTGATTGTCGACGATTCCGCTTTGGTTCGCAAAGTGCTGACCGAGGAACTTTCCCGCTACAGCGATATTGAAGTTGTCGGAGGTGCCATCGATCCTTATGTGGCTCGCGACAAAATAGTGCGTCTTAAACCGGATGTCATCACGCTGGACGTAGAAATGCCGCGGATGGATGGACTTTCATTTTTATCCAAACTGATGAAATTTTATCCCATGCCGGTTGTTGTTGTGAGCTCCCTGACTCCCAAAAACAGCCAGAATGCCATTAGAGCGCTGGAATTGGGGGCCGTGGAAGTCATCTGCAAACCGGGTTCGAGTCTGTCGGCTCCGGAGATATCAAAGTCTCTCGTTGAAGCCATCCGGGCGGCATCCCGCGCCCAGGTGGCCAAAACAGTGTCGGCAGATTTCGTGGACAAAGAAAGCACACCCGGATATAAAATTCAGTTAAATACGACACACAAGGTGGTTGCCATTGGCGCGTCCACCGGCGGCACCATCGCCATTGAAAAACTTTTAACCGCCATGCCGCTGAACATTCCCGGCATTCTGGTGGTTCAGCATATGCCGGAATATTTCACGGCCAGTTTTGCCGAGCGTCTGAACAATATCTGCAAAATTGAAGTCAGAGAAGCTAAAGACGGCGACGCGGCAGTTCCCGGACTGGCGCTGATCGCTCCCGGCGGGCATCATATGCTGCTGGAACGCAGCGGGGCCTTTTATCAGGTCAGGATTAAAGGCGGTCCCATGGTGCATCATCAGAGACCCAGTGTGGATGTATTGTTCCACTCCGTGGCTAAACAGGCCGGCGCCAATGCGATCGGCGTGCTGTTGACCGGAATGGGAGCTGATGGCGCCGAGGGACTTCTCGCGATGAGAAATAACAAGGCTTATACGATTGCTCAGGATGAAGCGACTTCTGTTGTTTTCGGCATGCCCGGTGAGGCCGTCAAACTGGGTGCGGCCTGTGATGTATTACCGCTCCCGGACATTTCCGGAAGGATCATCAAACGTCTGACCGGTGAAAAGAAAGACCAGCCATAAAACATCAGTCATATAAACCATCGTTATCGAATCTGCTCCAGCCATTTATTCAGGAGTTTTGTCTCTTTTTCTTTCCATTGAGGCGAGAAACGTATTTGTAAAAAAGATTCATACAGTTTGTCCATGGTTTTTACCGCATTTTCAACGAGGTAAATTCTTTCCAGCAGGCTTCCTGCCGGATCCTCGGGTGTTTCCTGCCAGTCCGGAGCCGGTAATTTCAAGGATTGGATATCAAACGAATCGGCCTTGATGGCAAATTCCCACTCGTTATTATCGTGAATCAGTTTGATGCCCGCTTCCTTGACTTTTTTCCCCTGCCGTATAGCTTCCTTGCCTTCAGTGAGTTCGGCGTGAATCCCGTGACAAACGACGCCCTGAGCATATTCGCCTTCCCCGGCTTCCAGAGCGATTCGTTTTAAAAAATGCAATTCCACTTCTTCTTTGCCGGACAGTTTGATTCGGCCGTTGCGCTCTTCCGCTTTGAACCAGAGCCAGGTCAGGAATTCGCGGCCGATCAGAGAAACGGTTTCCATGGATTCCGGATTTTTGGCGATCAGATGATGCTCCTGAGGTGAAAAACGTTTCAGCGTCAGCGAAAAGGTCTTTTTGAATAAATCAGCAAAATCCTGGGCGACATTGTCGGAGAGCGATGAAAAATAAAGCGTGTTCTGGCTGACTGCCCAGCAGACATCGTAAAAAGACGGCACGGGATCAGTTTTTTTCAGCAGATCCAGTTTAATCTTGTCTTTGATGGCCGAGGCCTGCTGTTTATGAATTCTGCTCTTGCCGCTTTCAGCAAGCTGGCGCCTTTCTTCCTCCATGATTTTTATCTTCATCAACTTGGAGGGAATCAATTTACGGTCAATGCGCAGAGAAAAGATCAGATAATCACCCAGCGCGTAATTGGCATTCTGGAAATGACTGTCGAGGATATCGGTCAGAGAAACCCACCCCATGGTTTTTTCTTCTGTTGATTTAAAAGTATCCTGATATGAATTGGCTTTGATCCGGTTGTTGACGAAATTTAAAAATGCCTGCGGTAACTGTCCCTCCACGTGAAAACGGGAGAAGGTAAAACTGCCTTTCAGTAAACTCATCTTTCACTCCTTATAAGGCTTGCACCCTATATTACCACGGGACGGCATGTCAAGAATTTATGATGCCGATTTTATGCGAAAATTAGATCATTTTAGTCATCTGCCGGTTAAATATTTATCCGTGGACAGAGGTTTTTTTTTGTGTTAGGTGACCTGCATATTGCCAGAAAAACATCAGCAATACGACTTAAAAATCACTGCTTAACGCGTGCGGTACCTTGCGGTTTAGAGACAACGGGTTTCCGGATCCTGTCGGAGGTGATTCCACTGAAAATAAAAAAAATAGGCATTGTCGCCAATACGGAAAAAGAAAAAATTGCCGATCACGTTCTTTCGCTAAAGCAATGGCTGGAAGAAAAGGGTGTGCAAGCATTTCTGGAGATGGAAATTTCCAGAAAAATATCAACAAATGACGGACTTGCCTGGAACGAACTGGCGAAAAAATCGCAAATGGTTGTTGTGCTTGGCGGGGACGGAACGATGCTGCGCACGGCGCATTATCTGGCCGGGCACAGAGTGCCCATCCTGGGAATCAATCTGGGCAGTTTCGGTTATCTGACCGAAGTCAACTTAAATGAGATTCATTCGACGCTGGACTTGATTATCCTGGGCAAATTTGTAACGGAAAAAAGAATGATGCTGGATGTCAGCGTCAGGCACGGAAAAAATATCACTCGTGTCGGCAGCGTTTTAAATGACGTGGTCATTAATCGCGGCGACCTGTCCCGCATGAACGAACTGGAAGTCGATATTAACGGCAAATACCTGACAACGTACAAGGGCGACGGTCTGATTGTATCCACCCCTACCGGTTCCACCGCCTATTCACTTTCCGCCGGAGGTCCGATTGTCTTTCCGGGCAAGGACCTGATTATTGTCAATCCCATTTGTCCCCATATGCTGACGAATCGTCCGATCATTTTTCCCGAGGATGCCAGTCTGCAAATCACACTCTGGTCCAAAGATCAGGGGGCCATGCTGACGTTGGACGGACAGGAGGCCTACAAAATAAAATCCGGCGACGCTATCATGGTAAAAAGATCGAAGCATGTTACGACGCTGGTTCTTTCTCCCTACCGCAGCTACATGGAAATCCTGCGTTCCAAACTCGGATGGGGTGATTTACCTCCGGGAGCCAGGAAAAGAAAAAATGCTTAATGAACTGAGTATAAAAAATTTTGCCATTATCGATGAACTTCATCTGTCATTCAGCGAAGGTTTGAATGTCATTTCCGGAGAAACGGGCGCGGGAAAATCCATCATTGTCGGTGCGGTCAGTCTGCTGCTGGGAGACCGGGCGACAACAGAAATGATCAGATCTCAGGCGGATACGGCAACGGTGGAAGCCGTTTTTGATATTTCGGACAATAAACCGTTGCAGGCCAGGGTGGCCGCCATGGGATTCCCGGAATCTGATGAACTGATTATCCGGCGGGTGATTTCCCATGCCGGGAAAAACAAAGCTTTTATCAACGGACATGCGGCGACGTTAATGAACTTATCCGCCGTCAGCGAGTTGCTGATCAATATCTGCGGTCAACATGAGCATCAGGTGATTCTCAATGCCGAAAATCATATCGATATCCTCGATGAATTCGGCGACTGTATGGTTCAAAGAACTGAATATGAGGAGATTTATAATCGGTATCAGCAAACCAAAAGTGAAATAGACCGATTGAGAAGTTTAAGCCGGAGCCGGGAGGAAAAAGCCGACTTGTATAAATTTCAGCTTAAAGAAATTCAGGACATTCATCCTCAGCCGGCGGAAGATATAACGCTTGCCGATGAGAAAAAAGTTCTGGTCAACGCCCAGAGGCTGACAGATTACGCCCATCGCGCGTTTGATTTGCTTTATGGTGATCAAGACAGCGCCATGGTGAAGCTCAAGGAAGTTGGAAATCAGATCAGAGAGATTAAAAAAATAGATGCCAGTCTGAACATCGCCGATGCCGATATGGAAAGCAGTGTGATTGCTCTTCAGGAAGCGGCGTTGACGCTGCGGGATTATATGAAAAACATCTATTTTGATGAAAGCAGACTGGCGGCCATCGATGATCGCCTGGAACTGTTAAATCGTCTGAAAAGAAAGCACGGGGGAACTCTGGAGGCTGTGCTGAACAGAAAACAGGAAATAGAGGAATCGCTGAAAACGGTATTTTCTCTGGAAGAAGAACTGGAAAGGCTGAACCGGGAGCAGGATAAAATCAAAGAACATTTAAAGCAAAGCGCCGATAAACTTTCTCAGAAAAGACAGGGGGCGGCAAAAAGACTGGAGGATGCGGTTGACCGGGAAATCCGTGCGTTGAATATGCCGCACGCGTCTTTTTATGTGAACTTTCGCAAATCCCTCGATGAGGTTTCCGAATCCTTCGGACCTAAAGGCATTGATGACATTGAATTTTACCTGTCCGCCAACAAGGGAGAGGAAGCCAGATCGCTCAACAAGGTTGCTTCGGGAGGAGAATTATCGAGAATTATTCTGGCCCTGAAAAATGTTTTGTCACGCACCGGATCTGTTTCCTCCATTGTTTTCGATGAGGTCGATAACGGGATCGGGGGAGCCGTTGCGGAAATTGTCGGCCGCAAGCTGAAAGAAGTTTCAGCTAACCATCAGGTTATCTGCATTACCCACTTGCCTCAAATCGCGTGCTTTGGAGAAAAGCACCTGCATGTTTCCAAAAAGGTTGTGAAGGGAAGAACCATCACCTCGGTAAACGAACTGGATGAGGACCGCCAAATCGAAGAAATCAGCCGCATGCTCGGCGGCGTTCATGTCACGGAAACAACCCGGGAGCATGCCCGCGAAATGCTGAACAACTCACGATCCTATCAATTGAATAAAACAGGAGAAAGAAGATGCTGAGAAAAGCGCGCATTGAAGATGTCAAGACGATCCATCGGATGATCAATTTATCGGCGGGAAAAGGTGAAATGCTGCCGCGCGCGCTGACGGATCTTTATAAATCCCTGCGGGATTTTTTTGTTTTTTATGATGAAGAGGAATCACAAATTACCGGTGTTTGCGCGATGAATATCATCTGGGAAAACCTTGCGGAAATCCGTTCGCTTTATGTGGATGAAAATCACCGGAAAAAAGGCGTCGGCAGACAGCTTGTGGAGGCCTGTATCTCCGAAGCCATTACAGTAGGCCTTTTCAAGATTTTTACCCTCACGTATAAAAAAGAATTTTTTGCCCGGCTGGGATTCAAGGAAATCGACCGGGGGCTGTTGCCTGAAAAAATATGGTCTGACTGTTTTCACTGTTCCAAATACCCCGATTATTGTGATGAAACGGCAATGATTGTGGAGCTATGAGATATTCTTTGAAAATATTTCTGTTCATGGTATTGGTCGCGTTGCTCAATGGCTGTATTCATGCTGTTTCTGAAACATCTGTAAAACCACTCGAAACGTTTGTTTCCGTTGTTGCTGATGATCTGGATTTTAGCGATGATCTGGATCGGGAATCCCTGGAGACGGCGATTGAACGCAGCATTCATTTTTATGAAAAAGCCGGGCGCAATAAAGTTTTCAATATTAACGGTCAAGCCATGAAGGCTCGGGAATTTAAAGAAACGCTGATCACCTTTCGCGATATTCTGCGAAGAACAGATAATCAAGCCGATTTCAAAAAAAGAATCGCCGGGGAGTTTCAGGTTTACCGCCTTTCCGGTTTTGATGACGAAGACAGTGTGCTTTTTACCGGTTATTATGAGCCGTTCCTCGAAGGTTCTCTGGAACGGACTGCGAAATTCAAATACCCGCTCTATGCCGTTCCCTCGGATTTGATCAAACAACAAAATCAGATCGGCCGGATGGATGGCGGAAAATTTGTGCCCTACTACAGCCGGCGGGAGATTGATGTGGAAGGTGTTTTGCAGGGCAGAAATCTGGAACTGGTCTGGGTTTCTGATCCTCTGGCATTGTTTTCTCTGCACATTCAGGGCTCCGGAAAGATTAAACTGGAAGACGGCGATGTTTTATCAGTGGGTTTTGCACAAACCAACGGCCGTCCCTTTCGCAGTGTTACCAAATTCATGCTGGAGGGCAACAGGATAAACAGCGCCGAGGCCAACTATCGACACGATTTCCTAAAAGGGAAAAGCGACCGGGAAATTTTCGATACATTAAGTCACAACGAACGATACACCTTCTTTCGTTTTCTGGAAAAAGATCCGGTTGGTTCTTTGGGTGAACCGGTAACCCCCGGTCGAACCATTGCGACTGATCCCGATTTTTTTCCCGAAGGTGCCCTCGCCTTCATCCGTTTGAAAAAGCCTGTTTTCGATGAAAAGGGGAAATTTAAGGAAAAAGTTCAATTTTCCCGTTTTGTGTTCAGTCAGGATAAAGGAGCAGCCATCAAAGGACCCGGCCGGGTTGATCTTTTCTGCGGTTTTGGTGAACAAGCGGAATACACGGCGGGAATGCTGAAAGAAAAGGGCACATTATATTTGCTGCTGAAGAAATAAATGTTTCAGACATGTATGTGCTGAGAAGGGACTGCGAAATTTAAGTGTATTCTGGTGAAAATCCCCGTTATTTCTGTTAAATAATTTTGAATATTCAATTTTTTGCAGATATTGAGCAAATATTTATTATTGATTTTGCTGGATAAATTCAATTAATTATAATAAAATAATTAAAATCATTACTTATGGCTTGTATCTTGCTTTTTTTATTAGATTTATAGACAAGTTAATAAATCTAATAATTTCAATTGAAAAGGCGTATCATGTTAAAAATCTTCAGGAAAGAAAGGCAACAAGGGTTCACGCTTATCGAGTTGATGATTGTCATTGCGATTATCGGCATACTGGCAGCAATCGCCATCCCTCAGTTCATTACATACAGAAAAAGAGGGTATGTCGCATCCCTGAACAGCGATGTCAAAAATGCTTATACTTTATCCCTGGCCTATCTTACGGAAAACCCTAACGGCACTTTAACCCTTGCCGCTTTGACTTCAGCAGGTTACGAATCTTCTTCGAGTGCGACTACAAGTATAACCTGGACCAATAATTCCAATTACACAATAACTGTGACAGGTCCCGCGCATTGGAGTTTGACTAAAAGTACCGCGGAAATGCGCATTATTTCAGGCATCGCAACACTTGATCCCGCAAAAATATAAATTTTTTATAACTACGGCAAAATATCAAACCACACTCGCATTGAATCATCAATGACAGTGCCCCTGTAACCAAGCCATTTTAAGAGTCGCGCATTCACCGATGGCACAGGCTTTTTTCGCATCATAACAACCGGATTTTGCATTACCCGTCGTCAAATAAACGAATGCCCTGTTATTCCAAGCATCGGCATAATCGGGTTTGATGAGCATGGCCTGACTGTAGTTATCAACAGCCTGTTGATATTGTCCCAACCGGAGATGGATGAAACCCCTATTATTATAAGCTTCAAAATACGCTGGTGTCAGGGCAATGGTTTTGTTGAAATCATCGATGGCCAATTGATACTCTTCCAATCCGACTGAAAATAAAATCTTCCTGCCCCGGAATTTGATGTTGATCAAAGAAGGCATTCCCCATGCTATCATTATTGTGATGCCGATAGAGGGCAGATAGGTATAACGGTCGGCCATCGCTTGTGTACCGACCTGAATAAGTCCAATAACGGGGATGAGTGTCCCAAGATACCAGAACCAGCCCACCGGTAAGAAAGGCCATTTCTTTTGATAATAAATAACAAGAATTGAGACGAATATCAGTGCAATAATAGAAATAAACACTTTCTCGAAAGATAAAGACATCCAGTCATGGTAAATTGGAACTAAATGAGAAGGCCATAATATCTTTTCCAAATACGTTGCATAAGCAATAACGGCGTTAATGCAACGAACAGAAAAAGGCAGAATGATTATCGAAGCAACCGACCCTGCTTTGTTTTGTGACCAGATCGCCGAGATACTGATAATAATGGTTTTTATTAAAAAAGGAACTTTTTCCCCTATGAGTTTTATCGTTTGATTCATACCGGTCTTTTGGTCACCCGATATTTTTTGCCATCTTCTCAACGGCCAGTAATCCAGAAGCAGCAGAATGAAAGGCAGGGTGACCAGCATCGATTTGGACATCACGCTTAAAATGAATAATGTCAGACAAAAAACGTACGGGGCGATTCTGGGTTTCTCCGCATAGAAGGCATAGGCGTAGATGCAGGCTATTCCGAAAAAAAGGCTCAAGACATCTTTTCTTTCGGAAGCCCAGGCCACCGATTCCACCCTTAAGGGATGCAGGGCGAAAAAGGTGGCGGTAAAAGCCGCCGGCCAGATATTCCCGGTTGTTTTATGAAAAAACAGAAACAGCAGAGTCGACGTGCCGATATGCAGAAGAAGACTCGCCAGATGATGTCCAGCGGGATGATTCCCGAAGAGGCGCCAGTCCAGCATATGAGACAGCAGTGTTAATGGATGCCAATTGCTGGCGACGACGGAAGTGAAAGCCCATTTAATACTGGAAAAATTAAATCCGGATTGAATCTGGTAATTTTCAAGAATATAGGCCTTATCATCAAGATTAATAAAGTGGTTATCGGCAATACGTCCAAAGGCTATGCAGGACGCAAGTATTAAAAAAATATAACGAGATAAGCATTTTTTTTCATGAAAATCATAAACATCTACCGTTCGTGATTCCTACACCTGTTACATAAAGGCGCAGTCATTTTTTTGATTATACCGGATGGATGTATGATTATGTGGAGCACTGACCGATAAAATACTACCGTCGTTCATAATTTATTATTTTGCAGTATAACCGCGGCTGTCGAGACATTCTGTCATCGCTTTTTGATAATCAGCCCGCTTTGGCATAACCTGATCCTGTGATATTCCCGATGGAACCTTTGTCGGATCGTAGCGCGTTTGTTCAACCGCCCACTGATGGCATGCGTATCGATCGTAGTCCTGTTGTTCCTGGCTCTGACCCTGACGGGGATATATGAACATTTTGTCATCTTCAGTATCCGTGCCGGTCTGTTCTGCTATATCGGGAGCCGTTTCTCTTACATCGCCCTGGGGCGGCTCGACGACAACATAGCCTCCGGGCGTGCGCGTGTAGTAGGTGTCATTCGCGTAGTAATAGGGTATCCCGCTAATCCAGATGGTGGCATAGGCAAGGGGTAAGAAAGGAACAATCATACCGACGGGCGGCGCAACCACCACGTATCTTCCGCCATGATATCTGTACCAGACCCCGTCATGGGCATAATAGCGGGCGTTATGATGTCTGACAACTCTATGATGACTGGGAAGATGCCCGTAATACTCGCCCTTTAAAGGATAGGATCGATTGTGATGAAAACGAGAATCCAAAAACGATTTATGGCGGGTGGCAGGCGCTTTTTTTACCATATGAGCGGATGATTTTTTAGGAGGATCTGCCTGTGCCTTTTGTACAGGGAAAATTGAAGATACAAAGAACACTATCAGAAACAAACACAAAATAACCATATATTTTTTTAGACTGGAAATCACAGACATGATGACGTCCTCCTCCTTGCTGATGGAAAATTATTTTACCGTATATCCGCGTCCCTCCATACAGGCGGACATGGCGCGTCGAAATTGCAGGGCCTTCTTTTCTTTATGAAAATCACGCGCCTGATCTCTGTTCTGGTAAGCTTCCTCCATCTGCCGGGCGTATTCCTGACGGGACAGATCAGAGGCGGCTCCGGCCAGAGCACCGTAAGTTGATCCGATGAAAGCGCCTTCCACAGCATGACGCGGTCCGCCGATCAGGGCTCCCAGTACGGCACCGGCAATAGACATGGCCACGGTATCTTGTCCGGGCGGCGGCATGGGAACAACGCGGACGCGCTGTTGCGGTTCAATGGCTGACGCGCCGGGATCAAAACCGGTTTGATCAACCGCCCAGTTGTAGCAGGCATAATGATCACGTGATTGCTGCTCGGCTGACTGATTATTATTGGGGTAAAAATAAATCTGCGTAATGGCTGTAATGTTTTCATTATGAGGAGCGGGCTGATTGATGACTTGCTCAGCGGGGTAATAATAACAGGCACTCACAAGGAAAACAGCCGCGACAGATATGCAAATCATAAGATGCCTCAAGATTTTCGTATTCATAATATTTTTCTCCATGTTGAAATAAATTGTTTTTAAAAACATTTGGTTATTAATAACACTTTTTGAAGTTTAACTGAACTAATTTTATCGGTTAATTCAAGATCCGGAAAAAACTAATCCGATGGTTAATATGACAGTCAAACATTATATCGCTTTGTGCCCATCTTCTGATTGACATACCTGCTTATTATTTTTAAAATCAATAAAATTTAAAGATTAATTTGATTGTGCCGGAAGGATGACATGGAAGCAATTTTAGGAATCATGATAGGCATCGGTTTGAGCGCGGCGTGCGGATTCCGTGTTTTTGTGCCGTTGCTGATTATGAATCTGGCGGCTTTGAGCGGACATCTTCCGTTACCGGAGAATTTTGCATGGATCGGCAGAACATACGCCACCATTGCTTTCGGTTCGGCAACGGTTCTGGAAATCATCGGTTATTATGTGCCCGGTGTTGATCATATTCTGGATGCTATTGCCACTCCCGCTGCTGTTGTTGCCGGAACGCTGACAACGGCGTCGATGGCAGTAGATCTGCCACCTTTTCTCAAATGGACGCTGGCCTTAATTGCCGGAGGCGGGATAGCGGGACTGGTGCAGGGCTCCACTGTGGCGTTACGAGCGAAATCTTCACTGGCTACTGCCGGCACAGGAAATCCTTTTTTTGCAACCATCGAACTCGCCTGTTCGATTCTAATAGCTGTTATGGCGATTATTGTTCCCATCGTTTGCCTGATGTTGATCGTGGTGTTTTGTTTTTTTATTTTTAGAAAAATAGGTCGATTGATCTTTGCCAGACGACAACCAAAAACAGGTTAAGCTTGGTGAGTGTTTTTAGAAAAACAAGGGGTATGTTCTCAATCAACCATCGAACATACCCCCTTAAATTTAATGTAAATCTGCTAATATTACTTGGCAGCAGGAGCGGGAGCAGCCGGTGCTGTTGCGGCGGCAGGTGCAGGGGCTGCCGCGGGAGCGCTCATTCCCAGGGATTCCATGATTTTCAGTGCTTTATCTTTCAGAGAATTCGCTCCGGTCAAGGCATCCGTTAAATTTCCGCTGGTGAAGCTCTGCTGTACCTTGCCCCATTCGTCCTGCGCTGAAGCAAGACCGGCTTTGGCTTCTTCAAGTTTTTCCTTGGTCAGATTTGCCGGAAGCTTTTTAGCCTTGGCCAGTTCTTCCACCTTGGCCTTGATGTCCTCAAACATTTTGGGAAGATTCTGGCTCATTTCCGTCCATTTCTGCGTGAGCTCTTCCTTTTTGGCTTTTGCGGCTTCTAATACTTCTTTGGCTTTTCCGGCCAGAGCGGTTGCTTCTTCCATAGCGGCTTTATATTCCCCTTTGCCGAATTTATCCTTTACCGCGGCAAGTGTATCTTCCAGTGATTTAACCTCATCAGGAACGATCTTCACTGCTTCGGCTTTGGTAACATTTACGGCTTCTTCCGCCGCTTTAATGGCCACGTCTGCCGCGTTTTTGCCACCGGAACAGGAAATCAAAAAAAATACACTTACGAACAATGCCATTGCCAAACATAATGTCTTCTTCATAATGATCCATCCTTTCTTCTTGTAGTTATTTTTTGGAAAAGGAAACAACTTTTCCCGATCCACATATTTTTTCAATGTTTCTTATCGAATCCTGATTTTTGTTTTATCAAATTTTTAAGATGACTTCCCGGCTTCACCTCCCTTCTTGTCTCCTTTATCTTCTGTTGAGTTTTTCTGAGCCAGGCCATTGAAAACAATTTGTTTTGAATGAAATTGCTTATATTCGAAATTTAAAAAATAATCGAGTAAAAAATGTGTTTTAAAATACAAAGATTAGCTTGACATACAAAAGGCATTTTTTATATTTTAAATTAAACAATAATCTTTCAAGAGTGCGAGAAATTAATCAAAAAAGTAAATAAAGGAATGGAAAGTATGCAAGAACATCGACATACGGAGCGCCTTCAGGAATATAACGAGATTACCACAACGATCCTCAGAGAAGACGGCACGCCTGTTAAAGAAAAGAATTATTATGTTTTCAGCAAGGATATCTCTGAGACCGGCGCTAAAATTCAGGGAAATATTCCTTTGCCGATTGATACAATGCTCAAGATTAATTTCAAGTTAAAAAACTTGCATGAAGTCATTACCGTTTTCGGAAAAGTGAAATGGACCAAAACCATCATTGAAAATACGTATTATCAGACAGGTGTGGAATTTGTTGAGACACCGGCTGATGTGATTAAAAAGCTTTTTGAGGATCACAACGCCCGGAAATAATGAATTTCTGGATCATTTCTTTACAGATCGCGCCCTCGCGTAGAATCACCGGCGGATCACACGTCACATCGATGATGGTTGAAGTTTGTCCCCCCGGAGTTTTTCCTCCGTCAACAATCGCATCAATTTTATCGCCAATTTGTTCAACAACAGCGTATGCCAGTGAACATTCGGGCGCGCCGGATAGATTGGCGCTTGTCGCAGTGATCGGTCTGTTTATTGTTTGAGCTATTTTCAGTGCGAGAGGATGACTGGAGACGCGCAGTCCTATTTTCCCGGTACCGGCTGTCAGCAGCGGTGAGACTTTCTCCGATGCTGAAAAGATAATCGTCAAAGCTCCCGGCCAGAACTCAGCCATCAGTTTTTGAGCTAACCGGGGAACGTCTTTAACCAAAAGATAAACTTGATCAGCATGACCGATAATCAGAGAGATCGGATTTTTAAAATCTCGGCCTTTGACGGCAAAAATCTTTTCGATGGCTGCTTGATTGGTGGCATCCACTCCCAGACCGTAAAAAGTTTCAGTCGGATAAGCGATGACGCCGCCTTTCGCCAGAATTTCTGCTGCTCTGGAGATCATCTTTCCCACAGAATGTTCTGTGTCCGGCTTTAGAATTTCGGGCATGTCAGATTTGCCTGTTTTTTCTCCACATCCTTCGCCATTTTCTTGATATAGGCGGCAAGCCTTGTGTTGAGCTCTTTATCTTCAAGAGCCAGCATCCTTACAGCAAACAAAGCCGCGTTTTTGGCGCCGGCCTTGCCGATGGCCATGGTCGCTACCGGAATTCCTCCGGGCATTTGCACGGTGGAAAGCAGGGCGTCCAAACCGTGTAAAGACGTCGCATCAATGGGAACGCCGATGACCGGCAGGGTCGTTTGAGATGCAATCACTCCCGCCAGATGAGCGGCCGCTCCGGCACCGACAATGATTATTTTAACACCTCTCCCTGCTGCGGACGTAGCGAACTTCGTTGTGCGTAACGGTGTGCGATGTGCCGAAGTCAGAATCACTTCATGGCCAATGCCGAACTCCTCCAGGACTTTGATTGCTTCGGTCATGATGGGTAAATCGGAATCACTGCCCATGACCACGCTGACAATTACATTTTTGGTGGGGGTTTTTGCTTTCATGCGGCCTCCTTTGTATGTCCTTAGTATTGTTGTTTAATTTGCAACTATCTAACGTATCAGGTCTTTATTTGCAATATTTATTATAAAATGAATATTTGCACCAATTCCAGTTGACATAGGCACTATCTCTACATATACTCCCCCCGCAAAAAAACCCTTACGCATAATCAAGGAGAAAAGTGAAAAATGAAAAAAAACGTATACAAGTATCTGGCCGGCAATGAATATCCGGGTCGCGGCATCTGCATTGGCAAAACACCCAGTGGTCAGACAGCGATGATTGCTTATTTCATTATGGGACGCAGCACCAACAGCCGTAACCGTGTGTTTGATCCCATTGACGGCGGCATCCGCACCAAGGCAGCCGATCCTTCCAAAATGACCGATCCGCACCTGATTATTTATAATCCCGTACTGACTTTGGGTAAGACGACGATTGTTACCAACGGCGATCAGACCAATACGATTTATGACTTTATTTCCCGCAACGAATTCCCGGGGTACGGTTTTGAAGCGGCGCTGGCGACCCGCACCTTTGAAGACGATAAACCCAACTGGACGCCCCGAATTTCCGGCGTGCTGGATATGCGTTTGGGTGGATATAAACTCAGCATTTTGAAAAGCAATGAAGGGAATGAGCAGAGCGTGCAGCGTTTTACCTTTGATTATCCCCAGCCCGTGGCCGGAGAGGGACATTTTATCAGCACCTACAAATGCAACGGCAATCCGATTCCCAGTTTTGTCGGTGATCCGATACGTGTGGCCATCGATGAAGAAGATCCTGACAAATACGCCGCCAAACTGTGGAAAGCTCTGAATGAGGAAAACAAGGTGAGTCTGTTTGTGCGTGCCATCGATCTGAGAACGCAGACGTACAAAGACGTCATCATCAACAAATACAAGGCTCTGGAGGGATAAACCATGAACGAAATACAACTGAAATACGGCTGCAACCCCAATCAGAAACCGGCAAGGATTTTCATGGCGGACGGCGGCAATCTGCCTGTGGAGGTGTTAAACGGCAAGCCCGGCTACATCAACTTTTTGGACGCGTTCAATAGCTGGCAGCTGGTCAAAGAGCTCAAGGAAAATACCGGCATGGTGGCCGCGGCCTCTTTCAAGCATGTTTCTCCCGCCGGTGCGGCATTGGGTTATCCGCTGGACAGGGTTTTGCGCAAAATGTATCACATTGATCCTAAAGTGAAGCTGTCTCCACTGGCCTGTGCCTACGCCCGCGCCCGCGGCGCCGACCGCATGAGCAGCTTCGGCGACTGGATAGCATTAAGCGACGTATGCGATGTTTCCACGGCAAAAATTATCAAAAATGAAGTTACCGACGGCATCATTGCTCCCGGCTATGAACCGGAAGCACTGGAGATTTTGAAATCCAAGAAGAACGGCAATTACAATGTTGTGAAAATTGATGCCGGTTATGTGCCCGTTTCACTGGAGCACAAGCAGGTGTATGGCATTACCTTCGAGCAGGGACGCAACGATTTAAAGATAGACAATCGTATGTTGGAAAACATTGTGACCGAGAACAAAACGCTGACTGACGCGCAAAAGCGCGACCTGGTGCTGAGCCTGATTACGCTGAAATACACGCAATCCAACAGCGTCTGCTACGTGCAGGACGGCCAGGTTATCGGCGTGGGCGCGGGACAACAAAGTCGAATACATTGCACCCGGCTTGCCGGTCAGAAGGCCGATAACTGGCAGTTGCGCCATATGCCCAAGGTTCTGAATCTTCCTTTCCGCGATGATGTTGCCAAACCGAATCGCGACAACGCCATTGACGTTTACCTGGGCGAGACGCCGGAAGATGTCATCGGCAACGATGTCTGGGCGGAAACGTTTACCAAACAGCCGAAGCCTTTAACGAAGGCTCAAAAACAGAAATGGCTGAGCAAGGTCACCGGAGTCTGTCTGGGCAGTGACGCGTTTTTCCCCTTCGGCGACAACATCGAGCGCGCCCGCCGCAGCGGTGTAACCGCGATTGTCGAACCCGGAGGTTCCATCCGCGATCAGCAGGTGATTGACACCTGCAACAAATACGGTATTGTCATGGCCTTTTGCGGCCTGAGGTTGTTCCACCATTAAACTGATGCAAAATGATGGAGAAAAGTATGGAAAGTCTGAAAGAATTGCAGTTGCGTTATGAGTCGCTCAAAGGGCTCAATTTAAAACTGAACATTGAACGCGGTCAGCCGGGAGACGATAATTTTGATTTATCGAATGCCCTCTTCAGCATCGTAACGGAGAAGGACATTAAAACCGCAAGCGGCTTTGACATCCGTAATTACCCCGGTGGTGTCTTAGGATTGCCGGAAGCCCGCGAATTATTTTCCGGAATCTTAGGCGCGAAAGCCGAAGAAACCATGGTCGGCAATAATGCCAGTTTGCTCATGCTTTCCAAGGTTCTGATGTGGGCGTTCCTGCGGGGTTTGGTCGGAAGTTCCGCTCCCTGGTACAAGATCGACAAGCCGAAAATGATCGTCACCGTGCCCGGCTATGACCGGCATTTTCTGCTTTTGTCCGAAATCGGATTCGAGATGATTCAGGTCAACATGACCAAAGAGGGACCGGACATGGACGCGGTTGAAAAAGCGGCCGCGGCAGACGCAAACGTCAAGGGAATCCTTTTTGTCCCGACGTATTCCAACCCTACCGGTGACACGGTTTCCGACGAAACCGTCAAGAGACTGGCTTCGATGAAAACAGCCGCGCCGGACTTTACTATTTTTGCCGATGACGCTTATTGCGTTCACCATCTGGTTGACAATCCCCGCAAGCCGAAAAATCTACTGCGCGCCTGCGAGGAAGCCGGGAACCCCAACAGGGTCTATATGTTCAGCTCAACATCCAAAATTACTTTTTCCGGCGCGGGAATCGGTTTCATGGCGACCAGCACAACGAATCTCGCGTATATTTCCAAACTTTTCGGGACCACGTTCATCGGACCCAACAAAATTGAGCAGTTGCGCCATGTAAAATTCCTGAGCGCTTATCCGGGCGGCGTTGCCGGCATCATGAAGGAACATGCAAAGCTGCTCAAACCCAAATTTGACATCACGGATAAAGTACTCTCGAAAGAACTTGATGGAACAGGATTGGCCACTTGGAGCAAACCGGAAGGTGGTTATTTCATCAGTTTGGACACGGCAAAACCGGTCGCCAAGCGGGCAGTCGCGCTGTGCAAAGAAGCGGGCGTTGCCATTACGCCGGCGGGCGCGACGTTTCCTTTCGGCAAAGACCCGAAAGATGCCAATATCCGGATTTCCCCAACCCGGCCGCCAGTTGCCGAACTGGAGAAGGCCATCGAGATTCTGGCGGTGTGCATAAAACTGGCGTCAGCAGAATACGACGGCGCGAAGAAATAAATATGAGGATAAATGTCGGATATGCAAGTGCTTGGTACTTGCATATCTGGCATCTTCACAAGGTTGTCATTCGCGTCGAAGATGGCCTTTAGGCTATGCAGACCGGAATCCAGAAATGTTTTTTGTCTTTGATGTTTGTTCATTCTGATTGAACCAGTAATAATAACGTAAAATCAGACACTTGAGCCTCTATTGACATTAAGAAATATTTCCTGTATATCCAGTATCAACTGAAGGTTAATTTTACTTTCCCTCTGAATTTTTCGCCGACTCACACCGGCTATCAATAACAACGCCGGATTTTTATCTAAATGACAGAATAATGCATCGTAAGGATGTTCGTACAAGCATAGATGGATTGGTCTATCCATCGAAGGGGATATTTTTGCCATAAACACAGGAGGATAATTATGGGTATGCAGCGTGTTGAAAATTATGAACGTACGGCTTCCGGTATGGTTTTTACCGGGAAATCACCGGAGCAGAGCAGAATGGATCGTAAAAACAAACTGAAATGTTTTCTCTTGAGTCTTATTGAGGAAGAGTTTGAACTCTCCTTTCGGTCACAGCATTGCTTGAATAACTCAGGTATAAAATTGATTGGCCAACTGGTGCAGAAATCTGCATCGGAACTTCTGCGTCTAAAAAACTTTGGCCGGACATCACTGCGCGATATTGAAAAATATCTCAAGGCAAACGGTTTAACCTTGGATATGGCACTGGACTTTTTTCCATGGAATGGTTCAGGCGAAGGTAATGAATTAATCCGGATTCTTTCCTTACAGAAACCGGGTGGTGGTTTCTTCATAGATAACCAAACTGCCAGGGAGCTTGAAATTGATTTAGAGGAACTAAATCAACCTCTCAACAAAAAGAAACAATCGCTAATCCATACAAAATATTTATTGGATCGCTTGGAATCAAAGTTTGAAAAAGATGCTCCTTATCTAAATGAATTACTCAAGTCGCACCGTCAGTGGTTGGAGAAAGAATTAAGGTAATGTTATTTAAATTCACATTTATTCATTTTATGTCAAATCAATGTGAAATTAGAGAATTTCTTTAACTCTGCCCACAATTCCACTTTCCAAGCGCACCTTGATGCCGTGTGAATGGGTGGCGGACTTCGTGAGAATGTCTCGTACGACGCCTTCTGTGAGCATGCCTGCTCGTTGGTCCTGCTTCTGCACAACTTTGACACGTGAACCCACTCTGATATCAGCGCGGTTATTTCCAAACATGGAGTCCGTCCTCAAAAAAAATTATTGAGATTATTTATCACGGTTTATTGTGAGCCGCATAATCCCTCGTCGCTGCGCTTCGGGGATAGTTCGGCTTACGCTTCAGACTTCGTTACACTTGTCTTCAGCTTGCCTCACTATCATTCTGTCAATCTTCGACAATGGCAACTTTTTTAAATCGGCGAGTGATGCCCATTGCCAATTCTGGCAGCCAAGTGGTTTGGGTGTGCCTTTTAGAAAGCGGCATTCATATGCGTGAAGGGTTAGGCGGAAGTGCGTGTAGATATGGTTGACAGAGGCCAGATGTTCTCCCGGCCGGATATAGATCCCCAATTCGTCTTTCACGTTGCGCTTCAAACTTTCTTTCAAATCTTGATCTGCTTCAACAAAACCGCCGGGCAGTTTCCACAACGAGGCCAGTAATCCTGATGCCGGCCTCTGAACTACCAGCAGCATGCCTTTGGCATTGCGGATGACGGCTGCTGCCGCCTGCCGATGCGGGACTGAGGGGGTCTTTCTGGTTATCGGTAAAACGTTTTGGAGATCGCGCAGTCGCGCCTGACAAAGATCGGCTACAGGGCAACGGGAACAGTCAGGATTTTTGGCTTTGCAGATTGTTGCTCCCAGATCCATCAGCGCCTGATTGAAATCGCCGGGATGTTTGACAGGAACCAGCGAAGCAGCAAGCGTCTGCAATTGCTTATGCGCCTTTGCGTCGTCAATAGGTTTGCGAATCGCAAAAAGACGACATAAAATCCGGCGGACATTGCCGTCAACGGCGGGAATATTCTGCCCATAGGCAATGCTTGAAATTGCGCCGGCTGTGTATTGGCCAATGCCGGGCAGTGATTTTATATCTTCGAAATTATCAGGGATCTGACCGCTAAATTTCTCAACAATTACCTTGGCGGCAGCGTGAAGATTTCTGGCCCGCGAATAGTAACCCAGATTTTCCCAGACCTTCAGCACGTCCTGCAAAGGGGCGTAAGCCAGCCTGGAAACGGACGGAAAGGCTTTCAGAAAACGATGATAGTAAGGAATGACCGTATCAACCTGAGTTTGCTGGAGCATGATCTCCGAAATCCAGATGCGGTAAGGATCGCCTGTCTTGCGCCAGGGAAGCGATCGTTGATTGCGCCTGTACCATGACGTTAGTTTACGGCTCAGAAGACTTTTTATTTTATCGGCATCCTGCATCATCGCGGTCTGTATATCTTATATGTTGCCATATCTCAATGATAGAAGATTTGCTATTATCCGCGACCCTTTTTATCTTGACTTATTAAGCCATAATCTTTAACTTTCAAAAAGACTCAAAATTTTAGTGGGAAAAAATGTCTTTAAAAAGTCAGCGGATGCAAACCTGCATCATTGTCGTGACAACCGCATATTTTTGATTATGAACAATACGCTGCCAGCAAACAAACCACGTGATTACATTATGGATCTGGAAACCGACATCCGGAATTCCATGGAAAAGGGTTTTCCTTTTCTGATCTTTACCCCGAGGCTTGAAAAGCATTTTCTTTCCGACACACTGGATGCGCGCAAGAAGCGATTCTTCATTCTGGGAATCATTGCTATTGTAATGTACAATCTGTTCCTCTTGACGGACAGGGAGATGCTTCCTGATATATATTTGATGGCGTGGAAAATCCGGTTGGGGATTGTCACACCCGTCATGATTATCATCCTGGGCATGATGCGTTGGCGGGCTTTTGCAAGGGTGCTTGATTATTTCGTCGATTTTATGATCCTCCTGACCGCCGGCAGCATTATCTTCTTTCTGGCATTGAGCCATCATCCCAACGTCGTTCACTATCATACGGGAATCATCCTGATCGTCATGTTTGGAAATATTGTTGTCCGGTTCCGGTTCTGGCACGCATTTTGTGTTTCGTGGCTGACGTTTCTCTTTTATCTTCTTACTGTTCCCCGGATCACGCCCATGCTGCCGCCGGTGATGATCAACAGCAGCATCGTCTTGTTTACCGCCATCATCATCAGCCTGATCGCCAATTATCAGATGGAGAACGATGCGCGGTGGAATTATTTGCGCAACCTTTTGAAGGAGATCGAGACGATCCGTCTGGAAAAGGCAAAGGTGGAGCTGGAGCATTTGTCCTCGTCTGATGTTTTGACCGGACTTACCAACAGACGGTATTTTGATTCTTTTCTGGACAAGGAATGGAGGATGGGGATCAGGAATCAGACACCGGTGTCACTGCTCTTCCTGGATGTGGACGATTTCAAAGCGTACAATGACAACTATGGGCATCAAGCAGGCGACGTCTGCCTCCAGAAGATCGCTGCCGTTATCCGGCGCAGTGTCCACCGTTCTCGAGATCTTTGTGCCCGGTATGGAGGGGAGGAATTTGTTGTTCTCCTTCCTGATACCGCTCAGGAAAGCGCATTACACATCGCAGAGATTATCCGGGCAGGCATTGAGATGGAGAAATTGCCTCATTCATTTTCCCGCGCCGCTTCTCATATTACCGTCAGTATCGGCGTTGCCAGCATAATCCCTCAGTTGGGAGTTGACCAGAGTTTACTTGTTGAAATGGCCGACCGGGCTCTCTACAAGGCCAAAGAAATGGGGAGAAATCAGGTTCAGGTATTTATACCCGAGAATAATCAGTCGTGACGATTTATCCTTGGAACCGAACACGTTGCTTTGTTTTCGGACGTAGTCGCCTTTTAACTTGACTTATTCATCGGCAATCTTTACAGTTTTTACAAGCATACAAGAGAAGGAGATAAAAATGGCGAACGAATTAAAAGCGGTTATTGAAACCAGCAAGGGAACAATCCATTTAAGACTTTTCGCGGATAAAACGCCGGTTACCGTCGGTAATTTTATCAATCTGGCAAGGCGCGGTTATTACGATGGTTTAAAGTTCCACCGGGTTATTCCCGATTTTATGATTCAGGGAGGATGCCCTTTCGGTGATGGCCGCGGCGGCCCCGGCTACAGATTTCAGGATGAATTCGTACAAGAGTTGCGACACTGCAAACCGGGCATTCTTTCCATGGCGAACGCCGGACCGCAGACCAACGGCAGTCAGTTTTTCATCACTCATGTCGATACGCCGTGGCTGGACGACAAGCACACGATCTTTGGAGAAGTGGTCAGTGACAACGACCAGAAAGTGGTCAACCTGATTGCTCAGGGCGATAAAATCATTTCCGTTAAAATTGAAGGCGATTACACAGAGCTGATGGAAAAAATAAACACCGTGGTTGAAAAATGGAACGCCATTTTGGATGAAAATTTTCCGAAACTGACAAAAGTTTAAAATAAAAAACATTTATCAATGGGGATGCGCCGTGCGAAAAGTCGAGAAAACTCCTGCGCGGATGGTGGAAAAAGACGGTACGATTAACTTTGGAACCTTTCAGACACCTTTCCGCGAGGCGAATATCCTCGACTCGCCGCTGCATGCCTCTTCTTCCAAAGTTCCCGCTTTCTGGAAAAAATTCCGTCTCAAGGAATGGCAGCATTACGGTATTATCACGCCCACCCATTACTTCGGCATGGTTATTTTTGACGCCAAATTCATGGGTGTTTCTTTTTTCTATGCCTATGACAGGAACGAAAACATACGCTTCGAGCACGGCGCGCAGGCGCCGGGTGGCGCGTCGCTTGTTGCCGCGCAGATGTATGATGACATCTGTGAGTTTAAGCAAAAAGGTTACCTCCTGCGTTTTGAAAATAAACTCCAGGATGGATACCACAAACTCATCATCGATATCGCAGGCAAAAAGAACAGGCCTTCCGTCAAAGGCGAAATTAAAATTCTCGAAGACCTGAATACCATCGAGCCGCTTGTCCAGGTTTCACCGGTTACGCCGTTTCGGCCTTTCTACACACATAAGGTGGCCGCGCCGGCGGAAGGTGAAATCATGCTGGACGCGAAAAAGATTGCCCTTCACTGCAAGCAGGACGTGGCTTTGATTGACGAACAAAAAACGTATTATCCCTATGTCAGCTTCTGGAAATGGGCGACCGCCGCGGGCTATAATGAATACGGCGAACTGCTGGCGTTTAATCTCTGCCAGAACATGATAGAAAATGATGAAGATTACAATGAAAACTGCGTGTGGGTGGACGGGAAAATCTATTGTCTGAAAGCGGCGCGTTTTAAATTCGAAGAAAACAACGTGCTGCATCCATGGGAAGTCAGAACGAATGACGGATACATGGATCTGTCTTTCACGCCCTCCGGTGAGAGAGCTGAAAAAATAAGCATCGGCGTGATCCGTTCCGATTTTCACCAGCCGTTTGGCATGTACAACGGACGGTTTAAAAACGAGCACAACAGGATATATCCGCTGACCAATCTATTCGGCCTGGCCGAGCATCACATCACGCGTTACTGATTTCTGATGATTAATTTTTCTCCCAGAACAATTCCCTTGCGTTCAATGTATTTGTAAGCCATTAGCGAGATAGCTATCAGTAAAGCAAGCGTAAGCAGAAGCGACGAGACGTATCCTAAAATGTCCGTCGGTATAATATTGTATATCCAGCGATAGACGGGGATTATGGTAAAAATGAGCAGTGGATGGAAAAGATACATAGAATAACTCATTTTGCCCGTATAAGCGGTTTTGGCATTAACAAGAAAACCAAAAGGCTTCAATCCAAGTCCCGGCACAAGTAAAGAAAAGCAGATGCCGTGGAGAATCTTTTTTCCCCAGACGATGTTTTGCATACTTTCAGTAAGAAGCGTACCATAAAACACGATAAATAACAGGATCAATATGCTTCCGTATGTCTGTCGGGACTTCTGATTCATCCTGACTAAATAATCAAAGAAGAGGTGATAGACAATAATCCCGCAGACAAAAACAGGCAGATGCTGAAGAAAACCGAAGCCCCACACAAAGCTGATATCGTCCGCTCTGAGATATCCTGTGGCCACACCGTAGTTTTTAACAAAGTAGGACCAGCCCCACGCCATCAGAACGGATGCGACAAATAAACCCAGCGCTCCATATAAATTGCGAATGTATTTGTGGATAAAAGGGAAAATCAGATAAAGCAGAACAATAACGCCGATGGTCCAACTTGCCCAGACAAATCCTGTGATGCAGGACGGTACAAGATTAAACAACAGCGAGGCGTTGATGAAAATTTCCGAAACCGGATGCACGACATGAAAAACAGCAGCGTCGCGAATCCAGTACAGGAGCATCAGAAAATAAAATAAAGGAGCGATTCTGAAGAAGCGCCGGATATAGAAATTGCGCGTGGAGAAGGGTTCGTTAGCTCGCGCGTTCATAGAATGGGAAAGGGAGAAGGCGCTCAACACAAAAAAAAGGCTGACGCCGGCGTCGCCGCCGTTAATGAGAAACGGCGCTATCCATTCAGGAACAGCGAGGTTGGGTTGCGGGATTAATACAAGGTGACTGATTACGACATAGATGATTGCGAAAAAGCGCAAGGCATCCAAAAAATCAAGGCGCACATAAGGCTCAGCCGAAGAATTGTTTGACATTAAACGCTCCGTGAAAGGGGGGTATTCAAACAAAAAAAGAAACTTTTCAGAAATCTTTTCGTATCTTTTTCATGTGATCTATGCGCTTCTGGATGAGCGCGTCGGTGCCGATGTCTGCACGATAAGCGACAGGTCCCTTGACGGCTTTAACCCCTTCTTCAGCTATTTTGCGGGCATCCGCCAGGCTATCGGAGATTCCGACAATGCCGATGGCACGCGAAGAACTTAAGTATAAACCATCTTCTTTTTGATCCACCGACGAATAGTAAAGCCTCGCCTTGCCCACGTCGCCGACCTCAATTTTTGCTTTGGATGAAGCGGCGTCGGGATGATCAGCAGGCAGGCCGTAACCTTTCGGCACAACATATTTGCAAACCGTTGCTTTATGTTCGAATTCAATTTTTAATTTATCCAGCGTTCCGGCAATGATGTGCCGGCAGACTTCCACGAAATCAGTTTTCAAAAGAGGCAGGATGTTCATGGCTTCGGGATCACCGAAACGCGCATTGTATTCCAGAAGTTTAACGCCATCCTTCGTGGCAATGAATCCGCCGTACATGACGCCTTTGTAAGGACTGCCGGTTTCTTTCCATAAAGCTGCCGCGACCTGGCGGGTAATCTCCAGACCGTCCTGAATATCCTGCGGTTTCAAAAACGGCATGGAATGATCCGCCAGCGAATAGGAACCCATGCCGCCGGTGTTGGGGCCCTTGTCGCCGTCAAATCTTCTTTTATGATCCTGCACCAGAGGTGTGGCAACGACATTTATCCCGTCGCACAGGCATTGCAGAGAAAATTCTTCTCCGTCGAACTTTTCCTCGACCACCAGTGAGGAACCACCAGCCAGTATTTGTTCGCAAAGTTTCAGAGCTTCTTCTTTAGTAGTAAAATGATCTCCCTGAACCTGAACGCCCTTGCCGCCGGTCAATCCATCCGGCTTCAAAACAATGCCTTCCAGTTTGTTTAGAAAATCTTCCACGCCGTCAATGGATTTAAATACTTTGAACCGCGGATTGCCGGGAATATTGTATTTGCTGACCAGATTTCTGGTGAACGATTTGGATGTTTCCAGCCGGGCCAGATTTTTTGTCGGACCGACGGAAGCGATATTCATTCTCGCCAGCGCGTCAGCGACGCCGTTATTGAGCGGATCTTCCGGGCCGATAACAGCAAATTCGATTTTATTTTCCGCGGCAAATTTTGTAATCGCGTCAAGATCCGCGTAACTGCCCAATATGATTTTTTCCGAAAGAGAGGCAATGCCCGGATTGTTGGACTTCATAAAAGAAAATAACGTCGGCTTTTGTTCCGAGCGGGTTATGGCTTCAGCCAGCGCGTGTTCGCGGGCGCCGTTTCCGATCAGTAATAGGTTAGGCATGGGAAAGCTCCTGTTCAAGAAATTGTTGAAACTATATAGAAAGAATAAGATTTGCTGTCAATGGAATAATCAAAAACCAAGGCAATGTTTCTTTTTTCTTTATAATCTGTTAAATTGACAAATCTTAACAAAAGAGATGAGGTGTCCAATCATTGGTTTGGAATGTTGATATTGTCGTTTTAGTCATGCTTTTTATATTATCCGGTTTTTTTTCGTCCGCGGAGGCTGCTCTGCTTTCACTCAGAGACCTGCATCTGCATCGGATGAAACAGGATAACTATCCTTTTTTTGACAATGTCGTTAAGTTGCTGGGAAATCAGCGACGGCTGCTGATTACAATAGTGACCAGCAACGAAGTCGTCAATGTCAGCATTTCCATCCTGGCGGCTTCCTATTTCATCGGGCTTCTGGGCGTCAATGGACAATGGGTTTCTATAATTTTCACAACGGTTGTCCTGCTGTTTGTCGGAGAGGCGATTCCCAAAACATTTGGCGTCACCTATCCGATGCAGATTTCTTCTTTTGTTTCTCTTCCACTGACAGCGATTTCGCGTCTGGAGTACCCGATAGTTGCCTCTTTGGAAAAAATATCCGGATTTTTCCTGAATCGTTACGGTACAAATAAAGCCGAAGAATCAGAAGTCCTGATGGAGGATGAATTTAAAACGCTTGTTGACGTCGGAAGCCTGGAAGGTGTTTTGGATGAATCACAAAAAGAACTGATTAATAAAATATTTGAGTTGGGGGACAGGCCGGTAACGGACATCATGATTCCCCGCGTGGATATGTTTTGCCTGCCGTTGAATATGCCGGTTGGGGAAATGCTGCAATTCATCGCTGCGGCAAGGCAGGAGCGCATACCCATCTACAGGGAAGATCGGGACGACATTGTCGGCATTTTATTTGCCCGTGATTTGCTCAACAATGTCTGGCGAGGCAGAACGCAAAACAGTATTCAAAATCTGCTGGTAAAGCCATATTTTATTCCTGAACAAAAAACGGTTCATGGACTTTTGCATGATTTTCAGAAATATTTCATGCAGATTGCCGTTGTGGTTGACGAATACGGTGGCGTTTCGGGAATGATTACGCTGGAGCATATCCTGGAGCATCTTTTTGAAGACACTGAAGGTACTGATGAAGCTTGTAGCGAAGGCTGTGAGAAAATTGATGAACAGACGATCATCGTTCCGGGGAACATGCCGGTTGAACAGTGCAATAAACTTCTCGAAGCTGAATTGCCGGAGGAAGAATTCGACACCATAGGTGGATTTGTTCTGCATCTGTTCGGGAAAATGCCGGAAAAGGGAGAAAAAGTGCGCTCGGATGGATATGCCTTTTGCGTTATTGATGTTGGTAAGACAAGAATACTGCGAGTTAAAATAACCCGAGAACTTCCTGAGGAGTCGGAAGAACAATGAGTTTTTATTTCATCATCGCGGCCATATTACTTTGTGTCATGCTGGAGATGCTGTATTCCGGCGGCGAAGTGGCCTTGTTTGCTTCCGATATCAATAAATTGAAAAACCGCGCGCATCAAGGTTCCAAAGCCGCCGAGAAAGCGGTTGAATTAAAAGAGAAGCCGGAATGGTTTATTTCCACGGCGCTGGTCGGAACCAATCTGGCGATTATCATCGCGTCAACTCTGGCGACAGGTCTTTTAATATCCTTTTACGGGGGTGATCGGGGCGAAAAAATTGCTTTTCTTGTTACGATCCCGACGCTTTTTTTAATGATTATCGCCCGCAGTGTATTTCTTTATTACGCGGAAACTATGGCGGTGAGAGTGGCCTGGTTTATTCGTTTTTCCTCGATGCTCTTTTATCCTGTCGCTTTTGTTATCGCGGCTGTATCCAGGGGCACCGTTCATCTTTCTTCTGACCGCAAAGCAGGTGAAACGTCTCATATTACCAAGGAAGGACTCAAATACATTCTGGGCGAAAAAACGAAAGGCGGCGATATCCTGACCCGGGAAAAAGAAATGGTCAGCCGTGTGTTTGATTTTTCCGAACTGACGGCTGTTAAAATCATGGTGCCCATTTCCGCGCTGACATCACTTCCTGCCTCCATGAAAATTTCAGAAGCCGTGGGTGTTGTGGCTGATAAGAAATATATGCGCATTCCCGTGTACGAAAATACGGTTTACAATATTGTCGGTATTCTTCATTACTTCGATCTTTTGGAAATGCTGCTCAAAGACAAGCAGAAAGGAGAGAGCGTGGGCGAAGCGACCGTCGCTTCCTGTATGCGCAAGGATGTTTTTTATGTGCCGGAAACAAAAAAAGTCAGTGAACTGCTGGTGGCGATGCAGAAAAAAGACGAGCAGATGGCGGTGGTGGTGGATGAATACGGCGGAGCCACCGGTGTTGTGACGATTGAAGACATCGGAGAAGAAATCGTCGGAACGATTGACGAGTATGTGGCGGGAGAAAAACTATACAGACAAATCGTTCCCGGCCGTTACCTGGTTTCCGGAAGGCTGGAGATGGGCACGTTGCGGCAATTAATAAAAATAAATCTTCCCGAAGGCAACTATGAAACCGTCGGCGGTTTTCTGATGCAGCAGATGGGCCGGATTCCCAAACCTAAAGAAAGGTATCAGTATGGCGATGTTACGTTCATCATCGAAAACGCCGACCAGAAATCAATTAAGGAAGTGATGGTGAATGCGCCATACATTCAGGAAATGAATAAATAATGAAGGGAAACTTGGCATAGTGATCGAAAAGAGATTTTGTACATTGATATTGGCGGCGGGGAAGGGTACCCGAATGAAATCGGATTTGGCGAAAGTCCTGCATGTTTTGAACGGCAAGCCCCTGCTGCATTATTCGATAGAAGCGGCAAAGAAAGCCGGTGCGGAAAAGATTGTGGCGGTGATCGGTCATCAGGCGGACATCGTGCGCAAAGTGTTTGCAGGCAGTGGTTGTGTTTTTGTCGAACAGAATCCGCAGTTGGGTACAGGTCATGCTGTTTTGCAGGCGAAAGATGTATTGGCTGATTACAAAGGTCTTACCGTCATTCTTTGCGGGGATGTGCCGCTTTTAAAGGCTTCTACGATTAAATCGTTGATTGATAACCATCTTGCAAACAGTGCAGTGGTTTCCGTTCTGACAACGGTTCCGCCTCCGCCTCATGCCTACGGCCGCATTGTCAAGGATGACAAGGGCAATGTGTTGAAAATAGTCGAGCATAAGGACGCCACGGAAGAAGAGAAGAAAATCGGGGAAATTAACACGGGCATTTACTGCGTGGATACAAAATTCCTTTTTGAAGCATTGGGAAAAGTTACCAATCATAATCAGCAGGGCGAATATTATCTGACGGATATTGTCGAGATAGCCGTCCGTGAAGGGAAAAAGGTCAAGTCTTTTATCGCTGACGATTACGTTGAGGTGATGGGAATCAACACAGTGGAAGAACTTTCCCGCGCGGAAAAACATCTGCTCGCATGATGGATATCATTCAAACATCCGCCAAACAAGGAGCACTGCTTGCTCCACTGGCGGGGATTTCCAATCTGCCTTTCCGATTGCTGGCGCGACAGCAGGGCTGCCCGTTGGCCTACACGGAAATGATCAGTTCCAACGGCCTAATCCGCAAAACGGCCAAAACCTATGAATATCTGAAAACCAGCCCTGAAGACCGCCCGCTGGGTGCACAGATTTTCGGTGCCGACCCCCAAATTATGGCTGAAGCCGCTCGCATTGTTGCGGATCACGGTGTCGATTTGATTGATATCAATATGGGCTGCCCGGTGAAAAAGGTGATCAAGGCCGGTGCCGGAGCCATTTTAATGAAAGATCCGGAACTTTCCGCCCGGATAATTGAAGTAGTGAAAAAAGCCGTTAAAATTCCGGTTAGTGTAAAGATTCGTTCCGGTTGGAATCGCTCTTCAATCAATGCTGTGCAAATCGCAAAAATGGCTGAGGATTCGGGGGCGGACGCGATAACCGTTCACGCCCGAACAGCCGATCAGGGTTACAGCGGACACGCTGACTGGAAAATCATCGCCGCTGTTAAAAAAGCCGTTAAGATTCCAGTAATTGGCAACGGCGATATCCGGCAGCCCCGGGACGCCATCAGAATGCTTTCCGAAACTGACTGTGACGCCGTGATGGTGGGGAGAGGCGCTTTGGGCAATCCATGGATATTCAAAGGCATTTCTCAGTTATTGAGTGGTCAGGACATAAACTATCTGCCGACTCTCACACAACGGCGGGAAATGATCGAAAATCACTGGAAAATGGAAATGGGACTCCTGGGCGCAAGTTTGGCCGGAAAAAGCTTTCGTAAGCATCTTCTCTGGTACACTAAGGGGTTAGAAAATTCGCATCAGTTCAGAGAACTGGCTGGTAAGCTAAAAAACGAGGAAAGCATGCTGCATAAGTTAAGTGAATATTTTCGGTCGCTGGAAGAGTCCAAAAATTAAAATAAGGCCTTGACATTGCGCCCATAAATTGGCATAAAATAAAGCAAAAGAAGCTTTAAAAACTAAATTATTTTTCATAAAGGAAGGATGAATTTTACTGTGGAACTGGAAAAATTTGCTAAACTGGAAGAAAAAATTAAAGTGATCGTTGATGAAAAAGTTTCTTTAAAAAAACAAATTCAAACATTGGAGGAAACGTTAAAAAATAAAGAGGCGGAATTACAAGGATTAAAAGATAAAGTTAAGGTATTGGATGAGGAAAGGAACAGCGTACGCACAAGGGTGGATACATTGCTTGATTTGATGTCAGATGTGGATGTGGCAAAATAAGCTTCCAGGGCGTGTGTTTTGAAAAACAGTTATAATATAACGATATTAGGCCAGGAACTTTCTGTGATAAGTGATTCGGAAGATGAACAGGTGGCCGAGGTTGTTCAGTATTTAAACAAAAAAGTGGATGAAATTTTACACTCCGGCAACGGTCTTAAAACATTGAACGTTGCCATCCTGGCGGCTTTAAACATTTCAGAGGAATTGTTGAAATTAAGAGGAGTTAACAAGGAGCTCTGCGATCAACTCGAAAACAGAGCTGAAAAATTAATTCAACTGATTGAGGAAGCAAGTTAGCGACTTTTTTAATTAGCCCCTGCGATGTGCGTGATTAACATTTGTTTTTGAGCCAACATTTTTGACCTTGGGACCTTATCCTTGATTGCGGTGTGCATGTCCGCATTTTCCTGAGCTGGTCGGGAAGCAGAAAGCCTGAAGCAACCAATACCGGTACCCACCTTGTAAAAAGGTTCAAAAAGGTGATTAACACGGCATAGGCGGGGGTCTTTCTTACGTTTCTCACCAAATATTTTCTGCCTTAAAAATAACAAAAGATATTTGTCCCACTTAGCTTCGCACGTGGGATAATTCGCTCTAAGATTTTCCGTCGCACTACGTTTCGGAAAATCAAGGCTCATTAAAACTTGGGTCTCATTAAAAATTCTCGCGTCACGCTTTCTTTAATCAGGATGCCAGCCGCGAGGTTTAAATATAGCTCATCCGGGATTTTTTCCATGTCCTGCCCGTCATCGTGAACGGTCGGCCGGTGGATGTTCCGGAAGGGCACAAAGGAGGTAACATCATTTATGTATGCAGGTTTTTTACCAGTGCTGATCATAGTTGTCGCAGTCGTTGTGGGGATTATTATCGGTTTTATTATGAAACAATCTCTGGCTGCCAAAGATCTGAGATCGTCAAAGAATTTAATGGCGAGAATGGCGGAGGAGGCCAAAAAAGAAGCGGAAACCATTAAAAAAGAAGCTGTTCTTCAGGCAAAGGAAAATTTGCTGAAGATGAAAGCTGAATTTGATGCCGAAGCAAAAGAAAGAAGAAACGAAATCGAGGCGCGGGAAAAACGTATCCGGACCAAAGAGGAAAATCTGGATAAAAAAACAGACGCGCTGGCACAAAAAGAATCTTCGATGGAAGCCCGTGAAAAATCATTAACGTCCAAAGAAGCATCACTTGAAGAAAAAAGGCGCAAGTTGGATGCCTCGCTTCAGGAACAGCAGGAAAAACTGGAGAAGATAGCCGGGATTTCTTCCGAAGAAGCGAAGCAATTACTGATTCAATCTATGGAGGCGGAGGCTAAACAAGATGCCGCGGCGCTTGTCCGCAAAATCGAGGATGAAGCCAAATTAACCGCCGATAGAAAATCACAGGAAATTATCGCCTACGCGATTCAGAGATATGCCGGAGACGTGGTGGCGGAAAAAACGGTTTCCGCGGTCAATCTGCCCAGTGAGGAAATGAAAGGGCGCATTATCGGCCGTGAAGGAAGAAACATCAGGGCGATTGAAGCGGCCACGGGGATCGATTTGATTATTGATGATACGCCGGAAGCGGTTGTTTTATCAAGTTTTGATCCGGTGCGCAGAGAAGTGGCCAGAATATCGTTGGAGCGTTTGATTCAGGATGGCCGTATTCATCCCGGTCGCATTGAGGATATCGTCAAAAAGGTCAGAACGGAAGTCGAACAGATCATCAGAGAAACAGGAGAGAAGGCGTCCTTTGACGTCGGCGTTCATGATATTCATCCTGAAATCATCAATCTGCTGGGCTCTCTCAAATACCGTACCAGCTATTCGCAAAACGTTTTGCAGCATTCTATTGACGTCGCTTATCTGACGGGTATTATGGCTTCGGAACTCAAATATAATGTGAGGGAAGCCAAACGCGCCGGTTTGCTCCACGATATCGGTAAGGCCATCGACCATAAAGTGGAAGGAACGCACGCCGCCATCGGCGCTGATTACGCCAAACGTTTCGGCGAGAATCCCCGCATTGTCCAGGCGATAGCAACCCATCATGATGACGGACGCAACAACACGCTGCTGGGCGTTCTGGTCCAGGCGGCAGATACCCTTTCCGCAGCCAGACCAGGCGCGCGTCGTGAGATGCTGGAAACTTACGTCAAGCGTCTGGAGGGGCTGGAAAAAATCGCCAACTCCTTTTCCGGTGTTGATAAGTGTTTTGCCATTCAGGCGGGACGTGAAATCCGCATTCTGGTGGAAAATGAAAAGATATCCGAAAATGACGCCACCATGCTGTGCAAGGATATCGTCAAGAAAATCGAAACTGAACTGACTTATCCCGGCCAGATCAAAGTGACCGTTATCCGGGAAACGCGAGTTTCCGATTTTGCGAAATAATCGCGTTTGAGCTGCGAAAGGATAAGGTTCAATGAAAATATTATTTATTGGCGATATTATTGGCAGTCCTGGAAGAATGGCGCTTCGGGAACTGCTGCCTGACTTTATTTCCAGGAAAAAAATTGATTTCGTCATTGCCAATTGTGAAAACAGCGCTGCCGGCTTTGGCGTGACGCAAAAAGTTGTCGATGAACTGTATCAGTACAGGATTGATGTGTTGACATCCGGCAATCATATCTGGAACAAAAGAGAAGTTCTGGATTTTATCGGAAACTATAAGACGCTCTTAAGACCGGCCAATTATCCTTCGACCACGCCGGGAACGGGTTCTGTTCTGGTACCGCTGCAAACTGGTGAATGCATCGGTGTGCTCAATTTAGCCGGGCGGATTTTCATGCAGCCGATTGATTGCCCTTTTGTTACGGCCAAAAATGAAATTGACAAGCTAAGGGAAAAAACAAAAATTATTATCGTGGATATGCACGCGGAAGCGACGTCCGAGAAAAAGGCATTGGGCTGGTATCTGGACGGGGAGGTCTCCGCTGTCCTCGGAACACACACCCATGTGCAGACGGCTGACGAAGAAATTCTGCCGCAGGGAACGGCGTACATCAGTGACGTGGGCATGACGGGGCCGTTTGATTCTGTCATCGGCATCATGAAAGAAGCCATCATCGAAAGATTTTTAACCCAGATGCCCAATAAGTTTGATCTGGCGAAAAACGATATCCGGATGCAGGGTGTCATCTTGGATATTGACGCCGACACCGGCAAGGCGAAAGCCATTGACAGAATCAGTGTTAAATTGAAAGACTCATAAAGGTATGTTCGGATGAAAAGCGCATATGACATTCTCAAGGAAAGAGGTTTTATTGAACAGGTTACCGATGAATCGTTGATTCAGGAACTCTTCGCGAAAGGACCGGTCACCTGTTACACCGGTTTCGATCCCACGGCAACGAGTCTGCATATCGGCTCTCTTGTCCCCATCATGGCGCTGGCGCATATGCAGAAAAGCGGCAACAAACCCATCGCGCTGGTTGGCGGCGGCACAGGACTGATCGGCGACCCCAGCGGCAAAACGGAAATGCGTCAGGTGCTCACCCGGGAGCAGATCGATTACAACGCGCAGTGTCTGGGCAGACAGCTTTCCCAGTATCTTGATTTTTCCGACGGCAGGGCTCTTCTGCTGAACAACGCCGACTGGCTGACCAAAATCAATTACATTGAATTTCTGAGAGATATCGGCAGGCATTTCAGCGTCAACCGGATGCTGGCGGCGGAAAGCTATAAAATCAGAATGGAGAAGGGGCTGAACTTCATCGAATTCAATTATATGATTCTCCAGGGCTATGATTTTCTATATCTGTTTCAGCATCACGGCTGTGTCTTGCAAATGGGCGGTAATGACCAGTGGGGCAATATGCTGGCTGGCACGGAGCTGATTCGCAAAATCGAAGCCAAGGACGCCCACGCCGTCACGTTCCCGCTCATTACCACATCGCTTGGTCAGAAGATGGGTAAAACCGAAAAAGGAACCATCTGGCTGGATGGCAGTCTGACCAAACCATATGAATATTATCAGTACTGGGTCAACTGCGATGATGCCGATCTGGAAAGATTTCTCAGGTTCTTTACCTTTCTGCCGCTGGAGGAAATCGGCATGGTCCAAAAATTATCCGACGCGCAATTGAACATGGCCAAGGCTGTTCTCGCTTTTGAGGCCACAAAAATCACGCATGGTGAAAAAGCCGCCGTTGAAGCTTGGCGCGCGTCCATGGAGGCTTTTCATTCCCGCCCGGTGGACGCGGCGTTGTTCCCGTCCAGCACCATTCCGCGCGAAGCGGTATCCAGCGACACGTCCGCCATTCCCCGCCATAAAATTTCCCGTAAAGATCTGGCATCCGGCGTCCAGATTTGCGCGACCTGCGCCAAAGCAGGTTTGACCCAATCCATTTCTGAAACAAAACGTCTCATCGAGCAGGGCGGAATTTACATCAATGACCGGCAGGTCAAATCGATTGATGAAAAATTAACGATAGTGGATTTCGGTGAAAGTAAGGAAGTGCGCGTGAGAAAAGGGAAGAAGAAGTATCTGATTATAGAAGTTCAAGACTGATATTTTAGCGTTCCAATTTTTACGTGACATGGTTTTATTTTTCCAAAATGTCATTGCCCGTTCAGGACAAGGACAGAAGAAACCGATTTTGTCCGTTCATGCAGAAAATGATTGAACAAAAAAAGAAGCCTCATCATTTCAAACGTTTTCCGGCACATAGAAAAGCAAAAAGTAAAAAGCGGACGTCTTTCTGTAAACCGGAAGCCGTTCCGGCACTGAAGAATATTCTGGCTAAAATCGGCAAGCCTGATTCCACTCCCTTTGTACCCGATGATTTTCAGGTTACAGCCCTCGAAGCGATAAAAAAAACAGATTGTCTGGTCATTGCCCCGACCGGCTCGGGCAAAACCTGGATCGCGCGGGAAGCGATTCTATCCGTCATGGAAAAAGGAAGGCGTGCCTGGTACGCATCGCCCCTGAAGGCTCTTTCCAATTCCAAGTGGATTGAGTTCGGTCTGCATTTTGATCCTGAAAACGTCGGTATCATTACCGGTGATACAAAGGAAAATACCGAAGCGCCGATTATTGTCGGCACCACGGAAATATTACGTAATCAACTCTACGATGCGATGCATCAGGGGAAGGATTTGAACTGCGATCTGGTGATTCTCGATGAAGCGCATTTTCTAGGTGACGCCGATCGCGGCGTGGTCTGGGAAGAAATCATGATTTACCTTCCCACGCGGATTAATCTGCTGCTTTTATCGGCAACCATCGGAAACGGAGAAGAAATAGCCCGGTGGCTTGAATCCATCCGGAAAAAAACCTGCGCGGTCATTACGGAAGAAAAACGTCCCGTGCCTCTTTATCCTCTTTTCCTTCATCCATCAGGCTGTTTGCATCCTTTTCTGGACGGTAGAAAAGTTGCCGCACCGGTTGCCGATTTTATCAGACGAAACGACGGGAAAAAAATGAGCGGCGGGAAAATGCCGGATTACATCGGTATCATCCGGGTTCTGGAAAAATTCGATCTGCTTCCTGCAATCTTTTTTTTGAAGTCGCGTGCGGAGTGTGACGCGGCGCTGACCGCACGAGGCACGCTTTCGTCTCCGGAAGATTCCGCGGGATTCAATGATTCTCTCTATGAATTACTGGAGCGTTTTCCGTCGCTGAACAATCATCGTCAATTGAAAGCATTACGCAACTGGGGGCTTGCCTCTCATCATGGCGGACAGTTACCGGCGTGGAAAATGCTGGTGGAAGAAATGATGAACAGGGGACACCTGCGCGTGATCTTTGCCACATCAACCATCGCTGCGGGCGTCAATTTTCCGGCCCGGACCATTGTTCTTTTCAACTCCGATTTATTCAACGGCAATGATTTCAATCCGCTGACGGCCACGGAGTTTCGACAAATGACCGGCCGTGCCGGCCGTCGCGGACAGGATAACATCGGTTTTATGCTGAGTATCCCCGGAAAATTTATGGATTTGTATCACATCCGAAGATTACTTTTTCAACAGTCGGAAGACATTTTCAGTCAGTTGAAAAATGATTTTGCGATGGTCTTGAATCTTCTTTTGTCGCAGACACCGGAAGACATTCGCAAAATATTCGAAAGGTCGCTGGCGGCTTATCAGAAGACTATCCGGCATCACGGCGCTGATTTTTCCGCAGCCAAAGCACTCTGGAAGGATTTCTCGCGACACTTTAAGTTTCTGCAGAAGGAAGGCTTTGTAGATGAAAACGGAGCGCTGACCGAAGACGGACATTGGGCTTCAAGACTGCGTTTGGATTATCCATTGCTGGTGGCGCAGTGCCTGCGCGAAAATGCTTTTCCTAAAGAAAATGAAAAAATTCTGGCGGCGGTTGTCGCGTTCTTTGCCTATGATCGCGATGACGAAATCAAATTGAGTATGAAGGACCTGCCGCCAAAACTGCTTTTGTCGTTTAAAAAAGTTGTGCTGGCCGTCAGGCCGCTCATACATCGCCTCGAAGCGGCGGGATTTGCCACGGTGAAACCGCATACGGCAGCCGGCGTGGCCATGTATTACTGGGCCCAGGGACACAGTTGGGATTCCGTCATTAAGGCCACGGGCATTGCGGAAGGCGATATGGCCACGCTGGTTTTACGCACGGCGGACAATCTGCGCCAGATCGCGTCGCTCAAAGATGCCTATCCGGAAATTGCCGAATGCGCTTACAAGGCACGGGAAGCTATATTGCGTGAACCGGTCTTGTTCTTATAATCCGGAGCCTGTAAAAAAGCATTTTTCATTCTTTTGCAAAATCTGGATTTGTTCCGATCTTGCCTCTCTGCATGTCATATTGCCTGACTGGTCACAGATTGTAATGATTGCTTTAAAAGAATTGACACGGAAATCTTATTCTTTTATGTATGCGTTTAAAGAAATGAAAGTTTGAATTGAAAAGAAAGGAGTTCATTATGGCAGCAAGAAACGAAGTGTACAAATGCGAAGTATGCGGGAATATCGTGGAAGTCCTCCATGCCGGAGTGGGCAAACTGGTGTGTTGCGGCCAGCCCATGAAGCTGATGGTAGAGAACACAACGGACGCGGCAAAAGAAAAACATGTTCCTGTCATAGAAAAAGTGGCAGGTGGCGTAAAGGTCAAGGTGGGAAGTGTTGCCCATCCCATGGAGGAGAAGCATTACATCGAATGGATTGAGATTATCGCGGATGGTAAAACATATATCCAGTTCCTTGCGCCCGGTCAGATGCCGGAAGCGTTTTTCCCGGTCGAGGCGGCCAATATTACGGCTCGCGAATACTGCAATCTACATGGTCTCTGGAAAGTGTAGTGCGGAAGAATCTGTAAAAGGATCATTCAAGAATGACGAAAGGTTTGGGAAATGACTAAATTATTCCGATGTATTATTTGCGGTGACGCTTATATCGGCGCCAATCCACCTTCCAACTGCCCCTTCTGCGGCGCCCACACGAGTTTCATTATGGAGGCCAAAAACGCTGTTGTGAATTTTGATGTTCCGCTTACTGAACGGGACAGAGCCAATGTTGAACACGCCCTGCAAGTGGAAATAAGCAATTCGACATTTTATCGTTGCGCGGCGGATAAAACAAATGACGCGGAAGGAAAGATTCTGTTCAAAGCGCTGGGCAAAATTGAGGCGGAGCATGCTTCCATATGGCGTAAGATACTTAAGCGGGATGCACTTCCACCAGGCAGTGAAAACTGCCACCCGGAGAATGTCGCAAACTTAAAAGAATCTCACGAAAGGGAATCGAGAGCCATCGCGTTCTACGGGAAGGCGGCAGCGGAATCGGATCATCCGCGGATCAGGCAGCTTTTCGAAGCATTGGTGGAAATCGAAACAGACCATTTGGAATTGTCGGAAGAACGGCTGAAATAAGAGATTTCTGGGGCCGGGGAATGCACGCCCCGGCTCATCAGTCATGCTTTTTCCGTTCGTGTATAAAGCACCGGGGATCTTCCGCAAGATAATCGCCACTGTAAGCCTGAGCGCGTCCGCGACAGCCGCCGCAGACGGTTTTGTAATTGCAATCGCTGCACAGGCCTTTCAACAGTTTTTCCCGGTTGCGAAGGTTCTGAAATACAGGCGAATTTCTGTAAATTTCACTGAAATTCAGATGTCTGATATTGCCGGCGTTGACTTCCACGAAGGGGCAGGGCCAGACATCGCCGTTGGCTTTGACATAAACAAAGCCACGTCCCGCCGCGCATCCGTGAAAAACCTTACCGGCCAGATTGAGTCTCCATCCATCCTTAATGCCTTTTTTCTCCAGGATATGGGGCCAGTACTGCGGACCGGCAACCGGCTCGATGATTGTTCTCGCTGTTTTTTGTTTGAGGGCAATCAGTTCGCTCAGGTATTGATTGGCTGCTTTCTTTAATGTGGCCTTTTCAATCTTCTCTCCACGGCCGACGGCGACCAGTTGATACATAAGCATAATGCCGGCGCCGCAGTCATCGACGAAATCAATGAGTTCAGACAAATTGGGTATATTGTATTCCATCGCCGTCGTATTGATTTGGAGAAGAATCCCCGCTTTTTTTGTGGCTTCAATGGCGCGAAGCGCCAGATCAAAGGCTCCCGGTTTGTTGCGTACCCTGTCGTGTACCGCGGGATCGGCGGCATCAATACTGATGGCGTTGCAGACCACGCCGTGATCTTTGAGTTTGAAGGCCATTTCTTCGTCAATCAGGGTGCCGTTGGTGGCGATGATGTTGGCGAGCCCCGCTTTTTGAGAATGGCGGAACAGTTCGAAAATATCCGGCCTGACCAGCGGCTCGCCACCCGTGTAAATCAGCGTGCGGAATTCGCTGACGGAGGCAATCGAGTCAATGAGCTTTTTTCCTTCATCAGTGGTGAGCTCATCGGCATCGGCATTGCCGCTGACGGCGTGACAATGGATGCAGCGGAGATTGCAGGCGCCGGTGACCTCCCAGACCGGATGTCCGGGATAACCGATACAGCCCATCCCCAGAGCGCCGTTGGCAACCGGTATGGATCGGAAACCGTATTTAAATCCCCACCCCGCGTATTGCCTCCAGTTGTTCAGATAAGCCATTAAAAGCGAACTGCCCAGTTGTCTGCAAAGCAGGGAAGGCGGATTATAAAATGCTTTGACCTTGTTTTTTGATTTCATGAATTTACTCAGATGTACGCCAGAATATACGCCAGGGTTGTTCCCAGATTGACAACGATGTTCAGAGCACAGAGCTTCTCCAGCGCATTTTTATCTTCATGCTTGTTACGAAACATCATGAAAACGATCCATAAGGAAATCATCAGGACCGGAAGATAAAAATAAACAATCCGGAAAGGAATTCCCCAAAATGGCGAGGCAAGGGTTGCCGCGGAAGCCAGCAGGGAGAATGCGATATAGAGGAAAACACCGTTTTTTTTGCCGATGCGGTAAAGCAGGTTCTTTTTCCCCGTGGCGATGTCGGCTTCATAATCCGGGAATTCGTTCAGAAAAATGACATTGAAAATCGTCAGCCCGATGGGGATGCCCATCCAGTGGATCACCGGATGAATCGCGCCGGTCTGGATATAATAGGCGGAAGCGACCGGCAGCCATCCGTAGCAAAACCCGATGAAAATTTCACCCACGCCCCGTTGGACCAGCCGGATTGGTTTTGTCGAATAAAAGAAACCGGAAAAAGCGCCCAGGAAACCCAACAGGAGGGTACAGGGGCCGGTTTTCAATACGAACTGCAGGAAAATGCCGATGAGACCGGCAAGGATAATCGTCACAATACTTGTCCAGAATGGAACGAATGGAGATATCTTGCCGTCGGGGAGGATGCGGGATCCGCCTGCAAATTGATTTTTATGCAGGCGATTGGAAATAACATCTCCCTGATAATCAAAATATTCGCCCGAATGGTAGGTGGCCAGCATGATCAGGATCACCCCCAGAACCCCGAGAGCAAAGATTTCCAGACTGAAAACCGAGTTGATTCTGTAAGCCAGAAACGTTCCCAGTATGAAAGGAAGGACGCCGACGGTGTGAAAAGGAGGACGGGACAGGATAAACCATGTCTTTATTTTTTCTATATCAGAGCTATGCATAATATACCCGTATTGATCGCGGGTGGTATTAACATAAAGATTATTTTTTGTAAAGGAGAGCGGGTGTCCCGGTTTCAAAACCAGGGGTTGGGGAGATCATCCGGCGAGTATGAAAAGCAACGGTGTTTGCAATCCTGGAAGAACCGGATAACATTCCAGAAAAAAACAGATAAAACGGGCGCTGTCTAAGAAAAAAATCATTTTTCCCTTGATTGTTAATCTTTATTGTGCTAGGCGTAGCGCTGATTTGAAGACAAAAGCAACGTTCCAAGCCAGAAAACATGCGGGTTACAGGCAATTCAGGAATTTTCTTTGCGGTTATAACCGTGAAAGCGGTTAGTAATAAAATTTTAAATTTGATTTTAGGAAAGGGGGATTTTAGAAGATGACGAAGGCAGAGTTAATAGGGGTTATCGCAAAAGCAGCAGACATTACCAAGGACAAGGCGGCAACAGCACTGGATACCTTCCAGGAAACAGTCACCAAGGAACTCAAGAAGACCGGCAGACTGTCTCTCGTGGGATTCGGCACGTTTTCAGTAACCAAGAGAAAAGCCAGAGAGGGGCGCAATCCTCAGACCGGCAAAACCATCAAGATTCCCGCCAAGAAAGTCGTCAAATTCAAGGCAGGCAAAGAACTGGCCGGCAAAGTTAAATAACCAATCACTTGTTTCTGTAGAAACCAAGGCCTCCCTATTTCATATAGCCGGAGGCCTTAGTTCGTTTTAATGAAAAGGAGTTATTTTGGAGAAGAAGAGAATTCTCAGCGGCATGAGACCGACAGGCAAACTTCATCTGGGTAACCTGCACGGCGCCTTACGAAACTGGATTGACCTGCAGGAAAGCGGCCGGTATGATTGTTTCTACTTTGTGGCCGATTGGCACGCGATTACCAGCGAATACAGTTCCACGGAAGGGATTAGAGATAACATCAAGAACATGGTGATCGACTGGGTCAGTGTGGGGCTGAACCCGCAAAAAAGCACCCTTTTTGTGCAATCAGCCGTGAAGGAACATGCCGAACTATTCCTGTTGCTTTCCATGATTACACCGCTGGCCTGGCTGGAGCGCAATCCCACTTACAAGGAGATGAAGACGGAACTCTCCAACAAGGATTTGTCCACTTTCGGTTTCCTGGGCTATCCGGTTCTCCAGGCCGCCGATATTATCATGTACAAGGCTTACGGGGTACCGGTCGGCGTGGATCAGCTTCCCCACGTGGAACTGACGCGAGAAATAGCCCGGCGCTTTAATTTTCTTTACCGGGAAATCTTCCCGGTTCCGGAGCCATTGTTAACCAGTGTTCCCAAACTGCTCGGCATTGACGGCAGGAAGATGAGCAAATCGTACGACAATTCCATCTACATCAGTGATCGCGGCAAGGAGCTGCAGCAGAAAGTCAACTCGATGTTTACCGATCCGCAGAGAATGCGCAAGAAAGATCCGGGCAATCCCGATATCTGCAACGTCTTCACATTTCACGGCCTGTATTCTTCTGCGGATAAAGTAAAAGAAATTGACGTGGAATGCCGGAAGGCGGGCATCGGCTGTACCGACTGCAAGAAACTGCTGTCCCACCACGTTGCGGAAGAACTCAAACCGGTTCACGACCGGATGGATTACTACATCCATCATCCGGAAGAAATTAACGCCATCATCGAAGAAGGCAATCAGAAGGCGACTAAAATAGCCCGTCAGACCATGAGCGAAGTCCGCGAGGCCGTCGCCATTTAAAAAAGAAAATTCCGATTCGTTTGATCATAACGGATTGTATTGAATATAATTTATGGATAGCGAACAGACCAATAATTACTCAATCAAGCTGGATATCTTTGAAGGTCCGATGGACCTGCTGCTGTATCTTATCAAGAAAAATGAAATCGATATTTACAATATCCCCATCGTGATGATCACCGAACAGTACCTTGATTACCTGAAAATGATCAAGGCGCTTAATCTGGATCTGGCCGGTGAGTATCTGGTGATGGCCGCGACGCTGATTCACATCAAATCCAGATTGCTTCTGCCTCCGCCGGAAGAACCGGAGGAAGAAGAGGAAGATCCCCGTGCCGAGTTGGTCCGTCAGCTCATCGAACACAAGAAATTCAAGGAAATTGCCGAAGATCTGGCCAACCGGCCCCTTCTGGAACGGGATGTTTTCGTCCGCTCGGCGGCTTTACCCGAGGAGACGGCAAAACCGGACAGTGAGGAGGAAGAACTTATCGAAGTCAGTGTTTTTGAACTCATTGAAGCTTTCCACCGGATTATTTCCCAGATGGATAAGAAAGTGCTGATTGAATTTGATCTGGAAAAGCTTTCTCTGACGGACATCATCAATGAGATTATGGATCAACTGACGCTGAAAAAGAATCTGACCTTTGAAGATTTGCTTCAGGGCAAAAGAGATCGCCGACGGATTATCTACACGTTTCTGGCCATTCTGGAACTGGTAAAACTGAGAATGATTAAAGCCTATCAAACTTCAATTTTTGGGGTTATCCGGATATTTCCGGCAGTGGAGTCATAAATGGAAAAAATAAAAGCAGTAATTGAGGCTCTGATTTTTGCTTCCGATGCGCCTCTGGCCGTGGAAAAAATACGCACGGTTTTCCCGGACGTGGAGAAGGCGGAAATTAAAGAAATCATTGATCAACTCACAGCGGAGTATCAGGAACGGCAGGGCGGCATCTGCCTGCAGGAAGTGGCGGGTGGATTTCAGTTCCGCACCAATCCCGAACTCAGTCCGTGGATCAAGAAACTCAAGACCAGCAAGCCGCAGTCCCTGTCGCCGCAGGCGATGGAAACCCTGGCCATCATTGCCTACCGGCAACCGATTGTAAAATCGGAGATTGAAGACATTCGTGGCGTGGATGTGGGCGGTCAGCTGAAAGGGCTGATGGAAAAGAAACTGATCCGCATTGTCGGCCGCAAAGACGTGCCCGGCAAGCCGATTATTTACGGGACAACCAAGAAATTCCTGGAAGTCTTTAATCTCAAAGACATTATGGATCTGCCCAATATTCGCGAATTGAAAGAACTTCATAAGCAACAGGAACCGCTGCAGCAGGTCCTGCTGGAAGACGAAATCCTGGAATCGGAACAGGACGTTCAACCTGCCCGGGAACCGGAACTGAAAGCGGAAACGGAATCAGAAAAAACGGAAGAAAAAGAGGAAATCAAACAAGAGCCGGAGCTGGAATCTGACGAAGAAGAAACGAAGACAGAAACAACAACAGAACCGGAGCAGGCATCCGGCCCATTAGAAGAACAGGCAGTTGAAGCAGGCCCGGAGCAAAAACCGGAAGAAAGAGAAGCGCAGGCAGAAGAAACAATCCCGCAACCGGAAATTGCCGAAGAAAAACCCGCGGACAGTTCTGAATCATGAAAGAACGTTTGCAGAAAATAATTGCCACGGCCGGTGTTGCGTCCCGGCGTCACGCTGAAAAACTGATCACCGAAGGGCGCGTCAGCGTCAACAATGTTGTGGTGGATAAACTCGGCGAGAAAGCTGATGCCGAAAAAGATGTCATCCGCATTGACGGCAATATTATTTCCACTGAGAAAACAAAATATTATATAGCCCTGAACAAGCCCGCCGGCTTTGTCACCACCCTTCATGATCCCCAGAACAGGCCGACCATCGTTGATTTATTAAGAGATGTGCCCGAAAGAGTCTATCCCGTGGGCCGGCTGGATTATGATTCCAGAGGCCTGCTGCTTTTAACCAATGACGGTGATTTCGCTCAAAAAATTCAGCATCCGCGTTTTCAGAAGCCGAAAGTTTACAAAGTTAAAATTCAGGGGCGTCTGTCCAAAGAACAGTTAACGCAGCTGATCCGGGGCGTCAAGCTTGATGATGGACTGTTCAAACCGGAAAATCTAAGAATTGAAAAATACAACGATAAGAGCACCTGGCTGCGGCTGACGTTACGGGAGGGAAGAAACAGAATTATCCGCAGGGGGTTTGAGGCCATTGGTTACAGAGTTGCTTCTCTGATGCGCGAGTCCATCGGTAATCTTCAACTGGGAACCTTGAAAGAAGGTGACTGGAGACACTTGACAAAAAAGGAAATAAATCAGTTGCTGGATAATCAGACAAGGCAAAAAGAGTAAAAATTTTCTTGACTTTCGTCCAAAAAATAAATAATAAATTCAACAAAGAAAATTAGAAAATCATATCATCTTGTTATTGGCAGAGGATTCAGTTTTAGGAGGAGCTATGAATAAATCCGATCTTATCGAAGCTTTAAGCACTAAATTAAACCTGACAGAAAAAAAGGCTATCGATGTAGTCAATCTCATTTTCAAGGGATTCACCGATGAATTAAAGAAAAACGGCCGTATCGAAATCAGAGGCTTCGGCAGTTTTGTGGTGAAGAAATACGGTTCCTATACCGGAAGAAATCCCAAGACCGGCACAAAAATTGAGGTTGAACCCAAAAAACTTCCCTTCTTCAAGGTCGGCAAAGAGCTCAAAGTCAGAGTTGACAAGAAAAAATAACCATCATTACTGTTCTTATGGATATAAAAAAGGAGGCATCATCGATGCCTCCTTTTCCTTGTTCGCAGATATTCTTTTCCAGCTTCAACCTAAATTAGCATTCACAAAATCCCAGTTAATCAGATTCTCGATTATGGCCGTGAGGTAATCGGGTCTTCTGTTCTGATAATCCAGATAATAGGCGTGTTCCCAGACATCGATGGTTAAAAGCGCTTTCTGACCGTGCACTATCGGCGTATCTGCGTTGGCCGTCTTGGTGATTTTGAGCTGATCGCCTTCCAGCACCAGCCATGCCCAGCCGCTTCCGAACTGAGTGGCTCCTGCATTTTTTAATTCTTCGACAAATTTATCATAGCTTCCCCATGTGGCATTAATTTTTTCGGCGATCTTGCCGGCGGGTGTACCTCCTCCTTTTTTCAGGCATTGCCAGTAAAAAGAGTGATTCCATATTTGGGCGGCATTATTGAAAATACCGGCCTTCGCTGCGTCCTTGGCGGCGATCTGAATAATTTCTTCCAGTGATTTTGTTTCCAACTCTGTGCCCGCGATCAGTTTGTTGAGATTATCCACATAGGCTTTGTGGTGTTTGCCATGATGGAAATCCAGGGTGTTGGCGCTGATCACTGGCGCTAACGCGTCTTTTGCATAGGGCAATTCCGGTAATAATATAGCCATTTTCTCCCTCCTTTTTTTCTTTTTATAATAGGTCATGTTCGGGGTTTGTCAAATTTATATTTCACTTTTTTTGATGCTCGAAGGCGACAATATGCCGGAAACGGAACTTGAGCCAGTTCATGTAAATCACTGTGAAAACGGCGAAAATTAATGAAGGTACGGCAACCTCCGGACTGAAAACGGTCAGGGCGATGCCGCCGGCCAGTCCGCATTCTTTCATGGTTGCCGGCAGGATGAAGGCATTGATCCGTTCGTCCGATGCTCGAAGATAAAGCCCGATTCTTCTGATGATGAAATAAAAGACGAAAGTGCTGACAAAAGCGATAGCGACGATGATCAGAAGATCGACCGACCATTGTAAGAGAAAAGGTCTGCTATTGGCGGTGATGGTGTAAAAGACGATCAACAAGCTGAAATCCATCATCAGATCATCATGTTGATTGATGATCCGATCCCATTCATTTTCCACGGCAATGCGGGAAATCAGAAGCGGCAGAACAATCAGACACAGCACCAGCACAATGATATTCCAGTAATTCAGATGCATGTATTTCAGAAAACATAAGCCGACTAACGGCACAATGATCAGCGCTCCCAGATACGTTCCGGACACCGAGGTGAAAACCTGGTTTTTATTCGTGCGCAATAAATCACCCATGATGATGATTTCCAGAGACAAAGGCATGGCCGCCACCAGCACCAGACCAATCCATAGTTCCTGTTTCTGAATCAAAAATGCTCCCGCTAAAATGATAAAATTTCCCAGAACGATATAATTCATGATGTTGCTCTGCAGGGAGGAGAATAAAAGCGTGCGCAGGTGATGAAAAAAACCATGGGGAAACCTCAAGAGCGTAATGGTGATGCCGGCCATCAACGCGGGCAGGATCAGAAAAATTCCCGCTTGTGCGCCTTGAGGAATGGTAAGGCCGAGAATCAACGCGAGCAGAAAAATGATGCTGGAACGATAGGCCCGTAAAGGGAAAGCCATTGTTTACCCCGTTTGAACAGGTAATATTTTTTTAGCTCCGAAAACAAGTAACAGGAAACCGATGTTCAGGAGCACTATAGTGCCTCCGGCGGGCAAATTCAACAAAAAAGCCAGCAGAATTCCTAAAATGACCGATAACAGAGAAAAAATAACGGAAGCAATAATAGTCATTCTGAAGCTCAGAGACAGTTGCAGGGCAATCAACGGAGGCAGAATCAGCATGGCGGAAACGAGCATAATCCCCGCGACTTTCATGGCCAAAACAGCGCTCACCGCCGTCAGCAGAAAGAGAATCATGTTGATTTTTTTGGTTTTCACGCCCATGGTCTTGGCCAGTTCTTCATCAAAAGTGATGGCGAGTAAATCATCATAAAAGATGATGACGGTGGCTGCGACAATCAGGAAAACGATGAAAGAGACGAACAGCTCCGCCTGCGTTACGGTTAAGATATTGCCGAAAAGATAACTGAACAAATCAACATTGTAACCGTTGGACAAACTGACGAGTACAATACCGGCGGCAATGCCGATGGAAGAAACGATGCCGATGGCCGCGTCTCCCTGAATGCGTTTGGATTGCGTCAATTTAAGAATGGCCAGAGAGGAGATCATGACCAGCGGCAGGGCGGCCAGCGTAATGTACAGGGGGCTGACACCGATCAGCATCACCACCGCCACGGAACCGAAGGTGATATGCGCCAGGCCGTCACCGATCAGCGAAAAACGGCGCAGAACCAGAAATACGCCCAGAATGGAAGAAACGGCGGCAATCAACATCCCCGCGAGAAACGCCCTTTGTACAAATTCATAATTGAGAATATGTCCCAGTTCCATTACGTCTTCATCTCCGTTTTATCATGCTGATGACAAATCATGTGCTGACTGTCCGATCCGAAGAAGCCGGTCATATCGGGAGAGCAGCAGAAATCTTCGAACGTTCCGGAGAAAATCACTTTCTTGTCGAGATAAAGCAGATGACGGGCGTATTTACCGATAATACCCGTATCGTGTGTAATCAGAACCACGGTTGTGCCGTTGCGGTTCATTGCATCGGTGATGGAATAGAAAACATCTCTTGTTTCCGGATCCAGGGCTGTGGTCGGTTCATCAAAAATCAGCAGTTCCGGTTTTCTGATTAAAGCGCGGGCCAGCATGACTCTCTGCTGTTCGCCGTAGGATAATTCCCCGATCAGTTTTGCGGACAGATGTTCAATGCCCATCAGGCGCAGCGTTTTTTGCAGATCTGCAGCATTTCTTTTTTTGATGCCCAACTGAACGATTTCCCCGACCGTGCTGGGAAAATGATAATTCAGCGCGTTGATTCGTTGCGGCAAGTAACCGATTTTATCCCACTGATTAAAAGTGGACAGCGGCTGGCCGAAAAGAAAAACGGTTCCTTTCGACGGTTGCAGAATGCCCAGAATGTTTTTAATAAGCGTACTCTTGCCGGACCCGTTGGAACCGGCGATGCCCAGATAATCGCCGTTTTGAATGGTCAGGGAAACGTCGCTGATCACGGCCGTTCCATTATAACAGAAGGTCAAATCATCAACGCGGATTACATCGGACATTTCAATCCCTTCTGCAAATTGATCAGGTTTTTTTCCATGATGGAGATGAACGTTTCGCCTGCCTCCATGTCCGCTTTTTTCAAGTCATGCCCGTTGTTGAGTTTCAGCAAGCCGGTGCCTGTTTCTCTGGCGATGGTCCGGGCCAGACGGGGATTGCTCATCTCTTCATAATAGACATACGGCACCTTTCCTTTTTTTATCTGTTCAATCAAGATTAATATCTGATGCGGAGAGGGTTCCGAATCGGCAAAAACGTTGGACGCCGCAATATACTGAAGATTATATTTCCTGGCCAGATACGCGAAAGCCCAGTGACCGGCGTGCAAAATGGTTTTGGACCGGCAACCGGATAACTGTTTGCGGTATTGCTGATCCAGTGCGGCCAGTTTCAGTTTGTAGGCGTGAGCGTTTTTCTTGTAATAGTCACTGTTGCGGGAATCTTTCTGAATGAAAGCCTCAGTGATGTTATCCACCATTTTCTGCGCGTTATCCAGATCCAGCCAGATATGCGGATCAAACCGGGATAAAACTTTGTCATGCTCTTCATAAGTCACCTGTTTTTTGACCTCGTCATCCAGCGGCATCAAGATCGCGCCGTTTCCCGTTTCCACCGCCATCATATTGGTATTTTTATCGGCGGCCTTGATAATTCTGTAAGCCCATTGTTCAAGCTCGAAATTGGTAAAAAGAAAAATATCCGCCTTCGTGACTTTGACGATATCTTCAGGTCTCAGTTCGTAATGGTGAGCGTCCGTTCCAGGCGGCAGAAGCATTTTCAGATCGATTTTGTCTCCGCCGATATGGCGCGCGAAATCATAAACGGGAAAAATAGTGGCGATGACACTAAGCTTCTGATGCGCCTGATTATTTTCTTTGGCCTGCTGACAGGAAAGGATAAATATTAAAACAAGCAGCAACAGGCATATTTTTTGTAAATTCATCGGTATTCTTCTTTTCTGTTTTTTTAATACTTTTAAGTAATTAAGCGTAACTATCAAAAATACAAGTGGCTTGCAACAATTATCAGGACCATGTACAGTTTTTAAAAAATATATTGACGGATTCTGTTACTATTGTAAATTATAGAAAAAAATTGTGAAAGGAGGATTGCTTGTGAAACCCATCGGTCCTTTAATGTGGGAACACCGATTGATTGAAAAAATGCTGGTGGCGATGATGCGCCATATTGATGAGATAGAGAAGACAAAAAAAGTTAATCCGCTGATTATTGATACAGCCGTTGATTTCATCCGTACCTATGCCGATCGCACGCATCACGGAAAGGAAGAAGAAATTCTTTTCCGGGATCTGGCTAAAAAAGACCTCACCCCGGAGCTGAAAATAATCATGCAGGAATTGCTCGATGAACATGTCTGGGGCAGGAAGACGACTGCCGCTATTGTCGCGGCGAAGGAAAAATATTTACAGGGCGATCAGGAACAACTTTCCGTCATCATCGACCAGGCCCGGCAGTTGGGCAGCTTCTATCCCAGGCATATCGAAAAAGAAGACAAACACTTCTTTTATCCCTGCCAGGAATATTTCGACAAGGCAGAACAGACCAAAATGCTGGCCGAATTCTGGGAATTCGACCGCACAATGATTCACGAAAAATATAATAAAGTTTTCGAGGAATACTCTGCTCTCAAGCTTTAATATCTCCAGTCCCAGAAGCCGAGAGCGAGTACATTCATAATAACCGGGACGGCGTATATAATGCCCACCATGGTCAGTTTGGCCTTCATCGATTTCAGGCTGATGACGATTAAGGCATAGAAGAAGAATTGGAAATAGCCGATAAGGAGAATGAGCCATACGCCCTTGAAGGATAAGTACCAGAAAGGGTATTCCCAGACCAGTTGTCCTCCGACGTTGAGGACGCATTCGATAAATACGCAAACAACCGTGTAGGCTATTGCCCAGAACCATTTTTCCGGAATCCCCAGGATTTTCTCTTCTTTGCTTTCCGATAGCGTATGATAATAAATGATTCCGAGAATAAGAAACATGAATATGATTTCGATATTCCATCCCACCGTTACTCGCAGAGCCGTATCGCCGGGCGTTGTCCAGAAGGCGGACCGCTGAGTCAGGTGCATCACCCAGCCGTTCCATGTTTCATTGAAGAAATCGGCGCCGAAGACCGTCAGGCCGGCCAGAATCGCGTTCCAGTCGCCGGTGCGTCGCGCGTCTTTTATCTCCTTGGTGTAAATATAAAAAACAATTGCCAAAAGGGGAATGGCATACCATTTGATCGTGGAAAGATCCCTGAGTCCGATTAAAGCCTGCTGGGTTGCTTCTGTCATAATGACCTCCTCATGAATGGTTGAGAATAGAAATGAAATGCATCAGCAAATCATTTTCTTGTGAAACTCCAATTCCGAAAGCCTATAACCTATCGGCGCAGCGGAATTGGTCAGTTGAACAATCCCGCATGGCGGAGGGTACCCTATTGTACCCATGATTCAGCTATCATGTTGCCAGATGGTCTTTATTATATTATAATGCGCCGCAATTCCAAAGCAGTACTTTTCGATATCTTAACAACCGGAAAAACGCGGAAGCAGCGCGGAGGAGAATAAAAACTTTTGATTTTCACCATCAGAATAAAAATCGCCCTGATCATTTTATTAACCATCATCATCATCGGTACCGTCGGTTTTCATATCATCGAGGGGTGGAGTTTTGTTGATTCTTTTTATTTATGTATGGCAACGTTGTCCACGGTTGGTTATGGCGATTTTGTTCCCGCGTCAACAGCCGGTAAACTGTTTGCGGTTTTTGTGATTATTTTCGGCGTGGGCATGATGTTCTACACACTGGTGCTGATAGCCGAGACATTCATTGAAGGTCGTTTACGCTATGTGTTAGGGGGAGGTAAATTGGAAAGAATAATCGAGAAGATGCACAATCATTACATCATTTGCGGCGGCGGCCGGATCGGTTTTTTAATCTGCCGCGAGCTGATGGCCGGAAAAGTTCCCTGTCTGATCATTGATAACCATCCCGATGTGATTCAGAAGGCGCAGGACGAGGGATTTATTTACTGCAAGGGAGACGCGACACAGGATAAAGTCCTGCTGGCAGCCGGCATCAAACGCGCCAAAGGCATTATCTGTGTTCTGCCGTCCGACGCGGAAAATCTTTACGTCATTCTGACCGCCAAGGAACTTAATCAGAAAATTTATATTATGGCGCGCTCCGAAGAAGAGGAATCGGAACACCGGTTGCTTCGGGCGGGAGCGGACAAGGTCATGTCGCCTTATACCCTGGGTGGCGTGCGCATGGCAATGGCCATTATGCGCCCGGCCATGCTGGATTTCATTGAAATTACCACCAGCCGCCAGAGTCTGGAATTAAGGATGGAAGAAATTTCCATTGGCAAAAATTCTCACTTGGTTGCCAAAACTTTGGAGGATTCGGGCATACGCAAGCAATTCGGCCTGATCATCGTTGCCGTAAAAAAAGAATCCGGAAAAATGATGTTCAATCCGCTGGCCAGTTACATTATCGAAGCAGGCGACCGGTTAATCGCGATGGGTGAGGATGAAAACGTCAAACAGTTCGCGCAGTCCTGCACGGAATAAAAAAGGAGATCATGATGAAAAGAAAAAGTTTACGAAGAACAGGAATATGGGGGACGCTGTTATTGATACTGATTTTTTCAGGGTGTGCCTCGAACCTTTACAGCATCAACCTCTACTATGACGGAGCCAAAGCTGCTATTCCGGCATATCTGCAAAACAGCGGCAAAGCAGCCGGTACGGATATCGCGGTCGCTGAATTTACCGATATACGTCAGATCGATGACCGGCTCGTCATCGGACATGTGGTGAAGGCAAACGGATCAAAATATCCGGTGTTCCCCAAAAATATTCCGGTGACAAAATCCATTGCCCACGGCATCAAAAATTATTTGAAGAAAGCCGGCTATAACGTGACCGACAAACTGGAACAATGGAATGTGAGGGGAAAAAGTATTGCGTCCGGAGATGCCCGGATGCTGATTGGCGGCAGCATCGACGAAATGGAAATACAGTGCCGGAAAGGTTATCTCACCAATACGTATGCGGGCAATCTGAAGTTGACCGTTTTCTTCGCCGACATGGCCAGCGGGAAAATATTGCACAGAACTCAGGTGGAGAGCAAATACTCCCGCGAGCATCTTTTGTTTTCAGAAAATATTCTGACCGAGCAGGCCGACATTGTTCTGGCTGATGCCATTGAGAAATTGTTTGAAGATCAAGTTGTAGCCCAAAAACTTAAAGCGGCTCTGGGAAAATAAAATATATCTTTAGCGTTAATGGTTTTAACATCCCTTTTTCTTCAAGAGGGATTGAAGGCAATTTTATTATATCAAACCGCAACAATACGGTGCATGTCCGAAGGGAAATTGAGTATATGGAAGCCATCCGGAAATGGATTATCAACCAGATATACAAGGTTGTGACGGGTTCAAGAAGAATGCGGATGCTCATGACTCCCCTGTTAGGATTTATTTTTTTCTCCATCGTCCTGTCCCTGATTCTTTCCTCTTTTTATCTGGACCGTTACTTCGGATTCGCTCCATTTTTTGCAAAACCATTGCGCGTGGCAATCTCTTTGCCTTTTCTGATTGCGGGAGCGTACTTATGGCTATGGAGCGCGGGCCTTTTCTTCAAAAGAAAAGGAACGCCCGTGCCGGTCAATCCTCCGCCGAAACTCATTACCGATGGTCCTTACGCGTATTCCAGAAACCCGATGATGACCGGTCTTTTTATGGTCATGGCCGGTATTGGCATCTTTTTCGGATCGATAACGCTTACCTTCGTCATGACACCGCTTTTTGTTTTAATGAGCGTTCTTGAATTCAAAAATATCGAAGAACCGGAACTGGAGAAGCGTTTTGGAAACGAATATACGAAATATAAAGAAAAGACTCCCATCATTATTCCGCGGATTCACTGAAAATATTTAAAAGGAGATGCGGTTATGCGGAAAATAAAAGTAAAAAATATCATAAAATTTTTATTTCTCGGATGGTGTGCACTGAATCTGATAAGTTGCGGAAGCTTAGGTTCTGTTATCAAGATGCCGGCGGTAAATGAAGTGCCGACTGGCCATTATGAGCGTATTATAAAATTGAACAATCCCGCAGCGGCGCCAAACGAAACTCTTGCGGGACTGATTTTTATTAAAGAAGGCACGAGCGTCTGCACCGATTATCCGCGACAGGAGAACATCAAAAGCATTGACGAACTGACGATGATGGAAAAACGTTCCTTTAACTTCTTCAGTAATTACACCATAGAAGCGGAAGGTCGTACGTTCGGTTATGTCTCTGTTTCGGTAGATTATAAAGCAATCCTCTGGCGAATCGAAAAAGACGGAGATTGCCGATATAAGGTGCAGCTAATGTGGATGAGAGAACGCGATAGTATCAACGAAGCGATACCCAGAGCCGGATCCGGCCCCCACGGTAACTGATATATTCTGCGATATACACGAGTGAAAAGACTAGCGTTGACAACCGGTGCGATAATGATTTCTTTTATACCTCTCGAATCATCCTGTTCAAAATTTGGAAGAAAATGAATAATGTAATTTTCATCGGACTGGTCAGTTTTTTTGCGGATTTAAGCACCGAGATGGTTTATCCATTAATCCCGCTGTATCTGACAACGGTATTCGGCGCGACGCCCGCCCTCGTCGGCGTGATTGAAGGAATTGCGGAAAGTCTGGCGAGCCTCCTGAGAGTATTCAGCGGGTACATTACGGACAAGACCCGGAGGAAAAAACCCATTGCCTTTGCCGGTTACGCCGCCGGTCTGGTCTATAAGCTGATTCTTATCATTGCCGGTTCCTGGATGGGCATCCTTGCGGCGAGAATGATAGATCGTTTTGGTAAAGGCATCCGGACCGCGCCCCGCGACGTGCTTGTGAGCGAAAGCTGCGACGCGGATAAGCTCGGCCATTCATTCGGAATCCACAAAGCGCTGGACATGGCCGGCTCTGCCGCCGGAATCCTGATTGCTTTCTTCATCATGAAAGCATGGAATGGTGCGTATGCCTATAAAGAACTTTTCCTGCTTGCGTGCATTCCGGCGGTGGCGTCGCTTTTCATGTTTATCTTTATCCGGGAAACAGGCGAACACTGCGAAGTCAGTGAACCGCTTCATCTTGTTCAAGGATTTAAAACGCTTGACGGGCGTCTCAAACTGTATCTTTCGGTTGTCTTCCTGTTTACACTCGGAAACTCATCGAATGCCTTCCTGCTGCTCAAGGCCGGGCACGTGGGCTTCGATCCCGCATCCGTGATACTTCTTTACTTTTTATACAATGTCGTGTCGTCAGTGTTTGCCGTGCCGTTCGGCAAAAGATCCGACCGCATCGGACGGAAGCGTCTGCTGGTTGCCGGCTACTTTACCTTCGCTATTGCCTATGCCGGATTTGCCTGGGCTCCGAATAAGGCAATTGTCATTGCCGCATTCGCGTTGTATGGAATATTCACCGCGATGACGGCAGGCGTAGAACGCGCCTTTGTTTCGGAAATCGCGCCAAAAACATTGAAAGGAACCATGCTTGGTCTTCATTCGACGATTGTGGGAGTCGCTCTTCTTCCGGCAAGCGTGATCGCCGGAATACTCTGGAATGCGTTCGGCGCAATGGTGCCCTTTGCGTTCGGGGCAGGTCTCTCGCTGGCATCAGCCCTGATACTGATGATAGGATTGCCGCAAAAAGAGGCTAACGGCAGCGCTTAAGCATTCCAGACAGACGCGAGAACCCAGATCTTCCGGCTAAATCGTTATGCTCAGTCCGTCATAAGCGACAAAAGATTTGGGAAATATCTTGCGTGCCTGCGCTTGCGCCTTTTCTCTTTTAGCGATGGTTGTGTATAACGCCGCATCGAAATGCGTGAGGGCAAGTTTTTTGGCTTTTGCCGCAACCGCAAGTTTTGCCGCCAACTGCGGATTCATGTGCGGCCAGACATTGGAAACCTGTCCGGCAGGAAACGCGCATTCCGAGATCAGCAGGTCGGCATTTCGGGAAAGCTCTTCCGAGTTTCTGCAGTAACCGGTATCGGTGCAGTAACTGATAATCCTGTTGTCGATTTCCAGCCGGTAGCCAAAACAATAGGATGCGTGCACCAGCGGCAAAGCCTGGAAGCGGAAAGGCGATTTGTGCCATCCTTCTCTGATGTCCTTCACGGCGCAGGGGAAGGGCAGTCTGTTCAGGGGAAGGGAATATTTGGGTGCGAGAAATTCTTTCATGGTCGCCCTCGTTCCTGTTTGTCCGATGATTGTCAGCGATTGAAAGTTGAATTTCGCCAGCGTGTGCAGACCTTCTATGTGATCAATATGGAAATGGCTGAGGAATGCATACACGGGCAGAGCTTTTTTCATATATCTGTCCGCCTTGTAAATACCGTTTCCGGCATCCAGAAGAATATACGCTTTGTGTGTTTCGATCAGCGTGCAGATGGTATTGCCGCAATCGGTGTCAAACCAGCCGTTTGTTCCCAGAAATGTAATTTTCATCATGCCTCCTCAAACTTGTTTAATCGATTTCACAATACTTTTCAAATCGCAAGTCATAAAAAGAGTTTTGTCATTTTAATCATACATTCATTCCTCGATACAAGATGATGGTGCCAATACCCACCCTTAGAGGGGTTGATTATCTCTTCAATGCCTGTATCTTACAAGCAAACATAACAAAATCAGTGCCTTGCGTGAAGATGCAAGGACCCGTGTCGTGCCCCGTGTGGGCGCGTGGATTGAAACGCTTAATCTCCGGTTTGCTCGGGGAGCCCGCCCTACAGGTCTTGCGCTGCATGAACATGCTACCATCAACGGCGGGAAGAAAACACGGCTGCTCAGTAGATCAGATCAAAAACTATATATTGCCCACGAAAATTGTTTTGAGTTTTTTAGCTTGATGGATTGCGGTTCTCAAATTCGGTATGCCGTTTCTTCCGCCATATTTCGTGCAGGAAAGTGAAGCCACGGCAACCGATAATTTTACCGCACTGTCAAGATCGTAATTCCGGCTGACAGCAAAAGAAAAAGCGGCATGGAAGTTATCACCGGCGCCAATGGTGTCCGCTACTTTTACCTTTGGCGCGGGAATATTATACAGCGCATCCTTTACAACAAAATATGCGCCATGCTCACCGTGTGTGATGATCAAGTCGTTTTTAATCTTTTTGTTCAGTTGACCGACCTTGCTCAGGAACGTGTCCTGTGCAGAAAATATCCTGTCGTCCTCAAAAAATTCGTAGGATGGAATAAAATAATCGGCAATCTCGTATAAATCTTCTATTCCGTTTACCCATCGTTCACAGTCGTAAACAATTCGGGCTTCTTTATGGAGATAATTCTTCAGTTTCCCGCCCAGATGTGTTGTCTCCGGATCGAGCAGTACAACTTTTACCGGCGCGATGATTTCCTTTGATATTTGTTTTATATTTATTTCCGGCAACGTGCGTTTTTCATAAAAAATGGTACGCGTACCGCTATGAACATTGACAAAAATATAGGCAGCCGGTGTTGTGTGTTTTGGACAAATTTTTATAAGGTCAGTTTCTACATTGAAATCCTTCAGTCTTTTTAAACAAAACCGGCCTTCCGCATCATTGGCCAGATTCGTCCAGAAAGCCGCTTTCCCGCCAAGTTTTGATATGCAGCATGCTGCCGTGGATCCCTGACCTCCGGCTTCAACAATTTTTTTGATAATCTGCTTCTTGGAATTTTCTGTCGGATAATGATCTATCGGAAAGATATAATCAATGCAGCTTCGCCCGATGACCGCAACGTCATATTGTCTTGTTTTTATCTTTTGCATTCAATATTTGCCGGAAATGATTTTTTGATCTTAAACGTAAAGAAAAGTCCACCGGATGTCAAGATGAACGGGTGACTCCAATGAAACCTTCCTGGAAATATTCATTAGGACATCATCAAACAATCTGATATAGTCACTTATCAATATTTCTTATTAATAACAAAAAAGGAGATCATCATGCTTTCTGTCGGTGATAACATTGATGCCTACTGTCTGAAATGTAAGCTGGTTTTGACTCATGTGATCATGTTCAAAGTGGATGGCGTGGTGAATCGCGTCAAATGCAAAACCTGCGGTGCGGAACATAAATATCGGGGAACCACACCGGGTGTTAAAAAAGCTGCTGCCGTGCGGTCTCCCGGAGCCGCTCGGGTGAAAAAACCTGTAACAGCCAAGGAGCCGGTTAATAACGCACCGCTGCAATGGGATTTGAAAAGTCGTAACATGCCGCCCGAAACGATCATTCGGGATTACTCCATAAACGATACTTACAAAGTTAACCAGGTCATCAATCATCCGACGTTCGGGATTGGTTTTGTGGAAAAAGTCGCTTCGGACAAAAGCGTTTTCATCTTATTCCATGACGCCGTACGATTGATGGGGATGAATATTTCCTAGCGCTTTAGGAAATCATCCGGCGAATCCATCAGACAATCCTTCATAATCCTAGCTGGTTCAAGGCTTCGTCTTGAATCAGCACATTTTAGAAAAAAGCATTGCTGATCCGGTAGAATGCCCGCTCCAGCGATGCATTCGCCGACGACCGGCGCAACGCAGAAGAATCGCTCATCTAATCGCCTTGATAAAATCCTTTTGTTCGTGTAAGACTCTTCACCAACTTTTCATATATTCTGGAAAGAAGGCTCTTCGTTATTCTTTTTGTTGAATGTCCGCACATAGAGCCGATTGATTGGTTATGGCAGTATAAAATAGTGGCGCAAAATTAAATTAAGAGAGAAAACTATGACCTCACCGATACAGCAGAAGATTCGAGACAAGAAAAGAACAGCCGGTCAGATTGCCGATATGGTCAAGTCCGGCGATTGGATTAATCATGGCACGGTCGGCGGCGACTCCACCGTCTGTACCGAAGCGGTTGCCAGGCGTCTGGGAAGCGGGCCGGGTGATCTTCATGACATTGAATTCTGGCTGGCCGGCAATTTTTATCCTCATCCCGAATTGCAGCAAATTGATCCGCTGCAGCAGTACCACTGTGTTCATGAACATTTCTTCTTTCCCTGGAACCGCAAGGCGAGAGAAGAAAACGGTGTGACCAGCTGGACGCCATGGGGCTGGGCAGGCGGCATCTGGGCCCATCATTACCGCTTTGCAAACGGTGAGAGAGAAAAACGCGGAATCGACTGGTGGTTTAACGCGGCGACGGCTCCGGACAATCACGGTTATTTCAATATGTCCTACGGGACCAACAGCAGTAACATCTTCAAGCAGACAGCGAAAAAAATTGTCTTTGAGGTGAGGGCGGATTACCCGTGGGCGGAGGGCGGACGTTTTAATACCATTCATATTGATGATATCGATTATTGGGTGGAGGTGGACTGCGAAAAATACAAATGGCCCCAGATGAATGAAAAGGCCATTGCCCCGCGGCCTGTCGAGCAGGAAATTGCACAACATATCATGACCATCATGCGGGACCGCGATGTGGTGCAACTGGGCATCGGTTCGCTGCCCTCGGCGTGTGTTGCCGCCATGGCGGATGCCGGATTTAAGGATTTGGGTATTCATACGGAAATGCTCAATTACGGTCTGATTAAAATGATTGAGTCAGGTCAGGTGACCAACGCTTACAAGAATCTGGATCAGGGCAAAAGCGTCTGGACGTTTGCTTTTCCCGTGGATGTGAAATGGTATTATGAAACCGTGCATCGCAATCAGGCACTGGCCGTTTACGACATTGACTATACGAATAATCTTGATGTGCTGCGTCGAATCGACAATATGGTGGCCATCAACAATACGGTTGCCGTTGATTTGCTCGGCCAGATGTCCTGTTCATTTTATGAAAAGCGTCCAATTTCCGGTACGGGCGGGTTTTTCCAGTTCATTATCTTCAGCGCGCAATCCCGGGGCGGCCGCGGCGTTGCCGCGATGACCTCACGCAGCAAACATAATACGCCGCGGATTGTTCCGTTCCTGCCTGCCGGGTCGGTGGTGGACGTGCCCGCACAATTTGCCAATTATGTCTGCACGGAATACGGGATTGTCAATCTGCGAGGGCTGAACGGTTACGAACGCGCCCGCGCGCTGATTTCCATCGCGCATCCCGACGACCGCGAATGGCTGGAGCAGGAAGCGAAAAAACATGGACTCCTTCCCCCGAAATTCTCCGTGGATTTCCTGCCGGAAGAAGGAGGCAACCGTCGCTATCCGTCCTATTCGGAAAGGCATAATTACAAAATGCCCATGGGCAGCGCCGTCTGGGGATATGACTGGGATCCCATTCAATCGGGTAAATAAAAAAAGCTTCGTGAGTGCCGCAGTATTTTTGAAGGTTATTCTCAAGATATGAAAGTAATTCCGATCGATGCCTCGACTGTCATGCTTTTGCGTCCTTGTCAGGATGCCGGCATCAGGGACATAGAAGTTCTGATGGTCAGGCGTAACCGCAAGAGCAGCTTTGTGCCGGGCTATTATGTTTTTCCCGGCGGCGCGGTGGATACCGGAGATTTTGCTTCTGGATTTGAACGCTTTACTCGGGGGATGGATCGTTCTGACGCATCACAAGTTCTTAATGACATGCGGCATCCCGATAAGGCTCTGGGCGCGTGGGTGGCGGGAATACGCGAAACGTTTGAAGAAGTGGGCATCCTGCTGGCGCAGAAAAAGGACGGTTCGTCCGTCACCGTCAGAACAAAAGAAGATCGTCGCCGCTTTTGCGATTACCGCAAGGCAATTATCAGCGGTGAAATGAGTTTCCTGCAGATGCTGGAAATGGAAGAACTTCTGCTGCCGCTTGACCGGTTGCATTATTTTTCGCACTGGATTACGCCGGAGCCTTTCCCTCTGCGCTATGATGTCCGTTTTTTTGTGACGGAGGCACCGCCGGATCAACCCGTAATCCATGACGGCATTGAATTAACCAGCCACGTCTGGATTCGTCCGGCGGAAGCGCTACGACAGTATGAGCAGGGAAGGCTGGATATGGTCTTGCCGCAGATCATGACCCTGGAAGATATAAAACATTTCAAAACCGTTGCGGAGGTTGTTGACGCAGCCCGTCAACGCCACGTTCCCGCCACGCTGACCAAAATTAAAAGAATCGACGGCAAAGATGTCGAGGTGATGCCTGACGGCTCCGGATTTGAAAGCCGCCCGCCTGTTTATTCCTGGCCGGACAAGGATCCGGACTGATTCCGATTTTGTTCCCGAACATAAAAAGTAAATTGGTTTATCGGCTACTTAGGCATGACAGTCTATAATCTTTCTTGACAAAACCGAAAATGGTTGTATATTACAACTATGTTGAAGAAGAAAAAAGAAAATGCAACAGATTTAATGGATGTGCTGGGCGGTCTTGCGCAGGTCATGCGTTCCTGCTGTCGGGATGAGGCTTTTTGCGAAGGGGTAACCTTTCATCAGTTCATGATTCTTGATGCCGTGGCCAGGGAGAAAGAATTACCTATGGCGGACTTGCACAAACTGCTTGCTGTGGAAAAAAGCACCACCACACGGTTGGTCAATCCTTTAATCAGGAAGGGGCTTGTCACAAGAGAAATGGCGGCCCATGATTCCCGGGCGATTAAACTCGTCCTGACCGTTAAAGGCAGAGAAACCCACCAAAAGGTTCAATTATGCTTGGCGGATTTTTTTCAGAGAGCGCTGGGAAACATGTCGGAAAAGAAAAGAACCGACGTTTTGCAATCGGTCAAAATATTTATAACGGCTGTAAAAAATTCATCGACTGACCGCGGGTGTTGTTAGGGTATTTTGAAAGGTACCATTCTCACTTGGAGCTGCACGTGGGATAATTCACCTTACAAATTTCAGTTCACTACGTTTCTGAAATATGAGTTTCATTATGGAAAAAATTGCTCTTCCCATCATTCCGGAACACGCAAATTGCTGCGGCAGTATTGTGACAGCAGCATCGGAAAATGCCGTGCCTGCATTGAATCAGTCTTTTGTTGTCGGTACTGTGGAGACACCAGCGGGCAGATTGCCGCGGGTGTCTTCAGAACTTGTCCGGCAGGATCGCTGGGGCGGCATGAAAGCGCGCTGGGGCGTGGGACGCATGGAATACAAAGTCGATCCCGGGCTTTACGCGCTGGGCACACCGGATGAACGTTCTCCGGTTTTTGTTTCCGCCAATTACAAGATGAGCTTTGACCTTTTGCGGCAGTCGCTGACAGGGCGCTCCGGTTGGATTCTGGTGCTGGATACGAGGGGAATCAATGTCTGGTGCGCTTCGGGCAAGGGGACTTTTGGCACGGAGGAACTGATCAGACGGATTGAACTGAGCGGGCTGAAAAAAATTGTCAGTCATAGAAAATTAATTTTGCCTCAATTGGGCGCACCGGGAGTCGCTGCTCACACGGTCAAAAAGCTTTCGGGTTTTCATGTTCAATACGGGCCGATTCGTGCGGAAGATTTGCCGGCTTATCTCGATGCCGGTTTGAAGGCAACAGATGAAATGCGGATAAAAACTTTTCCTTTAAAAGAAAGAGCCGTGCTCATTCCCATCGAACTGATCGGAGCGGTGAAACCGTTGCTGATTCTGATGGTGACTTTTTTTGCAATAAGCGGCTTCGGCGGCCCTGCCGGATTTTGGGATAACGCGGCTGGCATCGGTGTATTCGCTGTTTTTGCTCTGTTGAGTGCTGTCATCGGCGGCACCGTGCTCAATCCGCTCTTACTGCCTTATCTTCCGGGGCGTGCCTTTACGATCAAAGGCTTTTCCGTAGGCCTTGTTGTGACGCTGATGCTGCTTTATCTGCGCGGTATGGATTTGTCGGCGTGGCCGGGTAGGCTGGAAACCCTGGCGTGGCTGTTGATCATTCCCGCCATATCCGGGTATCTGGCCATGAATTTTACCGGATGTTCCACCTATACATCTTTGTCGGGCGTAAACAAGGAAATGCGCTGGGCTCTGCCGCTGGAAATCACCTGCTTTGCCGTGGGAATTTTTATGTGGCTGGGCGCGCTGTTGATGGCTTAGGAGTTGAGCATGAAAAATCCGGTTTATCTGAAAAATGTTGTCACCCTGCAACTGGATGAAAATAAATGCACGGGTTGCGGGATGTGTCTGGATGTCTGTCCACATGAAGTGTTTAAGATGAATGGCAAGCACGTTGTCATCCGGAATCGCGATGCCTGCATGGAATGCGGCGCGTGCCGGCAAAACTGCCCGGCGAACGCCATTGCCGTGGAATCGGGTGTCGGTTGCGCCGCTGCGGTGATTAACGCCATGCTGGGGAGAGAGGGCGAATGTTGCTGCGGACCTTCCGACTCCGATGGCAAAGGCTGCTGTTGTTGATGTTATCTTCAGTTGTGCCGTTATTCGTGGGGTTTGATGATGACCTTGATGGATTCCCGCCCGTCCGTCACCAGTTGAAATCCTTTTACAATTTCATTCAGAGGCAGCCGGTGCGTAATCAGATCATCGACGGTGACATGGTGCCATTCGATTAATTTCATCGCTTCGATGATGTCGGGCGGACCACAGTAGTAGGACGTAAGGATGGTGATTTCCTTCATCCAGAAATCATTGACGGGAACGGCCACTTTTTTATCCGGTGCGGGAACGGCAAAGAGCACGATGGTGCCGCCCTTATCCACGCACGGCCAGGTCTGTTCGACCGCGGAATCGGCGGCGGCGCATAACAATACAACGTCCGCTTTCCGGCCGGTTATTTCAATCAGTTTTTCGGAAATATTATCCGCGGCGTCGATAACTTTATCGGCGCCCATCTGCCGGGCCATTTCCAGTTTGGTTTGATTGATGTCGGCAGCAATGATCCGGCATCCTTTTGTCCTCGCCAGTTTGATGTGCATCAGACCGGACATGCCGCAGCCGATGACCAGCACGGTTTGGCCTTTTTTTACGCCGGCCAGTCTTTGCGCCCGGACGGCACAGGCGAGCGGTTCGATAAACGTGCTTTGATCATAGGTGATGTTGTCCGCAAGAAGATAGGTTCCGTTTTCGATCAGGATTTCAGGAACCAGAATGTATTCGGAAAAACCGCCGGGCAGTCTTTCCTTGACTTCGGAACATTGCGGGTAGTGTCCGTTTTCACAATAATAGCATTTCATGCAGGGCACTTTGGGAGCGATGAATACGCGATCGCCGGGCTTGTATTTTTTAACCGATTTGCCGACCAAGACAACCTGAGCGCCGACCTCGTGTCCCTGAATCAGCGGCGCCCGCGGGAGGCGGTACCATTCGACGATGTCACTGCCGCAGATACCGCAGGACAAGACCTTGACCAGCATTTCCCGGCTTTTGGGACGGGGGGTGGGAATGTCTTCGATGCGGATATCTCTGTTATTATACCAGTACGCGACCTTCATAATGAGACCCAAACTTCAGAAATAAAGTGCACTGAAGTTTGTTGGACGAATTATCCCGCGAGCTTCAGCGTGCGGGATTTGGGTTCTGTTTCATACCTTCGATTTCTTCAGGCTCTTGTAAAGCTCGAAAGCCTTCTTGGGAGTTTCGTTGTCGTGAACAACGGCGCGCACCGCCTGAATCATGGCAATCGGCGCGTCCGACTGGAAAATGTTGCGTCCCATATCGACACCGGCAGCGCCTTTTTGCACGGCGTTATAGGCCATCGTCAGGGCGTCGAGCTCAGGAATCTTCTTGCCGCCGGCCATGACGATGGGTACGGGGCAGGAAGACGTCACCGTCTCGAAATCTTTCTCAATATAGTAGGTTTTGATGTAGTGAGCGCCGAGCTCCGCGCAGATGCGGCAGGCCAGCCGGAAGTATTTCGCGTCCCGGGCCATATCTTTGCCGACCGCGGTTACCGCGAGCGTTGGAATGCCGTAACGGTTGCCGATATCCACCATTTTGGTCATGTTGATGATGGATTGTCTTTCAAATTCACCACCGATGAAAACCTGCACGGCCATGGCGCAGACATTCAGACGGATGGAATCTTCGATATCGACGGCGATTTCTTCATTGGAGAGTTCCTTAAGAATACTGGCGCCACCGGAAACGCGCAGCACGATGGCCTGGTTGAATGACGGTGGTATGACGGAGCGTAGAATGCCCCGGGTCAGCATCAGCGTGTCCGCATATGGAGCTAAGGGAAGGATATTAATATCAACTCTTTCCAGGCCGGTGGTCGGTCCCTGGAAATAACCGTGATCGATGGCCAGCATCACGGTGCGGCCGGATTGGGGATTAAATATCCGGGAAAGTCTGTTTTTCATTCCCCAGTCCAGGGCGTTCGACCCTTTGAGAAAAAATCCCTCTGTCTGTTGAGGCATGTCACAGTGAAACATCTTGGCTTCTTTGATTCCATCCAGGTCTGCCATATTTTCTATTCTCCTTTTTGATGAACGCTTTGATAAGAAAGTTATGTTTGTTTATGGGAGGCAATCTGCCATATTTTTTCAGTCACGTCAAATTCGCTTTTGTGAAAACGGGAATTTTCCAGCCAGGTATTCAGGAAAGATTAAATCGGGTGAAGATAGAGTTATTTCTTCGGCGGTGTTATCGTATCGGAGCTGCAATAACCTTTTGTTTGCGCGACTCTTAATGTAATGCAATCGCCCAGTTCACAGGCTTTTTGCGCGTCAAGACAGCCCTGTTTATTCTTGTTCTGCTTGAGATAAACAACCGCTCTGTTGTTGTAGAAAATGGCGTATTCCGGTTTTAAAAGGATGGCTTGATTATAATCTTCCAGCGCTTCCTTATATTTGCCCAGTTTGACGTAAGCCCCGGCTCTGTTGTTGTAGGCGTCGGCATAGTCCGGCGACAAGCGGATAGCTTCACTGTCATCTTCAACGGTGCGTTGATAATCACCCAGATTGTAGTAAGCGGTCCCTCTCTTGTTGTAGGTATCGGCGTTGTTCGGTTGTAGTTGAATGGCCTTGTTCAGATATTCGATTGCCTTTCGTGGTTCTGTATATTGTTGCCCGTCCCAGGATTTTTGAGCCTTGTTAATCCAGTCTTCCGCCGTATTATTCCTTTCGGAGCAGGAATAAAGAAAAGCTGAGAAAAGAAGAATTAATATAAAATATTTACGCATAACCGAATCTTATCTGTAGAAAGGAAGCTCCTTTTTACGCTCGTCATGAATTCAAACTCAGAACAATTGTTCACGGTGTTTATTTTAGTCTTATTCAATAATCAAGAATATTTTTTTAATGGTGGGATTCTGTTATGTATCTTATTGGTTGACACGGTATTATTTATAGTGTACGTAATTAACAAAAAGTATGTATCTTTTTAGGAGTAGGTATTATGGCAAAAAAGATAACGATCAGTGTGCCGGATGACCTGTATGAAAAAATGACCGTATGGAAATCTTCTCTGAATTTTTCAAAAGTCTTTCAGGATGCGGTTTCCGGTATGATCAGAAAAAAGGAAGTTTTGACATCCAGACTCAGAGAGGAAATCGATTTTTCAGCCGTTGTGGACCGTTTGAAAAAAGAGAAAATCGAGTTTGAATGCAATATCACGGAATGCGGTAAAAAAGACGGTCTCGAATGGTCGAAAACCGCCCATTACCGGGAACTTCAGTATGCCCTTGCCTGGAATAGTTATGAAAATCCTGACCGGGATGAAGAACTGGGCGATTATTTCTCTCATATGTTTAAGCATTACAAAAAAAGAATAACGGCGTCCGGCAAAAAAGCGCAGGATTGTTTCAACGGTTTTTCGGAAAAATATCTGAAAGGGTGGAAGGAAGGGGTTGAATTGTTCTGGAACGAAGTGAAGGATAAGCTTTAACCGGCGGGCAAATATTAATTGGAAAAATCATGGACCCAAGGGGGGAATGGTATGGGATTGGGAGACGAAGCGAAAGAATTTTTTGAAGAATACAGACAAAGATTTCTGGAAAACCGGCAAAAATTTTCAGCCAGCGTTAAGATATTTGCTGAAAAAAAAGACTGGATAACCCGTGTCAGTTACCAGCCTTACAAGTGGCTTTTTATTTTACCTTTACTGATCACGACCACCTTCATATGCGGGATTCTGGCCATCATCACTTCCCTGCTGTTCACGCCGCGCACTGGCGGCATTTTTGCCGTGCTTTGGGCAAGAATCAACAGCTTTTTCACTCCGATGACTGTGAATGTCATCGGCGCTGAAAACATAGAACCCGGCACGTCCTATGTGATTACGTCCAATCACCAGAGCATGTATGACATCTATGTCCTGTATGGCTGGCTGGGCGTCGATTTCAAATGGGTGATGAAAAAAGAACTGGAACAGGTCCCGGTGCTGGGTCTGGCCTGCAAAGTCCTTGGCCATATTTATATTGACCGGTCTGACTCGAAAAGCGCTGTGGAAACCATCAAGGCCGCCAAAGCAAAAATTGTCAACGGAACATCGGTTCTGTTTTTTCCGGAAGGCACACGCAGCGACGACGGGAAAATGAAGCCTTTTAAAAAAGGCGCCTTCAAGATGGCGACCGATCTGAAGATACCCATTCTTCCCGTCACCATTAACGGCACCAGGAACATCCTGCCGAAAGGAAGCCTGGACCTGATGCCCGGCGGGGTGACGATGATCATTCACAAGCCGATTTCCGTAGAGGGCTATCATGAGAAAAACATACATGAACTGATGGAAAGGACAAGAATCATCATCAACGCGTCTCTGGATTGAATGGATTCGAATCTGCTTAGGAATCGAATCAGAAGATAAGACGCTATCCTTATTTTAGACAGCCCGGCGGTGCCGGGCTGTCTTGTCTGTGCGGGACTGAATTGCGGGAAGAATAAATATTCTAATACTTGTTCGGATAAAATGTCGCCGTTAAGGTTCCATAAATGGACGCTTTGCCATCGCCGGCGATGTTCACAGAGTTCTTTGCCCCTGCGTAAAAGCTGTGGGCACCTTGAGTTACTTCATATACTCTTGTATGTGAAAAAGGATGATTATTACCATCACCTTCAAAGACTACGCATTTATCAACACTAAAATTATAAGTTTCTGTGTCACTTGCTGCCAGTAATAATCTGTCTCCTGTGTCCGCAATGGCTCTCCCGTCAAATCTGACCACAACATAACCTGCCGTAGGAGCGGCCACCGTAACGGTTGCCAGCGTGACGTCGTTTGTGCTGACATCAATACCTGTTTTGGAAATATTTGCCCACTCTACACCCGGCATTTGATTGCCAACTGCCTTAAAATTGTCATTCATCTGGCTTGAGCTGATCGTTGTTCCGGATGTAAATGCATTAGGCACTGTTACATGGACAACCGGCAAGGAACCTAACGGGAATGCCGGACCTCCCGGGTATAGCGGGGTATCCTTTATTGGATCAATCACTAACTTTCCAACGGCATACGGGATGGTCATAAAAAAGACAAACGCAACAGTCAAAAGAACAACTCTTGCTGAAAATTTTATTTTACTTAAAGTTCTCATGATATTCTCCTTTTTGAATGATCTAAATAATTTTTTATTTTATGAATGGATAACCTTATGCAAATCGTCTTTCATAAGATTAAACCAAAAAAACAATCAGCTCTTGACCGGGTTTAGGGTCCCCATTCGGGCTCATCCCACTTTGATTCGTCCCATTTTCCTATTACGGCTGATTCCAGAATCCACAGCGCATATAAGGTTACGTTCGATGAACCCATCACGAAAGTCTGTCCCTGGGTATAGGTCGTTCCGCTTCCGTTCGATTGCGTATTCCAACCCGTAAAGAGATAGCCCGTTTTTGCAAGGGTTCCGGTGTTTCCGAGAACCGTGACCGTCTGTCCGCTTGAGTAATTCGTAGAATCCACCGGAACGCTGCCGCCGGTGCTGCCATTACCGTTATACGTTACGGTGTACGTTGAGTCTGGCGGTGCATCATCATGGTCTGATCCGCCATCGCCTCCTCCTCCACTGCAAGCTGACATCGACAAAAGCAACATTGCAAACAATAATACCAGATACTTTATTTTCATTGTTTCCCTCCTTTTGCCTTGTTTTAAATAAATTGATTGTCTGAAAACGGCTTAACGATTAACAATGCCTGCATGTCATCTAAGATTTGTTAAAAAAATACCAATAAACGACTCTGCTTTTACGACCAGCGTGAAACAAAAAACAGACACGTTGAATGATGCTTGATGATGGATAGGAGTATCTCTGTAGAACAGAGTATATTAAGCACGTTTTTATGTGTCAAGAAGATTCTTGGGAAGATTTCCGGACAGGGTTCCTTTGCCGTGAAGAAAACTTTTTTCATAGGTCATTTATCCTAGCACGGTGTAATGAAAATCTGTATAAGATGAAAAATACAAAGCACCTCTGGCCGATAAGCAGGAATGTACAATCAGAGTGATGGATACCGGTTCTTTTCTGTATAACGTCTTGGAAAAACGAAGCCCACGATCATTCAGTGGCAGTAATTTTGATCCGTGGCCCATTTCAGTGTTTTACAGTTTCCCATGGCGCAGGCTGTTTGCGCATCAGCACATCCGGGTTGTTTTTGACCTTGAACAAGATAGATATAACCGCGATTGTTGTAGGCGTCGGCATGATCCTGTTTTAATTGAATGGCCTGATTGAAGTCTTCCAGCGCCGGCTGATATTGACGCAGGTTAACATAAGCAAGCCCCCTGTTGAAATAGTCTTCCGCATGATATGGTTTCAGACGGATGGCGCTGCTGTAATCTTCTATGGATTGTTGATCATGTCCCAGGCTTTCGTGAGCAATTGCCCGCATGCGGTAGAACTGGTAAAGGGGTTTTATCCGGAGCGCCTGATTTAAATGTTCAATAGCCTCCAGGGGTTTGTTTTCATTTAACAGGGCAATGGCCAAGCCGCCATGGGCCATGTAATTATCATTGGTGACCTGCAGAGCGTGTTGAAAAAGCGTGATGCTGTTTTTCCAGTAGCCGCATTGTTTCCAGGTTATGACGGACAGAATGAATAATACGGCTATGGCTGACGGGACCAAAACTTTTTTACGGAAGTCATTCTTTACTAAGAAAAACTTAACTCCCCATGACAGCATGACAGCGATGCCGATCGACGGCAAATACGTGTAGCGGTCGGCCATTGCCTGTGAGGCAACCTGTATCAGACCCAGGACAGGAATCAACGTTCCCAGATACCAGTACCATCCTACGAATAAAAAAGGCATTTTTTTTATCTGGTAAATAACGGTAACGGAAATTCCTGTCAGAATCAAAAGGGAGAGTAAGAGCTGCCATAAAGGAAAGGGGAACTCGTAAGGATAATGAATGGCCAGATTTGAGGGCCAGAAAAATTTGCCGAGATAAGCAACATAGGAAATGATCGCGTTCAACGCGCGCACGGAAAACGGTATGTTTTCCATGGGAATCACCAATCCGCCTTTATTCTGCGCCCACAGAGTCAGGATGATCGAAATGATCGATAAAATAATAAAAGGGATCTTTTCCCGGATCAGAGAGCGGTTGGCAAAAGGTGCTGACTGCCAACGCCCCAGGGGCCAGTAATCAATCAGCAGTAAAACAAAAGGCAGCGTGACCAGCATGGGTTTGCTCATCAAACTCAAGGCAAACAAGATCAAACAAAGCATATATCGGGAGGGTTTGGAGTTTTCAGCGTAGAAAGCATAGGCATAAAGGCAGGCCATGCCGAAAAACATGCTCAACACATCTTTTCGTTCAGCAGCCCAAGCTACGGATTCGACCCGCAGGGGATGTAAGGCGAAAATAGCGGCGGCAAAACCTGACGTCCAGGGATTGCCGGTAGTTTTCTTGAGAAACAGAAATAAAAAAACAACAGCGCCAATATGAAATATCAAACTGACGATATGATGGCCGGCGGGATGTGCTCCGAACAGCGCCCAGTCCAGCATATGTGAAAGCATCGTCAACGGATGCCAGTTGCCGGATACAACCGCCGTCAAGGTCCATCGGACATTTTCCGGATTGAACCCGGATTGAACATGTTGGTTGCCGATGATGTAACGACCGTCATCAAAACAAATAAATTCATTGCCCGCTATCCGGCCGAACGTGACACAACAGGCAAGTGTTAAAAGTGCAATGATCAGCCCCGTGTATTTTTTTGACATCAACAGAGAATATCCCCATGATGATTCATTCTGAAAATGACGTCATTTTCGGTACAGACGAACGGCAGGCAGGCAAAACGCAAGACGCGAAAGATGTTATGTCTGGTCCGTGTTTCTGCTGCTGTGGCGTTCATGACTATTGTTTTTCCAAAATGCCGGTACCGCTTACTTCACCTGTACAGGCCGTTCTGCCATCGTATTGCAGAATCATCGTCTGCGGTTCCGTGAGCGTGTTAAGATAGGAAAAGACGTCAAAGGTGCCGTTGCAGTATGGCGGTTCTACAATGGTCAATACAGCACTGCCGGTTTTGTTGTCGCCGACAGAACCGGCGAGCGTTCCCTTGGCGCCAATGTTCGCGGAACCGGTGCCGGTGACTGTCTTACCATTTTGTTGGAGGTCGAGTGTCATATACCCCAGCCCGGTAAAAAAGCCATACCAGGTACCGGCTACATTTTCAGAAGAGGAGGGTTGTTTTGCCATGATGACGGTACCGTTTTCATCACCGCCACAGGCTGTGGAATCGTCAAATTGGAAACTGACTGTTTCAGGATCGGATTGATTGTCAAATGTTCCGGTGCCATTAAAACTGCCCTGGCAGTCCGGATTGAGAATGGTTATCGTAAAACTGGCGGTATTGCCGGCAAGAGTACCTTCCAGCGTACCGGCGCTGCCATCGGATGAAAAAAACGTACCCGTCAGTTTGTTGCCGTTTTGTTGGATGTTTAGTTCGTTTGTTAATGGGCCGGAAGCCGTTGAGTTATAGGAGCCCTTCCAGGTACCGTTTGCATTGACTGAAGATGGAGAGGGCGGGTTGTCGTTGTTATCACTATGACTGCTGCTGCCTCCGCCCCCGCCACTGCAGGAAGTCATCGCTAAAATACCAATTGCCACCAGTATTATAAAATATTTTTTCATTGCCCTCTCCCTCCGCAAATAGATTTTATGGATTGATTTTTCCTGAATATGTAATGAACAGTCTTTTAAGTCAAGAAAATCTTCCATCTTTTGGAGGAAAACATCAGCAGGCATTCATAATCCCAGGCTTTGCATCCTCAATCAGGTGTCGGAGAAGTTTCACACGGGGAAAACCGTTTTGCGGATTGCCTCCGCCGGGATCATGATTTAGATTAACTTAAAACAAAACATTTATCCCTGAATAATTTCAGGCAGGCATCGACAACCTCTTCGTCGAAAAGAATGCCCCGGTTTCTGGTGATTTCTTCCAAAGCAGCTTCAATGCCCAATTTCGCGCGGTAAGGGCGGTCAGAGGAAATCGCTTCCACCACATCGGCAACAGAAACTATTTTGGACTCCGGCAAAATTTCCTCCCCTTTGAGATTCAAAGGATAACCTGTTCCGTTAATCCGTTCATGGTGCTGCAAAATGACGGTGGCGACAGGCCAGGGAAATTCAATATCTTTCACAATGTTATATCCCGCCTGGGAATGGGTCTTGATTAACTCATATTCCAGGTCGCTCAGTCTCGTCGGTTTGGTCAGAATTTCTGCCGGTATCGATAATTTCCCGATGTCATGGATGGTTGCGGCCATACCGATAAATTCATTTTGTTCACTGCTTAATCCCATCACGGAAGCAATCGCCCGGGCAATCTGGGCGACGCGCCTCTGATGACCGGTGGTGTAAGGATCTCGCACCTCGACAATGTTGGCAATAGAGTGTATAGTTGCGTCCAGGGTCGCTCTCATACGGTTATAATGTTCAGCGCGTTCTTCCTCCAACAGTTTGCTTTCGGTTACATCCTTGAAAAAAACAAGCGTGGCGGGTTTGTTCTCCCATTCCACAAGCGTGACATTCATTTCCACCCAGAGGATTCTTCCATCGCGGTGCAAAACTCTGAACGTATAATCGGAAGGAACGTTTTCACCGCTCAGTCTCCTCTTGTTAAAATCCAGGACCATGAACTGATCATCGGGATGAATAAATTGAATAAACTCGCCGGATGTTAAAACGTCCAGAGGATAACCGAGATTGCTGATGACGGCTTTATTGGCAAAAACGACTTTTTTATCCTGTATAATCAGAATCGACTCGTGAGAGTTTTCAACAACGAGACGGTACCGCTCCTCGCTGTTTTTGAGATCTTTTTCAGCCTGCTTGCTTTTGGTGATGTCCGCATACAGGGCCTGTATTCTCATTTGGCCGTTCCACAAAACTTTTTTAAGGAACACTTCGATGTTGCGGATGCTCCCGTCTTTGCGGACAATATCCGTTTCGTATCTGGCCGGAAAGAATGAATCATCTTTTAACATCTTGTTTCTGATTTGATATTCGGCAAAGGATTCCGGCGTATATCTTTGACAGGGAGGAGTGGCTTTTAGTTCTTCGAAATTATCGTAACCGAATAAATTTAAAAACTCTCTGTTGGCGTAAATAATCCCGGCATTTTCATCCACAATGACCACTCCCAAAGGAGACTCATCCATGGAATGATGAAAATTTTCCTCGCTTCTTTTCAGCATATTTTCCGCGTTTCTCTTGTCGCGCCTGATTTTCGCGTCGTGTATCTCTTTTTCAATGGAGACGGTCAGTTTGGCAAGTTTATCCTTCATCAGGTAATCGTGAGCGCCCGATTTCATTGCGCTGACGGCTGTTTCTTCTCCGATGGTTCCGGAGACGATTATAAAGGGAATATCCAAATCCTTTTCCTGCATCAGTTGCAGGGCGGCCGGCGCGCTGAATCTGGGCATATTATAATCACAGAGAATGACATCCCATGTCTGCTGTTCCAAAGCATCCTTCATGGCCTGAGGCGTATCAATCCGCTTTGAAAACACCTGATAACCAGCGTTTTTTAACTTTCTGACGAGAAGCATGGCGTCATCTTCGGAATCATCAACGATGAGAACGTGAAGGGCATTATTCATGTTACAGCCTCGATAAAAATGGATAAAGTGGAAGCTTCATTCATCATTCATCCGCAGCAAGTTATGTGACCATTGCTCAATCATGTAAAGTAAAATAAATCGTGGTTCCCCGGTCTAAATGCGATTGAGCCCAGACACGGCCGCCGTGGCGGATTATGATACGCTGTATGAGCGCCAGACCGATTCCAGTACCGGAAAACTCTTCCGCTGAGTGAAATCTTTGAAAAGGCGCGAACAATTTTTTTGAATTTTCCATGTTGAAGCCCGCTCCGTTATCGCGAACATAATACACCTTTTGATTTCCTTCGGTTCTTGCCGAAAATTCAATTTCGGCTTTTTCTTTTTTCCCGGTAAATTTCCACGCATTTCCTATTAAATTTTCCAGAACAATACGCATTAATCTCGGATCTGCCGAATCCACGAGATTATCGGTAATGGTAATGTTGATAAGGCGGTCTTGATGCGCGCTCTGCAATTCATCGGCAACCGCTCTGGCGATCTGGGAGAGATTGACCGGTACGATGTCCATTTCCGAACGGGATATTCTGGATAATTTCAGCATATCCTCAATCAGGTCTGCCATTTTATTGGTGGCACGGGTTATTCTTTTCAAATAGGATTTGCCCTGCTCGTCAAGTTTATCGTCATATTCCTCCAAAAGGGCCTGTCCAAAGCCGTCAATGGTTCTCAGGGGCGCGCGAAGATCGTGAGACACGGAATAAGAAAAGGCTTCCAACTCGGCGGTGCGTTCTTTCACTTTTTCTTCGAGTGTTTCATTGAGTCTGATGATCTTTTCTTCGGCTTTTTTACGTTCGGTAATATCCGTGATATAGCCATGGGAAAGAATACTTCCGTCCGGCAGTCGCTCCGGAGTGGAATGACCAAAAAGCCATTTTACAGGCTGTCCGGGAAGTTGAACACGGAATTCCAGTTCCCAAGGGGTCATGTTTTTTCCCGTGACGATGAAAGATCGATAAAGCTTTTTGAGGTCGTCTTTGTAAATGACCTTTTCTACCGGAGCAAAATCATGACGGACATCCTCGGGTGAACAGCCAAACAGTTGACGGATGGAGTCGGTCGCAAAAGGAAAACAATACGTTCCGTCCGTCCTTCCTAAAAAATTATATAGCATTCCGGGAACATGCGCGGACAGTTTTTTAAATCGGGTGTCCCGTTCCACCAGGGCGTCCTCCGCATGCTTTTGTTCGGTAATATCAATAACCGAAATAATTACGGCAAGACTTCCCCCGATGTTTGTTGTCGCACCTGAAAGATAAAGCCACTTGATGGTACCGTTTTTGGTAATAATTCTCAGGCCATAACGGCTTGGTACGGCCTCGCCCCGCTGGCGTTTCAGACCGCGTTCCATAACCGCTTTTTTATCTTCAGGGTGGACAAAATCCCAGAAATTCATTTCCAGCAGCTCCCGGTTGCTGTATCCGGAAATTTCCGATGCGGCAGGATTCGCGTAAACCCATTTATTGTTTTGATAAAGCATGACGGCTGTTGGTGTGGATTCTGTAAGCGTACGGAACTTCTCTTCGCTTTCGCGCAGGGATTGCTCCACGCGTTTGCGTTCGGTGATATCGCGAAGATTAATAATGACGGCCTCAATGGTATTATGGTTGACAATACTTCTTGCCATGATTTCAAATTCTCGCAGGGTTCCATCAGCATGACGGATACGCGCTTCCGTCCGCTGGGGAGGCGCATGGATGTCGCTGACCAATAGATTGAAAGAATTAATGATTGTATTCAGATCGTCTGCATAAATGTTCTTGAATGTGCTGTAGCCAATTCGTTCGGCAGGATTGTATCCGAGAAGTTGTTCGAGGACGGGATTCGCGTACAGAATAATGCCGTTTTTATCCGTAAGAACGATGATATCTGAAGACTGCTCCGCCACGGTCCTGAATTTTGCTTCCTGCACGCGTAATTTTTCTTCGGCCTCCTTCCGATCGGAAATGTCGCGTAAATTGGCGATCATCATTTCAATGCGTCCGTCTTTCTTCAAAACATTTCCGATGGCTTCAAACGTACGCCACGTTCCGTTTATGTCACGAATGCGTATTTCGGCCTTTTCAACGTCCGGGATTTCTCCTCGCATTAAAGTCGTGAACAGATCCATGAAATAAGGTTGATCATCAGGATGAATATTTTCAAAGGCGTTTTGATCTTTCCTGCTTTGAAAATTGTATCCCAGGATTTTTTCTACGGCGAGATTCTCATAGATGATCTTGCCTTCGGGGCTGACCAGGATAATGATATCGGAAGATTGTTCCGTGATGATTCGGAAGCGTTCCTGCTCTTTGCGTAAGTTTTCTTCCGCTGTCTTTCTCTCCGTGACGTTGAGCAAAATTCCGTCAAAAACCACCCGATCTTCAAGCCGGGTCGGTACGGACAGTCCCTGAAACCAGACAATTTGCCCGTTTTTCGCGTATATCCGGCCCTCGAAATTCCAGCGGGATGACGTTTCAATGGATTCCTTGATGGATGCAAAAAATCTTTCCCGGTCATCTTCATGAATGCGGGAGCAGAAATCGGAAAACAACGAATTCAGATTTTCTGATGCTGATAAGGACAGGACATCTTGAATCTGATGGGAAGGTTGGCTGACGTAACTTACCCCTGATTCTCCGTTATCTTTTACATAAAACTGATAAATCATTCCCGGCAAATTTTCGGTGATGCCGCGCAGGCGTTTTTCTTTTTCCTGTAAGGCTGACTTGGTCCTCTTAATTTCCGTGATATCGACGCCGATTCCGAGATAATGGTCGCTGCCGCCAATGTTGATTTTTCTCGGCGTGAAAAACATGGGAATGGTTCTCCCGTCTTTTGTGAGCAGTCGTGCTTCCACGTTGCTGCTTCCCGTTTTCATCGCTTCGATCATGGCCTTCTTGATGTTGGAGCGGTCAGGTTCCAGATCGCCGAACCAGTCCAGAATATACATGCCTTTCATTTCTTCGCTGGAGTAGCCGGTTAAGGCTTCGTGCATTTTGTTCCACCACACCAGATGGCCGGTATGATCGTACAGATAAAGAATGCCGGGAACACTGTTGATGAGTTCTTCGTTAAAAATTTGAGCCTGTGTTAATTTTTCTATCGCTTCCTTGCTGTCGGTAATGTCCATGATTTGTGTGAGGATAAAAGGCGAATTGGAAATGTTGATGATTAATGCTGAGTGGAGTCCCCAATGTATTTTCCCGTGCTGGTCACGGACGCGTAATTCGAAATTATTTGCCGCACCCGTTTTATAAAGTTGTTTTAAAAAAGCCCTGGGTTCGGATTTATCAATCCAGAGACCGAGATCCGCGGGTGTGTGACCGATGAGATCTTCGCGTTTGCATCCCAGAGCGTGAAGATAGGCATCGTTGGCATCAACATAGCGTCCTTCGGGAAAGCTGTTAATGCACATGGGCGAGGGACTTTGGTTGAAGGCGAGGGCAAACTTTTCTGCTGTATAACGCAGGGCTTCTTCGGCTTTTTTACGTTCGGAAATATCCTTGACGATATGCACAAATCCGGTCAGTCCGCCCTGATCATCCAAGATCGGATAGGCGATGACATTGTACCACATGCCGTTTTTCCGGCGTTCTATGGCTTCCTTTTGCAGCGATTTTTTGACTTTCAGGACCGGGCAGTCCGGGGGAGGTTCGGTTGTGCCGTGAATGATTTCCCAGCAGTATTTTCCTGTGGTTTCTTCCTTGGGAACGTTGAACATCCTGCTCATCATGCTGTTGCAACGGACGATTCGCTGGTTGATGTCCAGCATGCAAATGGCGTCGCTGACCGTGTCAAACGTGGTCTGCCATTCCCGGGCGGATTTCTTCAGGACGTCCTCTTTCATGACGCGATCGGTGATGTCACGTATCATGCCTTTAAAGCCAATGGGTTTGCCGGATGGATCGTTCAATAAGGATACGGAAAGTTCAACGTGAATAACCGAGCCGTCTTTTTTTTTCGCCTGCCAGTCTATTTCCCGGACAAATTGTCCCGTCTGGTAAACGTTATGAAAGCTGCGATACGCTTTTCCGGCACTTTCGTTGGACATGAAATGACGGTAATTATTCCCGATGATCTCATCTTGGGTATAGCCAAACATACGGCAAAGCGCATCATTGGCATAAGTATAATTGCCGGCAAGATCCACTTCAAAATATCCTTCCAGCAAATTTTCAATAATCTCGCGGAACATATCGGGGTTGTTTTTTCGAAGGGATTGGACCTTGCGTTTTACGGAAGGAGGGCTTTTTGTCGCGGTCTTTTTATTTTTATCCTGCCCGGACAATGATGGTTTGCGTTGGGCTGTCTTTCTTTTATTGGCGGATTGAATGGTGTTTTGCTTTTTCATGACGTCAAATCTCTTATGGTCATTGAAGGAGAAAGATGACTAATTTATTATGTCGCGGGCATTTACGATGAACGAACAACTTCAGAATAAGCGTTCAGTGCCATGATTAAATCTGATGAAGATTTTCGTCAAATGCTTAATTTGTTTAGGTTAAATTATATTCTTAAAAAAATTAAAGTCAATAGATTTATTATTGCATTATGAGGTGGCGGTGGTTGAATATATGTATCTGTCCGCAGATGACGCCCGCTTTATAAATTTCTTTCCGGCCATCCGGTTTCACAAAAAAATCCCCGGGTTCTTTATCGGGCCCGGGGATTCGCATTCAAAAGAGACGTGGTTAGAAAGTAAGAGTCAGTTTATTCAGGATGATATAGTCATCGTGCACTTCACTGGTTTTGTCAAAACCTTTGAAATAATCACCCGTGAAGAGATAACCAAATCCCAGCATGTAACTCAGGTTGTCGGTGATTTTGTAAGTTCCTGTAAGATCAATTTCCGTACCATATTCGTCAGAAACGACGTCCGGAGCACCCATCAGGGTACTGTTGTCGGCCTTCGCATAAGAGAGAGAAGCCATGATGTCCAGTTTGTCGATGGGTTTCACACCCGCTCTGCCCTGAAAGAACCATGCATTGTACATCCCTGTGTCATTCAGATTATATTGCTGAGAGATGTAATTCATGTATGAACTGGTTACGTTATTACCGTAAATTGTCCCGACCCAGTAATGGCGCTGATTGTTAAATAAAAGCAGGGTGGGATTCCAGTCCATGCCACCTGTCAGGAAGCCGCCTGTTACTTTCTTCATTTTCCCCGAGTCATTTAAATGGCTCCAATCGTTGCCCGCAACATAAGCAACGCTTCCGCCAAAATAAACTTGATTCAAAACAACACTGGCATCAATCCAGGCGGCGAGATTATCCACTTTTATATCCTGGCCTCGGGTGAAATCATTGACATCATCAGCCTTAATCTTGCCCCAGGCATAGTTGACTTCCGCCTGAATTTTAGCAGGACCGAGCTGGATAATAGCGTAAGGTTCTAGAACATAAACATTTCCGGTAAAGCCAACGTCAGCGCCCATGAACGTTTGAGGCCTGGAGCTGGCTTCTCGATAGTAAACACCCAAAAGGCCGGCCTGACCGCCCTTCCATTCATAAAAAACTACCGCCTCATACTTGTCCGTATCGTTGTCCGTAACGGATGAAGCATACGCTCTGGTATAGCTGTTATCATTGAGTTTAAATGCTTGCAGGGCAACCGTCCAGCCCTTTGCCTGCGCGGCCCAGAGGATTCCCCCTTGCGGAACGGAGGTATCTCCGAAGATAGTTCCCCAAGGGCCGTCATCCATGTAACCGACAGCAAACAAACCAATGGGAGAGGTGTATTCGACATAGGCGAGGTCGAAAGCAATGTTTTCATTATCCGCTCTTGACTGGGCTGATTGGAAGTCGTTTGGTCCATCCGGATCCGATCTCTTGGCGCCCCAACTTCTTTCCATGACATCGAAACGGGTGACCATCTTGAGTGACGGTGAAACAATAAAATCAGTCTGCAAACGCAGTCTCTGATAAAAGAAGGCCGTGCTGGGAGAGCCATCGCTATACGTTGGATTCTGAAAGTCCGGCAGAGTCGCGAAATAGCCGTCTTTGACAAAAGTGGTTTTATCCAGATACATACCGGCAGCATAATAGGAACCGCTGAATTTGACATCGACCGCCAGAGCCGATGCACTGAAGGCCATGATCAGCCCTAACGAAAACAAAACCAACCAAAATTTCTTCATGCTTTCCTCCTTAAATTTAAAGGTTCAAATTAGGCTTCCGGAAAAACGGGCATTTCCTGAAGGCTCCTTTATTTTTTTTAGAAATTATAAAAAAATATGTACAAAAAATAAATGAGTTTTTTATTGACATCATAAATAATCTACTATAAACATTAATTGAATGGCATTAAATTAATATTATTCAATCATAAAGTCAACAAAAATTTCAAACTTTTTTGGGTCACATAATCATTTAATAAAATTATAAATCAAGGAGATCATTCAATTTTTATGAGCGAATACAGAAAATACAAGCAGGATGTTCTGGACGCAACGCAGTGGCTTTACCAGGAGGGCTATTTTGGATCGCAAAGGGGCAGCGGAGGTAATGTTTCCGTGCGGGTCAGGGAAACCGTTATGGCGATTACACCGTCATCGGTGAAATATCCTGAACTTGTTGTGGAAGATATTTGCATTGTTGATCTGGACCTCTCGGTCATCGAAGAAAATCAAAAATTGAAACCTTCTGTGGAATCGGCAATGCACAGCATCATTTACCGCAACAGACCGGACGTCAATGCCATTGTTCATACGCATCAGCCATACGGCAGCGTTTTCAGCCTGATTAACACATCGATACCGGCTCTTTTCGATGAGGTTGCCTTTTCACTGGGGCAGACGATAGATGTCGTTCCTTATGCTCTTTCCGGCAGTTCTGAACTTGTGCACAATGTGGCCGCCAAACTGTCCAATAACGCCAACGCCTACATCCTGCAGAACCATGGCATCTTAGCCTTGGGCAGGGATCTCGATAAGGCAATTCTGCATGCGGAACTTCTGGAAAAAGTTGCTCATATCTACTGTTTTGCGCTGTCCACCGGCAAGCCGGTGACCGCTCTTCCTGAATCAATTATCGCAGTGGTTAAATTAGTGAGAGACGGTGAAGTCGAGCAGGCGGCAAAAAAGAAGCAGGACAATTGATGTAAAATCTCTCAATTCTTCCGTGATGAAAATGCGCTCAGTAGAAGTCCCAGCATTCTTCCTACATCCACGAGGATTTCAATCGTTATCGCGTCCAGAAAACTAAGCGAGGATAGATGGATATCCTTAAAAATAACCTTTGAGGCATCTTTCGAACACATATTGGTCTGAGTGGCGGCGTCCAGATGACTGTCCGGATCCATTTTCTGGAAAGCATTGATGAGTTCCTGGCCGAACTCATCAAGAAAAAAATAGAAAATTGATTTCATCTGTGTTGCTGCACGGTGCCTGTAAGCCTTGATGTCTCCCAAAACGTCACGTCTTTCGTTTTGTCCGATATTTGCTCCTTTCAGCAAGGCCTCTTTGAAGGGAGGGAATCCTTCGCGGAATCGGCGCTCCGCGTAAATTTCATAACCCTGATGGACGGCGGATAGAACCTGAAAAAGCTTATTGGACGAAAATAAATTCCTGACCAAAAACAACGGGGGAACCGCGTAAACATGGAAAGGATTGCCCAGGTCGGCCAGATAATGCGTGCAGCGTGAAAGATACCGCCAGCCCCAATAATCATTATTGTTTTCAAAGGCCTTTTGGGCAAGGTCTAAATGGACACGAAAGGACTCGGCCGCTATGCCGAATTTTTTACCGAGCACCCGGAATTGCATGTGCCGCCAACCGTGTGACCCGCCGGTGATTTTCTGATACCGGTGAAGATACAGATCACAGTCCGGATTCAAATCCGGTTCGGTCGTGTAGATCACGAGAATCTTCCAGGGTTCGATGGTTTTCTCGACCGGTGGTTCGACGCTGTATTGAGCGTTGCGTTCTGCATAGGAATAGGACGAAAGCAGGGGAAGGTTGCGGTCTTCCCGGTAAGATTCCTTGTAGCAATCGATGTGCTTGGGGCCCACAGGCCAACAATCCTTTTCGACATCGGGCTTGGGCTGAACCGGCACCGGCGGCAAGCCCATGAGGTTGTCCAGAGCCTGCACGACAAAATACGTGATGTACTCATGGGAAAACCACGGCGCCCATGCTGAAGGCATTCGAGGATCGTCGTGCAGGTAATAGTCTGAATTTTGCATTTTTATAAATAGCCGGTGCGGATTGATCATCAAGCCCCGCACCGGCTTCCGGAATTCGTTTTGAATTTTCAGTTAAATTTTGAAATCTGTCTTTTTGCCCCAGACGCCCAGCGCGACACCGAGTTCTTCATGCTCCTTGGCATATTCTTCCAGTTTGACGCCCTTCATGGCGGCATCAATGGCTTGGCGCAGAGCACGCGCGCCGGCTCTCGGTCCCTGAGGATGGGCATGTATGCCACCGCCTGACCCGATCATGATGTCCCTGCCCAGCGCGTTGACGATGTCCTGCACGTTTTGTGGCGTGATGCCGCCTGACGGCATGGGCATGGTCGGCTTGAGATTACCCATCGGATAAATCAGGTTGCGTGTTGTATTCATGAAACGCTCGTGCATGTAGATGGCTTTCCCGCCCATGGAGAAGGGGAGAACAATGGAATCCGCGCCGCACAGCCGGGCGATCTTGCCGAAAATGATCGGCGATGAAATTCCCTGATAGGGGGACATGAAGAAAGCGCCGGCCACGTCCATATGGGCCAGAATCGGAACGTTGATCTGCGGGTCGTCAGCCAGGGCGCGCATGGCTTCGGGGCCGACGGCCAGGTAGTTGACCATCATGCCGTTTACGCCCGCGTCGACGCAGCGCTTCGCCAGATCGAACATTCGCGGCAGGCGGTCGGTAATATTCACAGTATAGAGCGTGTGCTCGCCGGTTTCCTCAAACACTTCTTTTTCAATCTTCATGTAGGTTTTGACTCTTTTCACAGCGTCATTGTAACGCATGTTGGCAATCAGCTCGTCGTCCTTGATGACATCGCACCCGCCCAGCGCCGCTTCTCTGAAAAGTTTGGCGCCAACTTCCAGCGGATAGCCGCTGCACGGCTTAATCATGTTATTGAGCAGCGGACGTCCTTTCTCGAGCCCCAGCGCTTTCCACCAGCCGTCGATTCCGAACCGGGGACCGTTGAACTGATCCAGGGTCGCCTTGGGGAGTCGGATATCCAGAAGCTTCAAATTGGGTACCAGGGAGATGTTACCGACCAGCGCCGTCAGCATCATGGGAAGCTGGTCTTCCACGTTGGCGGCGGGGAAGGCCACCTGGATGACATACTGGCGTGCGGTGACATCCGCCGGGACGCCGTATTCATAATAGGGTGCTTCGTAAACGCCCATGACCTTGGCGACGTGCTTCGCGCGTATCTCTGGTGTTTCTCCAGGTACCGGTGTCCAGGTTCCGGTGGTCTGTTCAATGGCGATCACCTGACTCATGACCGACGCGTCCCATGCCTTGTCCATCTGAGCCCAGTACGTGGCAATCAAGTGATTTTCCATATCAATGCTCTCCGGAATGGTGATGGGTTTGTCTGCGAAGGCATCAAAATCTTTTTTTACACAGATCGGTTCGTTCTTCTTTTTCATAAATGACTCCTTTTTTATTAATTATTTTTATGATGTTAGTTTTTTGGAATCAGCGAAAGCACGTATTCCCATATGTCCAAAGTCTTTTTCAACGCGGCGTCATCGTGTTGCATGCAGGTATACATGCGGGTACCGGCCAGCGTGCACAATCCGTGAGCCATGGTTACCACCTGATAATCGTCCGCGACCTGCTTGCGCGAAAAGATCTGGGTGAAGGCGTCGGGTGCATTCAAGTCTACGGAGAAAAACGCGGTTGTCATGTAATGCATGATGGCGCCGAAATTATAAACAAAGAATCCCAGCTCGGGACGCGTAGCGAAAAGATCGTTCAGTGCCTGAGTCAGTTTGTCGGCGTAAGCTGTTGCCTTCGCTACCGCATCCTGTTCAACCATATATTTCAGGGCATAGTAACAGGCGGCCATGGAAATGGGGTTGGCAGCCAGTGTGCCGCCGACAAATATCTTGTCACCCAGACTGCCCGCGCACACCTTCATGACGTCTTTTCTGCCGGCGACCGCGCCAGAGGAGGGGTAACCATGCGTGATTATCTTACCCAGCACTGTCAGGTCAGGCAGGATGTTGAAATATTTCTGAGCGCCGCCCATGTCCAGCCTGAACCCGGTCACGACTTCATCAAAGATCATCAGCGATTCATACTGATCGCACAACTTGCGAATGGTTTTGTTCCATTCGGGATGAACCGGATGAGCGCCGGATTCACCGCCAATGGGTTCAACGAGCACGCCGGCAACACCACCCTTGTCCTGATTGTCCTTAAAGGCCTTTTCCAGTGCCTCGAAGTCATTGGGCGCTACATCCACCGTATGGGCATAATATTCCGGAGGGATGCCTTTGGATTCGAAATTGCCGGTCTTGGGAATGTGCACCGAATAGATCATCTGATCCGACCAGCCGTGATAGCTGCCGCCGATTTTGATGATTTTGAGTTTGCCCGTAAAGGCGCGGGCGATTCGGACGGCGGCCATATCGGCTTCCGTGCCGGACTGGAGAAAACGCACCATTTCCACGCCGGGCATATGTTTGATGATTTCTTCAGCGGCCAGAAGTTCGTACTCGGATGTCAAACCGGTCGCCGGTCCTTTTTGCCGGATGATCTCAATAATTTTTTCATCAAGCGGTTCATAACCGTGCCCCAGCATAATGGGCGCGCCGCACATCAGATAGTCAATGTACTCGTTGCCATCCACGTCCCAGATCTTGTAACCTTTGGCGCGGTCCATGGCCAGAGGAAACGGTTTGTTCTGGCTTAAGTTGTGTTCGACGCCGCCGGGAATCAGGGATTTGGCTTTTTCAAAAATTTCTATCGAACGTTTGCAACGCTGGGCATAAAGTTTATGTTCCGCGTCGAGTTTATCCTTGGGAATCGGCTGCACCGGCCTCGACAAAATAAAATCTTTCCTTTTCATGATTTCCGCGTATTCCATATCTCTACCTCCTAAGATTGCATGGCGACTATTGGGGCAGCGCACACACACCGGGTGCCCGCCTGTTGAGCCGCGCGCATGCTGTTTTCTGCGTTTTGTAATGATTTAAAAATTCGGCAAAAAGTTCATCATAAATCTTTCGATTATCGGGATTGGGCGTGTATTCCGCCTTTATTTTGATATCTTGAGGAATCTGTTCCAGGGTAATATATTTAAGAGCCATCGCGGCAAGAAATGCCGCACCGCGCGCGTTGGAATAGATCGGATCTTTCACCTGCCTGATTTTTCTTTCGAGGATATCAGCCATGATCTGCGACCACACATCGGAATTGGCGCCGCCGCCAATAAAGTTGATATGATCGAATGATCTTTTCATGAATTTCTCTATTGGACCGAGCAGCCATTTCGTATTGAACGCCACGCCTTCAAAGACAGACCGCAGGATGTCTTCCCTCGTATTTTCCAGCGAAAGGTTAAAGAGGGATGCGCGGATATGGCAATCGTCCACAGGCGAGCGTTCCCCGAAGAGCCAGGGGGTGAAAATAACGCTGTTGGAACCGGCCGGCGCGCGTCCCACGATTTTATCCAGCACCTTGAAAATATCCGGGGCCTTTTCATCCTTCATCAGTTCATCTTTGTGATACAGAAAATTGTCTCTTAACCAGGTGAGGCATTTGCCGGCGCATTCCTGTTCCGAAAGAATAAGATAACGTCCCGGAAGCGGACTCGGGAACGATCCGAAGTTGTGGATGATATCGGTTTTTTTGAAAGGAACATGGGCGGAGAGCCACGACGACGTTCCGATATAAAGATGGCCTTCATAGTCCCGTACCGCTCCGGATCCCACTCCCGCTGATGGCACATCCGGCGTTCCGCCGATAACCGGCGTATCCGGTTTCAGACCCAGGTCGGTGGCGATTTCTTTTTTTATCGGACCCAGGATATCCATCGCCCGGATGAGATCCGGCAGCTTGTCGCGTTCCAAACGGGCGATTTTCAAGAGTCTGTCGTTATAAACAACACGCAACGGATCACGATTATCCGTTACCCAGTGCAGCAGGATGGAATCCTGTGTGGCGGCAAATTTTCCCGTGAAGCGGAAGTTTATATAATCTTTCGGCTCGAGAAATTTATAGGTTTTGCGATACAGATCCGGACGGTTTTTTTTCAACCATAGAATGTGGCACAGGGAATCTTTACCGGAGTGTGATGGAGCACCACCAGTCAATTTCATCCAGGTCATGAATTTGAGCAGCGGGTAGCCCTCTATTTTAACAAGTCCGTCGAGTATTTCTTTGACGGCTTCTGCGCCCCGGCTGTCCATCCAGATCATGGCGTTCATCAGATGATTCCCTTCCGAATCCAGCGCGACAGTGCCGGACCATTGGGCAGTCACGCTTATGGCAACGATATTTTCAGGCGCGGTGAGTTCCCGCCGCAGCAATTTTTTGGCGGTGGACATGATGGCATTCCACCAGCCTTCCGGATTCTGTTCCGCTCCTCCACCGGGAAGCAGGATAATCGGCGTGTCCATAAATTCACTGCCGATCACTTCTCCGTATACCGAAACTAAAGCGGTCTTGGGACCGGACGTTCCCAAATCAACCGCCAGAATATATTTGTTTTTGTTTTCCACGAGCTAATCTCCTGACTGCATCAAATATGCTATGGAAAATGATGATCTTACCCGTCTTGATTCGTATCCTCAGGATCACCATGGAATTTATTTGGTGATCGATCGAATGATGTCGTCGACGATCTTCTTCAAAACAGTTTCCGTATCCCCGGCAACCTGATACAGAACACCGCTGTTGTGCAGAGAAATTACGCCATGCAAAGCACTGATGATTTGAACGGCCAGAAGTTCTTCATCAACAGGCTTTAAATTCGGCTTCGTTTTTCTGTAATCCTTAATAACTTTGAGAGCAAAAGTCAGCACCTTGAGCGAATTATGAAATTCATCATCAGAGATTTTCTCCAATGGTGTGCCGACATAGTCACTATGTTGTTTGACGGGTCTGTTAAACATGACGTCATAAATATTAATGTTCCGGGTACCGAATTGCACAAAGGAATTGACGATATTCCGTACTCGTTGCAGGGGGGTGTCGGATTTTTTTACGGAATTACGAATTTCGTCATACAACATGGAGTAGGTTTTTTTGTGAATGGCAATAAGAAGCTCGTCTTTATTGGTATAGTAATTATAAAGATTGGCTGCCGTCATGTTCATCTTGGAACCGAGCTTGGCCATGGATAAACTTTCAAATCCGTTTTTCTCGAGAATTTTAATGGCACAATCGAGGATTCGTTCGCGAACCGCATCTATCTCTCCGAGACTTCGTGTTGTTTTGGGCATGATTAATATCCTTTTTGATTCGTATTTTTTTTAAATCTCATCCGTCTTTATCATTTTCGATTCATGAAGTCTAAGAACAATGAACACATTGAGGATCATCATGACCATGAAGATGAGCATGGCCGGCGTTTTCGGCGCTCCAGCGGCCGTCATGATGTCCATACCGAAAATAAATATTATTCCCGAAATCTGTCCGGCAAGAAGCAGCAGTCCCTGGGAAGTGGCCTCGGGCGCCGGATAAGATATTTCAGCGCTGTACTGAAATCCGATTGGCGCTGCCGCCATGAGAAAAAAGCCGGATATAAAGCATGAAGCAAGGAGCAGCCAGTAACTATTAGCAAACGTTAATCCCAAGATTCCGGGAATAGAGCCAATCAACGTAATGACGATGAAAATTTTTCTTTTACGCCATTTATCGGAAAGAGGCGGCAAGGTCGCGGCACCGATGATGCCTCCGACCATCATGATCGCTCCGCAAATGCCCGCTTCCGTAATGGAAAAGCCGCGCGGCCGGACAATTTGCTCAATCCAGGTCGTGACCGCGTTGAATATTCCAATGGAAATAAAAAATACAATAATCATATAGAGCATATCTCTTTGCTTGAGAATGTGTTTCAAACCTGCAAATACGGAGATTCTTTCGTCATGACCGGCGGGGCAGGGCGGTGTGGGGGGATGTTCTTTATTGAACAGTATAAAAATAACGGCGCCGGTAAGCGCGGCTGTTCCATAAAGCATCAGCATCTTTTCCATACCCCACGCTTTGAATAAGAATGGCGTGGCCACCATGGCTATAATAATACCAACAAATTGGGCCAAGACCGATATTCCGGCTTGCGTTGCGCGTTCTTGCAGGGGAAACCACCGTACGCCCACTTTGGTGACGGCATTGAGAACAAAAGGTTGTCCGATGGCAATTCCGATTTGAGCGATAATGATCATTTTGTAACTACTGCCGTAGAATCCTTTCATGAGGCCGAAGATGCCCATTAATAAAGCGCCGATGCCGATGCCGATTCTGATGCCCCATGTGTCAATGATATAAGATGCCGGAAAGGAGACGAAAAGATAAACGATCATAAAGATCAGGGAAAGCAAATCGATTTGCAAGGGGGAGACGTTGTAAAATGTGACCGCTTCACTGGTGATGGGCGCAAATGTTATCCATTGAATCTGCATCAAAACATTAATTAAGAAATAAACCCCAAGGATGACCCATCTGTAGCCGTATACTTTAATTTCGGATTGTGCCATTTTCGATCCTTAATTGTATCTCGCCTAAACACCTAATTCCCGATTGTTTTAAAAAAAGCTTGCTTTTTAAAAAAATATTGTTATAAGCGTTAATTTAATGGCATTAAGTTAATATAATTAAATTATAAAGTCAATGACTTTTTTGGCGTTGAGTAAAGATTTTTTTGTAACGAGAACCGTCAGGAGGGATAGATCGATGAAAAAAATTTTTATGCCGGTCATTATTTGTTTCTTCGTCGTTGGATTATTCAGTATTTCTGCAAGATCCCAAAACCCCGCCAATCCACAAAATCCGATTGTCGGAACATGGGAAACCATCGATGACGAAGGTCCGAACAAAGGGAAAGCATCATCTTACATAGAAATATTTGAGAACAGCGGTGTCTATTCCGGTAAAATTGTCAAACTCCTTCTCGATCCCCCCGATAAGATTTGTCTTCAATGTAAAGGAAATTTAAAAAATAAACCGCTCATTGGAATGAAAATTTTAGATAGCATGAAAAAAACTGGCAACGTGGATCAAAAACTCGGAGCAGAATATAGCGGTGGGACGATCCTGGATCCCGATTCGGGAGCCACTTATAAATGCAAAATGTGGGTAAGGGATAACGTCCTGACTGCTCGAGGATATATCGGAATCAGCTTGCTGGGCAGGTCCCAGCAATGGCACAGGGTTAAATGATGAAAGAATCATCGATAACAAAAAAGGAGGGGCTTTTATGTTTAAATTAAGAATGATTCTTGTGATGTTGATTTTTGCTGCTCTGATGATTGTTCCCGCACCAGGTTTTACGTCAACATATCTGATCGGCACAGGGATATATGACATTACCGGACCGGCAGCGGAATGCGGTATGATGGGTTATTTCATGCCTGATCAGGTCACCGAAGGCATCCATACGAGATTGAGGTCCCGGGCCTTTGTGGTTGTTGATCCCCGGAGCGGCAAGCGGGTGGCGCTGGTCATTGCAGAAGCCGGGATTATTCCCCAAGGTATCAATCAGGCGGTTGTTAAAAAACTGTTGACCAAATACAACGGCCTTTACACGGACCAAAACGTGACCATCAGTGCGACACACACCCATTCCGGTCCCGGCGCTTATTCCCATTATGCCCTGTATAATCTCTCCATGTTTGGATATGACGAAAAACACTTCAACACCGTTGCCGAAGGGATCTATCAGTCCATTGTCAGAGCGCATAACAATCTCAGACCCGGTGATATCCGGATCAACAGGGGAGAATTGAACCATTGCGGCTGGAACCGTTCGTCTCTGGCCTATGAGGAAAATCCGGATGAGGAAAAAGCACGATACAATTCCAACACGGATAAAACCATGACTCTTTTGCGATTCGTTGCCACGGATGGGTCCGATCTCGGTACGGTCAACTGGTTTGCCGTCCATCCGACCAGTGTAGGAAATACCAATAAACTCATCAGCGGTGATAATAAAGGGTATGCCGCCTATTTATTTGAAAAACAAATAGGGACCAATTATGCGGCGGCTGATACCTTTGTGGCCGCGTTTGCGATCAGTAATGCCGGCGACGTTTCTCCCAATATTTACTGGGGATATCCCAATGGCGTTGATGATTACGAGCATATGAAAATCATCGGCGAGTGCCAGTATTACAAGGCGATCGAATTGTTTAATGAAGCCGATGTCAATTTGGCCGGGTCCGTCGATTACCGACACATGTATGTGGATATGTCGAATCAGTCTATCAGTCCCGCCTTCATGCCGCCGGATCATTCCGGCGCTGGGAAAACCTGTGTAGCGGCTATCGGCGCCTCCGTGCTGGCCGGCAGCACCGAAGATGGGAAAGGTATCGATATTCCCGAAGGGCTCACGTACCCTTATGATATCTCCGTGCTGGGTAATCCGTACAAGTTGGCATTCACGATCTCTCCTTTGGACCAGCAATGTCAGGGTAAAAAACCCATTGTGCTGCCCACTGGCAGAATCAAATTCCTGGGCATTCCGATGACACCTGAAGTGCTGCCTGTTCAGATTTTGAAGATCGGCAATCTTGCCATTATCGCCATGCCGACGGAAATAACCACGATGGCCGGCCGTCGACTGCAGGAAACGGTCATGAACGCTCTGGGTGATCAAGTGGATTATGTGGTGATCGCAGCACTTTCCAATGCCTATGCTGAATATGTGTCTACTTATGAAGAATACAACGTGCAGCACTATGAAGGCGCATCCACCCATTTCGGCCCCTATACCTTAAACGCTTTTCAGGAAAAATTCGATTACATCGCACGAGCCATGAAAAACGGTGTTTCAGTCAGTCCGGGTCCAACGCCGAGAGATATATCGGGCAGCCAGCTGATCAAAATTCCGGGAGTTGCGTTTGACGACAAGCCTCTGTCCAAAAGTTTTGGTTCTGTGGAGACGGATGCTGCCGCCTCATATACCAGAGGCCAGACCGTCAGCGTGACATTTTGGGGCGGACACCCCAAGAACAATTACCAGATTCAGAAGACATTTTTGAAAGTGGAAAAAATTACTCCGACCGGAGCCGTCACCGTGGCCAACGATTGGGATCCCGAAACCCGTTATTACTGGAAACGCTCTGGAACTGCCAATTCAAAAATCACGATCGAGTGGGATACAACCGATGCGGTTCCCGGAACGTATCGCATCAGACATTATGGCCACTGGAAATCCGGTTGGACCGGCGCCATTACCCCTTATGAGGGGGTATCGCGAACCTTTACTGTACATTAATGTTCATTCCAGGGTGACAGTGAATAAAGGATGCTAAATGGGTGAAGAATCTTCGATAAGCAAAAAGGAGGATCTTAATGTTTAAAATGAGAATGATTCTTGTCATGTTTTTTTTTACTGCTTTTATGATCGTTCCCGTACCGGGGTTTACGTCAACGTATCTGATCGGTTCAGGGATTTATGATATAACCGGAACGGCTGGCGAAATCGTTATGGAGGCATTTGCCGTGAGTTCTCAGAAAACAGCCGGCATCCATACGAGATTAAGGTCGCGGGCGTTTGTGGTTGGTGACGGAACAAATCGGGTCGTCTTTGTCAGTGCCGATCTCGGCATGATGTTTCAAATGGTAAAAATAAAAGTGTGTGAGAAAATCGCTGATGATCCGGTGCTGTCACCCTTCTATAATGAAAAAAATGTCCTCCTTTCCGCGACTCATACCCATAATGATCCGGGTGGTTACTCGGGATATTTTCTCTACGATTCCCACGTACAGGGCTTTGTCCGGCAGAATTTCAATGCCATTGTCAACGGCATCTACATGTCCATAAAAAATGCCCATGGTAATTTGAAACCCGGGAAGATATTGATTAATCAGGGAACGATTGAAGGCTGCGGCGGAAATCGTGCTGAACCTCCCTATAACAATAATCCCGCCGGGGAAATAGCCCAATACTCAAGCAACACCGATAAAACCATGACCCTCCTTAAATTTGTAGCCCTGGATGGAGAGGAAATCGGCACATTGAACTGGTACGCGGTGCATCCGGACAGTATCGGACCGGACAATCATCTCATTAGCTCAGATAACAAGGGATGGGCTTCCTACTTGTTTGAAAAAGACAAGGGGACCAATTATCAGGCCTCCAGAACGTTTGTCGCAGCGTTTGCCCAGACGAACGCCGGAGATGTAACGCCGAATATTGGCTATGGCCAGGCTCCCCAATATGTGACCTTTGCCCAAAATCCAAGCCTGAAGAACGCTGTCTTGAAGCAGTATAACAAAGCCAAAACATTATACGATAACGCTTCAAAAGAATTATCGGGGTCCGTTGATTACCGGCATGAATGGGTGGATATGAGAACGCTGTATGTCGAAACAGCCGGTACCACAACATGTGCCGCCGGCATGGGAGCATCTTTTGCCGCCGGGAGCCCTTACGATAACCCAAGCCCGTTTCCATTATTTCCAAATGGTACCACGGTGAACAGCTTGAACTGGAACGACGATGCTGCCCGCACGGCTTTAAACAGCTTGCTGGGTGGTATGTTCGCTTTTGCCTGGCCGGCAACCGCTAATGCAGCTTATCAGGAATGCCATGCGGAAAAACCAATTCTTATTCCAACAGGCGTTGCGCATCTTAATATCAGTGGTCCGACGATGACCCCGCAGATTGTTCCTCTGCAAGTATTGAAAATCGGTAACCTGGCGATTGCCGGTGTGCCTGCGGAAGTGACCACCATGGCCGGACGCCGGATAAAGAAAACCATCCTTTCTTCTCTTAGCCCAATCGGCGTTAATTATGCCGTTGTAGCAGCGCTGGCCAATACGTATACGTCTTACCTTGCCACCCGGGAAGAGTATGCCATGCAGTGGTATGAAGGGGCCTGTACGCAGTTTGGCCCAAATGAACTGGCCGCGTTCCAGCAGGAATATACGAAACTCTGCAATGCCATTGCAGATGGCACAGACGTTGATCCGGGACCAACCCCGGAAGATATAACGGGGCAAACTGTCGACTTTACCGCGAAGGTTGTATTTGACGATGTGCCACTCGGCAAAAATTTCGGTAGTGTTTATACGCAGCCGAAAACAAGTTATACACGTGGTGAAACTGTAAGCGCCGTATTCTGGGGAGGACATCCCAACAACGATCTGAGAACCCAGGACACATTCCTCGTCATTGAAAAGCTTAAAGGTGGCGTTTATGTTCCTGTCGCGAGAGACTGGGATCCAGAAACCACGTATAACTGGGCGCGAAATTCCATTGCCTATTCCAGAATAACGATTACCTGGGACACTACCAATGCGACGCCGGGAATATACCGAATTCGACATAAGGGAAATTGGAAGTCGGGTTGGACGCGCAAGATCAGCCCGTATGAAGGCGTTACGAATTCATTTGTTCTCAATTAACATCATTTTTGCAAACGCGATTCATCGGGCCCTTTGTCTTTTAACACAGAAGGCCTGATGTTTTTCAAAGGAGAGAATTATTCCCAGCTTATTTTCCATTGCCACTCATGGGGATTATTTTCTATTTTGGTTATTTTAATATTTTTCGCACCGGCTAATTCCAGAACACACGATACAACGCCGCAAATATATTCTCGTTGAATAGCCGTCAATTCAGGCAGGTCCGAAATGACGAACATCCTGCTGTTGGGCGTCAATTCGTCAACCCGAACGGTACCTTTGTCATTCATCGTATTAAAGGTTGCCGAGGCATTCCTGATGATAAAGCCAATGCTGGGAATCCTCAGAAAGAACTTGTAAATGCCCGTAAATTGTTTTCCTGCCACGGTATGTCCCAGCTTATAGATCGGCCGCGGATCTGAGGGAAAAAGCAATCTGGACGCCGCCTGAATGATTTCTGCTTCAACCTCGAGCGGAATCCACGTCAACGAAAGAGCCGTTTGAAAAGTCTTCGATACATCAGGCGAGATCGACGCGTTCATCGTATGGAGGTACTGTTCCCCTTTTTCCTTCAAGATGTCACGGATGATAACAATATCACTTGCCTTGACATTTGCCATAACGTGCCTCCTTCCAGCATCAGTGCTTGGCATATCATTGATAACAAATCTTATATTTTTAAACAGTATAGAAAAAAATGTCCTTATGTGCAAGGGAATCTGAGCCACTGAATTGCCTCAAATAAAATGTTACTAAAGGGTGTGGTCAGCAGGGATATGCTGACCATAAATGGCAAATGGCACGGCCATGTATTCCCCGCTTGATAGCTGTGTTTAGACAGAACACGTCCTTTAGAGTTTTCCGGGGCAATGCCATGATGGTTCAACTATAATAATTTGCTATGCCGAACGACAACAGGCACCCCATTGAGAACAGTTTCTCCGACAGGGCAGCGGCTTTTCACCATGGCCAGCAGTTCAGCGATCTTCTCCTCAGGGGCATTGGCCTTAATATGGACGGTCAACCGGATCTCCTGCAAGCCGGGACGGATGCCCGAATCGGCATTCAGAAAGCCCCTGGCATCGATATCCCCCTCAACATCCACGTGGCATTCTTGAAGATCGATTTTAAGCAGCATGGCAAAAAAACGGGCCGTCATGCACTGACAGGCTCCAAGAGCACACAAAAGGGTTTCCACGGGGTTCATTCCCTTGTTGGTTCCACCGAGACCCCTGGGTTCATCGGCGATAAATTTGAATCCCCTCACTTCGTTTTCCACCATCATCCCCGTTTCTTTTAAGACCGAAGCCGCTTTATAGGTATGTATTCCCATCATTTCTCCTGTTTACAAGCTATCCATTCATACAGATTCCTGCAAAATGGAAGTATGCAGCAATCTATGATTGCCCGGTTGACTTTCCGGGATCTTTCAACGGGGCATATGCCCCGTTGCCATAATGCTGACCTGATGTGCCCCGGTAATTGTTTCAGTCAGGTATTGTTCTTATTTGGCCGGAGAAAACGAGTCACTTTCTGCGGCAAGAATAAGAACGGGGGCAGAGATTGCTCCGAGCCACTTCATAGCATCAAATTCGTTCATTGGTAAGAACTTCTTTCAGAGGGGTACAGCATCAGAAGCAAGGACTTTCATGTCAGGAATATTATGCCGCAAAGACAGGGACTACATGTGTAAACCTTGCCTCTAGCGGTTGATGATAAAATAATAGATAAAAGAGATTAGTTATGTTTTAATAATTAAAAATTATTATTTTATCATATCATTTTTCATGAATGACAAAACGAGTGAATATCAAATATCAAGGTGGTTGGCCGAATTTTCAGACCGCGACACGGAAGCATCTTTTCAAAGCCATGTTCAGCCCATCGTGACACGACAGTTGCGAACCGCTCTGGTCGTCTGGGGAATTCTGCTTCTGCTTTTTGCCATTCCCGACTATTTGGGCATGGGGTTGACGGGCCCGTTTTATTATCTTCTTGCCTATCGGGTCGTCATGGCTATTACTTTGTTCATTCTTTACCTTACGATCACACCTGAAACCAACATTTTCAAAATAAGTTATCCGGTGATGTGGTTTGTCATTGTTTATATTTCAGGATTTATGCTTTTTTTTATTTATCGGCCGGATGTCGTTTATCTGGTTATTGGAGTACTCATGATTCAGCTGCTCGCTTTGCTGGTCTTTATTCCCATTCGTTTTATAATGTCATTTTCCGCCGCCGTATATGGCGTTTTTATCATCCTGCTGACCCGTTTTTTGCTGGGGACTACAGCAGAAAAGATGATCTCTTTATTTGTGATTCTGTTGCTGCCGGTCGGAGTTGGCGCGGCAACAACACACCGCCTGGGCATTATGCACCGGAGAGAATATGCCCTGTGGATCAAGACACAAAAAATCAACCGGCAGTTGGAAGAAGAGATTAATCGTCGAATTAAACTGGAAGCGGCCCTTCAAGAAATGGCGGCAACAGACCCTCTGACCGGCCTTTACAACCGGCGGGAATGTGACATTCTTTTCCGGCATGAAATGGAGCGGGCAAATCGTTTGAATACGCCCTTGTCCGTCGGCCTTATCGATCTCGATCACTTCAAGCAGGTCAATGATACCTATGGCCATGCCGCAGGTGACGAAGTATTGCGGCGTACCGCACGTTTGTTCCGGGAAAATCTCCGAACGATGGATATTGTCGGACGTTGGGGAGGAGAAGAGTTTATTATCATGCTGCCCGAAATGGCCATTGATCAGGCAAACATAACCGGCAACAGACTTTTGCAAGCCCTTGCGGCAACCGACATTGATGCAGGCTCAGCATTGATAAAGATTACCGCTACGATTGGAATAACCCAACTTCTTCCCGGTGACAAGATGGACGAAATCATAAGCAGAGCCGACGCCGCCCTGTATAAAGGTAAAGAAGCAGGTCGAAACCGCGTTGAAATCATGATTAATTGAGCTTTTGAATATTCTGCTCAGGAATAACGCCGCGTTGATTCTCTGTTTATTGTGCAGTATGAGAAATGGTTTCTTATGGGTTGGGAATATTATGGATGCATAACTGTATGTAATCGTCCTATGAGTCATCAGGATCGGCGCAGACCATTTGAGGCCGGTTCTTGATATCGCTTGTTCAATCCGATGATTTATCGGCAGTGAACGAATTGGCATTATTGATTGAATCTTCCGCTGGAATTCCTTTTTCCAGAAGGACCCTTTCCTCCTCAAAATCGGCAAACTGACGCGCAATATCTCTAAACTGTTCATGAATCTCCAGAAACGCATCCACCATGTCGGGATCAAAGTGCGTTCCTCTACCTTGAATGATGGTATTCACGGCAATGGCATGCGGGTAGGCTATCTTATAGACGCGTTTACTGATCAGAGCGTCATATACATCGGCCAGCGCCATCAGCCTGCCACTGATTGGAATCGCATTCCCTTTGAGGCCCAAGGGATATCCGGAACCATCCCATTTCTCATGGTGTGAATAGGCTATCTCTTCGGCAATGGCCAAAAAAGATGTCTTGCCGTATTTACGAACGGAGGAGCGGATCAGGTTACGGCCGTTGGTCGTGTGTGTTTTAATGATTTCAAACTCCTCTTCTGTCAGTTTTCCCGGCTTGAGTAAAATCTTGTCAGGGATGCCGACCTTGCCGATATCATGCAGGGGGGCTGATTTATAAAGCATGTCAATATTGACATCCGTGAGAAATGATTTGTACCTGTCTTGATGCTTAATATGATTGGCCAGCAATCTGACATACATTCTTGTGCGCTTAATGTGGCCGCCGGTTTCCTGATTCCGGTGTTCCGTCAGGTTGGCCATAATTTCGATGGTCATATCCTGCGTAAGCAGCAGTTTTCGCATGCCGGAAAGAACCTTCTTTTCTTCCAAACGGTATTTTAAGACCGTCAGATACATGTAAGTGCAGACAATTGAGGCTATCGGAAACGCCGTTGCTATAAAAAAGCCCATTTGGAAAAAAATCTGTTGCGTCACAAACCATAATCCGCTGACAAACAGCAACATGACAAAAAAGCAGGATGCCGCATTTCTATGACTGATCAACAGGCTCATCATCAAACCCGGCACGATCACAAGGAGAAGAACCAGGCCATTCGCCCAACCGGGCACCGAGATGAAATCTTCAGTCAGAAGGTTATCGACGGTCGTCGCGTGCACCTCAACGCCCGGTAATACCGGGCCAAGGGGTGTATTCAACAATTCTTTCAATCCCATCGCTGAGGTACCGACAAATACGATCTTTCCTTGCAGCCGTTCTGGAGAAACGGTACTGTCCAGGATATCAGCGGCTGGTATATATTCATATTTATGTTCCGGACCACGAAACTTGATCAGCATCTGGCCGTGCCGGTCAACAGGTACGGAATGTCTTCCGTAATGAATTGATTGCAGAATATTGTGGTCATGTTTCAGCAGGATATGATTTTCTTTATTCAGTTTCAAAATCGTTGCCAGCGCGAGGTTGGGATATACATTCCCGTTATATTCAATGAGCAGGGGCAGGCGTCTCAGCACGCCATCCTCGTCGGGACTGAAATTAAAGAAACCCGAGGCATTAACCTTTTCAGAAAGGATTGCTAAATTACAGAGAACGCCGGTGCTTTGCGGAAATTCTCTTCTTACGTTTTGTCCATCCACGTGATGTACATATGAATGTTTGACGGGATGCAGAACGCATTTTCCCGGGTTTGCCTTCATGTGATTAAAATGAAATACATTCCCCAGGACAAAAGGTCCTTTAGCCAGGGTTTCAGCTAGCATTCGATCGTTGTCGCTCAGTTCGCGTGGTAACCTGCCAACATCGATTTTAAGCTTAAATGTGTTTTGCAGGTCTTTGAGCAGCGGTTCTGCGGATGTCTTGTCCGGTTCGGCAAAAACGATATCTAGGCTGATGACCTCGGGCTTCATGGCCGTGATTTTGTCCAATAACTGGGCGACGCGGTAACGGGGCCAGGGCCATTGACCGTAACGACTCAAGCTTTTTTCATCAAGGTCCACTATGACCAGTTTTTTACTGGCGTTATTATTCGGGAATTTTTTCAGAAGAGTATCGTACTCCAGATATTCAAGCCGTTTCAAGAGGTTGGGATAGAAGACAAAGACCAATGCAAAACACAGGGTACACAAAATGCCCCAGATCAGGATACGCCGATTCTCTGAGCCGTTGCTTACAATAAAATGGTTGGTTTGAGAAATTTGATTATTTGTCGATTCTTTTTTCATGAATAAACAGGGCGAACCGTGTTGATCATCTAATGGTTACTTCGACTCTTCGGTTTCGAGGTTCATCAATTTCATCGGCTGTTTTTATCAGGGGATTACCTTCTCCATGAGAGGTGACCGTTATCGCAGAAGCGTTTGCGCCATGGGCTACCAGAATTTGTGATGCTGTTTGCGCCCGTTCCAGGGCGAGCTGGTAATTATAATCCTTTTCTCCCACGGTGTCGGTATGTCCGGAAATGATGATATCGCCCGACGGCCGGCTCTGGACGGTTTTTATAATTTGCGGCAGAACCGCACTGGAGTCATCGGTCAATTCATTGGTTGCGGGAAGAAAATAAAGGATGAATGTTACAGGCGGCAACGGCCGCGCATCCAGCGCCTCAGCAAAAACGGACCGGATTCTCTTATCACTGAGCGTTGTTACCTTACCGGGCGGTTCTTTGCGATCCATTACTTCAACGGACTGATTTGCCTCGCTCAAGACCTGCTTGCCGCCTTCCGTTGTGACCAGCAACTTTCCGACATGACCGTCGTAATCGGGAATCAAGACGATCGTACTATTCGCACAACAGCCTGTTAAAATGAAACACAGATTTAAACACGCAAAGGTCCTGATCAAACGATTCATTGCAAACCTCATACTAAAACGCTGCAAGACAAAGCTGTCAAAAAAAAAATTATGACTGCTTCAGATTATAAATTGACCAATCACCTGCAACAGTCCACCTTGACTAGAAACTGAGTTCCGCGAATGCCTATTGTAGAATCCGGGGTAATAAATTTCACCGATTCCGGGGATTGTCGCCCAATGATTCCTGAAAGATAGGATACTGTGCCTTTCACCATTCGGGCGATCATGGACAACAGACCTTTTTCAGGAGCAAATACATACTCATCAATCACGATTTCGCTATTGGAACCAAGGGACAAAACAGTGTTGTCTTCAAAAATGATTCCGACGGAGCTGTTTGGCCCTGTTCGAATGATATCTTTCTGGAAAATTTTGTCACCGGTGGTCAGAGGAGCTTGTTTGCCCACGCGGATGACGACGATATCGCCGGTGCCTGTTCGGATTTTTCCTATCGGCGATTCTTCTCCCATGGCAAGGAATGGTAAAAAAAACATAATCATCAGACAAACGACAAAGATTCTTCTCATAGGTTACCTTTCCGATTTTAAATGTAACTGGGGTTTCCGTATTACGTCCGAACCATTTAAGAACGGGCGTCTGTTTTTTCGATGATTACGGTTTTATTCTTACTCTTTTTGTAGAATTTTATCAAGAGGGAATGGGGGCGAGTTCAGACCGGCCTCACTTTTTTTTTCAAGAGAAGGATTAATCCCAACTGTATCTCTATTTCCATGCCATGAAAACAATATGATGATTCCGGCACAGGTTGATTTCCAGTCCTCCTCGGAGCTCATCAGTAATTTCAATAAACGGCGGATGCCGCCTATGGCAAAACCAATTTTAGAAAAGAAGAGGGATGGGGATTGAATCCCTCATCCCTCTTTAAGATGATACTCAGTTTTTACACGGTGAAGGCCGCTTCGGGCGCTTCCATGATGGAGTTGTCGCCTTCCTTGATCACTCTCTGAATGGTGCCCACGATGGGCAGAATATTATGGCAGAAAAATTTGGCGGATGCCACCTTACCCGCATAAAACGGATATTCAAAGTTTTCCTTGCCGATTTCCTCGACTTTTTTCTGGCAGATCAGCGCTTGTTCGAGCAGAAGTTTAGCGGCATAAATATAACCGGTGGCATGCAGGATACGGGTGGCGAAAAAGCCGATCATCCCCAACTTGCCCTGACCCAGGTAGCCGGCCATGGTATTCTGGATGTCCCGGTAGTTGTTCAGCGCCTCTTCCAAAAGGGCAAACTGCGCGCCGAACACCGCATGGTCTTTGTTGGCTTGAACGAATTTGTCGATCTCGCCGAGCCACGTCGCAAAGACCTGGCCTCCGGCCATCATCCACTTGCGGCCGATAAGGTCCATGGACTGGATGTAGTTGGTGCCTTCCCAGATGGGATAGATGCGGCAGTCACGGAGCTGCTGGGCGATGGGGTATTCTTCCGAGAAACCGTATCCGCCATAGCACTGCATGGCTTCCGAGATAGAGAGGAATGCCATGTCGGAGCACCAGGCCTTGACGATGGGAATGTTAACTTCGATATAGGCCTTGGCCAGTTTGCGCTCGTTTTCATCCGAGGTGTTCTCCGCGATATCCATGCAATAGTAGGAAAAGGCGATCATGGCGCGGGACGCTTCCGTAATGGACTTCTGAAACAGGAGCATGCGGCGCACATCTTCATGGTTGATGATGGGAACCCGGCCCGCCTTGGGATTGGTGAGCTGGCGTCCCTGAATACGGCCCGCCGCATACGCGCAGGCGTTGTTGTAGGCGACGGTTGCCGCGGACATGGCGGCAAGACCGGTGACCGTGCGTTCTTCGTTCATCATCTGGAACATCTGGGCCATGCCCTGTCCCTTACCGTCAACTGGAGGATCGCCGAGCAGGTAACCGCGGCACTTGTTTTCCTCGCCGAAGTTCACGATGGCTGTAGCCGAGCCTCTCAGACCCATCTTATGTTCGATACCGCCACAGTTCACGTCGTTGAATTCGCCCTTCTCGCCGTTGGCGTCCGGCCAGTACTTGGGAACGACAAACAGCGAGATGCCCTTGGTGCCCGGAACGCAACCTTCAATGCGGGCAAGCGTCAGGTGAATGATGTTTTCGGTGATGTCCTGATCGCCGCCGGTGATAAAACATTTTGTCCCCGTAATATTGTAGATGCCGGGCTCACCGGTGGGGGTTGCCTTGGTGATGATGTCGCCGACGTCGGAGCCGCTGTTGGGTTCGGTCAGGTCCATCGTTCCGGACCACTGGCCCGAAAACATCTTGGGGAGAAAGATGTTCTTGATATTTTCACTGCCGAAGTCACGGATCAAACCGGCTGAACCGGTCGTTGCCATGACATAGGGGCCCAAAGAGGCGTTGGCTGCTGCGATGTACTCGTTGGTCGCGCCCATTACGCACAGCGGCATGGAGCTGGGATCCGAGTGATCGGCATTGCTGCTGCCGAGGCCGTTTTCCTGAATATCCCAGTAGCCCTTCTTGTAGGATTCCGGTGTCGTCACCTTGCCGGCTTTGTATACGGCATGGATGTTGTCTCCGTCATCGCTGGTGGGGGCTATCGACAGTTTGGCTATTTTCATTGCGTTTTCGAGGATGGAATCTATATCATCGACGCTGTAGCCGCCCTGGAAACGTCCCGCTCCAAAGACCTTGGACAGGTCGAGCCATTCTTTCAGTATGAACTTTTGTTCACGGGTGGAATACAAAAAATTTGATGCCATTGCTTCATTCTCCTTCTTGATTAAACTTTATGTTTATATCCTGATAAACACGGCAGGCAGTATAGGAACCGCCAGTCATTTTGTCAACGAGTTAAATCCCCGAATATATTTATTCCTTAAAAACTTCTCTTGCGATAACGATGCGCTGAATTTCCGATGTGCCTTCGTAGATGGTTGTTGCGCGGGCGTCCCGGTATAGACGCTCTACCTTGTAATCCTTCGTATAGCCGTACCCGCCGTGAACCTGAAGCGCCATATAGGCGCTTGAATTAGCTGTTTCCGAGGCAAATAATTTGGCCATGGAGGCTTCCCGGGTGAATTTCAATCCTCTGTCTTTGCGGTCGGCCGCGGCGAGCGTGAGCCATGATGCCGCTTCAATTTTTGTTGCCGCATCCGCGACCATGAAACGGATCGCTTCAAACGAACTGATGGATTTTCCGAACTGGCGCCGTTGGCTGGTATAATATATGGCCTCTTCAAGACAAGCTCTGGCAATGCCCACGGCCTGAGACGCGATGCCGATTCTTCCGCTGTCGAGAGCGAGCATCGCGACCTTGAATCCTTCGCCCGGGTTTCCCAGCAGATTTTTAGCGGGAACTTCGCAGTCTTCAAAAACAAGTTCGACAGTGTTGGACGCCCGAAGCCCTAGTTTTTCTTCTTTTGTGCCGATTGTAAAACCGGGTGTGCCCTTTTCAACGATGAAAGCGGAAAGCCCTTTTGTTCCCTTTTCCTGGCCGGTCCGGGCGATCAGATTGATGACGTCTGCGTACTGTCCGTGCGTGATGAATATCTTAGTGCCGTTAATGATATACTTGTCTTTTTTCAGTATTGCGCTGGTCGTCATTGAGCCGGGATCAGAGCCTGCGCCCGGTTCAGTCAACGCGAAGGCGCCGAGAAGTGATCCTTCGGCAAGACCGGTAAGCCACTTTTTTTTCTGGGCCGGTGTGCCGAACTTCAGAAGCGGCTCCGTGGACAAATTGGCAACGGACATGGTGACCGCGCTTGAGGCGCAGTGAAACGCTATTTCCTGCAGGGCCAGGGAATAGGCCACAGCCCCGGCACCTGATCCCCCAAGATCAGCGGGAACCATCATTCCCAGCAGGCCGAGCTCTCCCATCTTTTTAACCGTATCCACCGGGAAGATCCCCTGACGGTCCCATTGGGCAGCCATCGGCTCCAGTTCCTTCCTGGCGAAGTCTCTGGCCATGAGTCTGATCATTTCCTGTTCGCTTGATATTTCAAATGGCATCGACGCACCTCATGGAATATAAAGAACTACGAGCAGTTCTGTTTTTTTGGAAGAAGGGTTGCTCAATGCATGATGAAGGGCGGAATTAAAATGAATACTCTCACCCGGTTCCAGTAGACTGGTATTCCTGCCCACCGAGATCGACAGTCTGCCTTTTAATACATAGATGAATTCCTCGCCCTCATGGTGATATTCGACGCCCTCATGAGCCGTTTTGGGTTCGATCGTAACAAGATACGCGCCAAGATGTTTGTCGGAACCTGACCGGGTAAGCTGCGTATAAGCGTATGATCCGGCGCGTTTTTTCAGGCTTTTTACCCTCGACGAAGCCTTCTTGCTTTCACTCGGATCCAGTTTTTCCACATCAACTTTCAGCGACCGGCCCAGTTGCAAAACAAGCGCAACCGGCGGTGTCATTTCGTCTTTTTCAACCTTTTCGAGAAGGTCAGCCGGATACCCGGTTTCATGCGCCAGTTCCCTGACACTCAATCCTTTGCTCTCACGATAATTCCTGATGTTCTGCCCGAATGACTGTTTTGTTTTTTTTCCTTTGATCATAATGTTCTTCCCGTAGCAGGTTCTGTATTTTGAAGGCCGTCATTTTTGATGATATTCCATAAATAGAGAACCGCGTCCCAAGATAGTTGTTGATAATTGAATTGAATGAATTGGTAAGATCTCATCTCGATTTTTTCTGACTATATGAAGCATGTAAAGCTGTGTCAAGCGAATTCTGACCACTATAGAGCATGGATGGGATGAACAGATCGGGTCTGAATGATTGTGCCAACCTTTTCATGTTTCTGCCCTGTCAGACTGCAGGACAAGTCCCCTTTGCACCGGAATCAGGCGTAAGGTCGCGTTGCGACCTGTTTTGATATTGGAACGTGATGACGGACGTAATCATTGCATGCAAATTCCGGATTGCCGTAGATCATGTCAGGATGTTTTTGAATTTAAATGACGGCAACGACGTATTCGCGGTTCGGCGTGCGTTGACCGGATACCGGCCGGCAAAATCCTGACAGTTTCTCAGCTGACCGTTCGCGTCAGGAGAAATCATGAAAGGCAATGACGCAAAGTACAGAAATCACCACTGGCCCGTTTTCAGGTATTCATCCATTGCCGCAGCGGCCTTGCGTCCTGCGCCCATGGCCAGGATAACCGTTGCGGCGCCTGTTACGATGTCGCCGCCCGCAAAAACGCCTTTCCGGCTCGTCTTTCCCGTTTCGAGATCGGCAACAATATAACCGGGTTTTCTGAGTTCCAAGCCTGGTCCGCTCTGGGTCAGGACCGGGTTCGGGCCCTGTCCAATGGCAACGATGACAACGTCCACGTCGATGATGGCGTTGGAGCCGGGTATATCCATGGGTTTGCGTCTTCCCGAAGCGTCGGGTTCACCCAGTTGTTGTTTAACCACTTCGAGTCCCGTTACCCATCCATGCTCGTCACCCACGACCCTGACGGGGTTGGTCAGGAGCTGGAAATCAATTTCCTCTTCCTCGGCGTGATGGGCCTCTTCCGCCCGCGCCGGCATTTCCGCCCGGGAGCGCCGGTAAACCAGATAGACCTTATCCGCGCCCAGTCGCTTCGCCACCCTTGCGGCGTCCATCGCCACATTGCCGCCGCCGATGACGGCAACCTTTTTCCCCATCCGCACCGGGGTGTCGTAATCCGGAAAGAGATAAGCCTTCATCAGGTTTGACCGCGTGAGGAACTCATTGGCCGAATAGACGCCATTCAGGTTTTCACCGGGGATGTTGAGGAAGTAAGGCAGCCCGGCGCCGGTTCCGACAAAGATGGCCTCAAAGCCCTGGGCAAAGAGTTCATCAATCGTAACGGTTTGTCCGACGATCACATCCACCTTTATCTTTGCGCCGAGTTTACTGACATAATCCACTTCCCTCTGGACAATGGCCTTCGGAAGACGAAATTCCGGGATGCCATAGACCAGAACGCCGCCGGCTTTGTGAAGCGATTCAAAAACCGTCACATCGTGGCCTTTCTTGGAAAGTTCGCCGGCAACCGTAAGACCGGAAGGTCCCGCGCCGACAACGGCCACCTTCTTCCCGGTCGGTTTGGCCGCTTCAGGCACTCTGATATCGCCATGGTGGGCTTCATAATCGGCGGCGAAACGTTCCAGTCTTCCAATGGCCACCGGTTCGCCTTTCTTGCCCAGAACACATTTTGCCTCGCACTGCGTTTCCTGCGGGCAGACGCGGCCGCATATGGCCGGGAGCGCATTCGTGTCTTTGATTGTATGGATGGCGCCCATAAAATCGCCGTCCGCCATTTGCTTAATGAAGGACGGGATGGCAATGTTCACGGGGCATCCTTCCACGCAGGGCATTTTCTTGCACTGCAGGCAACGGGAGGCTTCCCGGATCGCATTCTCCCTCGTATAGCCGAGCGCAACCTCGTTGAAGTTCTGAATCCGCTTTTTCGGATCCTGTTCAGGCATTCTTTCGCGCCTTTTCGTTTTCTTCTTCAACTGTTTCGCCTGGAATTCCAGCTTGCACTGATGGTCCCACAGCGCCCGCCTTTCTTCGCGGTTATACATTTTCTGGCGGTCGATCAGTTCCTTGAAGTCCACCTGATGGCCGTCAAATTCAGGCCCGTCCACGCAGACGAATTTCGTTTCCCCCGCGATGGTCGCGCGGCAGCAGCCGCACATACCGGTTCCATCCACCATGATGGTGTTCAGGCTGACGATCGTGCGGATATTGTAGGGCCTGGTGACGTCCGTTACGGCACTCATCATGATCACAGGACCGATGCCGATAACTTCATCAATCTTCTCCCCTTTTTCAATGAGCTCTTTCAAAATGTCGGTAACAAAGCCGTGGTGGCCATAGCTACCATCGTTGGTTGTGACATATAATTGTGTACTGACGGCTTTCATTTCGTCTTCCAGAATCAGCATTTCTTTCGACTTGGCACCGATGATGGAAATGACCCTGTTGCCCGCCTCATGGAGGGCTTTGGCAATCGGCAGAACCGGAGCGACGCCAACACCCCCGCCCACGCAGACCACGGTTCCGAATTTTTCAATGTGGCTGGGTTTGCCCAGGGGACCTACAACATCAAGGATCGTTTGTCCGACGTCGTATTTTTCCATCTTCCGGGTGGATGACCCGACCGCCTGAAAGATAACGCTGATCAGGCCGGCCTCTCTGTCGTACTCCATCACGGTCAGGGGGATGCGTTCCGCATAATCATCCGCCCGCAGGACGACAAACTGGCCTGCCTGAACTTTCCTGGCAATGTCGGGTACATAGAGTTTAAAAAGCGTGAGCGAAGGCGCCGGTGTACGTTTTTCAACAATTTCATTTAGTTTTTGTTCTCTGGCCATAATTTCTCCCTTAGTCATGTTGTCGGGCATGATTCCGATGCCCGCTCCTGTTCTTTTTTAACAGGCAATTTTACAGTAAAGGTCGTACCTTTGCCGACCTCGCTTGTGACATCAATGCGTCCGTAGTGTGATTCCACGATCCTTTTGACAATGGACAGTCCCAGGCCTGTTCCGGTTACATACCTGGTTTCAGGACTGTTGACGCGGTAGAACTCATCAAAAATTCTGGACAGGTGTTCCTTGGCTATGCCAATGCCCGTATCGGCAATCCTGATATTCAGGTAATGGTCACCCGAATCCGCGGATATGGTAACCTTGCCTTTCTTGACATTATAGTTGATGGCGTTCGAGATGAGATTTGTAAATAATACTTCCAATTCCACACGATCCGCTTCCACGAGGGGCAGTTTCTCCGGCAGGTTCGTCTCAAAATGGATTTCATTTGCCTCGCCCCGGTTCTTCAGGAGTTCCACGGTGCCCGTCAGAATGCCCGTCACGTCCAGCAATTCCTTTTTTCGCTCCACCCGCTTACTCTCCATTCTGCTGAATTGAAGAAGGTCATTCACAAGATCGAGGAGCGAGTGGGTTCTGGCTTTGGCCCGCTCCAGCATCTGGCGATTCGTCCGGGGGTCGGTGCCGGCGGCACCGCTTAAATAGGCTGAAAGATAACCCTCCACGGCGGAGAGGGGCGCACGCAACTCGTGGGTGACCATGGAAATAAACTGGGACTTAATCTGGTCAAGTTCTTTCATGCTCGTTATATCCCGGAGGGTGCTCACAACACCGAGTTCCAGGCCGTGCTTGTCCCGGATGACGGATACATTGATCATCAGTGTTTTCGGTTCAGGTTCTTTTATCTCTATTTCTTCGGAAATGGCCGTATATTGTGAGGCGTCCGGTAATAACGCCCTGTCGATGAGGGCGACCAGACTTTTTTCGTGAATGACCTCTCCGATATCCTTGCCCGCTTCCAGCTTCCCGTTCAGGTTAAGCATCCTGACTGCCGCGGGATTCCAGAGAACCAGTTGATGTTCCTTGTTCATCACAAGGATTCCATCCGCCATTGAATTCACAATGGTATGGCTCTTGGATTCCTCGCGGGCGACTTCCAGGAGATGCTGATCTCTTTCTTCCATGAGCCTCTTGGCCTTCAGGCGAAGAAGCCTCTTTTCGAGACCCCTGTTCACAACGGCGAGAACCTGGTCGGGCGCGAACGGTTTCGGCAGATAGTCGTAGGCGCCGTGTTTCATCGCATCAACGGCCGTTTCGATGGTGGCGAATCCGGTAATCACGATCATGATAATTTCCGGGTCGTACTCCCGAACCTTGTCCATCATATCGAGACCACCCATAACCGGCATCATCAGATCAACCAGAATGAGGTCATAAGGTTTGGACCCGACGAGATTGAACCCTTCTGCGCCGTTTTCGGCCACATCGACCGTGTGACCTTCACTCGCGAGAATACGGCGGCATCCTTCCCGGATGCCCCGCTCATCATCAACAACGAGTATGTTTGCCGTTTCAGCCATCGTCCGCTTTCCGATCCGGTTGATTCTTTTTATCCCTGCGCTTTTCTGGCCAGGAGTTCGTTGATTTTCTTGACCAGATCCTCGGGTGCCAACGGTTTGGAGGCATAATCATCCGTCTTCATCCAGTACCCGTCAAGCTGCTGTGAGAATTCCGTGCCCGTCTCGCTGCCCACTGCCGTAAGCATCAGGATGGGGATGTGCTTGAATGTCGGATCAGCCTTAATCGTCCGGGCAACCGTAAAGCCTGAATCATGTTTTTCCATCATCAGGTCCAGAACAATCAGGTCCGGATTTTCAGACATGACCCGGTCAATCCCTTCGGTTCCGGAATAGGCGGTCACAACATCGAATCCGTTATTTTCAAGGACGGCCTTGTTCAGGTCGATAAAATCAACGTCGTTGTCAACCAGTAATATTTTTGCTTTTTTACTCATGGTTTGCTCTCCCTGCCGTTTCAAATTTTGAATGCATATCCGTTTGTCCCTACTTTACCCCTGCCGTCTCCGCAATGGCGGTAACCGGCAGGGTAATAATAAATGTTGTTCCCTTTCCCAACTCCGTTTCAACGTCAATCTTGCCCTGATGACGCTCGACGATGCCGTAGGATATCGCCAGTCCCAGGCCTGTCCCTTTTTCCCGGGTTGTAAAAAAAGGATGAAAAAGATTCGCCATGACCTCGGGGGTGATGCCCGGACCGTTGTCGGCAATCCTGATCCTGACCTGCGTCCTGTCAAAGGTGGTGCTGATCGTCAATGTGCCGTTGCCCTCCATGGCCTGGGCGGCATTGAGGATGATGTTGAGAAAGACCTGTTTGAGTTGCGTTTCATCCGCGACGATCGTCTGCATATCCGGAGCCAGAAATTTTTTGATCTCGATGTTGAAGAACAATGACTGATTGACAAGCAGGGTCAACACGTCTTCCAGAATATCGTTGACATTGACTTCGTAAACCCGGAGCTTTTTTTCCCTGGCAAAACTCAGGAGGCCCTGGACAATTTCTTTGGCTCTGTTGGTCTCACTGATGACCAGCGCAATATCCTCTTTGCGCGAATCATCAGGCTCCAGACTTTTCTGGAACATATGGGAATAAAGCAGAATCGTGCTGAGAGGGTTATTGATTTCGTGGGCCACCCCCGCCGCCAGTTGACCGATCGATGCCATTTTCTCGGCCCTGATCAGTTGCGTTTGCGCCTGTTCCAGATCCTGATGCGATACCTTAAGCTCTTCGTGGGATTTTTCCAGCTCATGATAGATTCTTTTGCTTTCCGCCAACAGGTAGGGCAGGCAATATTCCTCATGAGCCATGCCCTGCACAACGGCAATGGCCTTGTCCCGGCACGACGAATAACCGCAAGCTCTGCAATCCAGGTTTTGGTGCGGCGGCAGTTTCCCGATTTTCCTGAGCACGGCGCCGATCTCTTCTTCCGTCGGCGTCGGCAGCTTTTGCTCCAGGTTTTGAAAGCGTCTGCTCAGATCGATATGCTTGAACCTGTCCAGTTCCGCCATCGCACACGAAACGTCCTGCTTGTCCATTTCCGACTTTGTGTATCGGGCCACGATCTGCCGGCTGGCGAGGATGGACAGGTTGCGCTTGGCAAAGGGACCATCGACACAACCGTTACAAAAAACGCAATCGAGAAACTTGCCCTGAATATGGCCTTCAGCTGTTTGCTTGATTGCGCTGATCGACTGCCTGTTGCCTCCCGTGATGCTGATTTCATCGGAGAGAAAGTCGAGGCTTTCCCACATGGTGCTGGACAGCCCCCCGATTACCGGGATGATTCTGCCCCGGTGCGGTCTCGGGCCTTCGAATTCCGTCTCCGGCAGTGCCGCTTGATCGATGCTGGCTTCATGCACCAGTCTGCGTATGTCATCGAACGTGATGACCTCGTCAATATACCCCGCCACCTCGGGGGCGACCATTTCACCCATCCGGGCAAAGCAGGACGTGATGTACACCACTTTCCAATCCGCGCCCTTCAGTTCGCGGGCAACCTTGCCGACGGCGATCATGGGAGAGACCACCGGGGCAAGGTTTGGAATCAGTTGAGGGTAATATTTCTGGATATAAAAGACAATGGCAGGACAGAAAGAAGAGATGATGGGGTTGACGGTCTGATCATGAAGCAGCCTGAAATAGACCCTGCTGATGAGGTCGGCCCCGAAAGCTCCTTCCCAAACTTCAGCGAATCCTATTTGCTTGAGCGCGCTGACGACCTGTCGCGGTGTTCCAAGCTCGGTCTCAACGGGGAACGCCGGATCAAGGACAGCGACAATGTTCATCTTCGCGGCCAAAAAATTCTGTACGTTGGACAAGCCGTCATGGTAGGTCAGCGCCCCGTGGGGACACATCCTGATGCAGCCCCCGCACATGATGCATCGTTCGGGAATGACCTCAAAACCGCTTTTTCTCGCTTTGATGGTCTTGGTTGGACAGACCCGGATGCAATACGAACAGCGGCGGCACTTATGTTTATCGACATAAATGTCATAGGGAGTTTTCGTCCTGTTGAGCGTTACTCTTGCCATAGTTCGTTTACAAGCCTGGATCCGTATCAAACGGCAGTATTCTTATGCCGCAATCGGGCATCAAGTCGGGAGAAACACGAAGCTCTAAAAAATTCGACAATCCTGATACGATTAAATCAATTGTCAAGGCAAAACGAGGACCATGACGAAAAACTGCCCCGGATGAACCCATACGGGGTCGTGATATGCTAATCATGGACAAGCATACTACGCCGTCTCTTCTTTGAACGATCCAGCCCCTGATCAACACCGATATGTTTAATCTGCGAATATGAAAAGAACTTCCTTTCAGTGGCCGGCAGTATAAAAAACGCACCCTTGTGTGTCAAGAGAATTTTGGGATAGAACATCAAATTTCGGCAAGGAATACTTAAAGTTACTTGTTGATAAAATCAGGATCGTAAAAGAAGAAGTGCACGTGTCTGGGATCTTGGCTGCCCTGACAGGTGCACTTTGTTCAGGATCGGGAGAGGGTTCTTTTGAAAGAGTGCCCACTCCCGTAATGTTCTGGCTCCCCAGCGCGGACTCGAACCACGGACATGCTGGTTAACAGCCAGCCGCTCTACCGACTGAGCTACTGGGGAACAATTTTTTCTGGCGCTTCATAATACAAGAAAAGACAGATGTCAACATCAATTAAATATTTTTTCAGGACTCGGGAACAAAATCTTCATTGATACAAAATGTTTAGTTGTTTCAAGCACTTTTCATTTAAAAATATTTTTTCGTCACAATCTCTTGCCACATAAATCACGATAGGATATAAAAGCCGCACTTCAGAAATAAAAAAAGGAATCGGATTTGAAAGCAAAGGTAAAAAGTCAGCAGTTTCTGAAAAAAAATGTGCTGGAAGAGAGTTTGTGCACCGGTTGCGGTGCCTGTGTCGGACTCTGTCCCTATCAGGTCATTTATCACGACCGGACGGTGCAATTGCACAGCTGTGATTTGGAAGACGGCCGATGTTATGTTTATTGTCCCCGCACCCTGACTGATACGGTCACTCTCCGGGAGATGCTTTTTCATCCCGCCGATTGGACACCGGAAATCGGTCCGGTAAAAGGTTATTATTTTGGCCGGGCGGTTGATGCTGTATTGCGGGCTGCCGCTCAGCACGGAGGAACAGTTACCGCCTTGATGGCGCTGGCGCTGGCTGAAGGTTTGATTGACTCCGCCCTTGTCTCGTCACGTAATTCGGACTTTGAGCAGGAAGGATCGATGATCCGTGATAAAAAAGATTTGCAAAAAAATGCCAAAAGTAAGTTTACCGTATCGCCAACGATCGCGGCTTTCCATAGACTGGTCACGAAAGATCGAAGCCGTATAGGCATTGTGGCTACCCCCTGCCAGGCGCTGTCATTGGCCAAGATGAAAACTAAACCGGCTAAGGAAGACTTCGACAAGGTCAATCAACTGCAACTGGTGATCGGTTTGTACTGTGGCTGGACGTTGTCGATTGAAGCGTACTCGAAAATGTTGTCCGAAAATAACATCAGCAGGGAAACGGTCAGGGGATTGGATATCCCGGCGGGGAAAAATGTTCTGGAAATTTTTACAAATCAGGGTGTGAAGCATATTCCTTTTCATGAAGTTGAAGCCTGTATTCGAACAGCCTGTAAATATTGTCTGGACAGTACAGCGGAGTATGCCGATTTATCGGTGGGCTCCGCTCGATTTTCAGGGGATTGGGAAGAAGTGCGCAAATGGAACCAGCTGATTGTCAGAACAGACAAAGGGCAGGCACTGGTTGACCTGGCTGTGCAAAAAGGGGTGCTGGAGATTCGGGAGGCCCCGGTTGAAAGTTTAAACGAGTTAAAAGAAGCGGCAGTCAGAAAGAAAAAACAGGCGCTGAATAATATTGTACAGAAAACCGGCTCCACAAAAAATTTATTATATCTGGATAGCCGCGATCCGGTGGTGAAAAAATATTTAGGAGCTCGACGTAAGAATGAATAAATTGCTGTCACCGGCCAAAACGGAACTTTTATGTATGGGTAATGAAGCCATCGCACGGGGCGCTCTGGAAGCCGGCCTCAATGTCGTTGCCGGTTATCCCGGTACACCTTCCTCTGAGGTTATCGAGCGTCTCTCCGAAGTTGCCCGTGATAGAAATCTTTATGTGGAGTGGTCAACCAATGAGAAGGTTGCGCTGGAAGTGGCGGCGGCCGCTTCTTTTGCCGGATTGCGTTCGATGTGCGTGATGAAACAAAACGGCGTCAACGTTGCCTCCGATTTTCTCCTGCATCTTGCCTCTTCGGGAACGCGCGGCGGAATCGTGCTGATCGAGTGTGAAGATCCAGGTGCGCTGTCGAGTGTCAATGAGGGCGAATCACGGTATTTCGCTCGCATGCTCGAAATTCCTCTTTTGGAACCGGCGACTTTACAGGAAGCCAAGGATCTGACCAGATGGGCGTTTGAATTATCGGAAAAAATCAGAAATGTCGTTATCCTGCGCTCGGTGACGCGCATGTCGCACGCCAGCGGCAATGTGATTTGCGGAAGACTGCCGGTAAAATCCCGTACAGCCCGCTTTATTTTTGACGGGTCGGTGATGGATCCCTTGCGGGGGCCGGTTGTCAGCACGCCCGTGGTCATCAAACATGGTCTTCAGCAGAAAAAACTGGAAACCGCGGCGGAACTTTTTGAAAAAAGTCCTTTCAATGGTTATTATGGCTCCCAAAAGCCTGAACTTCTGATCATCACCAGCAGCGCCTGTTTCCTCTACAGCCGGGAAGCCATCGAAATGCTCAATCTGCAAAAGCGAGTTGGAATATTAAAATTAAGCTGCACCTGGCCGCTGCCTCAAAAACTTCTGAAAAAATATTTCCGCCTGACCAAAAAAATAATGATAGTGGAAGAAGTTCTGCCGTTTCTTGAAGAGAACGTCAAGGTTGCCGCGATGGGCATGATGAAGGAGATCGGCGGTAAAACTTTCTTCGGTAAAATGGATAAGACACTGCCTTCGACGGGTGAATTGAATCCGGAAATTGTTGCCACAGCGCTGAGCAACATCATGAAGGTCAAGTCCAAATCGTTGCCTGCCGATTACGTTCGAGAAATGCAAAAAGTGGCGGCGATCATCCCGCCCCGGGAGCAGACTTTCTGCCCTGGTTGTCCTCACCGCGCGTCGTTCTGGAACATCAACACGGCTCTGAAACTTGATGGCCGCGACGGCATTGTCTGCGGCGATATCGGTTGTTATTCCATGGCCTCTCTTTCTCCGGCGGTTGGTTTTCACACCGTGCGCACGCTTCATTCCATGGGATCGGGCACGGGCCTGGCCAGCGGTTTTGCCAAATTGCAGGCTTTCGGTCTTGATCAACCGGTGATGTCGATTTGCGGGGATTCCACTTTTTATCATGCCGTCATTCCAGCGCTGATCAACGCCCAGCACAACCGAGCGGACATTACGTTTATCGTTTTGGATAACGCCGGAACGGCGATGACGGGCTTCCAGCCCCATCCCGGCATTAATCAGAGCGCCATAGGCGAACCGCTTCCTTCCGTTGATATTGCCGGAATTTGTGAAGCGATCGGCGCAAAAGTTGCCGTCTGCGATCCTTTTGATCTCGAAGCGACCAGTAAAATTCTAACATCTTTTATGGCTGAGCGCGGTTCAATGAAAGTTCTGATCATGAAGCAGGCCTGCGCGCTGAGTCCTGAAAAAAAAGGCAGGAAACAATACCAGATGAGCGTCAACGAAGAACTTTGCCTCGGGGATAACTGCGGATGCAATCGTTTATGCACCAGGATTTTCCGCTGTCCGGCGCTGACGTGGGATAGGACAAAGAAGAAAGCCGTGATTGATGAAGTCATTTGCGCCGGCTGCGGCGTCTGCTATTTGATCTGCCCGCAAAAAGCGATCACGAGAACGGAGGCCGCGCGATGAAAAAACAGTTTCTCTCTAAGGAACCGACAAACATTATCATCACCGGTGTCGGCGGGCAGGGCAACGTCATGGCTTCACGTGTTCTGGCCGGAATGCTGGTGAATGCCGGTTTCACCGTGACGATCGGTGAAACGTTTGGTATGTCTCAGCGCGGCGGTTCGGTGATGAGTCATTTGCGTGTTTCTTCCCGTTCGGTTTTAAGTCCGCAGATTCCGCAGGGGAATGCGGACATTATCATCGCGCTGGAACCGGTCGAAGCGCTCAGAGTGCTTTCAAAATACGGCAACCCCGGTGTCGCGGTTTTATCCAATTCGCGCATGGTTTATCCTCTGGGAGTCATCACCGGCGAATTCATGTATCCGTCACTGGATGACGTCCAATCAATATTCGCAAAACTGGCGGCAAAGCACTGGCTGATGGATGCGACATCCGTGGCTGTGGAATTGGGAAATCCCGTGCTCAGCAACATCGTCATGATCGGAGCGCTCGCGGGCACGTCGCTACTGCCGATTGACCGCCGCGCCTTTGAAAAGGAAATCTCGAAAAGTATTCCTGCCGCTAAACGCGCAATCAATATGACCGCCTTTGATGCCGGCGCAAAGATGCTTTAGTGTTTACGTCTTCAGGAATAGTCGCCATCCCGCGTACAACGATTCGGGAAGCAAGTCCAAAGCGCCGGAAGCTTCGGCAACCGGTGTAAATCCGCAGGCGTCGCAATTTATTTCGCCCCGGCTCTTCACATAACAACCGCGGGTAATGGTTCCATCCGGATCAACATTGATGAGAATATCATCGTGGCAATGCCAGTGATTATCTATCTGGGCTTTGAGCCTTCCCGCTGAATTTAAGATGGGAAAGCCTGCCTTTTTCAGCTTTAATAATTTCTCAATAGCGAAACGCCTTTCTTCCGGAGAAAGCGCAAGGTTTTCTTCACCCTGATTGTAGGGATAGAAAAATTGAACTGTCATGCCTTGGATTGCGAGCGTTTGCCGGACCAGCTTTGCCAGGGATTCCACGTCCTGCCAGTTGCGGCGATTCAGTGTGCAATGAATAAAAATCCGGGGATGTCTTGTATCCTTTATGTTTGACCAAATACGGTCAAAAGATGCGCTTCTCAATTCATCATGCGTTTCTTTCAGACCGTCGAGGCTTACCCACAATGTATGGCATGGAATGTCCAGGGGCAATGTACCGTTTGTGGTGACCGCCACGCGCAGAAAGAGTTTTCTGGCGTAACGGACAAGATCGTGAAAACGATAGGGTCCGTCACGCCAAAGCAGTGGTTCACCACCTTCAAAGACAATGATGCGGGTGCCGGCTTTGTGCAGGTTGTCCATTGCTTCAATGGCCTTATTCCAGGACATGGACGATTCAGTCTTGCCGGAACGAAGATGAAACGGGCAGGCGCGGCAGGCCAGGTTGCATCGATAAGTCACTTTAAAGCTGGCCAGCAGGGGAATTTTACGGTTTAATATTTTTCTTTGCAGAAAAAACCATGACAGATTAAGCGGCCAGGATAAATTCGCGGAGTGTAAGTTCTTTTTGTCTTTCATCGGGAAAATGTCTCTTTTGCTGAAACTATAGAAACAAAAGGAATGTCTGTCAATATCACAAAAAATAATCACCACGCTGACCATTGGTTAAAGTCAAGTTTTCCCTAATAAAATCAAAACTAAAACTTTTCACAAACCGTTGCTTTGGTTACTGAAAATTATAGGTAAATTGATGTAAGTATTGATTGACATAACCCGATGAGACCTTATATTATCCCCAACGTAAAATAATCCAGAGGTGAAAAGATGAAGGATATTTATTCGGCAATAAAAGTTTCTGAGAATGTTTACTGGGTTGGCGCGATTGACTGGACCATTCGCGATTTTCACGGTTATACAACACCGCACGGCAGCACTTACAACGCCTATCTGGTGATGGCGGACAAGATTACCTTAATTGATACAGTGAAGAAGCCTTTCATGGATGAAATGATCGCCCGAATCAAATCCGTCGTCGATCCTTCCAAAATAAAATATATCATTTCCAATCATTCCGAAATGGATCACTCCGGATGTCTGCCGGAGGTGATTGATCTGATCAAACCGGAGAAGGTGTTTGCTTCAGCGGTGGGTGTGAAAACTTTGCAGGAACTGCTGCATCACCGGCATGACATTATTCCTGTCAAAGATGGCGAAGCGTTGAGTCTCGGCAATATGGATTTGAGATTTATGGAAACGCGCATGATTCACTGGCCGGACAGCATGTTTACCTATCTGGCCAAGGATGAACTTTTGTTTTCGCAGGATGCTTTCGGCATGCATCTGGCGACACAGGAGCGTTTTGCGGATGAAATTCCGGCCGCGACGCTGGAATACGAAGGCGCGACTTACTACGCCAATATCGTCCTGCCATATTCTCCGGTTGTTTTAAAAGCCCTGGAGAAGGTGGCTTCAGCGGGATTGAAAATCAACGTTATCGCTCCCGATCACGGACCCGTCTGGCGCAAGGATATCGGCTGGATTATCGATCTCTATAAAAAATGGGCGGTACAAAAACCCACGGCCAAGGCGGTTGTGGTTTATGCGACGATGTGGCATTCCACCGAAAAAATGGCCCGAGCCATCAGCGAATCTCTGTCACAGTCGGGCATTAAGGTAAAACTCTTATCGATGAACGAAACGCACCGCAGCGAAGTTGTTTATGAAGTGTTGGATGCCGGCGCGCTGATTGTTGGATCGCCGACACTCAACAACAATATTCTGCCGCAGATGGCCGATGTGATGACTTATTTGAAGGGTCTGAAACCCGCCAACAAGATAGGCGCCGCCTTCGGTTCTTACGGTTGGAGCGGGGAATCGGTAAAAAATCTGGAAGCGATGCTGAAAGAAATGAAAGTTGATGTTATTGCGGAATCCATAGCGGTGAAAAACGCTCCCGGCGATGATGTTCTGGAAAAATGTCATCACCTTGGCAAAAAAATAGCTGAAGAACTGCTCAAAAGAATATAAACAATAAAAAGGAGATGAAAAAATGAAAAAATACGTATGTGGTGTCTGCGGTTATGTTTACGATCCGGTCGAAGGTGATGCTGAAGGCAACGTTCCGGCCGGAACGCCGTTTGAAAAATTACCCGATGATTGGTCATGCCCTGTGTGCGGCGCGGCCAAGGACGAATTCTCGCCGGAATAAACGATACAGGTGTCTCAATGGATAAAATAAAAGATGCGTTGAATCAGGCGTATATAGGTGAAGCCAAGGCGGCACTGCGATTGAAGGTTTACGCGCAAAAGGCTGAAGATGAAGGCTATAAACAGATGGCGAAACTCTTCCGCGTTGTATCTTTTTCGGAAGAAATCCACGGCGCGAGAGCATTGAAAGTTCTCCGGGAAATCAAAAGTACCGAAGAAAATCTGGCCGCCAGTTTCGAATCGGAAAAACAGGTTGCTGAAATCGCTTACGATCAGTTTGTGAAACTGGCCGAAGCGGAGGGGAACAAAGAGGCTGTTTTACATTTCAGTCAGAGCCGGGATGTCGAAGAAACTCACGCCAAACTTTACAAACAGGCCATGAATCATTTTATGGAAGAACGGGAAACGAATTACTATGTCTGCAAACTTTGCGGCTATGTGGCGGATGGCGTTCTGCCGGAAGAATGTCCGGTTTGCGGGGCCAAGGCAAAAATGTTTGTGGCTTTTGAACAATAAAAAACGTCTCCTGTCGGCTCTTTCTCTTCGAATGGCTGAAAAGGTTCCAGGGAAGAAAATGCGCTTTTTGTCCAGAATCACAGGGACATTATTCTTTTTGTTTCTTTTATGGCCCGTAACGGTTGTTGGTCAGGAAAAGCCTCTCTGGGAAATCGGTATCGGTGTGGGCATGCTCCAGATGCCCGATTATCGGGGTGCAGACGAAGGGAAGATATATTTTCTTCCGTATCCCTACGCCGTTTATCGCGGCGATTTCCTGAAGATAGATGAACAGCGTATTTCCGGACAGATTTTTAAAACAGACCGGGTTGTGCTGGATTTCAGCGGTTTTGGTTCTGTGCCGGTGGACAGTAACGATAATGACGCCCGCAAGGGTATGCCGGACCTGGATCCGACTTTTGAATTGGGACCGGCTTTGAAAATCAAACTGTTGAATGATAAAGATTATAAAATCAAAATGGACATCACGCTGCCCGTGCGCGCTTTTTTTTCCACAGATTTTTCCCGCGTGCGTCATGAGGGCTGGGTATTCAGTCCGCGGTTGAACTTTATGAAAAACGATCTGATTCCCGGTACCGGTTTAAATCTGGGCGTGTCCGCCGGACCGATGTTTGCCGACAGCGGTTATCACGATTACTACTACAGCGTAAAGCACCCGTACGCGAATGCAAGGCGTCATGAATATTCGGCGGATGGCGGATACAGCGGTTCAACCTTGACGATCGGTTTGAGCAAATCCTACAAACAATTCATTTTCAACGCGTTCATCAGCGCCGATTTTCTGCAGGGAGCATCCTTCGAAGACAGTCCGCTGGTGAAAAGGGAAACGTCCATCATGAGCGGACTTGGTGTTTCCTGGATTTTGCTCCAGTCGAAAAAAATGGTGAATGTGGAAAAATAAAAAAAGAGGAATTATTTTTTTGATACGGAGGTGAGTTTATGCTCATGATCATTACGCGCTGGTTGATCATTACCGTGGCGATTTTGCTTGCGTCAAAATTTGTGCCGGGCATTCATGTCGATAATCTTTCAACGGCGGTGATTGCCGCCTGTGTTTTGGGACTCATCAATGTCTTTATCCGGCCGATTTTTGTCGTGCTGACCCTGCCTCTGAGTATCCTGACGCTCGGATTGTTTTATTTCTGTATTAATGCCCTGATGCTGATGCTTGCCGCTTATGTTGTTTCAGGCTTTGAAGTGAAAAGCTTTTTCGCGGCCTTTTTCGGCTCACTGATTATCAGTCTGGTCAGCTGGCTGGCCAATTCCTTCATCTCCACGCATAAAATTGTGAAAACGGATGATCCCGATTATATTGACTTGAAAAAAGGGGGCGACGGCAAATGGCGGTAGGCGCGACCCTTGATTTGACACCGGCGATGAAGCAGTATGTGAAGATCAAGGAAAGTCATCCTGATTGTATTTTGCTTTACCGGATGGGTGATTTTTATGAGATGTTTTTCGAAGATGCCGTGACCGCCGCGCCCGTTCTGGAAATCACACTCACCTCCCGCAACAAAGGCAAGGAAGACAGTGTGCCGCTTTGTGGATTCCCTTATCACGCGGCTTCCGCCTATATTACCAAACTGGTGGAAAAGGGTTTCAAGGTGGCGATTTGCGAACAGGTTGAAGACCCGAAAAAAGCCAAGGGCATCGTCAAACGGGAAGTCATCAGGGTCATCACGCCAGGCTTGGTGCTGGATGAGGAAAATCTCGCGGCGGGAGAAAACAATTATCTGGCCTGTCTCTGTGCCGGCAGGAATATGCTGGGGCTGGCATTTCTGGATATTTCCACCGGAGAATTTCAGATCAGTGAGTTCAGCGATCGTGATTTTTTTTTCACGGCAATCGCAGGGCTTGATTTTAAGGAATTGCTGCTGCCCTCGGATTTTCCTGACAAGATTTTGCTCAAAACGCTGCTGATGCAAATGCCGGAACTCCGGATGAACATTCTGGATGACGGGTATTTTCAGTCAGCAAATGCTGAAGCGATGCTTGATCAAAATTTTTCCGCCGAAGCCCTGACGCGCTCCAGAATCAAAGAATTTCCGGCTCTGCTGAAGGCGGCCGGCGCCATTTTAAACTACGTCAACCAGACGCAGAAAATCAAACCCCGGCACGTGAACGAAATCAAATGGTATTCGACGGACCATCATCTCCTGCTTGACGATACCGCGCGCCGCAATCTGGAAATCTTTGCGACCATTCAGGGGAGTTCCCGCGCCGGCTCTCTATTTTCCCTTTTTCAGGAAACGCTGACGCCGATGGGAACACGCCGCCTGCGCTGGTGGATGAATTACCCGCTGGTTGATGTTGAAAAAATTAAAGCCAGGCTGGCCGCCGTCGCGGAATTTAAAAATGATCACATCCTGCGGGCGAATCTGCGCAAAATTCTTGCCCGTATTTATGATCTGGAAAGGCTGGCCGGCCGGGTCTCGCTCAGGGTGGCCAATCCCCGTGATCTGGTCGCGCTGAAGATTTCTCTTCTGGCAATACCGGAATTAAAATCAATGCTGGCTGATTGTACAGCGCCGGCGGTCGCTTCCATCCGCTCCCGTTTGCTGGAGATGTCCGCCGTTGTGGAATTGATCGGGCGGGCTCTCATCGAGGATCCGCCGCCAAAGATTCAGGATGGCGGTTTCATGGCGATCGGCTATGATGAAGAGCTGGATCAACTACGCTTCATCAGTCGCGACGGGAAGCAATGGATTGCATCGCTGGAAGCGGAAGAAAGAAAAAAAACAGGGATCCATTCGCTGAAAATCGGTTTCAACAGCGTTTTCGGCTATTACATTGAAGTCACCAAGGCCAACGCCGAGCTGGTACCCGATTCATACATCCGCAAACAGACGCTGGTTAACGCGGAACGGTACATTAACCAGGAACTGAAGGAATTCGAACAAACCGTATTAAACGCTGAAGAAAAAATCAGAGCGAGAGAACAGGATCTTTTTCTTGCCCTGCGGGAAAATCTTGATCAGTATATTACTGATATACAGAGCAATGCGGGCCTCATTGCCGATCTGGACGCCCTGACGGCCCTGGCGGAAGTGGCCGAAAAATATCATTTTGTCTGTCCGGAAATTAATGACGATGACACCATCGACATCAGGGACGGACGCCATCCTGTTGTGGAAACCGCCCTAAAAAATGAAGGTTTTGTGCCGAACGATTGTCTGCTGGATTTGCAGGATAACAAGCTTCTGGTGATCACCGGACCGAACATGGCGGGCAAATCCACTTACATCAGGCAGGTGGCCTTGATTGTTTTATAGGCCAAAATGGGCAGTTTCGTGCCTGCAGCCGGAGCGAAGATCGGTGTTGTTGATAAAATATTCACCCGTGTCGGTGCCTCGGACAGTCTGATTAAAGGACAGAGCACCTTTATGGTCGAGATGACGGAGACGGCGGAGATCCTGAAGAACGCGACGTCGCGCAGCCTGGTCATCATTGACGAAGTGGGCAGAGGCACGTCCACGTTTGACGGTTTGAGCATTGCCTGGGCGATTGCAGAATACATTCATGATTTTCAGGGGAGAGGCATAAGATCGCTCTTCGCAACCCATTATCATCAACTCATTGATCTGGCTGTAACGAAAAACGGGGCGAAAAATTATAACATTGCGGTTAAGGAATGGGGGGAAAAGATCATTTTTCTGCATAAGATCGTGGAAGGCGGTACCAGCCGCAGTTACGGGATTGAAGTGGCGCGCATTGCCGGCGTGCCGAAAGAAGTGATCACCCGCGCCAGGGAAATCCTGCGCAATCTGGAAAAGGGAGAATTTGATGAAATCGGCATGCCCCGTATTGCGCGGGGGATTCGTGACGTAAAAAATACAAGTCCTCAGTTAAGTCTCTTTACGAGACGGGAGAGCGCCATGGCCCGTGAAAATAAAGAACAGGAAATTATCAATGAGCTGAAAAGTATTGATATTCAATCCATGTCGCCGTTGGAAGCGCTCAACAAATTAAGTGAACTTCAAAACAAGATTCCGGAATAGGTCATCGTTTGTCACGAAACTGGCAAGCGGGAGATATTTCTATCTCCCGCTTTGAAGGGGGGTAAAGCTCAAGAGAAGGATCTTAGAAACACATTCCCGGGCCGGATGCACCGCCGCATCGTTTTCCTCCGCGGGGGGCGAACCCCGGTTCTTTATCCCAGCCCAGGGCTGCCAGTTTTTCTTTTTGTTCCGCTGTCATTAGTTTGTTGATTTCCAGACGAAAAGCGGTTCTTTTATCTTCCAGTTGGTCGCGCAGAGCGCGAACTTCTTTTTGTTTGGCGTTGATTTTATCCTTGTCCGGATTAACCTGCAGCCAGAGTTTTCTTAATTCCGCGGACTTGTCGAACATTTTTTCTCTAATCGGTCTGACCTCTTTCTTGTGATTCAAGAACAGCGCATCAAACTTCGATCTTTGTTCGTCGGTGAGACTCAGTCTTTTAAATAGAAAATTACCGCAGTATCCTCCGCATCCTTCTTCGTCAAAATTTCTCCATCCCTGACAATCCCCTCTGCCTCCATGGTGACCGAAAGCAAAAGCAGGCACGGTTAAAATCAAGGCGATCAAAATTGCCGCCGATGTTATGAATAATTTTTTCATGGTGAATCTCCTTATCATTTTTTCTGTTTCATATTAAAGCAAATGGTATGCCATAATATTACTGCTTTCGTAAGATATTGAAATTAAAAAGATTATAAAAAAATCTTAAAATACGAGTTGAATAAGCAGTCATCAGTGGATACTATATATCCAACTATGAATATCCATCTGGATAATATGTATCCAGAAAATAGACGGTATTTATTGTGAGACTCAAATTTCAAAAACGAAGTACATTGAAATTTGTAAGTCAAACAATCCCGCACAGCGGAGGGTGTAAAGCCCCCTCAGCGTGCTGCGGAATAGTCTCCAAAGTTTGCTTTGGGATTCATACCCGTGATTGCCATGAATAAAGCAAAAAGAAAAATACGTTTTGATATTTCATACTGGGTGACGGTCAGCGCGGTAGCCGTGCTGGGCGTTATTTTATTGATGATGGCTGTGGCGCACTTCCAATGGCAAAAGGAAAAGGCCGTTTCCATATTGCTGGAAAAAGGAGCGACGTTGATCAACTCTTTTGAAGCGGGACTGCGTAACACGGCGGATGATCAAAACAGAATATTTCATCTGCGAAAGTTACTGATGGCCACAGCCCAGCAACCGGATATCGACTATCTCATTGTTACTGACCCTCAGGGCAATGTCATCGCGGACAGCGATCCTTCCATGATTGAACAGAAATACGGTCTGGATCTGGATTTGATGCATCTTCAGACAAATCGCGAGATGATGTGGCGTCAGACGGCAAATCCGGAAGGTGCCGATACCTTTGAAGTGTATCGAGGCTTTTCCCCTTCTCCTGCGGATGATCTTAAAAATCAAAATGTATTCATAATTTTTGTCGGCTTTAATATGGATAAAATAGAAAAAGCCGCTGCCCTGGATAAGCGCAATGCTATCATTTTCATGCTTATTCTGCTGCTGGTCGGTTCTTCGGCCATCGTTTCTCTTTATCTGGTGTGGGACTATCGTCTGACCCGCACCTCCCTTTCCCGCATGAAGGTTTTTTCAGAGACGCTGGTCAGGAACCTGCCCATCGGGCTGATTGCTCTGGATCATCATGATGAAATGATCCGATGCAATGAAAAGGCGGGGGACATCTTGAAAATGATTTCTCCTGGTTCTTCCGGCCTGGAACGAGTGGATGCGCTGCCCAAGCCGCTGAAAGAATTGATCAATGAGTTGCCGGAAAAGGGAGGCCTTGTGGAGCGTGAACTTGAAATTACCGTGCCGCAAACGGGACAGTGCATCCTGGAGACGGTTGCCGCCGGTCTTATGGATGATGGTGAATCCGCGGGCAGGATTCTGATGATTCGTGACGTTACGCAGATCCGTCAGATGGAGCAGGAAGTCGCCCGGAGCCGCCATCTTTCTTCCATCAGTTCACTGGCCGCGGGAGTGGCGCATGAAATCAGAAATCCTCTCAGTTCCATCAAGGGATTTGCCGTCTATCTGAAAGGAAGATTATCGGCGGACGGCGACGATAAAAAAACAGCGGATATCATCATCGAAGAAGTGGAAAGATTGAACCGCGTCATCACGCAGTTGATAGAATTTGCACGTCCTCTGGAATTGAAAAAGGAAAGAACGTCCCTTGCGGATTTAATCGGTCATGCGATGAAATTAACGGAAGCGGAGAAGGTGAAAAATAATATTACGGTGATCCTGAACGTACCGGATGATGTTCCACCGGCGAACGTCGATCCCGACAAAGTCAAACAGGTTTTACTCAATATCCTGCTCAATGCCCTGGCGGCGATGAAAAGCGGCGGCAGACTGGAAATCAATTTGAAGAGAGAAAAAGAAAATGTTCTGATCGAAGTGACGGACAGCGGTATGGGAATAGCCGCAGCGGATTTACCGCGCATCTATGATCCCTATTTCACGTCCAAACCGGCGGGGACCGGTCTCGGCCTGGCGGTGGTGCAGAAAATCATGGAAGCGCATGGCGGACGAATAATCGTGGAAAGCGTGGAAGGGATGGGAACAACAGTATCTCTAATCTTCCCGATATGGAAAGAATGAGGAAGGAGCAACAATGAATACGGAACAGACCATACTGGTTGTGGATGATGATTACGCGCACCGCCTGATGCTAAAAAAACTGCTCGGTGGCTGGGGATATGCAGTACTCGAGGCTGATGACGGTGCCGTTGCGATTGAAGCCGTACGTCAAAAGTCCTTTGATCTGATTTTGATGGATATTCGAATGCTCAACGTGTCCGGTATTGAGGCGCTTGAGCAGATCAGGATCATTAATCCGGTTGTTCCGGTAATAATCATGACAGCGTATGCTTCCGTGGAAACGGCGGTCAACGCCATGAAAAAAGGCGCTTACGATTATCTGACGAAGCCGCTGGATTTTGATGAACTTAAAATTGTCATTGCGCGTGCCACGGAACACAACCGTTTGAAACTGGAAAATGAAAATCTGAAAATCAGACTGGAGCGGCAGTTTGATCGTCAGAATATCATCGGTCGGAGCCTTCCCATGAGCAGGCTTCTGGAAACAGTTGCCCAGGTGGCTCCCACGGAGGCCACCGTGTTGATTACCGGAGAATCGGGAACAGGCAAGGAGATAATTGCCAACGCCATTCATTACAACAGCCCGCGCAAGCAGGCGTCTTTTGTCAAAATCAACTGTGCCGCCCTTACGGAAACCCTTCTGGAGTCGGAACTTTTCGGTCATGAAAAAGGTGCCTTTACGGGCGCGGAACGCAGGCGCGAAGGAAAATTTGTTCAGGCGCACGGTGGCACGCTGTTTCTGGATGAGGTCAGCGAGATGTCCAGGGCGATGCAGGTCAAACTGCTGCGTGTTTTACAGGAAAGAGAAGTGACCCGCGTGGGTGGATCGGAACTGCTGAAGATTGACGTGAGGGTTATCGCCGCCTCTAATAAGGACTTAAAAGATGAAATACAAAAAGGAAATTTCCGGGAGGATTTGTTTTACCGGTTGAATGTCGTTTCTTTAAATGTGCCGCCGTTGCGTGAAAGAAGGGAAGATATTCCTTTAATGGCACAGCATTTTCTGGACGTCTTTGCCGGACGCAACCATAAGGCGATCAGGGGCTTTACACCGCGGGCCCTGGAAAAGATTATGGCGTATCACTGGCCGGGCAACATCCGGGAATTGATGAATGCCGTTGAAAGGGCGGTTATTCTGGCCAGGGCGGATGTTCTGGATGAAGAGGAAATCGCTCTGATTATGGAAGATCGTGGCGGCAAGGAAGATATAACCGTGCCTGAACGCTCTTTGCCGAATTTGTCTCTGGAGGATATTGAGAAACAGAGTATTCTGGAAATGTTGAAGAATTGCGGCGGCAATAAAAGCGAAACGGCACGCCGTCTGGGAATAACCAGAAAAACACTGCGGACTAAATTGCAGAAGTATCAAAAAGATCAATGAGATGATCGTGGTGCCGGGAAGTCTTATGGATTTATTTAAGAGCCGTTCGCTGTTTTGGCCGGCAAGTATATGGAAAATGAGGTGCCGCTGTTCACCGCAGATTCCACGGTGATCAGGCCGTTATGACTTTTAATGATCGAGTCACTGACGGATAATCCCAGACCTATTCCCCCATGTTCTTTCGTTTTCTTTGTTGTAAAGTAGGGATCAAAGATTCGGGAAAGATTTTTTCGGGGAATACCGATTCCGTTATCTTTGATAATAACCCGGACATAGTGGCCCACGCCCAGTGATCTGATGTTCGTGCTGGTTGTCGTATTGTCCGCGGTGACTTCCACAATTCCGCCGTCGGGCATAGCCTCTTTGGCATTCACCAAGATATTTTCCGCTACCTGTTTGATCTGAGCGGCATCCACTTCACATGCCCAGAGATCTTCCTGAATGGAAAAATTACACGTTATGTTGGAATTCTCGAATACTTTTTCGGCAACTTCCCGCCAGATAGGTCCGATATTTTCCAGTTTGCGCACTGAAAAACCGCCCTGCGCGAATGTAATCAGCCGGTGAGCCAGCGCTTTGGCCTGCAACCCGGCTCTTTCGGCAACGGCCAGGCCATCTTCCAGCATTTTGTCTTCGTCGCTGGCGGAAATTTTTGCAAGAAAAACATTTCGGAGAATGGCGGTAAGGAGGCTGTCAAAATCCTTGGCCACGCCGTCGGCGAAGGTTCCCAGAGACTCCAGTTTGGTTCTCTGGAGAAGTTCGTCCTGCGCCATTTTCTGTTCGGTAATGTCTTCCAGCGTTTCCATTGCGCCGAACAGGTTACCGCTTGAATCTTTCAGGCCGGCCGCGGTAATGCGGATCCATTTTCCACGGTCGCCCATATCTTCGAAAAATTGTGTCACTTCATAAGCATCTTCCAGAAATTTTGATTTACTCCATCTGTTCGCATAGAACTTTTCGAACTCGCTCGTCCGGGCATCCAGAATGAGATCGGCCAGACATGGACGTGGCGAAGCATAAAAAGCACGCCATTGCTGATCAGTGTTCAGAACCTCACCGGGTTTGATTTTACTTAATGCCTGCAGCGCCCTGTTCCAGTACATCACCTTATGCTCCCGGGAGATAACGAAAGCCGGAATCGGTGAGCCATGAATAATGCTGATGAGTTTCTGTTCATCTTTGTGACCGCGCCAACGCCATATGGCGTAAATAATGCTGGCGATGATTGCCATGCACAAAACGAAAATAAAAATGAAAATATAATAACGGTTCATATCACTACAAACTGATTAAACGTTTGCCGCCAGCCAGTCTCCGATCTCGCTGGTGGACATCCCCATCTTACCGGCATCCAGACTTTTGATTTTTCCGCTTTCCAGCAGTTTAATCACGGCTTTTTCCACTCTTTGAGCGGCTTTGTCTTCTCCCAGCGTTTCCAGCATCATGCCGCCCGCGCAGATCGCTGCCAGAGGATTAATAACGTTCTTACCCGTGTATTTCGGGGCGGAGCCACCGATGGGTTCAAACATGGATACGCCGTCAGGATTAATGTTGCCTCCCGCCGCAATGCCCATTCCGCCCTGCACCATCGCGCCCAGATCGGTAATGATATCGCCGAACATGTTATCCGTTACGATAACGTCGAACCATTCGGGATTCTTGACCATCCACATGCAGGTTGCATCCACATTGACATAGTCGGTTTTTATTTTGGGATATTCCTTGGCCAGTTCATGGAAAGTTCTTTCCCACAGATCGAACGCGTAGGTTAAAACATTTGTTTTGCCGCAAAGCGTTAATTTGTTGGCCTTGTTTCTTTTTTCCGCATACTGAAAAGCATAGCGCAGACAGCGCTCAACGCCTTTTCTGGTATTGATGGATTCCTGAATGGCCACTTCATCAGGAGTTCCCTTTTTGAGAAATCCACCGCCGCCGGTGTAGAGCCCTTCCGTGTTTTCCCGAACGACGACGAAATCGATATCCTGCGGTCCCTTGTCTTTGAGCGGACAGGGAACATTCGGATACAACTTGACCGGTCTTAGATTAATATATTGGTCAAGCTCGAAACGCATTCGCAGGAGAATGCCTTTTTCCAGGATGCCCGGTTTGACATCCGGGTGACCTATGGCTCCGAGATAAATAGCATCAAATTTCTTGAGTTCTTCCAGAACAGAATCCGGAAGAATTTCTCCGCTTCTTTTGTAGAGCTCTCCGCCCAGATCATAGTGGACGAGATCATATTTTATGGATTCGGACGCTGCTACGGCTTTGAGAACTTTCAGGCCCTCGGCCACGACTTCCGGTCCTGTCCCGTCACCGGGAACGACAGCGATTTTAAAAGATTTTAATGAACTCACATCAACCTCCTGTATTGAGAGCAGAAATAATTCTTATTAAAGTGAAATTCTTAGCGCAATGAACTTCTGAAGTCAATGCCAAAAGCACGCGAGAATCACGCCTAAAGTATTTGCAAGTATGTGCAAAGAATGTTAATTAATACAATGAGTAAAAGATAATGAAAAACCCGCCGGAAACGGCAGGAGTTTTTTGGAGGTGATTATGGGAGAAGGAATCGGCGATTACACAAAAAACATAGTTGATTTGAGAAGGCATATGTGGATGGCTGGTGTGGAGGTGGAATTAAGGCGCCTTATCTGGCAGATTGCCGTTGTGGGTAAATATATTTCCGCTAAGATTCACGAATCCAACCGAAAGCTTGCCGGTCTGAAAAATGTTTACGGCGATGATCAGATGGCTCTCGATCGCGCCTCCGATGAAATCCTGAAAAATCAGTTGGAGTTTTCCGGTTTTGTCCGTGAATATGCATCCGAAGAACTGGAGGATATCGTTAAAATAGGAACAGGCACGGAAAAATATATTGTGACCGCTGATCCGCTTGATGGTTCGTCTCTTGTTGATACCAATCTCGCCATCGGTACGATTATCGGTATTCATAAAGATTCCGTTCTGGATTGTGGCCGCAATACCATGGTGGCGGCTCTCTATATCACCTATGGACCTTTAATGACGATGATTTATTCGGCGGGAAAGGGGTCTCATGAATTTGTGCTCAATCGTGAGGGCGAATACGTTTTGTCTGAAGAAAATATCAAGCTGAAAGAAAAGGGTTCGATCTTTTCACCGGGTGGTCTGCGCCGTGACTGGACTCCCGAGCATCTTCAGTTTGTCGAAAAACTGGAAAGCGACGGTTATAAACTGCGTTACAGCGGAGGTTTTGTCCCCGACATCAATCAGGTCTTGATTAAGAAAGGAGGCCTGTTTACCTATCCCGCTTTGAAAAAGTCGCCCAAAGGCAAATTGCGGTTGCTGTTTGAATTGCAGCCCATGGCTTTTATTACGGAACAGGCCGGAGGTATGGCTACCGACGGTCAACAGGACATTCTTTCCGTCAAGGTGGAAACCATCAATCAACTTTCGCCGATTTATATCGGCAGTTCTTATGAAGTGCAGTTGGCCAAACAAATGTTATTAAAATAAACTGAACCATTGAGAATGGTAAGGAGCGATTATGATTTACAAAGATAAAGAAGAATTGAAGCAGAAATGTTTGAAGATTATTGCGATTGACGGCAATGATGTTGTCATTTTAAATGAAGGAAAGTTGGCCGGGGAACTTATTGACGATTTGATTTACACGGCGGTATTCAGCGCCGATCAGGCAACTCAGGAGGCCGCCCGCTGGCTGATCCGGCGTGCGGGAGCGGCGTTGGGAATCATTTCTTCTTCCATTCAAACGCTTTATGAAGCGATGGGACGTGAAGAGGCGAAAGGATTCACCGTTCCGGCCATCAACATCCGGGGCATAACGTATGATACGGCTCAGGCTGTTTTCCGTGCGATCAATAAAGGCAAGGTTGGTCCGGTTATTTTTGAAATCGCCCGTTCGGAAATTGATTACACAAAACAGAGACCGGTTGAATATTCCTGCGCGGTGATTGCCGCCGCGATTAAAACCGGTTATCGCGGTCCTGTTTTCCTGCAGGGTGATCATTTTCAGGTGAGCGCAAAAAAATTTGCCGCCGATGCCGCCAAAGAAACACAGGCGGTGAAAAATCTCATCTGGGAAGCGATAGAGGCCGGATTCTACAATATCGATATAGATACCTCCACCCTGGTGGATTTATCCAAACCCACTATCCGGGAACAGCAAAAGACGAATTACAGTCTCGCGGCGGAACTGACCACAATGATCCGCGATCTGGAACCGGAAGGTATCACCATATCGGTGGGCGGTGAGATCGGAGAAGTCGGAGGGAAAAACAGCACGGTGGAAGAGCTGGAAGCCTATATGGACGGGTATCTGGAAGAACTTAAGAAACACGGAGAATCGCTCAAGGGGATCAGTAAAATCAGTGTGCAGACGGGCACAACGCACGGCGGCGTTCCGCTGGCGGACGGCACGGTTGCCAAGGTTAAAATTGATTTCGACGTGCTGGAAAAATTATCAGCGCTAGCCCGTTCCAAATACGGTCTGTCCGGAGCGGTGCAGCACGGCGCTTCCACACTTCCCGACGAAGCCTTTGACAGATTCCCGGCTGTGGCGACGGCCGAGATTCATCTGGCCACCGGCTTTCAGAATATCATTTACGACAGCGCTCAGTTTCCGAAAGATCTAAAAAAGAAGATTTATGAACATTTGAAAACCGTGTGCAAGGACGAATGGAAGGAAAAAGATACGGAAGAACAGTTCATTTACAAGACCCGCAAAAAGGGGTTTGGTCCTTTCAAGCAGGATATGTGGGACCTGCCGGCTGATATCCGCGAAAAAATCGGCGCTGAGCTGGAGAAACAGTTTTCATTCTTGTTTGAAAAACTGAAGATGAACAACACACAGGATCTGATCAAAAAATACATTAAGCCGGTCGATGTGCCACTGGCCATACCTGCTTCCCTGAAATGAAAGCGGCAATTTTAGAGCAGATAACCAGTTTAAAGGAAAACAAAGAGCCGCTAAAAATAATCGAGATGCCCTCACCGGAAATTAGCGGAAACGAAATTCTGGTCAAGGTATCGGCCTGCGGCGTCTGCCATACAGAACTTGATGAGATTGAAGGTCGAACACCTCCAACGCGATTACCTGTTATTTTGGGACATCAGGTTGTCGGTGTTGTTGCTAAAACTGGAAAATCATCGCAAAAGTTCAAGAGAGGGGACAGGGTCGGTGTCGGTTGGATTAACGCCTCCTGCGGTTGCTGTCCTTTATGTCTTTCCGGTCATGATAATCTCTGTCCCGATTTCAAGGCCACTGGTAGAGACGTTTCCGGGGGGTATGCGCAATATTTGTCGGTAGCTGAAGATTTTGCCTTTGCCATTCCCGAGGTATTTTCCGATATTCAGGCTGCGCCGCTTTTGTGTGCCGGTGCGATCGGGTATCGTTCCTTGCGATTGACCAATCTGGTTGATGGACAGCGTCTGGGACTGACCGGATTCGGCGCTTCCGCGCATCTTGTATTGAAAATGGTTCACCACAGGTATCCTCGCACGGAAATATTTGTTTTCGCCCGCAGTGAAAAAGAGCAAAAGTTTGCCCTGGAGCTCGGAGCCGTTTGGGCGGGCGATACAGGACAGGCCTCCCCAAAAAAACTTCACGCCATTATTGACACAACGCCTGTCTGGAAACCGGTTGTGGAGGCTCTTAAAAATCTGGAGCCGGCGGGAAGGCTTGTCATAAACGCGATACGCAAAGAAGAAACAGACAAAAATTTTCTTTTAAAGCTGGATTACTCCAATCATCTCTGGATGGAAAAAGAAATCAAAAGTGTCGCTAATGTGGCACGTCGGGATATTGAGGAATTTCTGCAACTGGCCGCTCAGATACACATCATTCCGGAAACCGAAGAATATGGACTCGAAGAAGTCAATCGTGCCCTGGTGGATTTGAAAGAGGGAAAAATCCGCGGCGCCAAAGTCTTAAGAATAGATTGATTTTTTAACGGCAATCTGCCAGATTACGACAAAGAATATCCTGAGATAGCTTTATATACGCGGGTGACTATGATGAAAATAGCCAATGTCGATGAAATGCGATTAATGGATCGCTATGCTATCGATAAACTGGGCATTGCCGAAGAAATCCTGATGGAAAACGCGGGCATTGCTTCTCTGAATGTGCTCAAGAATAAAATTGACCTTGGCCATAAAAAATTCGTCATCTTTTGCGGTCCCGGTAACAATGGGGGGGATGGGCTGGTTGTGGCCAGATTGATTCATTCTCAGGGCGGGCGCGTAAAAATATTTTTGTTAAGCGATGGCGCAAAATTCAAAGGTGCGGCCAAAACCAATTTTGATATCATTACCCGGTTGCCGGTAGACGTCGTCAAGCTAAATCATGCGGCTTCCGCCAAAAAGGATTTAGCGCATTGTGACGCGGTGATTGACGCCATTTTAGGCACCGGTCTGGATCGACCTGTTGCCGGATTGGCGGCTGATATTATTTCGCTGATCAATCAAAGTAGAAAAAAAGTTTTGTCTCTGGACATTCCTTCCGGTGTGAACGGCAACACGGGGCAAGTGATGGGTGTGGCTGTGCGAGCCGATGTTACCGTGACCTTCGGTTTGCCCAAAGTCGGCAACATGCTTTATCCTGGCCATGAACAGGGCGGAGAATTATGGGTCAGTCATATTTCCTTCCCGCCCTCTCTTTATGATCAAAGCAATCTGTTGATTCAGACCAATGATTATGTGGCTTTGCCCGAACGGCCGGTTGACACTTATAAAGGCGCCATGGGAGACGTTCTTTTTATCGCTGGGGCGGCCAATTATTACGGTGCTCCGTACTTTGCGGCCATGTCCTTTTTGAAATCGGGAGGAGGATATTCGCGTCTGGCCGCGCCGGGTTCGGTGGTTCCCGTTATTGCGAAGCGTGGTCGGGAAATTGTTTACCTGCCACAGGAGGAAACAGCCACCGGCAGCATGGCCTTGAAGAGTAAAAAAGAATTGCTGACGTTATCGGATAAAGTAGATATGGTGGTGATGGGACCGGGACTTTCCCTGCAGGAAGAGACGGTCAGCCTGATTCAGGCGATGGCGGCAGAAGTTAAAAAGCCGTTGCTCATTGACGGTGATGGCTTGACTGCGGTGGCTCAGAAACCGGAGATTTTGCGCCATCGAAAAGCACCAACCATTCTAACACCTCATACGGGCGAAATGGCGCGTTTAACCGGTCAATCAGCAGATCGCATCAACGCCGGGAAAATTGAGATTTTACAGGAAACAGCTAAAAAACTGAAAGCCATCATTGTTTTAAAAGGAGCGCATTCGCTTGTCGGTACGAGCGACGGCCATGTTTATATTAATTTAAGCGGAAACGCCGGCATGGCCACGGCCGGTTCGGGAGATGTCCTGACCGGTTGCATTGCCGCTATGTATGGCATGGGATTAAGTGCTGCAGAAGCAACGCGTAAGGGGGCATTCCTGCACGGTTATGCCGGAGATCTGGCGGCGGCCAAAAAAGGCACTGACGGGATCACAGCACAAGACATTATGGACTTTCTTCCGATGGCTTTAAAAAATGATCGTAACGGATTGGTCAATGCAAAATATTATAATCCCGAATGTGTTTAGTTGAGGATGTCCCGATTGAATAATTTTCTTTCAGATATTATATCCATCAACGGTAAAATGAATCTGCACCCGCTGACGCTCAAGTTCACGGGGGAATCAGCCCATCTGGAAGGTCCGTTTTTAAAAGATTATTACAGGTTATCCCTTGTCCATATTCGAATGTTTTTGATTTTTGGAGGAATCCTCTACGCAGCTTTCGGTGTGCTGGACGCGCTGCTGATGCCCAAGCAAATGCTCACCATCTGGTTGATTCGTTTGATTGTCATCGGTCCGGCTCTTATTCTGGTTCTGCTGCTGTCTTTTACGAATATCTTTGAGAAATACATCCAGCCGGTTCTTGCTTTGGCCTATATTATGGCAGGCGGTGGCATTGTGGCCATGATTGTTGTTGCTCCGCCACCGGTGAGTTATTCCTATTATGCAGGTTTGATGCTGACGTTTACCTGGGGGTACACGCTCATTCGTCTCTTTTTTACCTGGGCGACTTTTGCCGGATGGTTTCAGGTCGCTTTGTACGAAGTCGCAGCGGTATGGATAAATCCCACGCCATTTGATATTTTCATCGGTAATAACTTTTTCTTCATCAGCGCCAACATCGTGGGTATGATGGCCTGTTACACCATTGAGTTCTATGCGCGTCGTGACTTCTTCATGAAACGGCAACTGGAGATTGAGCAGGAGAAGGTCAATAAAATAAATTCAGAACTTGAAGAAAGGGTAAAAGAACGCACCGAGGATTATCGAAAGGTCAACGAAGCACTTCAAAATGAAATACAGGGTCACGAAAAGGCGAAAGAAAACCTGCAAACCGCTCTGGACAGTCTGAAAAAGTCGATTGGAGCCACGATTCAAGTGATGGTTTCCGTGGTGGAAGCCAGAGATCCCTATACCGCCGGGCACCAGTTGCGAGTGGCAAGCCTGGCGTGCGCCATAGCGGAAGAGATGGGCTTTCCACAGGACAAAATTGAAGGGATTCGTCTGGCCGGTTCCATCCATGACATTGGCAAATTATCCATTCCGGCGGAAATTCTGACGAAACCCACTAAGCTGTCCAATCTCGAGTTTTCTTTGATTAAAGAACACGCGACAAGCGGATATGAAATGTTGAAGCATATCGAATCATCGATGCCGCTGGCCGAAGTGGTTTACCAGCATCATGAAAGAATGGACGGTTCGGGCTATCCGAGAAAACTTAAAGGAGAGGAAATCCTTATTGAGGCTCGCATTCTGGCGGTTTCCGATGTTGTGGAATCGATCGCTTCCCACCGTCCTTATCGTCCGTCTCTGGGTATTAAATTTGCGTTGGAAGAAATTGAAAAAAATAAAGGAATCATTTATGACAGCGCCGTTGCGGATGCCTGTCTTAGATTATTTAGAGACAAAAAATACCAGCTTCCATAAACCGAGTTCATCAAGACCAGGAACTCTGCCGGATGTTAAGAAATTTTAAAATAAATCGAACATCAACACTAAACTCATGAGTATGTCACCTCAAACCAATAATCATAAGTATTACATCATGTATGATCCCACGACAGTGGATTTGATGGGGAAAATCGGCGATCAGCATTTTGAGACCGTGGATGTCGTTGAGTATTTAACAGGAAGAAAACTGGTGGATTGTCATGACGAAAATTACACGGACTTCCTGACCTTTGACACAAATCTGCTCAGAAAGGGCATGCTCGAACAAATGGCGATCGAACCTTATAAAGCGTATTATATCGCCAATCAGATCTGCCGGGCGGATCAGGAAGCGAAGGTGATTTTGGCCGATGACACCCGCAAAACGATCGGACAGATCATTTCAGAACAAGGTTATAAGCCGATAGCCGTTTTCATGTCTCTGATCAGTTCCACTTTTCCGACAGCGTGCGCGGCAACACTTGTTTTGAACAGGGCTGGAATTCCGGTGGTCATCGGCGGCATTCACGTTTCCACCAGTCCTCACGATATCGATATTTATCTGAACCGTTATCTCCCGCACCCCGAACTGGTTGCCCAGGTGATTGGCGCAGGTGACCTGTCCACCATTAAAGAAATCGTTGCGGATGTCAAAAATTCAAATTTGAAAAAGGCGTATTACGGGCAGATTCCGATTGAAGACGGTGTTTGGGGCTGTGATCGCGTCATCGAACTGCCTAAAATCAGGCCATACTTTATCGAAAAATTTCCGGTGATCGGTCCGCTGCTATCCCGGATCATCGAAACCAACGTGACCACGCCTTTTCTGGGGTGTCCGTTTTCATGCAGCTTCTGCTCCATCTCCTCATTTCCCGAAGAAAAAAGAAGGTTCACGTCCCGCACACCGGAAGACTTTACCGCTGAATTGCTGGAGAAGCAGAAAAACGGTGCCAATTTAAAAAACCGGTTTTATTTTATTTCACCGGATAATCTTTTGTTTGGCGGGAAAAAATTACACGATGTGCTGGATGCCATGATTGAGAGTCCGCTGAAGATCAACTACGCCGCGCAAATCAGCATCGACGTGGCCGATAGTGAAAAGCTTCTGGAAAAATTAAGGCGATCCGGCGCCTCCCATTTTTTTATCGGGCTGGAATCGCTGGATATCAGAAATCTGGAAGTCGTTGGAAAAAACATTGTGGCGAAAATCAAGCAAGCTAAAACAACGGTTGAAGAATATTACGCATCGAGAATAAAAAGAATTCAGGATTACGGCATTTCCATTCATGGAGCGTTTATGTTCGGTATGCCGTTCGATTATTTTCATTCCCTGGAAGATCATTCAGGAAGAAAAATTGTCGAATTCTGCGCGAAAAACAATATCGGCATTCAACCCACATGTCTGAGCAATCTGCCCGGCTCACTTGATTTTATCAAAGGCCTGAAAACGGGTGAATTGATTTACGGGAATCCGGGATCCATGGATTATTTCTGCTCCCTGACCATTGCCGATTTGACGGAGAGCAATCGCCGAATTCCCGATACCTTGTTTAACAGCCCGCTGGTGGTTTTTTATATGCTTTACGACACCATGAAACGCGTGGGCTCTTACGGGAATGCCCTGAAGCTTGCTTTTTATATTGCCCGGAAGGCATGGCATATTCATTCGTCTAAAGGAGCGCTCAATTTCAAAGACCGCCTTGCCGACGCCTTTGCAGGTGTGGGATTTCAACTGGGGGCAAGCACTTACTTTGAACTTTATGATGAACTGGCCCGTTCCACGCAATGGTTACCTGGAACATTTGAAAGACTGTATGAAAAAGAGAAAAATCCGCAAGTCAAAGAAATGTTCCGGGAATATGTAAAAAATTTCTTCTAAGATAAATTGAATCATCTGATTAAGAGGGGGTTATAAATTGCGGGTAAGAATATAATCGGCAACCGTGAGCAGATGGTCTTTTTCAGGACTTTCGTCAAAAACATCCAATTGTGCCTTTGCCTCGTTGATGAATTTGGTTGCAACGTCCAGCGAAGATTCCGTTGCCTGATATTTTTGAATCAACCGTGTTATTTCCCGCGCCGCTTTTTGGGATCCTTTTTTGCGCCTGATGATTTCTTGGATGAGGTTTCTTTCTTCCACGTTACTTTGCTGAAGAGCGAAAATCAGCGGCAGCGTAATTTTGCCTTCCTCCAGATCCTTGCCGATGGACTTGCCGAAATCTTTTCCCTTGGCCGTATAATCGAGAATATCGTCCGTGATCTGAAAGGCCATGCCGATGTTCCTGCCGAATAGCGCTAGGGCGTCAATTTTTTCCTTCGACGCCGATCCCAGAATCGCTCCGGCGGCACAGGCAGCGGAAATCAGAACGGCTGTTTTCTTTTCAATAATGTTGAAATATTCCTCTTCGGTCATATTTACGTCGCCGCATTTGATCAGTTGAAACACCTCGCCTTCGGACATGATGTTCGTGACCCTGGACATGAGTTTCAAAATGGCGGTATTTTCAACGGACGTCATCAGAATAAAGGACTTGGAATAAAGAAAGTCACCCACAAGAACGCTCGCGGCGTTTCCCCATATGTTGTTCGCGGATGTCTTACCGCGGCGCATGGTCGCCTCATCAATGACATCATCATGCAGCAGCGTGGCGGTATGGATAAATTCCATGACGGCGGCCATGGGGAAACGGCTTTCTCCCCGGTAACCGCAAAGGCCGGCACTGATCATCAGCAGAAGAGGGCGGAATCTTTTCCCGCCGCTGTCAATGAGATGGTGCGAAACTTCAGGAATCAATGTAATCTCGGACGTCGCATGGTCATTGATGCACTTCTCGACCTGCTGAAGATCGTCTTTATATGAACTGAAAACATCTTGAATTTGCATTGATATAACCGCCTTTTACCAGGGATCAATAAAGGAGTGGCGGGGTTTCCTGTGTTGATCCGAAGGCACGGATTTGATGCCCTGCATAATCCATTTGCGTGTATCGGCCGGATCAATGACCGAATCTATTTCCACATAAGCTGCAATATTTAAAGCCTTGCCCCGTTTATATAGTTCTCCTACCAGTTGTTCGTAGAGTTTTTCACGCTCTTTTTCATCATCAACTGCGGCGAGTTCCTTTTTGAAACCGGCCTTGATGGCGCCTTCAATACCCATGGCACCGAATTCTCCTGTCGGCCATGCGGCAGTGAAAAATGATTCGTGAAAACCGCCTCGCGCCATGGCCATGGCACCCAATCCGTAGCCGCGTCGAAGCACAACGGTGAAGTAGGGAACCGTCAGATGCGAACCGATGACAAACATCCGGCAGACATGACGCACCTGCGCGCGCTTTTCAATTTCAGGCCCCACCATAAAACCGGGCGTGTCACACAACGAAAGAATTGGCAAGCCATGTGCCTGACAGATCTGCATAAGTTTAGCCGCCTTGTCCGCTCCTTCCGCTTCAATGGCGCCGGCCATGTGCATGCAGTTATTGGCGATCAAGCCAAAAGGTTGGCCCTCGATGCGCACAAATCCGGTAATCATGCCGGGACCGAACTTCGGACGCAGTTCCAGAAAAGAATCCATATCGGCAAGAGCTTTAATGACAGTTCTAACGTTGTAGGCACGTTTATTGTTTTCAGGAATCAGATCGCGCAAACGAAGCTGATCGGCTGCTTCCCACTTTGCAGTTTTTCCCTGAAAATAGGAAAGATATTTTCGAGCAGCGGCAACCGCCTCTACGTCATCGGCTACTTCGATATCCACCACGCCGTTGGCACTCTGCACATCAATCGGACCGACTTCTTCTGCTTTAAAGACACCCAATCCGCCGCCTTCAATCATCACCGGGCCGCCCATGCCGATATTAGAATTTCTTGTCGCGATGATTACATCGCAGCAGCCCAAAAGCGCCGCGTTGCCCGCAAAGCAGGAACCGGAGACAACACCCACCACGGGAACTTTACCGCTTAACTTGGCGAATGCTCCAAAGGTTGATAAGTCCAGACCGGTTGTCATAATACCGATGGCGTCCACATCCCCCGGCCTGCCGCCGCCGCCTTCCGCAAATAACACCAGCGGCAGACTTTGCTCATGGGCAAGCTTGAGCATCCGATCAATTTTCTTGTGATTGAAGAAGCCCTGAGTGCCCGCAAGCACCGTATAGTCGTAAGCCATGACCATACAGCGGGATTTATTGGATTCGAATGAAGAGCCATTCACAGAACCGATGCCTGCGATCAGTCCATCAGCGGGAGTCTTGCTGATTAAATCCTCTTCCGAGCGCCGTCCGCGCTGAGCGGCAATCGCCAGTGCACCGTATTCAATAAGACTTCCGGCGTCGCATAAATCTTCGACATTGGCACGGGCTGTTCTTTGATTTTTCTGCTGGCGTTTTGCCACCGCGTCGGGGCGGTTTTCGTCAAGAGCGAAGGAGTGCCTTTTGATCATCTCGGCCAGTTCCGGTCGTATCGGTTTTGTTTCTGCTTTGTTGTTCATTTTGCCGCAAACTCCTTTATGCTCATTCAAGAGCATGGATAAAATTCATACAACAATTAAGTGCTTATTTCAAAGAGTAAATTCCGTGGTCATGGCTAAAGTTGAAAAAGGTAATCTTAAAGCAATGATGGAAACAATATGAAATAATATTCAAATATGAGATAATGAAGGTGGGCATTAAATGGTATCAAAGAAATTCTTAAGTATTATTTCGATGAAATCAAAAAACCAGAGGAACACGTTATGAAAAAGGAGCTTTTCTGTTTATGCTGCGGCAAGTGTTGTTTTGTCGATATGTTTGCCTACGCGCAGCAAGAAGATTATGAACGTTGGCGAGCCGAAGACAGGCAGGATATTCTGGAAGTTATCGAGAACCGCCATCTTGTTTGGGCGGGGGACAGAATGATTTCTTCGGAAACCGGTATTTCTCCGAAGGAATGTCCTTTTCTGAATCGTTCAGAAGGTCTCTGGCTTTGTTCGATATACGAAACAAGACCGGCGGTCTGCCGTGAGTATCAGCCGGGATCATCGGAGTTGTGCCCGCAGTGGAAAATGGTAAGGAATGGAAATAAATAAGTTTTTTTCACTCAAGTCCCTCCTGAAAAAAGTGTTTGACTTCGAAGAGCCGTTTATATATGGTGTGCCACCTTTTAAGTTAGTCCTTATATGTACTCTGTATTTTTCATGATATATCCCGTTAGTTGATCAGTATGAAAGTGATAAGGACATATTGACATATACCACTCGTAATTGGAGTGTTTAAATAGAGGAGCTACGGGTAGGCCAAGGTAGCCATAACCCAAACTGTGCAAAAGAGTAATTTTGCTCTTTTCAACACAAGGAGGTAATTATGACAAGAATAAACCTATTAGTAGCAAAAGTTGTGCTTTTAGGAATCTGTATCCTGTGGATTTCATCCGTCAGTGTATGGGCGGAAGAAAACAAAGTGTTTGTAACGGCGTACACATTGAAAGAGTGTTACCATAATAAGGGTAAAACGGCTTCCGGGGAAATGGTTAAAACCGGAATAGTCGCTGTTTCACCAGACTTGGAACGTCAAGGACTTAAATTAGGGACTAAAATTGAAATCAAAGATTTGGGAACCTTTGTCGTCAAAGACAGGACAAGTCGTAAAAATCGTGGTAATATCGACGTTTACATGACCTCCTATCAGGAGGCATTACGTTTTGGCAGAAAGGGATATGCTTTAGTCAAAAACCAGGAAGACTTGAGTCTTTTAAATGGTAAGAAAAAGTATGTTCTTGTTTTAAATTAATTTTTTTAGATTTCAGGTCAATGACCATCCAGGGGTATATGCTCCTCACCCCTGGATGGTAAAACCGAATCATTGATTCTTGCCTTCCCAAATTATTCATTGATTATCTTTCCAAACAGGTCGTAGTCATCGGCGGCAATTATTTTGCAACGAACGATACTGCCGATCGGATTTTTTATGCCTTTTACATACGTAACGCCGTCTATTTCCGGCGCCTGCCGGCGGCATCTTCCCATGTATCGGTAATTGTCACGGTCGCTTGTTTGCTCAATCAGCACGTCCTGAAAGGAGCCGATCAAGGTTTTGTTTTTTGCCGCGGAGATTGACGCCTGCTCCTGCATGATGGTTTCGCGGCGGCGCTGTTTTTCTTTTTCAGAAATCTGCGTTTTTAAATCCGCTGCTTTCGTTCCGTCCTCTCTGGAATAGGTAAAGACTCCGAGATGATCGAACTTTGTCTCATTCACAAAATCGAGCAGACGGGTGAATCTGGCAGGTGTTTCACCCGGAAATCCGACAATCAGCGATGTTCTTAACGCGATATCGGGAATGATGGCTCTGGCCTGTTCGATAACTTTTCTTATGTGATCGGCAGTTACCTTACGATTCATGGCGTGTAAAATATCGTTGTCTATGTGCTGAACAGGCAGATCAAGATACCGGCAGATCTTCTCATGGGCGGCGATGGTCTCCAGTAAATCCGTTGTCACACGAGCCGGATGGGCATAGAGAAGACGAATCCACTGGATATCTTTGATCTTTGCCATTTCTTGTAATAGAGAAGACAGACGCGGACGTCCGTTTAAATCATAGCCGTAACGGGTGGTATCCTGAGCGGTGATGATGATTTCTTTTATTCCTCTTTTGGCCAGAGATTCGGCTTCACGAAGAATATCATCCGGCCGGCGGCTTCGCGCTCTACCGCGAATGGAAGGAATGACACAGTAGGAACAGCGATTGGAGCATCCGTCAGCAATTTTCAAATACGCGCTTGTCGTTTCTGGTGGCAAAATCCGCGGATGATGAAAGGTCATTAGAAAATCCGGTTTGGTGATGACAGAAGTTCTTTTGTATTGCGGCTGCTTTATTTTATGGATGTGGGTGACAATGTTGCCGACTTCGCCGGTTCCGATCAATAAATCCACTTCAGGCATTTGCGTGAACAGGTCTTGGCCGTAGCGCTGCGCGAGGCAGCCGGCGACGACAATCTTCATGCCGGGCTTTTTCTTTTTTTCTTCAGCCAGAATCAGAATTTCCTCAATGGCTTCTTCCTTGGCGGGAGTAATGAAAGCGCAGGTGTTGATAATAACGATGTCCGCCTCGTGATTTTTTTCAACCAGTTGATGGCCGGACCCACGCAACAAGCCTCCCATAACTTCCGAATCAATCAGATTTTTCGGACAGCCGAGGCTGATAATACGGACTTTGCTGTGAGACTCAAATTTCGAAAACGAAGTGGATTGAAATTTGTCAGTCGAACCATCCCGCCCAGCGGTGGGGATAAGACTGTGCCGCTTACTTTGGAATATATGACCATGATTTTGATGTGCAGTTTTCAACCGGGCAGCTTTCTAATCAGAACTTTTCTTGGTTTCGCGCCGTCGGAAGGACCGACAACGCCTTCAGCTTCCATTTTTTCAATGATCCGCGCCGCGCGGTTGTAACCGATTTTCATGTAGCGCTGGACAAGTGATATGGAGGCCTGCCCCAGTTCGCTCACCAGGGCGACAGCCTCGTCGTATTTTTCATCGAAATCGTCATCGCTTTCATGTTGGGTTTGCGCGGCAGCCAGCGCAAATTTTTCAATAGAGGAATCATAAGCCGGCTGCGCCTGCATTTTGATGTAATCAACGATGCGTGAGATTTCTTTATCCGAAACATATGCGCCGTGAATTCTCGAGAGTTTGGATGTGCCCGGCGGGATGAAGAGCATATCTCCGGCACCCAGCAGTTTTTCCGCTCCCTGCTGATCAATAATCGTGCGCGAATCAATTTTGGAGGAGACCTGAAACGAAATGCGGGTGGGGAAGTTGGCTTTGATCAAACCGGTAATGACATCCACCGAAGGTCTCTGCGTGGCGATAATCAAATGGATGCCGGCTGCCCGCGCCATCTGTGCCAGACGGGTCAGCGATTCTTCCACATCTCTGGGCGCGACCATCATCAGGTCGGCCAGTTCATCAATCACCACGATAATGTACGGAAGCTTTGTGTGTTTGATTTCCTTTACTTCATGGTCGCTGCCCGCCTTGTCCGCGGTTTTGTCAGTTTCCTGATCGGGATCGGCTTGTTTGGGAATGGCTAAAACCGTCTTGCTCTTTAATCCTTTGAGAAGCAATTCGTTGTAGGCGTCAATGCTTTTCGCTTTCAGATCGTTCAGAATTTTATAGCGCCGTTCCATTTCCTCCACCGTCCAGCGCAGGACCTGGGAAGCTTTTTTCGGATCGGTGACCACCGGATGCATCAGATGCGGAATGCCTTCGTAAGAGGACAGTTCCAGTCTCTTGGGGTCAATCATCAGGAACTTGACATCTTCCGGCTGGGCTTTAAAGAGGATGCTGCAGATCATGGCGTTGAGTGCGACACTCTTGCCGGAACCCGTGGTGCCGGCAATAAGCAGGTGAGGCATTTTGGTCAGGTCGGCAATGACCGGTGTGCCCACAAAATTCACGCCCAGCGCAATCGGCAGACGGAATGACGATTCGGAAAAGGACGTGTTGTCGATGACGTCTTTGAGAAAAACCGATTCTCTTTTTAAGTTTGGTATTTCAATGCCGATGACCGATTTGCCGGGAATAGGCGCCAGAATCCGAATGCTCGGCGCCATCAGCGCCAGCGCGAGGTCATCGGAGAGATTGACGATCTTGTTGATTTTCACGCCGGGAGCAGGTTCCAGCTCATACATCGTAATCACCGGTCCGGGCAGCACTTCCACTACGCGAGCGTCAACCCCGAAGTCGGCTAATTTTTTTTCCAGGATTCGGGAGTTGGTTACCAGCGCGTCCCGTTTCACTCGGGCGTCCTTTTGCGGAGCATCTTCCAGTAACGTCAGGGGCGGAAGATTAAATTTGTCATCCATTTTGGATTTGGTAAAATCAAAGTGTGTCTGTTCAACTTTTTTCGGGGGTGTTTTTTTGATCACCGGTTGAGGTTCTTCAATTACCGGCGGTTCGGATTTTTCATCCGTTTTTTTCGCACTTTTGAGAACAAAACCGGTAAAGGAAGAGATGCGGTTTTTGCATAAAATGAAAAGAGCTGCGGCAAATTGTGAAATCTTTCCGGTTGAAGAAACCATGGAAAATTCAAACATAAAAGTCAACGCCACGACCAGCGTCAAAAATAAAATAATATAGGTTCCCGCCGTGTTAAAATATATACGCAACAGACCGACCACGGATACGCCGATCAAGCCGCCGATGCCGTTCTTCAGCCTTACACCGCGAAAATCGATACCACCATCTGTGAGCAGCGCCATAATGCCGGCAAAGGAGAGAAGAAAAAATAAAAATCCCACTGCCCGGTGCGTTGTAATCGAATAATCCTGTCTTAAAAAATATTTAAAACTGCAAAAGAAAAGCATGAAAGGGAGAAGAAAAGAAGCGATGCCAAGCACTCGTACGAGTGAATCGGCTGTATAGGATCCTGCCTTCCCCGTAAAATTATGGGTTGTCTGGTCGCCGGCGACAAAATGGGTAAAGGAAGGGTCCAGGGGATGATACGACACAAGGCATAAAAGAAAAAAAAGAGCCAGGGCGAGGCAGACAGCACCTTTAATCTCCCTGATTCTTTTGTTGTTTGTTTCTTCGTTTTGCATTTCTTCTTTGATCGTCTATCTTAATTTTTTTTATTATTTCAGAAAAATTATGATTTGACAAGTAGAGGAGATAATTTGTTAGCAGCAAATAGAAAAGTCCTATTTTGTAGCACATGATATGTCCGCTTTTAACAATGTTCAAGGAGAGGGGCTTCGGGCTAGGCCGTCCGCCCTTTTCCTTCGGTTTTGGCCGCGGCGGACTTACGCTGCCTTGTTTTTTTTCTTTTTCTTTAAATGTCCGTTTTGATCATAATCAGCCAGCTTGCGCGGGCCGTGAAAGATCGCCAGGGAACCGTCCGTGTAACGGTGGATATTTACTTTTGCCCGGACGTAATGACAGCGATACTGATCCGGCGGAATCTGGAGCGTGATGTTGTCAAAAGCCACGCAATTGTCCGATGTGACTGTCCGCTCATGGTGTTCACACAGAATGTCCTCTAAATGGGCTCCTGCCCAGGGAATAAACGCGGACCCCTCCTCCTGGGGTTTTTGTTTAAACTCCCTGTTGTGTGCCGGCAGATAGGTCTTTTTGATATAATGATTGGCTTCCTCCATGCTGGTAATGTTGTGCAGGGCAAGTTCCTTGACCAGCCTGTCCTGATGGGTGCGGAACATTCTTTCACTTCGTCCTCTGGCCTCGGGGAATAGGCTGGGATCATCACAATGCCGAGTTGCTGCATCGCCCGGCCAAACTGGGTCAGTTCGGTCTTGCTCAACTTGCCCCTTTCTTTCGGTGTGTACCAATAATGACTGCCTCGATCCGTATAAATGGTGCTGAATAGCCCTTTCCTGAGGATAACGTCCTGAACTCCCTGAAAACTGCTCCCTGTTCCTTCTTCCGGAACGAAAAAGGCATTGTAATGCTCATTGGTTGCATCATCCATGGTCACAATCAAATCCCACTTCTTGCCCAAAACCCATTCATGGGAACTCCCATCTTGATGAATCATCATGCCCGGCAACGGGCTGCGCTCTCTTCTCCGACGATGGGTCCCTTTCTTCTTTAATTTCTGAACGTCACCGTGCTTCTGAAGCGTATTCTTCACCCAGGTGTAACTCCGCTTGCCTCCATCCCTCACATACCAAGAATAAAAATGCTTCACGTTCCACCCCCGATAACGACTTCGATATTGTCCCGTCACTCTTATCACTTCATCCACCGGCGCTCTCCGCTGAGAGGCTTGGGTTAGACGCTTATCGTTCAGTCCTTCCAAACCCTTCTCCTCATACCGGCATATCTGACGCCGGAACGTCCGGGGGCATACCCCTAAAACCATTGCCGCTTCTTCCTGGCTTAATCTCCCTTCCTGCCAGCCTCCATACATCTCTAAAAATCGCATCTTCCGCATCTCCTGTAGCATCTCTGTCCGTCTCATCCGTCACCTCCATTGAGGCAACTTAGCAACCGGACAGTTTATGTGCTACAATACCGGACAAATCATTTGCTCCTTACATTCATCAATACAGTTCTTGACAATCAATTATTTAATAGTAAACTAACTCCATCCCCATTGTCTTATATCTTTACTGTGCATACACTTGCTCTGATAAGGAGTCGTCCATGGAACAGAAATCAACATACAGGGTTTCGTCATCCTTTAATAATGGAATTCTGGAAATTACAGAAGCAGGTGAAGTAAAGGAAAACGAAGTTGAAAAATTAACCAATGAAGTTCTTGCTATTATAAAAGCAGGTAATGGGGAATCTGTATTAGTTGATGTTCGCACCATTAAGGGGCGTTTCGGGTACACGGAAGCCTATATGCGCGTTAAAAATTTTCCGGCAGATAGAAAAGGCGTGAACATTGCGATTGTCTATCATCCGGAGAATGCTGAATACGAAAAATATCAGGAAACACTGGCATTAAACGCAGGCCTGTCCTGGAAGTGTTTTGAAGATATTGATGCGGCGAGATCCTGGCTTAAGAGCAGGCAGGCAGACATGAATCGTTCAGCCGATGATACTATCGACGTGGATTCTGCAGGGAAAAAAGATCCAGGCATTGATATGGAAGAAAGAAGACAAACGGAACGCCTGGAAGATGTTAATGAAGTCATCATATCTGTCATATCCGGAGAAGAAGATCTTTCTGCGGATAAAGTCATCTATAGTCACAGCAAGGATATTTCTGTGTCGGGTGCCAGATTGCGTGCGACAATAGTTTTGCCTGTGGGCACGATCCTTAAAATAGACTTTACATTAAAGGATCTGCAACAAAAGATAACCGCCCTGGGCAAAGTAAAATGGATCAAGGTCATCATTGAAGATCAGTATTATGAGTCGGGAGTGGAATTCGTTAATACACCCGGTGAAGCAATCCAGAAAATTAAAAATTACATATCGTGGAAAAAAACGCATCAGTTTTAGTATGATCACAACATACTAAAACTGCTAAAAGTGATATTCTAAAATTCAATCTAAGAAAAGGAGGCAATCATGGAAAATAAAAAAATAGTGAATCAGATGATTGATTTACACAAAAAAGCCTTTGATAACTGCTTTTCGACCATTTTAACGCTTCAGGAGCAGGCGGAAAATCTTGTGAAGACTTTTATCGATCATGTGCCCGGCATCAGCGATGAAGGAATAAAAGTACTGGAACAGTGCACCGGTTCATACAATAAGGGACTTGAAGAACTAAAGAAGGCTATCGATGAGGGATACGCCAGGTTTCAGGAATTTTTTGACAACAATGCAATGGTCACGTTCCGGGATCAGACCGAGAAAATGTTCGGTGCTTTCTTAAATCAGAAAAATTATATTCCTGAAGAGGCAAAAAAGGTCCTTGAGAAATTGTTTGTTAATTACATGAACGGCAGCGAAGAATTCAAGAAATACGTTGATGAAAATGTCTGGTGCCTGAAGCACTTTCCTCCCATTGCCGGAAAACCGCAACCGCGGTCAAAGGCCAAGGCAAAGATTACGCCTCAATCCAAGCCCAAAATGAAAGCAGAGACAAAAGCTAAACGAAAGACTAAGAAGAAATAATTTCCTGCTTTATGGATGAGAAAAGAAAAGCGGAACGACTGGAAGATGTGAATGAAGTTACCATAGCCGTGATTTCCGACAAAAAAAATCTTCCTGAAGAAAAAGTCACTCATGGCTATAGTATGAATATCTCCGTCTCCGGCGCCAGAATTAAGACCGATGTTCTGCTGCCCGTGGAGACACTCCTTAAGGTAGATTTCTCATTAGAAGATATGCAAAGAAAGATAGGCACCATCGGACAGGTAAAGTGGATGAAGGTTGTTATCGAAGATGAGTCGTATAACGAAGGCGTTAAATTTGACAATCCTTCAAGAAATCTGGCGGATTATATCGCATGGAAACAAAAGTCCAGAAGTCCAATATAACCTGTCATCTGCTCTGAATAGAATTTGGTACGTATAGCTTCCTGTAGTCCACAATTTTCAAATCAAGAAATTTATGCTAGGTTACAACCAGAATTTTTAACTTTAATAACATTGAAACCGAACTACATAAAAATGTAATTTTGGAGATATTATGACAACGAGCCCTTTACCCGATAGCCAGAATCAAATTCAAACAATTCATCTCACCATCAACGGAAATAACTTTTCACTGGAGGTGGGAATGGCGCCGCACCAGGTTCAACCCTGCCACACCTTGCTTCAGACGATTCGCGAAACACTGGGGTTTACGGGCACTAAAGAAGGTTGTGATGAAGGGGCTTGCGGAGCCTGCACTGTCATCATGGATGGGGAGCCGGTATTGTCCTGTATGATGCTTACCATTGAATGTGATGGCAAGAGCATCACGACCATTGAAGGATTGCAAAATCCGGAAACCGGTCATTTAGATCCTCTTCAGCAGTCTTTTATTGATCATGGCGCATTTCAGTGCGGATTCTGCACACCAGGCATCATCATGGCTTCCAAAGTGTTAATAGATAAAAAATCGAATCTTGAAACAAATGACGTCAAAGAAGCCCTTTCCGGACATTACTGCCGTTGCATCACCCATTACCAGGTGGTGGACGCAGTTATTGACGCTACGAAGAAAGCAAAGAGGGCCAGCGATGACAAATAACTATAGATATATAGGAAAACAACTCCCCCGAAAGGACGCGAAGGAGATCGTGACTGGAAAGGCAGCGTTCTTTGACGACATCAAAATGCCGGACATGCTGATCGGAAAGACACTGCGGAGTCCTTATCCCCATGCAAACATCCAAAGCATTGATACGCGTAACGCGGAAAATCTGCCTGGTGTCAAGGCGGTTCTCACTTATAAAAATATACCTTCCTGGACAGTTGGAATCCCGCCTCATATTCCTGTGCTTGACAGAAGATTGCGCTATGTGGGAGATGCCGTGGCACTTGTCGCCGCAGAAACCAGGGAAATTGCCGAGGCCGCTATTGAGCTTATCAAGGTGGAATATGAACAGCTGGAGGCCGTCTATGATCTGGACGAAGCAATTAAGCCCGAGGCTCCTCAGCTGTACGACTTTGCTCCTCAAAACATGATGCCGGATGCCTTACCGCTTGGGGTTGAAGGATTTGAAGATGCACCCCTGCATCACATCAGGATTGGAAATGTTGAAAAAGGATTTCAGGAGGCGGATATCATCTGCCAGGGAACCTGCTCTTATGATGGCATTCCCAATCCTCTGCCCCCTGAACCTCCCGGCATTATCGTAAAATGGGAAGGTCCTGAAGAAGCGATTGTCTGGTCGGCAACACAAAGCCCCTCCTGGGCTAATATTTTATATTCCATGTTCCTTAATTTTACAGAAATACGTTCCATAGCCACCTATTGCGGTGGCAGCTACGGCTCCAAGAATCTATTGTTCAATATCTCTCTTCATGCTGCGGCACTGGCCAAGGCAACCAACAGACCTGTCAAAATCTACTACACGAAAGCGGAACATCTGAATGCTTTTGTGTTGAGACCCGCATCCAGGATTCATGGAAAGATTGGAATGAAAAAAGATGGAACGCTTACGGCCATTCAAGGGGACTGGCTCATGGGCTATGGTGCGAATGCCCCTATGGGATTCATGCAACTGGCTGTGGGATGCGGTGAAGCTCAACTGGCGCTCCGGTGCAAGAACTGGGACTTCAAGGCAAAATGTGTACTGACCAATCGGACTCCATCCGGCATTGTCCGTGGATTTGGCGGCCAAGAGCTCAAATCTTCACTCCTGCCTATTCTTTCCATAGCCATGCAAGAAGCCGATATCGATCCCCTTGAGTTCTTTAAGAAAAACTATGTCAAAGATGGCGACGGATATTACTGGCGGGATAATAAATGGCATGTCTGTGGAGGCATGGATTATCGGAAGGCCATGGAAAAAGGCGGCGAAGCCTTCGGTTGGAAGGAAAAATGGAAAGGATGGCTTAAACCCACCACAGAAAAAGGTACAAAAAAAACAGGTGTGGGCGTCAGTCTGCACGGCAATGCGGACGTTGGGGAAGACCGCTCCGAAGCTTATGTCAGGCTGATGCCGGGCGGCGAAGCGGTTGTGCAAATCCTCGTCGCAGAAGCGGGGATGGGTCAAAGGGACAGTTTATGTAAAATGGTTGCAGAAGTTTTGCAGCTACCATTGGAAAAAGTAAAGATGACGCCCCCGGACTCCCTGGTGAATCCGGTGGAGTCCGGTCTGGTAGGATCAAGAGGCACTTATGCATGCGGATCAGCGGTCATCGCCGCGGCTCAGGATGCCCGGAAACAGCTCCTGGAAAAAGCAGCCGAAAAATTCAACACGGCCGCCGAAAATATGGATACGGCCGATGGCATTGTTTTTCAAAAGGATAAGCCCGATCAGGCCATGCCGTGGTTCTTTATAACAGGTCCGTTTCAATCCTTTACAGGATTCGGACGTTTTAACACCGACTTTACCAAGCCCAATTTCATGATGATTTTTACTGAAGTTGAAGTGGATATTGAAACCGGCAAAATTGAAATTCTCAAAGTACTTGCCGCGACAGATGCCGGTCAGATCATCAATCCCCTTGCCCTGAAAGGTCAGATCCGGGGATCGCTGGGCTCCGCCGGAATTGACACGGCCATTATGGAAGAATCCGTGATCGATCCGCAAAATGGTCATATCATGACCTCCAATATGATCGACTATAAATGGCGAACCTTTGCCGAGTTGCCCGAATTTGACGACGTGATTCTGGAATCGCAGTTCCCGACGCACCAGTTTAAAGCCATAGGGCTTGGAGAAATCTCAACCGCGCCAACCCCGGCAGCGGTTCTTATGGCAGTTTCCAATGCCGTCGGAAAACAATTTTTCGACTATCCGCTTACACCTGATAAAATTCTCAGGGCCTTAGGAAAAATTCAGGGAGCAGAAAGTAAATGAAACCATTTAAACATTTTACAGTAAATTCCGTCGATGAAGCTGTGTTGCTGCTCAAAACCTATGAAGGCCGATCAAAAATAATCGCGGGGGGAACGGATCTGCTTGGTGTTCTCAAGAGCAACATTCTTCCGGATTACCCTGAGGCAGTCGTCAATATAAAAAATATTAAGGGACTGGACAAGATAGAGTCGGGAACGGACGGTTTCCTCCGTATCGGTCCCCTCGTCAGATTAAAAGACATCATTTGCTCACCACTGATCAAAGAAAAATGTCCTTTACTGGCAACTGCTGCCGAGACCGTTGCCACAAATGAAATCCGGAACGTGGCCACCATTGGCGGCAACATCTGCCAGGATATCCGGTGCTGGTACTATCGATATCCCCATGCGATCGGGGGAAGATTCGATTGTCTGCGAAAAGAAAAGAAAGGACCCTGCCCTGCGGTTAAAGGAGACAACCGCTATCATGCGATTATGGGCGGGAAAGGATGTTTTGCCGTCTGTCCTTCTGACATCGCGGTCGCTTTGTCAGTCCTGGATGGCATCATCACGCTCCGTGGTCCGGAAGGTGAGAGGGAGATTGGTATCCGGGATTTCTATACGCCCTTAGGAACGGTCATGAAATCCGATGAAATTGTTACGGAGATCAGGTCCCTCTTGCCGTCCCAGGGCGCGCGCCAGTCCTTTCATAAATTTACATTACGGAAACCAATTGACTTTGCCGTGGTTAGCGTCGCGTCCCTCGTCAGCATGGAGGGGTCAATGTGCCAGGATGCTAAAATAGCTCTTGGAGGCGTTTCGCACAAACCCGTCAGGGCTCAGGAGGCCGAACAAACGATGAGAGGAAATGTTCCGGAAGAGGCGTTGACAGCGGCCGCCGCTGAAGCTGCTTTGAAAGGAGCTAAACCTCTGAGCAAGAACGCCTACAAGATTGAAATTGCAAAAACATTGATCAAAAAAAGCCTGCTTTTATGAAGGAAGGAGCATTGTCGGAATCCCTGACATGACTTTTGTGGATTGATGAAAAACATCCTGTTCAATATATGTACCCTCCTTTCAGCTAACACACCCTTTGTGCTGGCAACCATTGTCCATAAAGACGGTTCGGCTCCAAGAAACATGGGGGCCAGAATGATTGTCCTATCCGATGGCAATATCATTGACACCATTGGCGGTGGACATCTGGAGGCCAAAGTCATTGAAGATGCCTTAAACGTGTTCACATCGGGTCAATCGATAATTGCAGAGTATCAACTGGCCAGCATGGACATGATTTGCGGCGGCCGATTATCTGTGTTGCTTGAATATATTGAAGCCATTGACGATATGAAAGCCCTGTTTCAAAAGGCGATGGGCTTTATCGAAGAAAAGAAAAATTTCATGCTGGTCACCTCTTATGCTAAGAACGCCGGCAGCATGGGACTCGCAATAAAGCGGGATATTCTGACTGCTGAAGGACCCATAATGGAAAGTCTGATTGTCCCGGAAGAGTTACAGCACTATTGGAAAAAGGGTTCACTGCCGCCGGTGTTACATATTGAAGACCAGCATCATTATTATTTTATCGAATCATTTGGGACAAAAGAGACTGTTTTTATTTTCGGCGGCGGTCATATCGCCAAAGAGATCGAAAAACTTACCGATATGATCGGGATGAAAACGGTTGTGCTGGATGACCGGAAGGAATATGCCAATACCCGTCGATTTCTATCGGCGGATGTTATTGTTCCGGAAAATTTTATAAAGGCATTTGAAGGACTGGACATCACCGCGGGCAGTTACATCATCATCGTCACCCCCGATCATAATAACGATAGAGACGTTCTCAGAGAGGCACTTAAAACCGATGCCGGATATATCGGCATGATTGGCAGCACAAGAAAACGGAATACGATATTCCAGTCTCTTGTCAGTGAAGGGATGGGTGAGGACAACTTGAAGCGGGTTCATTGCCCCATCGGCATGGACATCGGTTCGGAATCGCCACAGGAAATTGCTGTCAGCATTGTTGCCGAATTAATTTCAGTCCGGCGAGGTAAGACAAATCGTGCAAAATGAATATATTCTCGTACAGGGAGGGGGAGAGTTAGCTTCCGGCGTAGCCCATGCCCTATTCAACAGCGGGTTGAAGGTGATTATTCTTGAAATAGAACAACCGCTTTGTGTTCGGAGAACTGTTTCCTTTGCGCAGGCAGTTCTGGATAAAAAAATTGAAGTCGAAGGGATTCAGGGAGTGTTGACCCAGACGCCTGATGACATCCCGAAAATTCTCGCAGAAAAAAAAATCCCTGTATATATTGCCCATCTGTCTGACGCCATAGACCTGTTCAAACCTGTCGTGGTGATCAACGCGACCCTTTCCAAAAAAAACAACGGCATGGTCAAGGATCTTGCACCCCTTACCATTGCGCTGGGGCCCGGATTTGTTGCTGGACAGGATGTCGATGTCGTTGTTGAAACCAAGAGGGGTCATTATCTCGGAAAACTTATTTATGACGGCTCTGCTTTGACGAATACCGGTATCCCCGAAAAGGTAAATGGGTATGGGATTGAAAGGGTTTTATACGCGCCTTGTGACGGCATCTTGACACATATCCGTGATATTGGCGCAAGTGTCCGACGGGATGAGGTGATTTGCCGCGTGAGTGACGAAGCGGTCAAAGCCCCGTTTGACGGCATGGTTCGAGGCCTGATCATGAACCATCGGAATGTCTCTAAAGGGATGAAGATCGGCGATGTCGATCCTCGAAATGACAGGAATTACTGTTATACTATTTCAGACAAAGCCAGAACCGTCGGCGGTTCAGTGCTTCAGGCGATTCTCCGTTACCGGGCACAGGGAGACGCGTAATGGGCATACTGGCTGATCTTCATCTTGACCCTCATGCCAGGGAACTTGTCTGTCTGATTGGCGCCGGGGGAAAAACCTCTGTGATGTTTAACCTTGCCTCCACATTAAAAACGATCGGCAAAAAAATACTTGTCACCACCACGACCAAAATTTATCTGCCCGAAAAAGAACAATATGATTCGATGGTTTTTGATTCCTCCGATACCCTGGCACGACTAGAAAAAAGCAAACCCGGAACGATAACCTGTCTGGGAAAGGGACTACACGAAAATGATCATAAAGTTATCGGCGTCGATAAAGAACGTGTCGACCAGTTATTTGACAGTCAATTGTTTGACTGGATCCTTGCTGAAGGTGACGGTGCCAGAGGCAAATCCATAAAAGCACCGGATGTTGAAGAACCGGTAATACCGGAAAGAACCACCCTTGCCCTTGGTCTTATTGGTCTGGATGCACTGGGCAAAAAAGCCAATGATGAAAATGTTCACCGAAGCCGATTGTTCTGCAACGTTACAGGCGCAAAAGAAAATGATCGGATTGATGAAAGTCTGATTGCCCGGTTGATCGTTTCCCCGAAAGGTCTGTTTAAAAATGTTCCGGCAGATAGCAGGCGTATGGTTCTTTTAAACAAGGCGGATGTTATGCCGGACAATAAGATACCACTGCTGATTCACCGGATTGTGGAAAAGGAGGATCGCAACATTTCTATTGCCATTATTTCTGCAAAAGAGGACCGGGTGTTTCAATGGTAAGCGGAATTATACTGGCAGCCGGTTTTTCCAAACGCCTGGGCCGGGACAAACTGCTGCTTGAAATGAATCATGGAACGATCATTGAAAATGTGATTCGGGCGTCTGTTCAATCTGCTCTAGATGAGATTATTCTTGTATACCGGCGTGACGTCGTCAAGGCCGTGACGGATTCCTACAGAATCAAAACCGTTAAAAATGAAGATGCAAAGAACGGACAAAGTACTTCTGTCGTGAAAGGCATCCGGGCGGCAAATCCGTCAACCGATGCGTATTTATTCATGGTGGGCGACCAGCCTTTTTTGAATCCGGAGACCATCAATCACATTCTGGACTGTCATATCAAAAATCCGGGTCAAATCATTGTTCCCCTCTATAATGGCCAATCAGGAAATCCGGTATTGTTTCCGGTCTCGTTTCAAAACGATTTGTTGCTTATCCGGGGGGATACAGGAGGAAGGTCCGTTATTCAAGCTTTCAAGGACAGGGTTACCCATATTGACATTGAGCAGTCTTCTATCGGTTATGATGTAGATACTATGGAAGATTTTGAAAATATAAAAAAATAATTTCTGATCAATAGATGATTATTGGTTGGGAGCTGTTGATAAGAACTTACTGCTTGCGTTGACAGTATAAGAAGCGATTTCTTGTGCATCAAGAATATTATGACAGCCGTGGTGTCATTTGATACCATATTCCCATATAAATACTTTCAATTGGTAATCCTCAAATTCAACAAAACCCCAATACTATGGATAAGTAGGTAACTTCCGCAATCAAGACATCTTTCGAAAACATTGAAGTTGTGGATGTAAGAATAAAAAATTACATCATCGTTGAACAATATCTGAAAACTCGAGCATAGGTCAGGAAAAATCAACTACTGAGACTCTTTTCTCTTTTTTAATTCCAACGCCGCTTTGAGGCCTTTTTGTCGGATCACTTTTATCTTTTGTCGCATCTCTGTCAGCTTAAAGAATCGTTTTCCGTATTTTTTCAGCATGCTTTCATTAATCTCGAATCCGAGACCTGGTTTTGTAAATGGCGAAAGCATCGCGTTTTGATCCGGAATAATCGGGTCAATAATACCTTCTCTTTCTTCCGGCACCCAGGATGGTTCTTCCAGGGGATATTCGAGGGGAAGGGTATTGCCTTTATCGGCAAGCACCATATTCCAGTTGATATAAAAACCAATCCCGTTGGTCCAGGTATGAGGAGAATATTCCCGGTTGTGGGCGTGGCAGGCATCAATGACTTTCTTCACTTGGGCAATGCCGCCGGCAAAGGTCGCGTCAGGCTGATAAATATGGAAGCAGTCTTTTTCCAGCATAATCTTGATTTCATCCCAGCCATAGTTAAGTTCAGCTCCGGAAATCTTCACTTTTGAGACTTTCTTCAAAGCGGCGTTGCCGTCATAATCGCGGGAGTCCAGCGGTTCTTCGAGCCAGGCAATATTGTTGGCATAACACGCTTCCGCAAACGCGATTGCGCGTTTCAGATCCCATGCGGGAATTTTATCAACAATGGTTACCAGCCATCCCTGATTGGCATCTACTCCTAAAACAAGACGGTCCCCCACGCCTTTTTTAATCACCTCAATATGACGGATATCATCCTTGAGGTCTTTGTTCTTCACCCGCAGCTTAGCCGTTTTGAATCCGCGTTCTTTGATGGCCAACAATTCTTCCACTCTTTTTTCCGGGGCGTGCATCTCGCCGGTGGAGCAATAAACCTCGATGGGTCTTGCCTCGCCGCCTAAAAGTTCATAAACGGGTTTTCCCTTGCTCTTGCCGATGATGTCCCAGCATGCCGGCTCAATCCAGAAATTTCTCCACCCCAAAATACCTGCCTGCTTTAACAGGTTCTGACAGGTATCGATGTCGGTAGGATCGGCGCCCAGTAAATATCCGCCGATGAGATCCCCCAAGCCTTCCCGCTCATGTCCCAGAGCGGAACCTGCCGAATACCCCTCAATGCCATCATCTGTCACCAGTTTGATGAGAGTAAAGCCATTGTGAGTCTGTGGGTAGCCGGGTATCCAGGTGGGCCAGAATGTATGTTTTAACGGAATCTGTACGTGATAAAGTTCAATCAAAGATATTTTCATGCGAACCTCCTTGATAAAATCTCGGTCAAAAGCTCCGTTCTCCAGGTTTTGAATCATGATGAACCACGTGAATAGTCCTTGAACTTCAATATACGGCAGATTATGAAAAATGGTTTTGATGTTACGAATAATTTGAGCTTTATAATTTTTTTACTGCTTTGACTCTTTAAGTTTTTCCAGTTCTTCTTTGTAACTTTCGGCTTGGGCTTTAATGATTTCAATTTCTTTCTGAGCGTTTACCAGTTTTTCTTCCTGTCTGTGTCTTTCCTCCCTGTTTTTTTCCTGCATTTCGTCAATGCCCACATAAATGGCCAGAGCGCCGCCCAGGAGCAGAAATATCGGCAGAGAACCTTTGAGGATGTTGACAAAATCAAACCAGAAAAAGATTAAACTGACTAAACCGATGATGGCGGAAATTGCTCCGCCGATAAGCAGAGACATAAATTACCTCCGGTTGAAACATGACATGAAATCTGGGCTTTTTTAACATAAAAAGAATATTCCGACAAGGCGTAAATAGATATTATCAATATAAAAATATTACTTGATTTAAAACGGTTCATCATTTAGATATGCAAAATTATAATGTTACGAGGATAAAATGATAGAACCAAATTTTTCCAAAGGCGACGGGTTAGTTCCCGCGATTGTTCAGGATGCCGATACAAAGGACGTTCTGATGATGGCTTACATGAATCGTGAATCATGGGAAGCGACGCTGAAAAGCGGCAAGGCGACCTTCTGGAGCAGATCGCGTCAGAAGTTGTGGTTAAAGGGTGAATCGTCAGGCAATGTGCAGATCGTCAAGGCTGTTTTTATTGATTGTGATGAAGATACCATTTTGCTGCAGGTCAAGCAAATCGGAGATGCTGCCTGTCATACAGGATACCGATCGTGTTTTTACCGGAAGCTGAGCGGGCAGGATTTTGTCGTGGTGGGAGAAAAGATTTTTAATCCAGAGGAAGTATATAAATGAAAGTTTTAAAGCTCGGCATTCCCAAGGGAAGTCTGGAAACAAATACCATTGATTTATTCAAAAAGGCGGGCTGGCGCATTACCAGCGACGCCCGAAGCTATTTCCCGGATATTGATGATCCGGAAATTTCCTGTAAACTGGTCCGCGCGCAGGAGATGTCACGTTATGTTGAGGATGGCACGCTGGATCTCGGATTGACCGGCATCGACTGGATCATGGAAAATGAGTCGGACGTGGTGGTGGTGCAGGATCTGATTTACTCCAAGGTATCCACACAACAGGCGCGCTGGGTGCTGGTTGTGCGTGAAAATTCTCCATACAAGACCATTGAAGATATGGAAGGAAAAAGAATATCAACCGAGCTGGTGAACTTCACCAAAAAATATTTTGCCGATAGAAACATCAATATCCATGTTGAGTTTTCCTGGGGAGCAACGGAAGCGAAGGTGGTCGAAGGCCTGGTGGATGCCATTGTGGAAGTGACGGAAACCGGTTCGACCATTCGCGCTAATAAATTGCGGATCATTCACGAGCTGATGAAAACCAACACGCAATTGATTTCCAATAAAGCTTCCTGGAACAATCCCTGGAAACGAAAAAAAATTCAACAAATCAGCACGATGCTGACCGGTTCTTTGCAGGCCATGGGCAAGGTGGGGATTAAACTGAATGTCGCCAAAGAAAATCTGGATAAGGTGATGAAGCTGCTGCCGTCGCTGAAGTCTCCGACGGTTTCCAGCCTGTCGTCCAATACGTGGTTTGCCATTGAATCCATTGTGGACGCGAAAATTGTCCGTGATCTGATTCCGACGCTGATAGAAGCCGGTGCGCAGGGCATTATTGAATATCCTTTAAACAAGGTAATCTGAGTTAGCAGAATTATGGCCAGAAAAGTGAAAATCATCCGTACGACAACGGAAACAGATATCCATCTGGAAATTGATCTGGATAAAACATCCGGAACAAGCATTGAGACGACGATTCCTTTTTTCAATCATATGCTGGAACTTTTTGCCCGTCATGGTTTCCTGAAGCTGGTTGTGAGGGCCAAGGGTGATACCCACATTGATGATCATCATTTAATCGAAGATTTGGGGATCTGTCTGGGCAAGGCTGTGGCGCAGGCACTGGGAAGGAAGACCGGCATCAATCGCTACGGCTCGTCCTGCATTCCGATGGATGAATGCCTGTGCCGGGTGGATATGGATATTTCCGGCCGCCCCTATCTGATTTACAATGTCAAATACGGACGAAGAAAAACCGGCGGATTTGATCCGGCCCTGGTCAAGGAATTCTTCAAGGCTTTTACCGACCAGAGCGGCATCACGCTGCACATTAATTTATTGTATGGCGACAATGTTCATCACATCATTGAATCGGTCTTTAAAGCTTTTGCCCGTGCCTTCAAAAATGCTGTTACCATGAATGAAAACATTAAAGGCGTTCTTTCCACCAAAGGAAGACTTTAATCGCGAGGTGCCGTTTTGATTAAAAATCATTATAAAAATAAAAAGACTATTTCTGGATTATTTTTTCTGTTTTTTCTGGCCTTTGCTTTGACCGTTCAGGCGGAAGATGAAGATTCGCAGAAAGCTAGGAAGACTAATCGCATTGCAGTCATATCTTTCCAGGCCTTCATGCCGGACGAAGGAAACACCGTTTTTTGTCCGCTTTGCGGCAGCGGTTCTTCAGGCGGAAAAGTCCTGGAGGGGGCGGAAAAAACCGTGGAAGAAGTATTTGTAAATCGATTAAGTAAAGTCAAGGGTGTTGAAATCATTCCTTCCGAGAAAGCGGAAAGTGTTTATAAAAGGATTTCATCCGAAAAATTAAAAGAAAATTTTATTGAAAATTTAAGGAAAGTCGGCAACGAACTGGGAGCGGATTTTTTAGCCGTCGGGTATGTCTATCGATATACCGAGAGAGTTGGCTATAAGTATTCATCGGAGCATCCGGCATCGGTGATTTTTGAAATTCATCTGGTGAAGTCTGCTGACGGAAACATCGTCTGGCAGGGCTACTTTGATAAAACCCAGAAATCGTTAATGGAAAATATTTTAGACATATCTTCATTCTTCAAGGGCGGAGCAAAATGGATAACTGCACGTCAGTTAACCGAGCAGGGAATGGATAAGATTTTCAAGACATTTCCCGATTTTTAACATTAAACAGACTATTCATGATACTTTTTTTCAAGTGATCCCGTAAGAGGTGTCCGATTGATTATTATTCCGGCAATAGATATTAAAAATGGAAAATGCGTTCGTTTAGCGCAGGGCAAATTCGACCGTGTGACGACATACGGGGACAATCCGGTGGAAATGGCGATGCGCTGGATGGAAAAAGGCGCCGAGTTGATTCACCTCGTCGATCTCGATGGTTCTGTTGCCGGCCTGCCCCGTAACGCGAATATTATTCTGGAGATTGCGCGGAATGTCAATGTTCCGGTTCAGGTTGGCGGTGGCATACGGAATATGGAAACCATTAATTTTTATTTAAACAAGGGTGTCTCCAGTGTTATCCTGGGCACGACCGCCCTGCAAAATGAAAACGTTGTCCGGGAGGCCTGTTCGGCATTTCCCCATAAAATCATCTTGGGCATTGATGCTCTGAACGGCCATGTGGCTGTTCGCGGCTGGACGCAGACCACGGAGAAAAAAGCTGTTGACCTGGCCAGACATTACGAAGACTGCCAGGTGAAAGCCATCGTCTATACGGATATCGAGCGGGATGGCATGAGTACAGGCGTCAATATTAAAGCGACCGAAGCATTGGCAAAAGCGGTGAAGATTCCGGTCATTGCTTCAGGCGGTGTGGCATCCATGGCGGATATTGAAAATCTTCTGGCTGTTGATGATTGTGAATTTTACGGTGTCATTATCGGTCGCGCTCTTTACACGGGGGCTGTTTCCCTGGAGGATGCGATAAAAAAAGCGAAAGGTTGATCATCAAAAAGTAACGGAGGTAACGTTTATGTCCGATTGTGTTTTTTGTAAGATTGCCCGGGGAGAAATTCCCTGCAACAAGGTTTATGAAGATGAAAAAGTGCTGGCCTTCGATGATATCCATCCGATGGCGCCGGTGCACGTTGTCATGATTCCCAAAAATCATATTTCCACCCTGATGGATGTTGCCACGGAAAAGGATAACATCATGAATCATCTGATGGCCGCGGCGCAGAAGGTGGCGAAGATTAAAAAGATCGATGCCAGTGGTTTCCGCACCGCGATTAACTGCAACGCTGAAGGAGGGCAGGTGGTTTTTCATCTCCATGTCCATGTCCTCGGCGGTAGAAAACTTCAGGATGAATTAGGCTGAGTAACGATGAGGTGAATGGTTATGGATATCAATAAGAAAATAAATGAAGAAATGGTGGCTGCCGCCAAATCTCAGGATAAAATAAGACTTTCCGCTGTCCGGATGATCAAAGCGGCGCTGCACAACAAGGAAATCAGTTTGATGCGGCCGTTAAACGAAAGTGAAGGTCTGCAGCTTCTTTCTTCGATGATTAAACAGAGAAGGGATTCCATTGAACAGTTTGCCAAAGGTGGCCGGGCTGATCTGGTGGCTAAGGAGGAGGCGGAGTTAAAGGTTATTCAGGAATTTATGCCCGCGCAGATGTCTGAGGACGAGGTTGACGCTATCATTAAAAAAACGATAGAGGAAGCGGGCGCTGTTTCCGTCAAAGACATGGGAAAAGTCATGAAACTTTTGATGCCCAAACTCGCCGGTGTCGCCGATGGCAAAGCTGCCGGGGAGAAAGTCAAAGCGTTCCTGTCTAAATAAGGGATTCCGGCGCTGAATTTTGCAATCAGGATAGTCCGTGTACGTTGATCAAAGCAAGATTGAAGAAATTAAAAACAGAGTCGATATCGTTGATCTTGTTTCCGAATACGTGACTTTGAAAAAAGCCGGGAGAAATTTTACAGGGTTGTGCCCTTTTCATCAGGAAAAAACTCCTTCTTTTTCCGTCAATCGTGAAAAGCAGATTTTTTACTGCTTTGGCTGCGGAGAAGGAGGCAATGCCATTACGTTTCTGATGAAAATTGCTGATAAGACGTTCCCGGAAGCCATTAAAGATCTGGCGGCAAAGACAGGCATTGTCCTGCCTCCGGTGTCTTCCGGTAAAGAGGGCAGACAGAAGGATTTACTGAAAGAGGGCATTGTCGGTTTGAATGCGAGGGCGGCTCAACACTTTTCGCGTAATCTTTTTTCCGCTGCCGGGGCTGTTGCGCGTAAATATCTGCAGGAAAGAGGAATTGCGGACGACATTGTCAAGCAATTCCGTTTAGGTTACGCACCGGATACGTGGCGATCTTTGACAGATGATCTGGAAAAAAGCGGACTTTCACTGAAACTGGCCGAGCAGGCCGGTCTGATCATTCCGGGGAAAGAAGGCGGTTTCTACGACAGATTTCGCGGTCGCCTCATTTTTCCTATTGAAAATGTTTCGGGAGATATCATTGCCTTTGGCGGAAGAATTCTGGGGAAAGGCGAACCGAAGTATTTGAATTCGCCTGAATCGCCGGTTTATATCAAGGGACGGAATTTATACGGTCTGAATAAGGCGAAAGAAGAAATTCGCAAAAAAGGCTTTGTTTTAATTGTTGAGGGTTATTTTGATTTAATTTCTTTATGGAATGCAGGCATTGGCAATGTTGTCGCCACGTTGGGCACGGCCCTGACCAGAGAGCATCTGGAGCTATTACGCCGTTATACGATAGACGTCGTTGCTCTGTTTGATCCGGATGAGGCCGGAAAAAAAGCGCTTGACCGCAGTCTGGAATTATTTTTAAGTGCCGGGATGAAAGCAAGGGCACTGATCTTACCCGGTCAATACGACCCCGATGATTATGTCAGGAAATTTGGCAAAGAAAAAATGGAGGAGCTGATCACCCTTGCCCAACCGCTGAGCGATTATTATATTGAGAACGTACTGGGCGCCGGCAAAACGTTTGAAGATAAAAGAGACATGGTTAGAAACGCCATGGAATTTATCGCTAAAATCAGTGATAAAAAAGAAAAGGATCTTTTCATCAAACGCATAGCGGAAAAAACCGGTGTCAACGAAGAATTACTGATCAAGGAAATCTACCGGAGTGAAGGAAAAAGTGGCACAAAAGCAGAGATCCGTAAACAGGCAATCCATGTTGATTATGATCCGGTGGAGTTGGCCCTGATTCAGTTAATGATGGAGTATCCTCAAAAAATTATGCAGGTTGACCGTGAAAAAATTCTGGATTTTTTCATGCAGCCTGAAATACAGCATCTGGGAAAGAAAATTATTGATACCTATAAATTGCTTGGTTTTATTGATTTGAGCGTTATTTTATCAGACGCCGCGCATTCATCATTACGGGAGAAAATATATAAATTAATGATGAAGAATATTCCGGTCGATGAAACCATGATGGAAAAAATATTTGCCGATAACATACGGCAAATCAAAAGAAAATGGTATAAGGAACAACATCGACAGATAAAAATAAAGTTGAATAAAGCTCAGGAAAACGGCAATCAGGATCTGATCAACAAACTTATTTATGAAAAAGAAAATCTATTGATGCAGGAAAAAGAGCTGCATTAAGAAGGTCCGGCCAATAAAATATTTGAAGGAGACGCCCGATGGCAAAAGAAATTCAGTCCGATGAAGTGAATAAGCTCATTATGCTGGGTGAAGAGAAGGGTTTTTTAACGTACGATGATGTGAACGATGCGTTGTTGCCCGATGTGACGTCCGCGGAACAACTGGATGATATCATATCGCTTTTTGGAGAAAAAAATATCGATATCATTGATACCGAACAGGGTGAAAAGCTGACCCTGAAGAAGTCCATGAAAGATATGGCCGATATCAATCTCAAGGAGACGTTGGCGCTTGGAACGAGCGCGGACAAAACCGGCGATCCGGTCAAAATGTATCTGCGTGAGATGGGTTCGGTTTCGCTCTTAAGCCGTGAGGGCGAGGTGGAAATCGCCAAAAAGATCGAGGAAGGCGCCCGGGAAACAATGTCGGCGATCTTTCGTCTGGCCGTCTCGATTGATGAAGTGTTGAATATCGGAGAGAAACTGCAGACGGGTGAAATAAAAAGTAAAAATGTGGTCGATAATATTGAGGATGAAGAAGGCTTTATGGAGGAAGACGAACATAAAGAAAGAATCCTGAAATTAATCGCCAGAATCAAAGATTTCAACGACAGAAATAAATTCTTAAAAACCAAATTAAAAGCAACAAACCTGCCCAAGAAAAAAAGAGATTCGTTAAATGCTCAACTGGAAATCAACACGCGGCGCATTGTAACACTCTGTCGCAAGATTCGTTTCAGCAAGAAACAGATTCAGCGTTTCATCTCGAAGTTGAGGAGTTACGCGGAAGAGATTGAAGCAGCCGAGAATGTTATCGACAGATATAAGAAAGAAACCGGTCTCACCGTTGCGCAGATGGACAAGCTCTGGACGAAATTAAAAAAATCCAAGAAGGATGACAAACGCATTGCCAAAGAAGTCCATATGCCGATAGAATCATTCAAAAAGATTAAACCGGAGATTCAGGAAGCGCAAAAGAGAATCAAGCAGATAGCACACGAGGTGGGAATCCCCACGGCAACGCTGAAAACCATTATCAAGACCATTGAAGTCGGCGAAAGAAAAGCGGAGATCGCTCAAAGGACGCTCGTGGAGGCCAATTTACGTCTGGTGGTAAGCATCGCCAAGAAATACACCAACAGAGGTTTGCAGTTTCTCGATTTAATTCAGGAAGGCAATATCGGCTTGATGAAAGCGGTGGATAAATTTGAATATCAGCGTGGCTATAAATTTTCCACATACGCAACGTGGTGGATCCGGCAGGCGATTACCCGGGCGATTGCCGACCAGGCCCGTACCATAAGAATTCCCGTTCACATGATTGAAACGATTAATAAATTGATCAGAACGTCCCGCTATCTGGTTCAGGAACTGGGACGCGAACCGACTCCGGAAGAGATTGCCAACAAGATGGAATATCCGCTGGAGAAAGTGAGAAAGGTTTTAAAAATCGCCAAAGAGCCCATTTCCCTGGAGACGCCCATCGGTGAAGAGGAAGACAGCCACCTCGGTGATTTTATCGAAGATAAAAGAGTCATCTCGCCTTCGGAGGCAACGATCAATATTGATCTGGCGGAACAGACAAGAAAAATTCTCACGACCCTGACGTCCCGTGAAGAAAAAGTTTTACGGATGCGTTTCGGTATCAGTGACCGGTCTAATGTCCTGAGCCGCGATGAGATATCATCAGTAGAAACAGAAGAAAAAACAAGCGAACTTCCTGAACCTCCTGAAGTTATTGAAACTTTAGAAATAACCACATTAAAAGAAAAAACCAGGAAACGTTATACGAAACAGTAAAATATTATTGACATTCTACTTATTTATGTATATCAATCTATGTTTTTTATGCTTTAGAAAGGCACGGGCCTATAGCTCAACTGGTAGAGCCACCGGCTCATAACCGGTAGGTCCCTGGTTCGACTCCAGGTGGGCCCACCAAATAAACAGAAATGATGACGGAAGGAAAAAAAATATTTCGGGAAGTGAGAGAGATTTCCAAGATAAGCTTCCTGACTGCCGTAATGAGACGCACAGAGTCATCATTAGACGGCACAGACAAAAAACTCGTGAAGAAGTTTGCTCAAGAAATGCACCCCTAAAAAGGTGCATTTTTTTTATATTAAAAACAGATAAGAAGGAGAAGATGATTGAAAGACAAACTATTGTTATTGATAAAAATTCAGGAATGTGACTCACAACTTGTGAAGTTATCCGCGAAGAAAAAAACCCTGCCGGAAGATATAGAAAAGCTGAACCGGGCATTCAGTTCATTTGAAGAAGAAATTAAAACTAACAAAATCAAATACGATGAGCTGAAAGCGCGTCATACGGAAAGTGAAAATAAAATCAAAAGGATTAACGAAGGCGTTGTCAAAACGAAAGAAAGAATGCTCGAGGTAAAAAATAACAAAGAATACCAGGCGATGCTCAAGGAAATAGAAACCGCGGAAAAATCACGTGGCGAAGTAGAAACAGCCATCATATCCATCCTTGATGAAATGGATAAGTTGTCGGCGCTGGTCAAAAAAGATGACGACATTTTGAAAGAGAAAAGAGCGAAGTACGAGCAGGAAAAGAAAACGATAGAGGATGAATTAAATGCCGTTGACTCTGATACGGCCGGTTGGGAAGAGAAAAGAAAAGAATTGCAAGCGCACATTCCCGCTGACCTGATGATGAAATACGAAAAGGTCAGAAAAAGAAACAGAGGAATTGGTGTGACGTCTGTCTGGAAATCAGTCTGTAACGGTTGTCATATGAACATTCCGCCGCAGCTTTATAATGAAGTACAGCGATCTGAAGAGCTGTTCAGTTGCCCCAACTGCAACCGGATCATTTATTTCCAGGATATGGAAAAACCGGCTTAGACGTTATGGCTGAAAAAAGCTACAAATTATTCAGCGACGGCGCCTGCCGGGGAAATCCGGGGATTGGCGGCGCGGGAGCCGTCATCACCGATGATGCTGATCAAGTGATCTGGGAAGGTAAAGAATATCTTGGTCACTGCACCAACAACATTGCCGAATACAAAGCACTTATTCTGGGACTCAGGGGCGCGCTTTCCCAGGGGTATAAAAATCTTCAAATTTATATGGATTCAGAGCTTTTGGCCAAACAGATCAACGGCGCCTACCGCGTCAGGAATGCAAATCTGCAGGTTCTGATGAAAGAAGTCCGTGACTTGCTCAAAGCTTTTGAATCCGCTGAAGTCAAACACGTCCCTCGTCTGCACAACAGCCACGCCGATAAACTGGCCAATCTGGCCATTGACGAAAAATAACAAAATCAAGATATAAGATTTAATATTCTACAACAGCCTGATCTTGATTGCTACACAATGACTGAAATATTTCGGTTCTATCCTGACGATTGAATCAGCCAGGGGAATTGCTCGAGAAAGGCCAGTAATGTATTTGACAGTCTTTCAGCATGAGTCTTCTCGATTATCTTTTATAATGTTGTCCGGTTACAGCCATGTTATCACGATGAATGATTTCATCATAATCTTTGTGTCCAAGAACCTGATAGATTTGTTTCGTTTTTAAGCCTTTGATTTTATGAATTTCTTCGGTGTTATAATTGACCAGTCCTTTGGCCAGAATCGTGCCGTCTTGATCCACGCAGATAACGGGGTCTCCCTGGTCAAAGTTTCCCTCGACTTCAATAACTCCCGAAGGCAGAAGGCTTTTTCCTTTTTCGAGCAGCGCTTTTTTTGCGCCGTCGTCAATCACGAGTTTACCGCGGGGACGCAGCGTGAAAGCGATCCAGTATTTCTTGCTATTCAGGCGATCGGCCATGGGCAGAAATAGCGTGCCTATTTCTTTCCCGGCCATAATATCCGTCAAGACTTTTTCCTTTTTCCCCGGGGCGATAATGCAGGGGATGCCGATGGCCGTAACTTTCTTGGCGGCCTGAATTTTACTCTTCATACCTCCCGTGCCGGCGGAGGATGTATCTGACGTGGCGGCCGCTTCAATTTCTTTGGAGAACTCGCTGACCACGGGGATGAGTTTTGCTTTTTTGTTGACGGATGGGTTGCCATCATAAAGGCCGGCGGTGCTGGTGAGATTAATAAAGAGATCAGCCTCAATAATGTTGGCGATCATTGCCGCCAGATTATCGTTGTCACCGAATTTTATTTCATCAACGGCGACGGTGTCATTTTCATTGATAATGGGAATGGCGCCCCATTCCAGCAGCGTGGAAAGCGTGTTGCGGATGTTCAAATATCGCCGGCGGTCTGTCAGGTCGGCAAGGGTTAAAAGAATCTGGGCGACATAGTGACCGTTTCCTTCAAAGGATTTGGAATACACACGCATCAGCCTGCCCTGACCAATGGCGGCGGCGGCCTGTTTTTCGGGAATGCTTTTGAGTTTTTCTGCTATTTTCATGCGGTGCTTTCCCGAGACAATCGCCCCGGACGTAACCAGCACCAAGGCATATCCCTGATTCTTCAGGTCAGACATGTCCTGCACAATCGAATCAATAACTTTGAGGTCCAGACCATCATCTCCGGTCAGCACTGCAGAACCGATTTTAACCAGTATTTTTTTTGTGTGCGCGATTATTTCCTGCCGAATGTTCTTCATGATGGCGATTTTATCCTGATTGACTTAAACTGGTGATGATCTTATTCATGATGTCCTTTAATCCTTCGCCGGTGACCGCGGAAAAAGGATGCAGTATTATGCCTTTTTTCTTGAAGAGCGCAACCTGTTTTTTGGCGTTTTCCCGGACATGGGGAAGATCAATTTTATTCAGGGCGACGATTTGCGGTTTGGCCATCATTTCGGGATTGTAATGTTCAAGTTCCTGATTGATGGCCGTATAGTTTGACCAGGCTTTGGTATGGGGCTCCTGGGAAATATCAATCATGTGCAGCAAAAGAGATGTTCTTTCCACGTGTTTTAAAAATTTGTCACCCATGCCCAAGCCTTCATGCGCTCCGGAGATCAGTCCGGGAATGTCGGCAACGACAAAGCTTTTGCTGTCCGAATATTTGACGACACCCAGATGCGGTGTCAGCGTCGTAAAAGGATAATCGGCAATCTTGGGTTTGGCGGCGGATACTCTGGAAATAAAAGTTGATTTGCCGGCATTGGGGAAACCGATAATTCCGACATCCGCCAGTAATTTTAATTCCAGTTTGAGCGTGAATTCTTCACCCTCCATTCCTTCCTGAGCGAATCGGGGTGTCTGATGAGTTGATGTTTTGAAATGAGTATTGCCCTTGCCGCCGATACCGCCGCGCGCAGCGATAAAAGTCTGACCGTTTTCAGATAAATCGGCCAGTTCTTCTCCAGTTTCGAAATTCTTGATGACCGTTCCCACGGGGACAGGAATCTCAAGATCTGTCGCGCTTCTGCCGGTACGCTGATTGCCGGAGCCATGCCCGCCGTTTTTCGCGATTTGGTGCTGCTGGTATTTCAAATCAAGCAGGGTGTGATGGCTTTCCGTGGCGCGAAAGATGACATCGCCGCCCTTGCCGCCGTCGCCTCCGTCCGGACCGCCTTTCGGGATAAACTTCTCCCGCCGGAAACTCACGCAGCCGCTTCCGCCATGACCGGCCTTGACATAAATTTTTACTTCATCAACAAATTTCATGAATAATCCTACGTCGCTACGCTCTTAGGATAATTTCCAATCCCGATATACCGGGATTGGATAGTTCGGCTTACGCTTCAGACTTCGTTTACTCGTCTTCAGCTTGCCTTACTACCACTTACGCTTTAATGAGCCTTGATTTTCCGAAACGCAGTTCACGGAAAATCTTAGAGCGAATTATCCCGCCACCTATGGTGGCAGGGACGAGCATCGCACCACTTGCTCTCCCACTCCACTTCGTTTTGGGGATAATTCGACTAACGCTTCAAACTTCACTCAGTTCGTTTTTAGCGAGTCTCATTATCAGCGAGTGTCATTAATCCCACGTCGCTCCGCTCCTGGGATAATTCCACTTACGCTTCGAGCTGCGTTCCACTTGCTCTCAGCGAGTGTCATTAAAAAAGGCGCTTGGTGTAAGCGCCTTTTAAAATCAAATATCAAAACGAGATTATTATGCCGCGTAAACGCTTACTTTCTTCCTCGTTTTATCCAGTCTTTCATATTTTACCACACCGTTAATCAGTGAGAAAAGGGTGAAATCCTTGCCCAGTCCCACATTATTACCCGGATGAATTTTTGTTCCTACCTGCCGCACAATGATAGAGCCGGCATTGATTTTTTCGCCGCCGTATACCTTGATGCCGCGTCGTTGCGCGTTGCTGTCTCTACCGTTGCGGGAACTTCCCTGACCTTTCTTATGTGCCATGACTTCCTCCACTTATGCCGAAATCTTTGTGATTTTCATGCTGGTTAAATTCTGACGATGACCGGTTTTTTTGTGAAAACCCTTGCGTCTTTTCATATGATAAACAATCAACTTCGGGCCTTTTTTCTGGGTGACGATTTGACCGATAACCTTGGCGCCTTCCACGAAAGGTTTGCCCACTTTGATTTCTTTGTCGTCAGAAACCATCAGAACTTCATTGAAAACAACTTCATCGCCTTTATTTCCGGCGAGTTTTTCCACGGATAAAACATCACCTTCGGATACCTTGTGCTGTTTCGCTCCTGTTTTTATGACTGCGTACATAACTCATCCTTTGTTAAATAGAATTAAGACTGGCACTTATAGACAAAATGTTTCCTTTTGTCAATAAAATTTAAGGCTTGGCTGGAAATATTTTACCAAACACCCTTTTGAAATGTAAGTTATTGTAATAATGATGAAAATGGCGATAAAGAAGGACGCAGGACCTTGTGGATATTTGCTCCGTCATTCAGTCATTTAAAAAAAGACGGATGGAAACTTGATTATCAAAGGGAATTATGTCATTTTCTTTTTTAAAAAAAAATCTGGAGGTGAGTTGATGAATAATCATGCGCCGGTTGTACTGATCAGTGGATGTTCAACAGGGATAGGTCGCGCTCTGGCAACTGAATTCGCCTCTCGCAACTGGCACGTGGTTGCCACGGCCAGAAAACCGGAATCTATTGATGACCTGAAAGCGTCCAATGTGGAAACCGTTGCCCTTGACGTGACGGATGAAAAGTCCATCAAAATCTGTGTTGATTCGGTTATGGCTAAAACCGGCCGGATTGACATGCTGGTCAATAACGCGGGACTGCTTCTTATCGGGCCTCTGGTTGAACTGGAAACGTGTGAATTGAGGCGACAGTTTGAAACAAACGTGCTGGGATTGGCTGCCCTGACCCGCGCGGTTGTTCCGCAGATGATAAAAAAGAAAGCAGGGAAAATAGTCAACATCAGCAGTATCTCCGGGGTGTTGAATACGCCGTTTGCCGGGGCCTACTGCTCGACGAAAGCCGCCGTGACGTCGTTTTCCGATGTCCTGCGTATGGAACTGGCTCCCTTCGGCATCCAAGTAATAACCGTTCAGCCCGGCGGCATCCAATCAAAATTATCCGATAATGCCGATAAAGACCTTCATCGTTTCCGGAAAACGGCCTACGGCCCGATACAGGACTACATCGTCAAGCGGGCGCATATGTCGCAGGAAGGCGCGACACCGGCGGATGTTTTCGCGAAAGGACTTGTGGATAAACTTGAGCGGGAAAAAGTGCCGAAATTGATTCGTCTGGGCAAAGGATCCACGCTGCTTCCTCTGGTTGCCAAACTGCCCCGCACTTTAACCGACGCCTTGCTCAGTAAAAAATTGGGACTCAATAAACTTAAAATAACTTGAATTATGGACTGAGAATCAGGCAATAGAAAAACGAAAAACATTTTTTATCAAACAAATAGACATCAATTTGGAAAACACGGCAGTGAGACGAAATGAAATACGGAATTATTGCGAATCCTGTTTCCGGTAAGCGTTCTCTGGATGAAAAACAAAAGATTTTAAATGAAGTAGCCGGAATTTTGAAAGACGCGACGGTTGCCGGTCTGGATACAAAATCTCCTGAAGAATTCAGCCGCTGCGCCAATGAACTTTCTAGGAAAGTAAAAATACTGCTTGTCGCGGGCGGGGACGGCACGTTCTCGCTGGTCATGAACAGTGTTTCGAGGGAAGTCCCTCTGGGATTTCTGCCTTTTGGTTCCGGCGATGTTTTACGGCATACGTTTAATTTGCCCCGCTGTCCGAAAGAAAATGCCCGCGCCATTCTTGCCGCAAAGGAGCATTTGATTGATGCAATCTGCTGTGACGGAAAAACAAAAGCGCTGTTCGCCAGCATCGGGATAGAAGGCAGTATTCTGCTGGAAAGAGATAAGTATCTGATCAATGATTTACTGGGATTCACGGCGTATGGGCTGGCCACATTGAAGGTTTTGTTTGACGGCTACATTCATGCCGATTTGCGGGTTCTGATGGATGGTCGGGAAATAACAACTTCAAACTCTCTGACCGCCGTCATTACAAAACTTCCCTATTACGGATACGGTTTTAAGGTTGTCCCGCAGGCACAATTCGACGACGGCTATTTACATTTGCTGATTCTTAATTCAGGACCCTTTGGCGCGCTGTACGCTCTGGCGACATCACTGATGGGGGGAAACAGAGTCGGAGATTATTATAAGGCGAGAGCCATTCATATCACGACGTCAACCGAACAATTCTTGCAACGAAACGGCGACCCGGAAAAGGAAAGAAGAAAAACATTTTCTTTCAACGTCCTGCCCAGAGAACTGAAACTGATATTCTAGAGTTTCCAAGCCGGCAATTCGCCGAGCGCCGTTGATTCTTTCAAAAATACAATATTATGCAAAAACGCCAGACGTTGAGTTTCTCTCAGTAAGATTTGCGTTGTTTTTCGTTCGGCTGCTTTTCCAGAAATTGACAAATAAGAGCAAACGTAGTTCCACATCTGCCGGACGGTGTCTTTGAAATTTCCTTCGACGGGGGGGCGGCGAAGGAGCGAAACCAGTTCCGGATAAATGTCATTCATCCCCTTGCCGCTCTTTCGGGAAGAAACCCAACCACCGATGTATTTATATTCGGCTTCATCCCTGGCCATGACCGAATACTGATGCTGCGCCCATAACTGCTGAACATCGTTGGGTAGGGGTATCCGACCCTGCTCAATGCTTTTGTATTTTTTAGAAAGAATAAAAAATTGAGAGGAGGGTGAATCGACGAATACCTGAGGCCATTCATAATGCTGTGTTTTGAGCATCACAGGTGAGCGGTCTTGATAACCTCTCAGATTCATTTCCGCCGCCAGTAATCTATGACGCTGATTTAGTGCCCAACCGAAGCCCAGCCAGCGCAGTGTTTCCGGATGCCGCGAATACCCTTTTTTATTATGTTTGATGATGGAAACAATCGCGTGAAGTTCGCGGTGCTCTCCGAGTAAGCTTTGCCGGTTTAAGTATCCCGGATTGACATCCCAAATTCTCACAAAAACTCCAAATTTTTAATTTTATCATCATTTTTCAGCCGAACAATCATTATTAACCAAGAATACATTTTGTGCGGACCACCCTGATTCGGCGGGATTCGTCGGCGTCGGATTTTAGAATGTGCGTGATGATGTCGATAGGGCGGGCAGAGCCTTCCTGCAGGTGTGGTACGGCAAAGATAATCTTTTTATGCTGATCATTCAGCGTCAGACTCAGAACAAAAGGGCGGATGTCTTTGATAATGGTTTTCCCTTTGGATACCTTATGGATGTTGAAGGTGGTCGATGCCAGAAAATTTCTGATGTTTTCTTCCATGGCTTTGAGTCGCGATGAATCCATATCAGCGGGCAGATGAAGTTCGTATGCAAAACCCTTTAAGGCCTGCGCGATGGCTTTTTCTTCGGCAGAAAGTTTTCTGATTTCTAAAATTTCAATACCAGTGGGGAGAAGGGCATTGATCTCTTTCTTCAGAGAATTCAAATTCAGCGAATAGTCCTGCCCGGTGATGTCCATATATTCCTGTGCGCTTTCCATGCCCACGGAGGTCGCGGTGGCAAAGGATACTTTGGGATGCGGGTGGAAGCCGATAGTATAAGCAAGTTCAAAACTGCTGCGGCGCAGTGCGCGCACTATAGCCGCGGATAATTCCAGATGAGATAGGAATCCTGCCCGTCCGGTTTTGCTGAAAGTGAAACGATATTTTTTTTCATTGACGGGAGAAGCATCATGGACTGGCGTCGCCGAAAAATCCGTTTTTATTTCATCCTGCACAGCAAAGATGTTTTGTGTCGTGGCAAAATCGCAAACTCCACAGTTCTGGCAATCAGCAAACCGGCAATCCTGTGTTGCCTTCTGTTCTTCCGATTTTTGTTTTTCCTCCAGCAGATATTCACGGCTTACGCCGCAGTCGATGTTGTCCCACGGCAGTTGTTCGTTGATTTTCCGTTCGCGCAGGAAATCTGCCGGATTGATTCCCGTCTCCGCCATCGCTTCCTGCCAGAGATCGAAACGTAAAATCTCAGACCAGCCATCAAAGCGGCATCCTTTGCGAAAAGCCGTCTCCAGAAGGGCTCCGATACTTTCATCGCCGCGTGAAAATATTCCTTCCAGTAAACTCATGTTTGCGTCGTGCCATTTGACACTGAGATTGCGGTTCTTGATGCGCTGACGGATGAAATTCTGATGAGCGTAAGTTTCCTCCATGGAAATTTGCCGCTCCCACTGAAAAGGCGTGTGGGGTTTGGGAACGAAAGTGGAAAGGCTGATCGTTACCTGTCCGCGGTTTTTTGCCGCCCGCAGGGCTTCATATCCTAGATGAACAATGCCTTCCAGGTCTTCCTGTGTTTCATGGGGAAGACCGATCATGAAATAAAGTTTGATGGATTTCCATCCGGCGGAAAAGATTTTATCCACGGTTGCAAGCAATTCTGCGGAGGTATTGCCTTTATTGATAATCAGGCGCATTTTATCCGTTCCCGCTTCCGGTGCGAGCGTGAAACTGGTTTTGCGTGTTCGTTTGATTTCTTCCATCAGCGTTGTGTTGAGAGATTCCACCCGCAACGAAGGCAGCGCCACGGCCACCCGCCGGGCATGATATTTATTCATTAGATTTTGTACCAGCGGCTCGATGCAACTGTAATCTCCGGAGCTGAGCGATAAAAGAGATATTTCTTCATGGCCGGTTGCCTGAAGCGTGCTTTCAGCCATTTCCATCAGCAAAGATGTGTTTCTTTCACGATAAGGACGCCACAGCATTCCCGCCTGACAGAACCGGCAGCCGCGGGTGCAGCCGCGGGCAATTTCCAGCGTGATGCGGTCGTGAATGGTCTGCATGAGCGGGACAACGGGTTTTAGCGGATGCTTCCATAAGTTCAGATCGCTTACAGTTCTTTTTTTAATGACTTCGTGATTCTCGTGAACGGCGGGAACGTAAATGCCGGAGATTTTCGCAAGTTGTTCTATTAAATTATTTCGCGATAATGATTTCTTCTTGCCTTCCCGGATTGCCGCTGTGATTTCTTCAACGACTTCTTCGCCCTCGCCGATGACAAAGGCGTCGATAAAATTAACCAGCGGCGCCGGATTGAAACAGCAGGGGCCGCCCGCTATGATCAGCGGATGTTCAGCTTTGCGCTCTTTGTGGGCAAGAGGTATGTTTCCCAAATCCAGCATGTTCAGCATGTTGGTGTAAGAGAGTTCGTACTGCAGTGAGAAACCGATAAGGTCAAAGTCCTGAAGGGGTGTCTGACTCTCCAGAGATGTCAAAGGTAATTTGCCCGCGCGCAGTTGCCTTTCTCTGTCCGGCCAGACTGCGAAACAACGTTCTGCCGCAACGTAGGAAATTTCATTAAGAATGGAATATAAAATCTGCAAACCCAGATGGGACATGCCGACTTCATAGGTGTCGGGGAAAGCCAGCAGAAATCGCACTTCCGCTTGATCTTTATGGACCGCGTTTACTTCCGCGCCAATGTAACGACTTGGTTTTTCAGCGCCAAGTAAAAGTTCATCGAAATTAACATTGCTCATGACGGGTTTTCCTGTTTGCGGCAAAGTCCTGATTCTACTTTGCAGAGCCGGAGTTGATGTGTGACTGATATTTATAAGGATTGCTTTTGATATCTCTGAGTTTGGATAGCGCCATCTTTTGGGCAAAATTCATTGCGGCGAGGTAGTCCAGAGAATTGTTTTTGAACGTGTTAATCAGTTCCCTGCGTACCGAATCTTCATTGTCTTTGGATACGAAAGTTCTTTCCAGCGTATGTTCATAGGACAGTTCATCGCCCATGACAGCCTTGACCTGAAGATAATCTTCGGCGTTGGCGAAAAAGGATTCCTTCAATGATATTTTCGTTTGAAAGAAAATTTCCACCTTGACTGTGTCCGCTGCTATGAAACGTGAAAGATCAAAAATCTCCAAGATTAGTCCGTTTGGTAATGTTATGGCTTCAATCAGTCTCATCAGGTCTCACCGCCAGAGTTATTTCACAGGTGGTCATTAACATTTTTACACTTGACCTGCAACTTTAATCCTTTTATAAGAAACATCGTTTTTGAAGTTATTAAGGTGAAGCTGTTTATGAGTGATGTCAATGCCATTTTGCTTTTGTCCTGTGCCGACTGCAAGGGATTGGTTGCCAGAATTTCCGATTTTATTTTCCGTTTTGACGGCAACATTGTTCATGCCGATCAATATACGGCCAAGGCGGAGAAGCTTTTCTTTATGCGCGTAGAATGGGAGCTCAACGGTTTTGCTCTGGATCGTGATGAGATTCCCGCTGCTTTCGCGCCGCTGGCCAAACAGTACAAGATGAAATGGGCTTTGCATTTTACCGATAACAGGCCGCGTGTGGCGATGTTTGTGTCCAAGCACCTGCATTGTCTGCACGATCTGATTTTGCGAAGGGATATGGGAGAGCTGGCTGCTGATGTCGAGGTGGTGATCAGCAATCATGAAGACGCCCGCGAGCTCGTAGAACAATTCGGATTGAAATATTATCATTTTCCGATCACATCCAAAAACAAGAAACAGCAGGAAAAAAAGGAATTGGAACTGCTCAGGGAAATGAAGATTGATCTGGTCGTTCTGGCTCGTTATATGCAGATTCTCAGCGGGAATTTTCTTAAATATTATCCCAATAAGATCATCAATATTCATCATTCGTTTCTGCCGGCCTTTGCCGGAAGGAATCCCTATCAGCAGGCTTATGACCGCGGCGTTAAAATTATCGGCGCGACCGGCCATTACGTGACGGAACAGCTCGATGAAGGCCCGATTATCGCGCAGGATGTGGTGAAAATCAGTCATCGGGATGCCGTTTCCGATATTCAAAGAAAGAGCAAGGACTTGGAAAGAATCGTCCTTGCGCGGGCTTTGCGCCTGCATCTGGAAAACAGAATTCTGGTTTACGGATCAAAGACCATTGTGTTTGAGTGATTCCACGTCGCCGTAAAAATAATCTCAGGAAGTCAATCCATGTCTGATTCTCCCATATTCGTCCTTTGTCAGCCTGATGCAACGAAATCCTGCGGAGCGTGCTGCGGCCTTTATAATTATGTGGACAGTTCCCGTTCCTCGCTGATCCTTCGTTTGCGATCGCGAACACAGCGTTTTCGTGAACTGGTGAAAACACCGGATGATTTAAGAATTTATTCCGGGCAAACGCTGGCGGCTGAAGATTTTCAAAAAAGATATGAAGTCATTCACTGCTGCGAGTATCTGGGTTTTCTCGATGCAGAGGAAAAGAAAGTCGGTTGCCTTTTGCATCCGATGCAGAATTCCGGCACCGATATGCGCGACGTTTCCTTTTACGGACAGGAACTTTGCGCCGGACATCTCTGCCCCAGTCATTATTTTATTCCGCTGTCGCAATCGCAAATCCTGATCAGGATCATTGACGACTGGTATCTGTACGGTCTGGTGCTGACGGATATTGATCTGGTCACGAAATATTTCCAGCTCATTGCCGACAGAGTCGGCGCCGAACTCAAGCCGGACCTGTTCGACAATCCGGATTTGAAAAATATCGCCTTGGAATATTTCGGCTGGAAAATAAACTGGCCGTTTCGCTCGCTGGAGGCCAACCGGTTGGGCAAATATTACTTTGACGGCTCGCAGTATATGATCAGTCATATTGACTATGAGCAGTTTGGACGGGAGGTGTCACCGTTAAATTCCATTTTACTGAGTCTTTGCTCTTCTTTTCAGGATGCAGCCCAATTGGAGGCGGCGGAGAAGATGATCTGGGAAAATATTGAAAAGTTTGTCACTGCCTATCAGCGGCAGTTTTAATTTTCTATTGACATAATAGAGCGACTTTGTCTAATCTATACGCGATTTCAAGCAATTAACATATGATTTCAGGGGCTTTTAAATGGATAAAACATCCAAAGAAATTCTTTTCTCCAGGGAAACGATACAAAATCGGGTCAGGGAACTGGCCCATCAAATATCCGAAGATTACGCGGGAAAAGAATTGATTTTGATCGGCGTACTCAAGGGCGCTTTTATTTTCATGGCGGATTTGATTCGTGAAATCAGCATACCGTGCCGGGTGGATTTTGCGCGGCTGGCCAGCTACGGCGCCGGTTCCGAGAGTTCCGGTAAAGTCGTCATGACCAAGGACATTGAAACCTCCATAAAAGACAAAGACATTCTGATTGTTGAGGATATCCTGGACACAGGCCTGACCATGCAATATTTTGTTGAGTGGCTGAAGGAAAGAAATCCGAGATCCCTCAAAACATGCGTTTTCCTGGATAAACGTAAAAGACGAAAAGTATCTTTGGAAGCGGATTATGTGGGTTTTACCATGGAGGACGGCTTTGTTGTCGGATATGGACTGGATTTCAACGAAATGTACCGCTTTTCCCCTGATATTTATGTAATTAAGCAGTGATTAAAGCAGTGATGGAAGAGGCTGAATAATGATTATTCAATGCAAACAATGCCGGACAAAATTCCGGTTCGATGATTCCAATATGCAGGGCAGCGGAATCTGGCTGAGATGCAGCCGTTGCGGTCATGTTTATTTTCAGGAAAATCCCAAAGCCAAACAACCGGCGCCGGCACCGTTGACAGAAACGGAATTTGTTCCGGCCCGGGAAGAGGCGACACACACTGAAGCGGCATCCGGTCCGTCTGTGGAAGCGACTTCCATGGTTCATAAAGATGAAGCCGACAAATCCGTTGAGCAGATTCAAGCGGTGAGAAAGCGCGTCACGGAAGATATCGATTTGCGCAGGGAGAAGACGCAGGAAGACAGTGTGAGTGAAAAAGATGAGGAGATCATCAAAGCGCAAACAATAGAAAAGGATCAGGAAACTGAACAGACCAACGCCGAGCAAAAGCCTGTTCGCAAACGTTCAGGCGGTGCATGGAAAATGGCTCTCTGGTCTGCGCTGGTGATCGTGATTATCCCGTTAGTGATCTATTTCTTCGCGTTACCGCAATACGGTGAACAACTGATCAAGAGCGGGGAATATCTCATCAATCAGTTTAATGAATATACAGGCATATCAAAACCGCTGCCGACTTCAGGAGCGTTTATCAATCAGATGGTGAAGCTGCAGGATGTGCGATACCGCAGAATTAATAATTACATCCTGGGACAGATCGGTGTTCTGGAAGGCACGGCGGTGAATCGTGCCGAGTTTCCGCTGGCCCGGATACAGGTTAAGGGTGAAATTGTGGACGCCTATTCCGTTGTTTTGGGAGAACGTTCCAGTTATGCGGGTAATATTCTTACCGATGAAGAACTGACCAACCTGTCGGAAGAGGAAATCATCATGAAACTTCTTCAACCGGAGGGGCTGAAGAATTCCAACGATAAGATCATGCCGAACGGGCAGATCCCGTTCATGATTGTTTTTCCCAATGAGCCGTTGGGCGTCATCAAAACAACGGTTGTGACCATCGGTGCGGAGCGTCTTCTTTCAGAGTGATCCATACGGCCGTGTGCGGATTATGGAACTGCTCAGGATAGACTTATCCGGACTGATTCTTTACGATGAAAGGTGAAATCATTGAGATACGAAGGCAACATTTTCAGGCCGTTTAGCGAAGCCAACAGCTATCTGCTGCAGTGTACGATAGGATGTTCCCATAATCAGTGCACTTTCTGCGGCATGTACAAGGACAAAAAGTACAGGGAGCGGTCACTTGCCGAAATCATGGAAGACATCACCATGGCCAAAAACCATTACGGTGATCTGGAAAAAGTATTTCTCTGCGACGGCGATGCCATTGCTCTGGACATGGATATGCTGCTGGCCATTTTGAAAAAACTCTATCAAACATTTCCATCACTGCGCCACGTGGGGAGTTATGTCGGGCCGCAAAGCACCTTATCCAAATCCCTGGAAGAATTGAAGACGCTGCGGCGTGCCGGCCTGACCAAGGCCTATATCGGTGTGGAAACCGGCGATGATGAGCTTCTGCAAAAAGTGAAAAAAGGCGTCGGTTATGATCAGATGCTGAAAGCCGGACAAAATCTGATTGCCGCGGAGATCAATCTTTCCGCGATGGTGCTTTTAGGACTGGCGGGGAAGGGCGAAGCCTCGAAAAGGCATGCTCTGGCCACGGCAAAAATCTGTAATGAAATGAAACCGCAATATCTGGCGGCGCTTACCGTTACGCCTGTTCCGGGAACTGTTTTGTATCGTCAGGTTCAAAAGGGCGAATTTGAATTGCTGAACCCCTTTGAAACACTGGAAGAGATGAAACAGATGATGGAAAATATTACGGCAGACGGCATCAAATTTGTCGGCACCCATGCTTCCAACTATCTGCCCGTTACCGGTACATTGCAGAAAGACAAACAAAAAATGATCGCCGCGGTTAATGCGGTTCTAAGCAACAGAGATGAAAGTATGCTGCGCCCGGATTATATGCGCGGTTTATAATGAACGAAATTCACTGATAAGAAAATTGAACATGAAAAATCACACGCCATCCTTAACCGACATCCAGATCGCGGCTGAGCAGGGTAATGCTGTTGCGCAGCGAAATCTCGGATTGATGTACCTCACCGGTAAGGGGGTTGCCCAGGATTATGATGAAGCCGTCGCGTGGTTCCTGAAGGCATCCGAGCAGGATGACGCCAAGGCCCAGTTCAATCTGGGTTGGATGTATCAGGAAGGAAAGGGTGTCGAGCAGGATGATGAAGAAGCGGCAAAATGGTACCTGAAGGCGGCGGAGCAGGACGACGCCAAGGCCCAGTACAATCTGGCATTGATGTACAAAAAAGGCGATGGTGTTCCCCAGGACGATGAAGAAGCCGTGCGATGGTTTACGGAAGCCGCAGAACAGGGAATTGCCGTTGCTCAGTATAATCTGGGTGAGATGTACAAAAAAGGCAGAGGCGTTCCCAAAGATGAAAACAAGGCTGTAAAGTGGTATCGAAAAGCGGCGGCCCAGGGACACGCGGAAGCCCAGAAAAGACTGGAAAGCATGGGGCAGAGAAGCAAAAGTGCTGTTCGTGAGGATACCCCAATACCGCAAAAACAGCGCAAAGCAGCTGAGCAGGAACAGCACGAGCCCCGAGCAAGGCAGAATCATGTGAATCAGCAGGGGAAAGCTGTTCCTCAGGATGAAGCGGAAATTGTCAATAAGTACCTCAAGGCGGCCGCGCAGGGAGATATCGCGGCGCAGTTCAATCTGGGAGTTATCTATCACAAAGGAACAGGTGTGCCGCGCGATGACGTCAAGGCCGCGAAATGGTATCAAAAGGCGGCTGAACAGGGACACGCGGATGCCCAGTTCCATCTGGGTGTAATGTATCATCTGGGTGAAGGCATTCCCAAAGACGATACCGAAGCGGTGAAGTGGTATCAAAAGGCGGCCGAAAGCGGTAACGCGGAAGCGCAATATAATGTGGGATTGCTTCATCTCCAGGGAGACGGCATTCCCAGGGATTATGCCGAAGCGGCCAAATGGTTTTTAAAATCTGCCGAACAGGGACACGCGGATGCCCAGTTCAATCTCGGTCTTTTATACCAGAGCGGTGAAGGAGTTCAGCAGAGCGATCAGGAAACTTTACAATGGTTTCGCAAGGCAGCCGAGCAGGGAATTCCCGCTGCCCAGTTTTACATGGGTGAAATGTACAAAACGGGTAAATGTGTTCCGATGGATCAGGAAGAATCCGCCCAATGGTATCTCAAGGCGGCTGAACAGGATCATGCGGAAGCCCAGTTCAATCTCGGCATGATGTATAAAGAGGGGAAAGGGGTTGCCCCGGATGATGCCGAGGCTGCCAGATGGTTTTTTCAATCCGCCAAACAGGGCAATGCAGATGCCCAGCTCAATCTGGGTTTGATGTATCATAACGGTGATGGCGTTCAACAGGATGATGAGGAAGCGGTTAAGTGGTATCGGAAGGCTGTTGAGCAGGGCAATGCGGAAGCGCAGTTCAATCTGGGATTGAGCTATTTTTTCGGCGAAGGAGTTGATCTGGACTTTGCCGAAGCGGCCAAGTGGTATGAAAAGGCTGCACAACAGGGGAATGCACGGGCCCAGTTTAATCTGGGATTGATGTACCATAACGGCAAGGGAGTGCCCCAGGACGATGCGGAAGCGGCGAAATGGTACAGCAAAGCAGCCGACCAGGGACGTGCGGATGCCCAGTTCAATCTTGGCCTTCTGTATCAGAAAGGGTTAGGTGTTGCCCAGGACGATGCGGAGGCGGCGAAATGGTTTCGGCGGGCGGCCGCGCAGGGGCGCGCTGACGCGCAGAGAATACTGGACATCATGTACAGCGAAGGGAGATGCGCTCCGCTGGATGAAGCCGAGGCTTTAAGCTGGTACATGAGAGCGGCAGGACAGGGAAATGTTAATGCCCAATGCAAACTGGGGGACATATACAGCGAAGGCAGAGGCGTAGCGCAGGATGATGCCGAAGCCGCGAAGTGGTATCTGATGGCGGCGGAACAGAATAGTTTGCAGGCGCAAATTAAACTGGGCGAAATATACAGCGAAGGCAGAGGCGTAGCGCAGGATGATGCCGAAGCTGCGAAGTGGTATCTGATGGCGGCCCAGCAGGGTAACGCCGATGCCCAATATCACGTGGCAGTCATGTACCGTCATGGAGAGGGAATCCCTCAGGATGACGCCGAAGCTCTAAAGTGGTTTTTAAAGTCTGCCGAACAGGGAATCGTTTCCGCGCAATTCAATCTGGGAGAAATGTATCAGGACGGTCTAATTGTCGGGCAGGACGACGCGGAGGCTGTAAAATGGTATCTGAAGGCGGCCGAGCAGGGCGATGCCACTGCACAGTATAATGTGGGCATGATGTACCGCAAGGGTGAAGGCGTCTCCCGCAACGATGCAGAGGCGGCAAAGTGGTATCTAAAAGCGGCACAACAGGGACACGCCGGCGCTCAGATTAACATAGCCTGGCTGTATCAGGATGGCGTAGGCGTCGCCAGGGACGATGCGGAGGCGGCGAAGTGGTATCGTCTGGCTGCGGAACAGGGTGATGCTGATGCCCAGTACAGTATAGGTGTGATGTGCCGCAAGGGATTGGGAGTTCAGAAGAACTATGTGGAAGCGGCTAAATGGTTGTTGAAATCGTCGAAGCAGGGCAATGCCGATGCCCAGTTTCATCTGGGTGAAATGTACCGGAAAGGTGAAGGCGTTGAACAGGATGATACCGAGGCCGTAAAATGGTTATCGAAATCCGCGGAACAGGGCAACCTTTATGCCCAGCGTCATCTTGGTGAAATGTATGCAGAAGGCTCGGGGGTCGTGCAGGACAATGCCGAAGCGGCAAAATGGTTCCGCAGGGCGGCCGAACAGGGAGAAATATCCGCCGGGTTCCATTTGGGCGAGCTGTACCGCAGGGGGGAAGGGCTTGAACAGGATTATGCCGAGGCCGCGAAATGGCTCTTGAAACCTGCCGAAGAGGGAAATGCCACCGCCCAGCTTCATTTGGGAGAGTTGTACAAAGACGGTCTGGGGGTTGAGCAGGATGTTGCCGAAGCGGTGAAATGGTTCCGCAGGGCGGCCGAACAGGGAGAAATATCCGCGCAGTTCAATTTAGGTGAGATGTACTTCATCGGGGAAGGCGTCAATCAGGATTATGCCGAGGCGGCAAAATGGTTCCTGAAGCCTGCTGAACAGGGAAATCTTACCGCCCAGTTTAATCTGGGTGAAATATATAAAGAAGGCCTGGGCGTTGAGACGGATTATATCGAGGCCGTCAGGTGGTTTTTGAAACCGGCCAAACAGGGAAATGTCGCGGCTCAGTTTTATCTGGGTGAGCTGTACAAAGACGGTCTGGGCGTTGAGCAGGACAATAACGAAGCCATCAAGTGGTATCGGAAAGCGGCTGAGCAGGGCCACGCCGAAGCTCAGAATATTCTGGACATCCTGCACGCACAAAGAAAAACTGCCGTGCGGGATGAAGCGGCCATTGTCCAGGAGCCTCCTGATGAATCTGAAAAGGAAGAAGTCGTTGAACCTGCGAATGAGGAGGTCATGGCACAGGAAGAACAGGTCGTCGCGCCGGAAGATCAAGCTATTGCACCGGAAGAGCAGGTCATTACACCGGAAGAACCGGAAAAACAGGAAGTGCAGGTTGATCTGGAAACCGTTGAAGAAAAAGAAGCAGACGTCGGGGAGGACGATGCCAGTCCCGAAAAGAAATATCTCAGGGCGCTCAGAGAAGCGGTTCAGGGGAATGCTTCTTCTCAGTATGAACTGGGTGTCATGTATCAACAGGGTTCAGGCGTCGAAAAGGACGATGTCGAAGCCGCGAAGTGGTACCTGATGGCGGCCCAGCAGGGACATGTCGATGCTCAGTTCGCCATAGGAATGATGTATAACAATGGTGAAGGTATTCCTCACGAAGATTACGAGGCGGTGAAATGGTATCGTAAAGCCGCTGAACAGGGTCATGCCGATGCGCAGTTCAATCTCGGGTTTAAATTCTTCTTTGGTGAGGGAGTTACGCAGAACTTTGACGAAGCGCTTAAATGGTATCACAAGGCGGCGGAGCGGGGACAGGCGGACGCTCAGGTCTGGCTCGGGGATATATATCAGGACGGTGTCTTTGTAAATCAGGACATTACGGCAGCTGTCAAGTGGTACACCAAGGCGGCGGAACAGGGGCATGAAAAGGCGCAATCCAAACTGGATATGATGAAAGATAAAAGTTTGTTTTAGATAACAGGTAAAAGACAATTGCGCTGCAGCCGGCATATCGCGGCCTCATGAAACACCCGCGAGCAAATGCTGTTGATGATCCATTGAATAATCTTTTCAAGGAGGAATAATGGTCGAACGAAGGAAAGCGCCAAGGCTGAAAGAAGAAAGTGATGTAACGATAACCGTTGTTTCTGACGGGAAAAACCAAAAGGTTGTTTATGACAGCAGTAAGGATATTTCCGTGTACGGCGCCAAACTTCACTCCCGTGAAATGTTTCCCATTAATACCCTTCTGGAAATAGATTTTACATCAAAAGCTGTCCAGGAGAAAATAACGGCGCTGGGAAAAGTAAAATGGATTAAAGTGATCATTGAAGACGCCTCTTATGAAATGGGTGTGGAATTCGTTAAAACACCGGGGGATGCCATGAAAAAACTTGAAGATTACATCTCCTGGAAACAAAAGCGCACCAACCCTAATCCATTTGGCGATCCCGATTAGATTCTGGCACGGTTTTATATTAAAGAACAAAATATGAATGGAAAAGCGTTGGCTTTTTGTGACATCTTTTGAAAATCACATCAATGAAATTCAGATTCCCCTATAACATGAATTGGTCACGTTGGCAGGATTCTCCAAAAGGAAAACAGCAATGGAAAGAAACAAAAGGGATAGGATCCACATAAAGAAAGCTGACAAGTCCCGCGTTCCCAGGCGGCGCCGTTCCTCACTTAAAATGAGCATCGACGAAGATAAATATCAGACTATTCTGGATAACATTGAAGACAGTTATTACGAAGTTGACCTTGAAGGTAACTTTACATTTTTCAATAATGCTCTTTGTCAGCTTGGCGGGTGTTCCAGAGAGGAATTGATGGGGATGAATCACCGGCAATTCCTGAATCCGGCGACCGCCGAAGACGTCTTCCGGATGTTTAATAAAGTGTACAAGACGGGAGAACCATCCAAAGCCTTCGACTGGCAGATGATCAGAAAAGACGGCGCCATCCGGTATGTGGAAGCCTCCGCATCGCTCATCAGAGATGTATCCGGCAAACCGACAGGCTTCAGAGGAATTATCCGAGATATTACCGAGCGTAAAAAGATAGAGGAGCAATTGCGCAGCGAGGAACATCTCTTCCGGACCCTGGCAGAACAATCTTCGGATATGATCGTTCTGGTCAACAGAAAAGGAATGATCACCTATGAAAATCCTGCGATTGAGAAAATACTGGGATTTAAAGTTGAAGAACGCATCGGCGCCAGTTTGTTTGATCTTATCCACACGGAGGACTTGAAGTTAATTACAGACGACGCGCTGACGTTGGCAAAAAATTCAGACGCCTCAACACTGCACAGGGAAATACGGTTGCGTCATCAGGATGGAAGCTGGCACACGTTCGAGGTGACGGCAAGCAATATTGTGCATGATCAATTAATACAGGGAGGATTGATTAATCTCCGGGATATCACTGAACGCAAACTGGCTGAGGATGCCCTGAGAAAAAGTGAAGCCCAGTATCGTCTGCTGGCCGATCACATGAAAGATCAGGTCTGGCTGATGGATTTGGACTTGAATGTGATCTATATCAGTCCCTCCGTGGAAAAGCTGCTGGGCTACTCTTTCAAAGAACTTGCCGAGACACCGTTGAACAAGATTCTTTCCCCTGAGTCTTTTCAGAAGGCCATGGATTTGTTTTCCGGGCAAATGCCAATCGCCCTCTCTTCTCCGGATTACGTTTTAGACCAGACGGTGGAATTGGAGTTTTGCTGTCGCGACGGTCGCAATGTGTGGGGAGAAATCAAGTTCAGTTTAATCAGGGATGAGCAGAGCAATCCCATCTCCATTTTAGGTGAGGGGCGCAATATTACTGAACGGAAACAAATGGAAGATGCCCTGAAAAGGATTGAGGAACGTTACCGCAGCGTGTTTGAAAACGCCGGTCTCCCGATGATCATCATGGAAGATTCTCTGTTGATTTTCATGGTCAATGACCGTTTTGTGGAGATGTCCGGTTATGACAAGGATGAAATTGAAGGAGTGATGAAATTTACGGATTTCATCACTTCGGGAGATCGCAGCGCGTTGATGCAGTGTTTTTCCCGTCGTAAAGGAGACAAACCGGTGGAATACGAATGCCAGATCGCGCATCGCAACGGTACAAAATTTGAGGTCCTCATACGGTTGGGTCACATTCCCGGAGCCAGACAGTTCATTGCTTCCTTTACGGATATAACCGCGCGGAAAGAAGCGGAACAGGCTCTGTTGGAAAATCATGACTATCTGCAGAAAGAGAATATTCGTTTACGTTCTTCCATCAGGGAGCGCTACAGATTTTGCGACATTATCGGCAAGAGTCAGAGCATGCAGGAGGTTTATGAATTTATTCTGCAAGCGGCCGCGACCCAGGCCAATGTCATCATTTACGGAGAGTCGGGAACGGGCAAAGAACTGGTCGCCAAAGCCATCCACGAAACAAGTGAAAGAAGCCAGAAGGGCTTTGTGACCGTAAATTGTGGAGCGATACCGGAAACGCTCATGGAAAGCGAATTTTTTGGTTATAAGAAGGGCGCATTTACCGGCGCAAACACGGATAAGAACGGTTATCTGGATGAAGCAGATGGCGGGACACTGTTTCTCGATGAAGTGGGAGAAATCGGGTTGAATATGCAAGTCAAGCTTCTGCGGGCGATTGCGGGTGACGGGTACACGCCCGTGGGCGGCAATACGATTAAAAATGCGGATGTCCGGATTGTAGCGGCGACAAACAGAAACCTGCGGGAACTGGTCAGACGAGGTGTCATGCGGGAAGACTTCTTTTACCGTATTCATATTCTGCCCATTTATCTGCCCCCCCTGCGGGAAAGAAAGGATGATCTACCGCTTCTGGTTGATCATTTCATGAAGCTTTATGATAAAAATCATCCGCCTCTGCCGGCGAACATTGTTGAAGCCCTGCTCAATTATGACTGGCCGGGCAATATCCGGGAACTGCAAAACGTCCTGTACCGGTACCAGACGTTAAAGAGGCTGGATTTTAGCGGTGCACCGACCATCGGGCAGGAGGATCCGGAAAAGCTGCTGCCTCACGTTGATGATTCCATTGCAGTGGGCGCCGCCCCACGTGTTTATCCTGAAAAACCGGCTCAGGCTTTTCAAAACCCCGCCGAAATGCGTTTGGAAGACAATCTTAAGTTAATGGAAAGAGAACATATTTTGAAAGCTTTGTCGGAAAATAACTGGCATCGCGGCCGGACTGCCGAGGCTTTAGGGATCAATCGAAAGACTCTGTTTCTGAAGATGCAAAAATTTGGATTGAGTTGAAAGAAAATGTAACAAAAATGCCACAAAATAGGGCAATCGTAACCCTTTTGTTAAAATATTGATATTAAAGAATTATTGACAAAAAGTTCCTTATGGTTGGGGCGAAAATGCCCCATAAGTCTTCTCTGTTTCCTGTTGCTACGTTATAAATAATTTCATCATTTCAGCTACTTATCGTAAGTATTCGTCTTTTTTGAGATAGTGGCACATTTCATGCTTTTATTTCTATAATTTTTCTCATCAATTATAATTTGCTGTTATTAAATAATGGAGGAGGGTACATGAAAGGCTGGAACATTATTGGTTTGTTAAAACGTGGTGACAGATCTGGTATCAGTATGCACGTCTTTAAAGCCGCACTTTTATTAGTTCTGCTGGTTTTAGGAATGATGGTCAATGCTGGTCCCGCAGTGGCAGACGCTTTAACTGATTCTGAAAAATCACAGGTTCAGGAAGCTGTTGACAATATGGGCATCGGTGATGTGCAGAGTGATTTCAACGTCCCTGTTCCCATGACAAAGGTTGAAAATCCGGTGGGCTACGATTGTAATCTCTGGATTACGGCCCTGCATCATAAAAACCCGGTTGCCGGCACAAACAGCATCAAGCGTCCGACGATCTTAGTGGCAACAGGCTATCACCGAGATATCATTGGCACCATGTTCAGCGTGATAGGTTTTCTGCCCTACGACTACAATATAGTGGTGTTAGACATGCGCGGTACCGGTTCCGCCGAAGGCGTCTGGGATCCGCTCAGCCCCATAGAAGCCTATGATGTTGCCTATCTGATTGACAAGTGGATTCCTTCACAGCCCTGGTCAGATGGCAAGGTCGGGATGGTCGGCGGTTCGTACATGGGAATTATTCAGTACCTCGCTGCCGGTTTGGTTGAAAAAGATGCCAATGATGTTCCTGTTCACCTGAAAGCCATCGCGCCTCTGTCCGCCTATAACGATGTCTGGAAGGATATCGTCATGCACGGCGGCAATTTCGATCTGGAATTCATGGCTATCTGGATTCTTCTGACAGATATGATCAGCATTTTTCCGCCGGACCTGTTACTTGGCGGAGCTTCTGCGCCGGGCTTCAACATGACGGATGTCGAAAATGCGTTCAAGATCTGGGGGCAGCATTTCAATCAGCTCGGCGTCCCCCTGCAGTGGATCATGAATCCCGCTCAATTGAAGAAAAACGACTGGTACGAAACGAAGTCCCCCATGATTTACTGGCCGGACAAACCCGCTGGCGGCTGGCATTTTGCCGGGATGCCGGCTCAGGTCGGCGGCGGTGTCATTCCCAGCAAACTTCCCGTCTTTACCGCGACGGGTTGGTTCGATATTTTTGAAAGAGGTTCTTTGATGAACTGGGAATACGGTCTGAAGAACCATGCATCCGGCGACAAGTGCATGATCGTGGGGCCCTGGTATCACATTGAAGCGGCTTTCATGTATACGGGTGTCAACGGTCTTGGTCTGCTCGGAAAAAATTCCCTTTTTACCTGGGATATTCTCCGCCGCTGGATGGACTGGAGAATCAAGGGGAAACCGGATCCCTTTATGCAGCAGTATCCTGTACTTCTCTATGTTCTGGGAGCAGAAAAATGGCGGGCGGAAAAGTCCTGGCCTTTGACACGACTCTCCAATCAAACCTACTATCTTTCGAAAGCCAGACCTTCTCTTATCTTTGGTGACTGGTTTGGCCTGGCCAATGCGTCCAACAATTACAAACTGGTGCCCAGTGTGACAGGCACCGATTACAATAATTATATTTTGGGTGTTAAAAAGCCAAAGGCCAACCCTGTTCTTTATCACAGTCCGGAGTCACTCAACGGTCTTACGTCCCGCTCTGCCCAGCGCTGGTTCGGTTTCTCGCCACTGACCGCGGTAACCAACATATCGAAATACGTGATGAAGATTGATCTGGATCCTCTGCTGCCGTGGGAGGATGAACGCAACGATGAAACAGGTGTTTTGACCTTTACAACAGAACCATTGGCCAGTGATATGGAAATATCCGGTCCGCTGAAACTCACCTTCTGGGCCAAAACAAAATTCACCGGTCCCGCAACACAGGCCGCCATCGATGCATTTATGGCGCAGATGAAGTCACAGTTCGATGTTGGCGTCGACGACAATGCCATTCTGGGTATGGCCGACAGAAAGGATGTCCAGTGGGTCATTGAAGTCAACGATGTATTCCCCAACGGTCGTGCCAGAAATATTACGTCCGGTTGGCTCAGCGCCGCGTTCCGTCCTTACAATCCGTCTAATCCGACCCAGGTTGATCCAAACTACAAGGCTTTCGATCCCTTCTATTCTTACCCTGAAAAGAACCCGAGTCCGATTGCCGAAGACACGATCTATCAGTATGTGGTCGAAATCTGGCCGGCAACCAATGTCTTCAAGAAGGGCCATCGCATCCGCCTGAGTATTTCCGGATCTGATTTTCCGCATCTGTTCCCCGTTTTGCGTCCTTCCCAGAATACGATCGTCATTGACGAGACGCACCAGGCCAAACTTGATTTCAAAGTCGCCAACAATACCGGAGAAGGGACCGTATGGAAATGGATTGACGGCAATGTGGGTGACTACATGCTGACCCACAAGAACTAAACGTTGAAGTTGTGGCGCTCTGACGAGCGCCACAACTATCCCCATATCAAAAGGACACTTTCCATCAGAACCATATGCGTATTGGAATTGTGGTAATAAACGTAAAATTTTTGACCGTGTGAAAAAAGGAATATCCGTATGAATGAAAAAAGACACTCGGTACGATTAAAGGAATTCAACGAAATTACCACAACCATCATCTCGGAAGAAATCAATCTTTCTGAAGAACCTGTTTTTTATAATCTGAGCGAAGATATCTCCCTGTCCGGTGCTAAAATCAGAGGAAACAGATTTCTGCCTGTCGATACCGTTCTTAAAATTGATTTCAATTTAAAGAATTTGCGACAAAAGATAACAGCCACCGCGAAAATAAAATGGATCAGAAGCATTTTTGAAGACAAATGGTACGAGGCGGGAGTGGAGTTTATCAATGCACAAAGTGAAATGATCAGAAATCTGGATCACTATATTGCGCATAGACAAAATTTGATTAGCCTGAACTCATTCAATATCCCCGTTTATGCCTTCGAGAAGTTTAAAGATCCAAAACCTCAATAGAGGGACAGGACTCTCGCCGTTCTGCAGAGTTTCCCGCCTTCGGCTTATACCTTTTCCGCCAGTCTTCCGCTGACTGCTTTGGCTTCGGCATCAATGCGGGCAAAGAGTTCCGCCACCGTTGGCACATCATGAACCAACCCCTGAACCTGACCGACGGGAAGCACGCCTGTGCGCGTATCGCCGTTTTCCGTAGCAATCCGGATCGCTTTGAAAGCATTTGCCATGTAGGCTAATTGGATGGCGCTGGACATGCCCGACAACAAAACGCCAATAAACAACTTCCAGTAAGGCTGGTTGATCTGCCTGGCAATGTCCCGAGAATTGAAAAAGGCGGCGGGCAAATTCAAACCATTCTTGATTGCTTTTTTGGCCGCGTCGGTCTTCATAACCCGACAGAGGATGCCGTCAAAACGTTTGGAGAAAAGAGTGTCATAGACATCCTTCTTCACGGCCAGTTCCTTGTATTGCGCATGCAGCGGACTCTCCCTGGTCGTCATCAGACGGGTGCCCATGGCGACTCCTTCCGCCCCTAAAGCCAGGGCGGCTGCAAGGCCCCGGCCGTCGGCAATACCGCCCGCCGCAATAACCGGGATTTTGAGATTTTCCGACAGATGGGGAATTAACACCATCGACGTGACCTCTTCACCATGAGCTGCCGCTTCCTGACCCGTGGCAATCACAGCGTCCGATTCAAATTCCTGCGCCTTCAGGGCATGCTTGAGGTTGACCACCGTGGCAAAAACCTTTCCGCCGTATTTGTGCGCTTCCTTAACGATCCAGTCGCCTTTGCCCAGGGAGAAGTTGATGACAGGCACCTTTTCCTCCAGAAGGAGTTTTGCATTCTTGTCTGCTCCGGGGAACATCAGCGTGGCATTGGCGCCGAAGGGTTTGTCGGTCAGGGTTCTGATTTTGCGAATCGCCGCGCGTGTATCATCGAGAGACAGGGGACCTGTTGCCAGAATTCCCAGGCCTCCGGCATTGGAAACGGCGGCAACCATTTCCGGTGTGCTGATCCAGCTCATGCCGGACAGGATGATCGGGTATTTAATCCCCAGCATTTCTGTAATTCTTGTGTTCATTATTTTCCCCTTTTCAGTTTTTTACGACCTGTTTATTCGCCGCGGCCAGGCATTCGGCTGCTTCCGCGGACATCGTCTCCAAGAGCTCCGCGCAGCTTACGACATTATGGATCAGACCGATGGACTGACCGACCATCAGCGGAGCAAAATCCACCAACCCTTTTTCCCAGGCTTCCTTTACGCGCTGCCCGCTAATCAGGGGGATGATTTCCTCAAAACCGCCTTTGCGCGCCTCAATGGAGATCACTTCTTCAATGATTTTGGATTTCAAAGCGCGTCCCTGCAGACCGAGGGTCTGCCCGTAAAGGGTTGTATTGAATTCCTGCTTGCGGACGAGTTCCTGCTTGATATTATCGTGCACCTGGCATTCTTTGGTCGCAATGAAACGGCTGGCCATCATGACCCCCGCCGCGCCCAGCGTCAATGCCGCCGCCATCGTCCGGCCGTTGGCAATCCCGCCAACCGTGACGACAGGAATCTTTACCGATTCGACCATGCGGGGCGTCAGAACCATCGTGGTTACGTCGTCATTCAAGGGATGGCCGCCTTCTTCAATGCCCGCGGCATAGACGCCGTCATAACCGACGGCTTCCGCATGGACGGCATGGCGAACCGCGCCGACCTTGTGAAACAGCTTCACTCCGGCCTTTTTCAGGGATTCAATCCCCTCCATGCCCACAACCTTGTCCAGAGGGGTCCCGGAGATCTCCATGCCGGCCACCTTCTCCTCGGTGCAGACTTTGATATACATTTTGTGGTGTTCCGCCGTGATCCGGATCGACGGCAAAAGCGTCAAGCCGATCATAAAGGGCTTATCCGTCAGCTTTCGTGTTTCCCGGATCGCGCCGCGAAAATCTTCTTCCGTCTCATAATTGGCGGCCGTTAGATTGCCGATTCCTCCGGCATTGGAAATGGCCGCGCATAATTCCGGTTTGCAAAGCCACATCATGGCTCCGCAAATGATCGGGTGTTTGACGCCAAACATATCTGTGATTTTTGTCTTGAACATTCTTTTCCTCCTTAAATCATTATCTGACATGAAAAACCTCTTTTTGTCTATTGTTTATAGTATAGAGTTGTACTCTAGACATTGACATTTGTCAAGATTTAATTTATAAACTCTCTCAATAGGATTCGTTGAATCATTTAGAAAAAAAGAAACGACAAAATGATCTCAGCGTAACGACATTTTAGGGCACTGTTGAACTGCCCGGAGGGAAAATTAATATCGTGAAAATGAAAATTGGACAGCTTGTGAAGCGCAGTGGCGTTCCGGCAACCACGATCCATTACTATGTCAAGGAAGGGATTCTGAGCGCACCCGAGAAAATTAATAAAAGAATAAGCCTTTATGATGAAAGCCTGATTGAGCGTCTTCAAACCATCCAACGTCTTCAGGAAAAACGTTTTCCCCTTACTTCCATCAAGAAGATTCTGGGTCGTATTGATCAGGGAGTTCCGCCGGAGGAAGCAGAAACTTTGGAAAACATTATCTTCGGTTTGCCGATCGGCAATGCCAATGAATTAATCGACAAAAAGGCCTTTATAGAGAGAACCGGATTGACCTCCAAAGAAATTGAAGACCTGGAAAGTATGGGGCTTCTCATCCCCTTTTCCCGTGAAAAAGGGAGAGATCTTTTTGATCACGATGATGTCGCCATGGGGAAAAGTGTATTCAAACAGCTATTTTCCTTGAAAGTTCCTTTAACAGATTTGCAGTTCTACATCACCCTGGGACGTCAGATAACAGAAAAGGAATTTCAGTTACGAAGAAATATTATTCGAGGGATGACGGTGACAGATAATGCGAAGATAACCGTTGATCTGACAAAAGGCGCGATTCTGTCCAGGTCCTATTTCTTAAATCGTCTTTTTCGCTCAGTTCTTCAGGAAAGAAGCAAAAGGGACAAAAAAAATAAAAAGAAATAAACCGCGATTACATCCGTTTTCAATTCGACTTTAGGTAACGTCGATTTATGAGTCAACGAATATCTTTTATCGCTCCTTTTAGTAACATTTTTTATGAGGCAATTCGCTGGGCTTTGACAATTTCTCAGCTAGTTGTTATGTACGAGGGCCGTTTTGATTTGGCGGCAATATGAAAAATAATCCATTTACACAGATGATTTTACAGTCTCTTATTGGATCATCTTATGGTCTTTTCGCCTATCATAAGAAATACACTGAAGTATCGAATATCCCCTTTTCTTGTCGGTTTCTTGACTTCTGTAGCAGTCACTTCTTTGACTCCGGGAAAACCGACTTTTCTGAACAATGCGTGTAATGCAGTTCTTTCAAACCCCAAATGAAATACGCCCGTGTTATCTTCGTGGAACTCTCCCTGGTCCAAGTCCAGGTCGGCGACACAGAGGTATCCGGGCATATTGAGTGCTTGAAATAACTGTGTCAGCAGAGGTTCGACGTGTTGAATGTGATGAAATGTCATGCTGCTGACAATAACATCGTATGGACCCGGCAGCGCATCGCTATCACGGATCTGTCTTGTATAGACGTTTGTCTGACCCTGCTTGTCGGCCTTGGCCTTCAACACGTCGAGCATTCCTTGAGAGGTGTCTGTGCCTGTGACGGATTTAACGAAGGGGGCCAGCCTCAGCGTGAGAAGCCCTGTGCCACACCCGAAGTCGAGGACATCCATATCGGGCTTGAGCGTAACCTGTTGTGTCATGGCCCTGGCAACATCCTCGGCGAGTTTCACTCTGGCCGGGTGTTCGTCCCACGTCGCTGCCTCTTTGTCGAAATTGCGTTTCTGGTCTTTCATTTTCATAATGATCATCGACGAAATCACCCGGAGCGTAGCGATCGGGTGGATTGCTCTTGGCCTTTTTTATCTGTATCCTGTAACTTATTCGTAATGAGTCCACATTCTGATAATCTTTACGGTGTGGATATCTTTCAATACTTCATAGATTAAGCGATGTTGTATGTTTATTCTTCGAGAGTATGCACCCGAAAGATCGCCCATGAGTTTTTCATAGGGTGGTGGATTTTGGAATGGATCTTCTCTCAGGACATCCAGCAACCGGCTGGCCTGAGGTTTTAAACCGGATTGTGAAATATTCTTTGCATCTTTTTGTGCTTGTTTAGTGAAGACCAATCGCCAACTCACCAGCCAGGCTCCTCCTTGCACTTTTCAACAGGCGTCTTTAATCCCTTTTTGATTGATTCTCGCATACCGGGAATGGATGTAAGATATAAAGTTTCTTCTATTGCACGCCAGTCATCTTCCGATATTAAAACAGCAGAATTTCTTTTCCCGACAATTTGTACCGGAATATGTGAATCTTTTACTTCGTCCACAAGATTGTATAGGCGCTTTCTTGCTTCTGATGCTGTTAATGATGTCATCTTCCGTGCCTCCTTAACGTACGAGATATGGTACGCTTTAATTATGCCAATGTCAAATCATTTTACGGGCAGCCTACAATTAATACACGCGGCGGGTAAAACATGGAATATTTGTCCAAGGTATAGAAAACCGAAATTAATGAATACCGTTCGAAAGATTGCATTATTTTCAATATTAACGTTGTGTGGATAACAGACACTGTCAGCCCATGACGGAATTAATCCCCAGCAAAATGATTCGAGAATGTTTTCACCATCTCGCTGAACAATAGCAGCGATATATTGTCCAGGACTGATATTCCAGTCCGGTTGGAAATCAGATGCCATTTTCCTATAGAACCTGAGTCGTGGCTTTATTTATTGCGTTGAGAAATTAGTAACATTTTCCTTATCATCAAAAAACCATATTATATTGATTCGATTGACACTTTACCACAAAACGCCTGTTCACCATTCATATTTCACCCCTTGCATTTCACGTTTTATTTTTTCATTTTTAAATCAAAAAATCACTTTTTTTTGAGGGATTATGATTTTTATGAAAAACAAGTACATAAAAATTAACTTTCAGTTAAACACAATATTTAAATAAATTATTATAAATTATTGACAATTATACATTTTTTATATAAGTTTTAACGTTTTTTTGGAATTAATTCAGATGCTGGACCTGCTGTAACTCAGAGGGCGGAGCTTTATCAACCATAAAAAATGAATTCCTTCTGGCAAGCTAGCGAGAATTGCTATTAAGCTCGAAAAAATTTAAATTTGATTTTTTTTTAAAGTATTAATATGCTTCAAAGTCAATGTTTCTAAAAAATTATTTAGCATTAATAAAAAAGACAAAAATAGAAAAATGATCGTAATATGAGGAGGCCTATGCAAGCCCAGACAATTCGCCCGAAACACCCATCCGTCACCTATCTTATTATTATGCTGTTTTCTATAAGCGCATTTATCTTTACCGGTTGCGCCCGTCATTCCGGTTTATCTTCGGGCGAAGTTAAAAACATTCAGTCCAACGGCCAGGTTATACCCCTGGAGACAAGAGGCCCCGTCCAGGTATCCTCTTCTGGAGAAGGAAGTTCCGTTGTGAAAATGGAAAACGTCACCGTTCCCGGGATGAAAGAAACAGCCCCTCCTCTCGATTATATTGTCGGACCCAATGACAGCATCTTGATCACAGTCGCCAATGCCCCTGAATACTCCACCGCCGGCACCGCCTCCGTTGCCAGCCAGCAGCGCGGTAGCCGTGTGGATGGCAACGGCTATGTTCAGGTACCCAATCTGGGCCTGGTCAAGGTGGGCGGCATGACCCTGCCACAGGTCAGAGACCACATCCAGAACCTCCTGAAAAGTTACATGAGAGAACCCTCCGTGGTCGTTGAAATCATCGAATATGGCAGTTCACCCTTATACCTTTTGGGACAATTTAAAAATTCCGGCGTCTTCTACATGGACCGTCCCTTTAACGTTCTCCATGGCATTGCCATGGGCGGCGGCTATGACGAATCTGCCAACCCCCGATCCGCCAGAGTCATCCGGGACAACCGGGTACTGCCTGTCGATGTCTATGATCTGTTGATGCGGGCCGACCAGAGCCAGAACATCTGGTTAAAACCCGGCGATACCATCTTTATGCCCGACAACAAAGACCAGCGAGTTTTTGTCTTCGGCGCCGGGAAGACCGGCATGTCCATCCCGTTTCCGCCGCGGGGTCTTAACCTGTTGGAAGCCATCGCCATAGCGGGGTTACAGGAAATCGGCTACCATTCCCAGAACGTGCACCTGATCCGCTCCCTGTCCCCCACCCGAGGGCAGCTTATGGTCGTTGACGTTGACGCCATCATCGACGGAGAGGCCCTGCCTCTGCAGCTTTGTGAAGGCGATGTCATTTACATTCCCAAGAGCGGCATGACCAGTTGGAATGAAACCATTGCCGAACTTTTACCGACGCTGCAGGCCTTTGGCGCGATCCTGACACCATTTGTACAATTGAAGTATTTGTTTGATGATGACAACAATTAAAAAAAACAAACAGTAATAAAGAGGAAAAAGAATGAGTCCAATGAATACCCCCCAGTTACCACCCCCAAAACCGGTAGATCCGGTTGAGGAAGAAATCAATATTTTTGATTACGTCGGCGTTATCATGAGACGCTGGAAGATAGTTGCTGCCGCCCTTTTTGCTGTCTTCACCATCGTCGCTGTTTACACCTTTATGACGAAGCCGATATATGAAGCGTCTGCCACCATCCACGTTAAAGATGACAAATCAAAAGGGATGCTTCTGGGCGACCTTGGACTCAAAGAATCCAATCCTGTCAGTGCGGAAATCGAACTGCTCAAATCG
>JAGPFC010000038.1:0-18554 GCA_018056685.1 Smithella sp.
AGGGATTAACCGCAACCATGGCGGGGCTGTCTTCAATGGGAATATTGGTTTGTTCATTGGCGGAATATGCGTTGGAGTTAAAGAGGATTACGCCAACAAGAATGAAGGTGGTTAAACCCAAAAGAAGAAGCTTTTGCGCTGAGAATACAAAGAAACGCCCGGGCATAAAAATACCTCCCAAAAAAGTATTTTGAAAATGTGGGACTATTTTGAAACCAGCCGTCTAAACAGCAGATATCAAAAACCAAATTTTATGGGGACAACTTTGTAATGCTAAACAACATTTGAATATCACGCGACTTATTCAAAATGCTGTCATGGGTGAAGACCGACACCTTAAATATTAAAATGGAAAACGGGTGTCAAGGATTATTTAAAATAGTGTAAATAACCGCGCCTAAGACTTTTTCTTGGCTTCTTTCTTTTTCGCTTTGGCCATTGCCTTGAGAAGTTTTTTGTCGGGAGGGGCATTGGTTGATGATATAGCCGGTGGCGTTGATGCAAATGGTTCCCGGGAAACTTCCGGCACAGGTTCCTTATTTCCGCGGCGCGCGCGGATTTTCGCGGCAATTGCTTCCGCTGCCATTCTGCCAAACTGTCCGATAAATCCGGCGATCAGAACGAGGACAATCCATTTCAGGACAGACCATGTGCTGATATATTCAAGGAAGTCGTTCATCATTTCTGCATTCTTTAATTCAGTTGCAATAATTCCAGAGGTTGATCAAAAAGGTAGTCTGGTTGAGCCTCAGCCATTTTCTCTTTTGTGTGCCAGCCCCAGGTGACGCCCACGGTTTTTACCCCAGCCTGTTTTCCTTCTTTGATATCACCCGTTGTGTCGCCAATATAATAAATGTCTTCCCGTGAGACATTATATTTTTGGGCAGCGTAGAGAATTTTTTCTTTTTTGCTGAACATAAAATCGGAGCCCAGAATGTCTCTGAAATAATCGCTGTAATTAAAATGATCCAGGGCTTCTTTAATGGAGGCGTAATCATTAGAAGAAACAACAATGAGATAATTATTTTTGTGCAGTTCATCAATTACCGGCGCGACATCGGGAAAAGGTTTCATGTCTTTGATTTTTACCTGTGCCAGGATATCTTCGGCTGCTTTCATAAAAACAGCAAGATCAATCCCTTTTCTTTTCAGTGATTCATAAAAATTATCTTCAAAGAGTTCCAGAAATTCTTCTCTGGTTTTTACAATTGGTTGCTTGATTTTCTGGAGATTATCCTTGACGGTTTTTTCGTAAACCTCCAGAGAGTCAACGAGGACGCCGTCAAAATCAAAAAGAAACAGTTTCATCCAATCCTTACTCCTTTATGAAGGCGGGCAATAGAGTCGCGAAAAGGTTTTCTTAAAATTTCTTTTTCCGTGATAATTGCCGTGATGAAACGCGCGGGCGTCACGTCGAAAGCCGGATTGTAAACTTTTGTTTCTGCGGGCGCGCTACGAACGCCTTTAAAATGGGTGACCTCGTCACTTTTCCGTTCTTCAATGGGAATGCCTGCCCCTGTTTTTAAAGAGAAGTCGATTGTCGAAACAGGTGCGGCAATATAAAAGGGTATCCGATGTGCTTTAGCAAGAACAGCCAGAGTATAGGTACCGATTTTATTGGCCGTGTCGCCGTTAGTGGCAATTCTGTCCGCGCCAACGATGATCTTATCAATTTTCTTCTGACTCATCAGAAATCCCGCCATATTATCCGTGATCAGCGTGTGAGGGATTTTTTCTTTTTTCAATTCCCAGGCGGTAAGCCTTGCACCCTGCAAAACAGGTCTGGTCTCATCGACGTAAACGTGCAGTTTTTTCCCCTGTTCTTTTGCCGCACGGATAACGCCCAGCGCTGTTCCATATCCTGCTGTCGCCAGCGCTCCGGCATTGCAATGCGTCAGGATATTATCGTCGTCAGCAATGAGCGAACAACCATTTTTCCCCATTTTGCGGTTTATTTCAATGTCCTCAGAACAAATTCGTTTTGCTTCATAGATGAGTTCCTTGATTAGATGTTTTTGGTTCACATCATTTCTTCGGTCAACAATATTTTTCATGCGCTCCAGTGCCCAAAAAAGGTTGCGCGCCGTTGGCCGGGCCTGAGCAATTTCATCGCAGATCGCGAAAAAATTATCCCGGAATTTTTCCGGCGATGTAGAGGGGAGATGAAGCGCTCCCAGAGCAGCGCCCATTGCTGCGGCAACGCCGATAGCCGGAGCACCGCGGAGGGTCAAGTCTTTTATGCAGGAAATAACTTGTTTGTAGGACTTACAGGTAACATATTTTTCCGTAAGCGGAAGAGCATTCTGATCAATCAACACTGCTGTATTGTTTTTCCAGAAAATAGTTTTAATCATCCTGCAAGCATTTTCTTGAGCAGATCATTGACCAGTTGCGGGTTTGCTTTGCCCTTGGTTGCCTTCATGACCTGACCGACAAAGAAACCGAAAATTTTCTCTTTGCCCCCGCGGTAATCACGAACCTGTCCGGGATTGGCCTCGATGATGGACGTGATGGTTTTGACCAGTTCGCCTTCATCGGTGATCTGCACCAAGCCTTTTTCTTCGATGATCGTTTGGGGCGATTTGCCGGTTCTGTACATATCTTCAACGATTTCTTTGGCCATTTTTCCGCTGATGGCGCCTTCTTCAATCAGCTTGATCATCTCGGCCAGCGACTCAGCCTTAATGGGACATTGACGAATATCTCGTTTTTCTTCATTGAGAAAACGCATGACGTCACCCATGATCCAGTTGCTCGCGATCTTTGGTTTCGCACAGATTTTGACGACTTCTTCATAGTAAAGGGCCAGCGCCTTGTCGGCGGTTAATACACCCGCGTCGTATGCGGGAATCTGGTAATCATTAATAAATCTTTCCCTTTTGGCCAATGGCAGTTCCGGAAGACCTTCTTTGATTTTTTCCACCCAGGCGTCATCAATCAGAATCGGCACCAAATCGGGATCGGGAAAGTAACGATAGTCATGAGCTTCTTCCTTGCTGCGCATGGAATTGGTGACGCCCTGCGCGTCATCCCACAAACGTGTTTCCTGAACAACGATGCCGCCGTTCTCAACCAGATATTGCTGACGCTTGATTTCATATTCCAGTGCTCGCTGCACATTTCGAAATGAATTCATGTTTTTCAATTCCGTCCGCGTGCCGAATTCCTTCTGCCCCTTGGGGCGGATCGAAACATTGGCGTCACAGCGGAAAGAGCCTTCCTCCATATTGCCGTCGCAGATTTCCAGATAAACCAGAATTTCATGCAGGCGCTTGAGATAGTCGGCTGCTTCTTCAGGAGAGCGCATATCCGGTTCACTGACGATTTCAATCAGCGGAACACCGGTGCGGTTCAGATCAACGTAACTTACCGGGTTGTGCTCATCGTGCAGCAGTTTTCCGGCGTCTTCCTCCATGTGAATTCTGGTGATGCCGATTTTCTTTTGTTCGCCGTTGATATCCTCCAGCAGGATGTGGCCATACTCCGCCAGCGGGTAGGCATATTGCGATATTTGATAACCCTTGGGCAGGTCGGGATAGAAATAATTCTTGCGGGCGAACTCGCAAGATTTATTGATCGTGCAGTTTGTCGCCAGCGCCATCTTCATTGCATATTCGACGACTTTTTTATTGAGCACCGGCAGGACACCTGGCATGCCCAGACAGACCGGGCAGGTATGGCTATTGGGCGCTCCGCCGAATTTGGTGGAACAACTGCAGAATATTTTGGTGTCCGTTAACATTTGGGCGTGCACTTCCAGCCCGATGACTGTCTCAAAATCCATTATAATGCGGGCCTCCTCTTTTCAATCTTGGCATTTTGCTCGTAAGCAGAGGCAACTTGAATCAGTTTCCCTTCTTCAAAATGTCCAGCCAGTAACTGAACCCCGATCGGCAGACCGCCGGATGTATAGCCACAGGGTACGGAAATTCCCGGTATTCCAGCCAGATTCGTTGATATGGTGAAAATATCGGATAAGTACATTTGCAGCGGATCATCCGTTTTTTCCCCGATTTTAAATGCCGGTGTCGGTGTTGTGGGCGTTAGAATGACGTCACATTTTTTGAACGCTTCGTCGAAATCCTTTTTGATCAGCGAACGCACCTGCGAAGCTTTCTTGTAATAAGCATCGTAATAACCGGCGGATAAGGCGTAGGTTCCGATCATAATCCTTCTTTTTACTTCTGCGCCGAATCCCTGCATGCGCGTCGTTTTGTACATCTCCAGAAGATCTCGAACATCGGACGCTCTGTAGCCGTATCTGACGCCGTCGTAGCGCGCCAGATTGGAGCTGGCTTCTGCCGGTGCGATGATATAATATACCGCTACGCTGTATTGCGTGTGAGGCAGCGAAATATCCACGCATTGTCCGCCGCTTTGTTCAATCACCGTTATGGCTTTTTTAATGGCGGCGTTTACTTCCGGATCAATGCCTTCAATAAAATATTCTTTGGGAATGCCTATCCTCCAGCCTTTGATATCCCGTCCTAAAAATTGCCTGTAATCGGGAACGTCCTTATTAACCGAAGTTGATTCTTTCGGATCATAACCTGCCAGAACATTCATCATGATGGCGCAATCTTCCACATCCTTGGTGAAAGGACCGATCTGATCAAGCGAAGAAGCAAAAGCAATCAGGCCAAAGCGGGAAACCCGTCCGTAGGTGGGTTTCAGACCGACAATGCCGCAAAGTGCTGCCGGCTGGCGGATGGATCCTCCGGTGTCGGAACCGATTGAGGCGATACATTCATCGGCGGCAACCGCCGTGGCCGAACCGCCGCTGGAGCCACCGGGAATTCTTTCGAGATCCCATGGATTCCGGGTCGGGCCGAAATACGAAGTTTCTGTGGAAGAACCCATGGCGAATTCATCCATATTGGCCTTGCCGACAAAAATGGCTCCCGCATCTTTGAGCTTTTCCACAGCGGTAGCATTATAAGGCGGAATAAAATTATGCAAGATGTGCGAACCGCAGGTTGTCGGAATTCCTTTTGTGCAGACAATATCTTTGAGTGCGATGGGAATGCCGGTTAAGGATTTGATATCGCCTTTTTTGATGTCTTCATCCGCTTTTTTCGCTGTGGCCAGAGCTTCCTCCTTCAGGAGGCGGATATAGGAATGTACCCGTTCTTCCACGGCATCGATTCGTGAAAACACAGACTCGGTAATTTCTGCCGCCGTTGCTGAGCCGTTTTTAATTTTTTCCTGCAGTTCGTGAATGGTTAATTGATTTAACTCCATAATCTTCCTTAAATCTTTGATTGATATTTCAGGTGTTAAAAGAGTCCAAATATATTTGTCAATCGATAACTTTCGGTACCCGGAAGAACTCGCCCCGTGAATCAGGCGCATTGGCAAGTGATTGTTCTGTGCCGATGGAACCGATAATGTTATCTTCGCGAAAAGCGTTTGTTACTCCGATGGCATGACTCATCGGTTCCACGCCTTTGGTATCCAGTTCATTTAACTTGTCTATGTACATTAGGATATCATTGAGCTGCGAGGTGAACTTATCCTTTTCTTCATTCGTGATTTCCAGACGCGCCAGATGCGCCACATATTCGACTTCCTGGGAACTGATTTTCAAAACATGATCTCCTTTAATCCCGAAAAACGGGATAAGTATGTTTAAAGAATTTGCTTTCTACAGAAAGCAAATTCTAACTTACTAAGAAATTTTCCAGTAAGAGTTGATTCGGGCAATCACTTTATCAATGATTGATTTACTGGTATTTTCATCAACCTCTTTTTCAATGAGTGCAAGTCTCTCTTCCGAAATCTGCGTTTCATCAAGCATTTCCCTCAGCACCGCCTTGATTGATTTGGCCAGTCCGCCAAGGTGATAGCCTCCTTCCAGGACGACAACAAAACGTCCCTTACAGCAGGCATCGGCAATATTGAGCAGTACGCGGGTCATTGCGGCAAATCCCTCCGGTGTTACGCGCATCCCGCCCAGCGGGTCCTGATAATAGGTATCAAAACCGGCGGATAAAAGGACTAATTCCGGTTTGAATTTCAATGCGACCGGCTGCAGAATTCTTCGGAATATTTTGACAAAGACGGCATCGCCCGCTCCAATACTTAAGGGCACATTGATGGTGTAATGTTCGCCCTCTCCCCGGCCGCTTTCAGAAAGGCTTCCCGTTCCTGGATAATAAGGGTACTGATGAGTGGAAAAATATAAGACGCGCTGATCTCCGTAAAAACTGTGCTGGGTGCCGTTGCCGTGATGTAAATCCCAGTCCACAATTAATATTCTCTTGAATTTGTATTTGGATATGGCGTGCATGGCGCCGATGGCAATGTTGTTGAATACGCAGAAGCCCGCGGCAGTATCCTTCTCTGCGTGGTGTCCCGGCGGCCGCACCAGAGCGAAAGCATTATCCACCTTGCCTTCAATCACACTGTCTATGGCATTACATACGCCTCCCACAGCGAGTTTGGCTGTTTCGTAAGTATCGGGAGATGTTGCCGTGTCGGGATCAAGATAAACACATTGCTTGCCGGCCGTACTGGCTATAAATTCCACATAATCAGGATTATGAATGCTTTCGATTTCTTTATGAGTAGCCAGGCGGGGTTGTATTTCCGTGAACTTTCCTGACATCGATGGATTCTCCAGCATCTCATAAATAGCACCCAGCCTTTCCGGACTTTCAGGATGAGCAAATCCTGTTGAGTGACGTAAATATCTAATGTCCTTGACGATTCCTGTTTTCTTCGGCATAGTTCCCCCGCTTTATTTCTTCCCGTTCAAATAGGTGGTTTGTGTATCATAAATGACTGCAAAGAGCAAAACATTTCCCTTTAATGGACCGTACTGCCGGTCGGAACCATAAAAGATATTGACAAAAGCGGTAATCGCTATATAGGGTCATATCCAATTTTTTGAGGAGTTGATAATCAATGTTTGGCATTGGGATGCAGGAGCTTATTATTATAGCTGTCATTGCTCTGATTATTGTCGGGCCGAAGAAACTTCCGGACCTGGCCAAATCCCTGGGTAAAGGTTTCAGCGAATTCAAAAAAGCAACAGAAGGTGTTACCGAGGATATCAAGGATGCCTTGAAAGTCGATGAAAGACCGAAGGACGATGACGGTTGGAAGGATTCCCTTTTAATGAAAAAGACTCTGACAGAAGAGTCCAAAGGAAGTTCTTCTGATAATACCTCCGAAAAACAGTAAAATCAAAAAATCCTCTTGAGCCTGAAAAAGTCATCAAGCGAACCAACCAAATTATGGAAACCTATAAAGATAATCAAGATCATGAACAGGAAGATCATAAAATGTCCCTGACCGGGCATTTGATGGAGCTTCGTACAAGACTTACCCGTTCTTTGATTGCATTGGGTATCGGTTTTGGCGTCTGTTATTATTTTAAGGATTGGATTTTCGATATCATCACCCGGCCATTGACGCAGGTTCTGCCGAAAAACAGTTATCTGATTTATACCGGCATGACGGAAGCTTTCTTTACCTATATGAAAGTCGCTTTCTTTGCCGGTCTGATCATCACCAGCCCTTTTATTCTTTACCAGATATGGAAATTTATCGCACCGGGATTGCTGCCGAAAGAGAAGAAATATGTCGTTCCTTTTGTGCTGACGTCCTCGTTTCTTTTTATCAGCGGCGTTGCCTTCGGATATTTTATCGCCCTGCCTCCGGCTTTTAAGTTTTTCGTCAGTTTTAATAATCAGTATCTGCAGGCCATGCTCTCTTTTAAAGATTACCTGTCGCTTTTCGTCACTTTTTTATTGGGTTTCGGTTTGTCTTTTGAATTGCCGGTATTCATGTTTTTTCTGACCAAACTGGGAATTGTCAATCCACGGCTGCTGTCCAAGCAAAGAAGATACGCTATTTTGCTGATTTTTGTTGTTGCCGCTGTTTTAACACCTTCACCGGACGCCTTAAGTCAGATCTTAATGGCGATTCCCTTGATGTTTCTATATGAAGTGAGTATATTTGTTTCCAGGTTTGCTCAAAATAAAGAAACAGATGCTGCACATGATGAATAATATCCGGTGAAATAATGAAATTACTCCGAAAAAAAAATAAAAAGAATTACGGAAAAGCCCGGAAGGGTTTTGCGGTGTTGAATATTCTTCTTCTGGTTATCGCGATTATTCTTGTTTTAAGCGTTGCCGGTGCAATCGGCTATTACGCCTTCACCATGGATTTGCCGGGCATCGACGCACTCAAGGATTACCGCCCCAGCATTTCCTCCCGTGTCTACGATGATAAAAATCAACTGATCGATGAATTTTTTCTCGAAGACAGAAAACTGGTTAGAGTATCCGACGTTCCAAAGGTCGTCATCCAGGCTTTCGTGGCCGCGGAAGATTCCCGTTTTTATGTCCATAAAGGTTTTGATTTGCAGAGCATTTTCCGCGCGGTTTTCAAAAATATTGAAGCCGGGCAAATCATTCAGGGCGGCAGTACTATCACCCAGCAGGTTGCCAAAATGATGTACCTTTCTCCGGAAAAGAAATACACACGGAAATTCAAGGAAGCGATTCTTGCCTACAAAATTGACAGATATCTCAGCAAGGATGAAATTCTCAATTTATATTTAAATCAGATTTATCTGGGGCACGGAACTTACGGCATAGAATCGGCCTCACTGGCTTACTTTGGAAAAAGCGCGCGAGAATTGCAGCTTCACGAGGCGGCTCTACTGGCCGGTTTGCCCAAGGCGCCCACCAGTTATTCTCCTTTTAAACATTATGATAAGGCGAAAGAAAGACAGGTTTATGTTCTGACGCGGATGATGGAGGAAGGCTACATTTCAAAAGATGCGATGGAAAAGGCTATGGCTGAACCGATTCGATTGAGACCGGTTAAACCCAAAGAAAAAATTGCCGCTTATTTTGTGGAAAATGTTCGTCGCTACGTGCAGGAAAAATACGGCGCGGATGTTTTATACAAAGAAGGTCTTTCCATTTATACGACGCTGGATTTGAACGCTCAGAAATACGCCAGTGATGCTGTTCAGAGAGGTTTGAGCGAGGTAGAGGGGCGGAATAAATATCGGGCCGGACTTGTTCAGGGCGCGCTTTATTGCATGGATGCTAAGACCGGCGCTATCAGGGCCATGGTCGGAGGACGTGATTTTAATAAAAGCGAATTCAATCGTGCGACGCAATCCCGCAGGCAGCCCGGTTCGGCTTTCAAACCCCTTATCTATACGGCGGCTTTTGATAAGGGGTTAACACCGGCAACGGTGTTTGTGGATGCTCCCCTTGCGCTGGAAGATCCGTCTCAGGAAGACGGTTTCTGGAGACCGAAAAACTTTGACGATGAATTTATGGGCCCCATAACGATGCGAACGGCCCTCGTCCAGTCCCGCAATATTGTAACAATCAAGATTTTACAGGAAATCGGCGTGGATTACGCCATATCCTATGCCATGAACATGGGCATTACGTCCCCTCTCTCGCGTAACCTGGCTCTGGCGCTCGGGGTGTCGGGCGTGACGCTGCAGGAACTGGTTCAGGCCTATGGCGTGATTGCGAATGAAGGTAAAAAAGTCACACCTTATTTCATCAAAAAAATTGTTGACCGTACCGGTAATGTTTTTGAAGAAACCAAAGTGCAGTCGGAACAGGTTATCGATCCCCGAATCGCTTTTATTACGTCTTATGTTATGCAGGATGTTGTGATCAGCGGTACCGGCACACGGGTGAAAAGCATCGGCAGACCGGTAGCCGCTAAAACCGGCACGACCAATGATACGCGTGATGCTTGGTTTATCGGAATGACACCTTCGCTGGTTTGCGGAGTCTGGGTCGGTTTTGATCAGGAGGCTTCATTGGGAGCTCAGGAAGTGGGTGGCCGGGCAGCCGCTCCGATCTGGCTTTATTTTATGGAGAATGCTCTGCGAAATACGCCGGTAGAACCGTTTCCCGTGCCACCTGGTATTGTGTTTGTGAACGTCAATTCACAGGGCAAACCGGTTGCTCCTGGAAAAGGAATTCCGGAAGCTTTTCTGGAAGGCGCGACGCCCATGGATAAAGCCGACAGCCTGAACAACGGAAAAGAAGATTTATTCCAATAAAACGATGATCGGCAAATAGAGGAAACAAATGACCTTTATGATATTCATTATTCATGATAAATATAAAAATATGGTTGACAAACATTTTATTTTTCGTTATGAAAAACGCAAATTAATTCAATGGAATAAATTTTAATGTTTCTTAAAGGTTTAAAAAGCGGCGTTATTCAACTGGTTAGAGTACTGGTACTCGTAGTAGTCGTACTTACGGGGTCTGCCGCTCTGTATCTTTAGGAAATAAAAACAAAAGATACAAGCCGCAGGCCCCTGAAGCCCGCGGCTTTGTTGTTTCAGGCATCAAGCCGCTTTTTTCCGAAGAAACTGGCGGCTTTTTTAATTGTAAGGATATTTAATATCGAGGGGGGGGAAGAATGAAACTGAAGGGAACAGAAATATTGCTGAAGGCGCTCGAAGCAGAGAAGGTGGAAATTATCTTCGGGTATCCCGGAGGAGCCGTTCTGGACATTTATGATCAGCTTTATAAATCGAATATGAAGCATATTTTGGTGCGGCATGAGCAGGGTGCCGTGCATGCGGCCGATGGCTACGCGCGATCGACCGGGAAAGTTGGTGTCTGCCTGGTAACATCCGGTCCCGGTGCAACCAATACGGTCACCGGAATCGCTACGGCGAATATGGATTCCATTCCCCTTGTTGTTTTCACGGGACAAGTGCCCACAGGGCTTATCGGCAATGATGCTTTTCAGGAATGCGATATCACAGGCATAACCCGCCCGTGCACCAAACATAATTTTCTGGTGCGCAATATTGAAGATCTGGCAGCGACCATCAAAGAAGCGTTTCATATCGCGCGTTCAGGCCGACCGGGTCCGGTTCTTGTTGATCTGCCGAAAAACGTGATGGCCGCGTCAACAGAATATGATCCAACCAATATAAAAATCAGAAATCAGGAAACCGCCTACAGACCGGCTTTTAAAAAGATGGCCAATCTGCAGGAAATGCTGACCGCTGCCCGAAAACCTTTGATGATGACCGGTGGCGGTGTGATCCTGGGAAGAGCCTCGGATTTGCTGACTGAAATGGCGAGAAAATATCAGATTCCGGTTACCGGCACGCTGATGGGGCTTGGTTCTTTTCCGGGAAGTGATCCGCTCTGGTTGGGGATGCTGGGAATGCACGGTACGTATTACGCGAATATGGCGGTCAGTGACTGTGATTTGCTCATTGCCGTGGGGGTCCGTTTTGATGACCGGGTGACCGGTACGATTGAAACATTTGCATCAAAAGCCAAAATTGTTCACATTGATATTGATCCGTCTTCCATTAATAAAAATGTGGCGGTGGATTTGCCGATCATCGGCGATACAAAATCCGTCTTGAAAGATTTGATGAAATATCTTGATGAACATAATTACACCTATGACGCAGCAGCACGGCAGGAATGGCTCAATCAGATTGCAGACTGGAAAGAAAAAGTACCTCTGACGTATTGTCAGAATGGCAAGGTCATCAAACCGCAGTTTGTCATTGAAACGCTGCACAGGCTTACTAAAGGCAATGCAATTATCACAACCGAAGTCGGTCAGAATCAAATGTGGACAGCGCAGTTCTTCCCGTTTGATAAACCCAATACCTTTATTTCTTCCGGTGGACTGGGAACCATGGGCTTCGGTTTTCCTGCAGCTATCGGGGTCAAATGCGCTTTTCCAGACAAGCACGTCGTGGATATAGCCGGTGACGGCAGTATTCAAATGAATATTCAGGAACTGGCTACCGCTGCACAATATAAAATCAATGTAAAAATTGTCCTGCTGAATAACGGTTATCTGGGAATGGTGCGCCAGTGGCAGGAATTATTTTACGAGAAGCGTTATTCTTTCACGGATATGACCTACGCTCCTGACTTTGTCAAACTGGCGGAAGCGTTCGGCGTTGTCGGTCTGCGTGCCACGAAGCCGGAAGAGGTGGAGCCAATACTGCAACAGGGGCTGGCGCTGGATAAGCCGGTGCTGATGGATTTTCGGGTGTCGCGTGAAGAATGCGTTTATCCCATGGTGCATCCAGGTGATTCGATCAGCAATATGTCACTGGGATCGAGAGAAATGATCAACTAAAGAGGTTGTAAATAATTGAAAATGGTGAGGAAAGAAATGGAAAAAAAGGAACACATAATTTCGATACTGGTTCACAACAAGCCGGATGTGCTGGCGAGAATCGCCGGTACGCTGGGTGGCAAGGGCTACAACATTGAAAGTCTCTGCGTTAATGCAACCACACAATACGAAGTATCCAAAATAGTCATGACCACTATCGGCAACAAGGAAACAATCACACGCATTGAAAATCAATTGCGCCGTCTGGTGGATGTCATTCAGGTTGATGATTTGACCAATGTGGAATCCATTCACCGTGAGTTGATTCTTGTCCGCCTGAATTTAACGACCGATAAGAAAGACCATATCAAGAAAGCTGTTGACATGAACAAATGGAAAGTAATAGTTTCAGCCGATGCGTATATCGTTCTGGAGATAACCGGCGACAAATCCCAGATTGATTTTGCTCTGGCGCGTCTGGAACCGCTGGGTATTGCTGATATAACAAGAACCGGAATTGTAGCGCTGGATTTGGAAGACTAATATTTTTTATAAATACTTTATTTAGGGGGTAATTATGGCAAAAATTAATTTTGGAGGCGTCCTCGAAGATGTCATTACAGCGAAAGAATTTCCGCTGAAAAAAGCTCAAAAAGTATTAAAAAATGAGGTTGTCGCTGTGATCGGTTACGGTGTGCAGGGTCCGGCTCAGGCGATGAATATGAAGGATAATGGCATCAACGTTATTATCGGCCAGGCCAAGGAAGATACGCGTTACTGGAAAAAGGCCATCGCGGACGGCTGGAAACCCGGCAAAACGCTTTTTCCGATTGAAGAAGCGGTCAAACGCGGCACGATTATTCAGTATCTGGTATCTGATGCCGCGCAGAAACTTCTCTGGCCGAAAGTGAAAGCCAATCTGAAAGAAGGTGACGCTCTTTATTTCTCTCACGGCTTCTCCATCGTTTACAAAAAACAGACCGGTGTTGTCCCTCCCAAATTTGTTGATGTAATCATGGTCGCGCCGAAAGGTTCGGGAACCAGCGTGCGCAGAAATTTTCTGGATGGCAGCGGTATCAACTCCAGCTTTGCCGTCCATCAGGATTACACCGGTCGTGCGATGGAAAGAACTTTGGCCCTGGGCATTGCCATCGGTTCCGGATTCTTATTTCCGACAACGTTCCAGATGGAAGTCTACAGCGACCTGACCGGCGAACGCGGCGTACTGATGGGCGCGCTGGCCGGAATCATGGAAGCGCAATATAATGAACTGCGTAAACATAAACACACTCCCAGTGAGGCCTTCAACGAAACCGTGGAGGAGTTGACGCAGAGCCTTATTCGTCTGGTTGCCGAAAACGGCATGGACTGGATGTACGCCAATTGTTCGGCGACCGCTCAACGCGGTGCTTTGGACTGGCGTCATAAATTCCGCAAGGCGGTAGCGCCTGTTTTTGCCCAGCTTTATAAGTCAGTAGCGAGTGGCAAAGAAACAGAAATAGTCTTGAGAGTCAACAGTGCTCCGGATTACAAGGTCAAACTGGAAAAAGAGCTCAAAGAGATGCGCGACTCCGAAATGTGGAGGGCAGGAGCTGCCGTTAGAGCGTTAAGACCGGAAAAAAGAAAGAAGAAATAGACGACTCATTAAAAAGTCCATTTTACGCCCTCTCCCTTGAGGGGAGTGGGTGAGGGTGAAGACAATAAAAAAGAGCGCTCTACATAATCCCTGCCCACAAGGAGCGGCGAGATTTATAGTGTTAATTTATTAAAATGAAGGGAGAGAAAACAATGAGAAGCGATCTCATGAAAAAAGGTTTGGAACGGGCCCCTCATCGTTCGCTGTTCAAGGCGATGGGCTATACGGATGAAGAAATTACCAGACCGCTGATCGGTGTGGTGAATTCAGCCAATGAAGTTATTCCCGGACACATTCATCTGGATTTGATCACGCAGGATGTCAAGGCGGGAATCCGGATGGCCGGCGGCACGCCGGTGGAATTTCCGGTGATAGGCGTCTGTGACGGCATTGCCATGGGACATGAAGGCATGAAGTATTCGCTGGCAAGCCGTGAATTGATTGCCGATTCCATCGAAATCATGGTCAAAGCCCATCCTTTTGACGCTCTTGTTTTCATTCCCAACTGCGATAAGATTATTCCCGGCATGCTCATGGCTGCTTTGCGTCTGAACATTCCGGCCATCTTTATCAGCGGCGGCCCCATGCTGGCCGGAAAACTTAATGGCAAGGCCGTTGATCTGATCAGCGTCTTTGAAGGCGTGGGAGCGGTCAAGGCGAAGAAAATAACGTCTGCCGCTTTAAAAGAATTGGAAGACTGTGCGTGTCCCGGCTGTGGTTCTTGTTCGGGAATGTACACCGCGAATTCCATGAACTGTGTCACCGAAGCGTTGGGGCTTGGTTTGCCCGGTAACGGAACCATTCCCGCGGTACTGGCCGCGCGTCACCGGCTGGCCAAGCACGCCGGAATGAAAATCATGGATTTGCTCAAACACAACATCCGGCCGCGCGACATTGCGACGCTGGATGCTTTTAAAAACGCCATTGCCGTGGATATGGCGCTGGGCTGCTCCACCAATACCGTTTTGCATATTCCCGCTGTTGCCCATGAAGCGGGTATCAAACTGGATTTGGATCTTTTCAACAAGATCAGTGAGACAACCCCCAATCTTTGTAAGTTGAGTCCCGCCGGACATCATCACATTGAAGATCTGGACACAGCGGGCGGCATTCAGGCGGTGATGAAAGCTATCAGCAAACTCGGTGTCATTAATGAAAAGGCGATGACGGTGACCGGCAAAAAAGTCGGTGCCAATTTAAAGAATGCGAAAGTTCTTAATGCGGATGTCATCAGACCCCTTGATAATCCCTACCTGAAACAGGGCGGCATCGCGATTCTGCGTGGCAACCTCGCGCCGGACGGTGCGGTTGTGAAACAGTCTGCCGTCGCGCCGGCTATGCAGAAAAACGAGGGACGTGCGCGCGTGTTTGATTGCGAGGATGATGCCATCAAGGCGATCCTGGGCGGTAAAATCAAAGGCGGTGACATCGTGATCATCCGTTATGAAGGACCCAAAGGCGGTCCGGGCATGAGGGAAATGCTTTCACCCACCTCAGCCATCGTCGGCATGGGATTGGATAAAACCGTTGCGCTTTTAACCGACGGACGTTTCAGCGGTGGCACGCAGGGCGCGGCCATCGGTCACATCTCGCCCGAAGCCGCGGAAGGCGGTCCGATCGCGCTTGTTAAAGAAGGAGATATGATCTCCATTGATATTCCGGCTAAAAAGCTGGATCTCAAAGTCAGCGATGAGGAACTGGCCAAGCGAAAGAGAGCTTTAAAACCGTTCCAACCGAGAATCATGACGGGTTATCTGGCGAGGTATGCGAAGATGGTAACGTCGGCCTCGACGGGAGCCATATTTAAGGATTAACTATAAATCAAAAACAAAAAATGCCGGATTAAAAACCGGCATTTTTTATTTGCATTTTAACAAATTATCAGATCAACGCTAAATTTATTATAATAATTTGTTTACTCGGCGTCTTTGATACCGAGCCAGTCGAGGGCTTTTTTCTTGTCTTTGAAGAATTCGATGCGGACGCCTCGGTTATAGGCGACATTTTTGAAAAATTCCGTTGTTTCATCAGGCGTGTATTCATAAATGCAGATTGCCAGCTTCAGTCCCGGTATGGATTCCGCTGCCTGAGCGCCAGATTCATATGCATCCATTGAAGTTACTTTTCGTTTTTGGGTAGAACCTTCGGCGAGAACTTTCAGACATTTATACTCACGGCAGGCCTCGGCTAATGCCATCCATAACCTTTTGTTACTTTCCTGAGAAATTTCATAATCCGGTGCATGAATAATATGAATGTATTTACCTTTGAACTCAAGAGAGAAGTCTGAACTCATAAAAAACCTTTACAAATGCTTTTTATTTTTTGACTATCTGAACACTGAAAGATTTTTTATCGATGCAACATCATCAGGTGTTATTTGATGATTTGATGACATGGAATATACATTAAACGCTTGTCTTGTGCAATGAGGAATATAGTTTGCCAATATTTTGCACAGATACAGCTTCGATATGCAGGATTATTTTCCGCTCATTAATATCTGGCGCACTCTTTCCAATTCCTGTTTGTTGTCCACTTCTACGGAATCGTGTGGAGAGATTACGACTTTGATTTTGTAGCCGTATTCGAGCACGCGCAACTGTTCAAGAGCTTCAAGTTTTTCCAGTTTGCCTTCGGGCAGTTTTGTGAAGGTATCCAGAAAATCATACCGGTAGGCGTAAATGCCGTGATGTTTGTAATAATCGGCTTTCAGGTTTTTGTCGCGAACATAGGGAATCGTCGCACGGGAAAAATAAAGGGCAAAATTCTGATGATCGAGGACGACCTTGACGGCGTGCGGATGGGTTATTTCCTCGTCGCGAATAATTTTATATATCAGCGTGGACATGTTGATGGACGGGTCATCCATCAGGGGCTGGATAACTTCATCCACCTGCGTTGGTTCAAAGATCGGCTGATCCCCCTGAATGTTGACGACAATCGCGTCAGCGGAAAGATTCAGCGATTTTACCGCCTCGGCAATCCGATCAGTGCCTGAGCGGTGTGTTCCTGCCGTCATCACGGCGTTGCCGCCAAAATTCTTTACCGCATCAAAAATTCTCTGGTCATCGGTAGCCACCGCCACATAGGGGACGGCTTTTGCTTTCGCCACTCTTTCATAGACATGTTGAATCATCGGCTTGCCGCACAGATCAGCCAGGGGCTTGCCGGGGAAACGGCTGGATTCATAGCGAGAAGGAATGATACAAATAACTTTTCTCATAATTTTATTTTCCTAAGTGCGGATCGGTTTTTTGCAGATAATTGACCACATAATCGCGCACGGAATCTTCCAGCGAAGAAAACTTCACCGTGCATCCGGCCTTTTTCAGTTTGCCCATTTCCGCCTCGGTAAAATACTGGTACTGATTGCGCAGCGCTTCGGGCATATCAATGTATTCGATATTGGTTTTTCTCTTCATGGCCGAAAAAACCGCCCGGATCAGATCGTTCCATGTTCTGGCCTTGCCGGTTCCCACATTAAAAATGCCATTGGCCCTGGGATTTTTAAAAAGCCACCACATCACGTTGACGCAATCCTTGACGTAAACGAAATCGCGCATCTGTCCGCCATCCTCGTATTCCTTGTGATAGGATTTGAAAAGTCTGACTTTGCCAGTTTCTTTGATCTGATGGAAGGCCTTGAAAATAACGCTGGACATATCGCCCTTGTGGTATTCATTGGGGCCGAAGACGTTAAAGAATTTGATTCCCGCCATCCTGTGTTCCAGTTTTTGGCGCAGAACCCACAGATCGAACACCTGCTTTGAATAACCATACATATTAATCGGTTTGAGATCTTCGATAGTTTTATGGTTGTCCGCAAATCCTTTTCCCCCGTCACCGTAAGTGGCCGCCGAACTGGCGTAGATAAAGCGGATATCCCGTTCCAAAGCCCACTCGGCCAGAATCTTTGTATACGCATAATTGTTGTGCCAGAGATAATCGGCATCGCGTTCCGTCGTGGAGGAACAGGCCCCCATGTGAATGATCGCATCGATTTCGAATGGCACCATATCCGTGTCAATCATTTCCAGGAAATCATCTTTATGAATGTAATTGACGAAGCGCAGATTGACCAGGTTTTTCCATTTGTCCGACGTTCCCAGACGGTCAACGATCACGATATTGTCAATGCCTTCCTGATTGAGTTTCCAGACAAAAGCGCTGCCGATAAATCCCGCGCCTCCTGTAACGATAATCATTTGCCTCCTCCTTTTCTTGAAGCGATGCTTTTAAGTAATTTCGAAAACATATGCTGTCTAGCCCCGTCTCACTGAATCCGCGGATATTCGTCGCCGATGGTCATAACGCGGCAGGGAGTCTCTCCTTTGATCATCACGAAATTAAGCTGCCGGCCTGTGATGCCCCCCGAACCGCGGTGCGAGAAAAACAAATCCTGACGGCACGAGGTGCACAAATTCGACAGATCGATATTATCTTCAGAAATGCCGCCATTGATGATCTGTCTTCGATTGGCCTCCGGCAAATCTACCACCCACTTTTTCTGTTTTTCTCCGGGGGACATAAACAAGTCACAGTCTTCCTGAACGCGAAATAATTCAGCCGCCTCTTCGTCAACTTCAAAACAGCAGGGACCGATGGATGGACCGATGGCGACGAGCAGATTTTGCGGATCTGAATTATATCTTTCATAAAGCAGATGGATAACCTTGGTGCTGATGCCTGCGGCGGTGCTTTTCCAGCCGGCGTGGACGGCGGCGATAATTTTCTGCGCGCGGTCCACAATCAATACCGGTACGCAATCCGCTGTCTTGATACAGATGGCGAGATTCTGGCGGGTGGT
>JAGPFC010000038.1:18654-20325 GCA_018056685.1 Smithella sp.
ACCATCCGCTCGTTTTTTTGCGGATGGATGAAGGAAAGCTGCGTTGCGTGCAGTGCCTGCCGGTTGAATTCCTTGAGCTTGGCTTTCAGCACAGCATCGGCAACCGCTTTAATGCGGGCGGCGTTGCCGTAAATACTGTCGCCCACAACCGGATAGCCGCGGTCGGAAAGATGCACGCGGATCTGATGCGTGCGTCCGGTTTTGATTTCTACCTCCAAAAGAGTTGCCACGCCGAAACGCTCGCGCACCTTCCAGAGAGTGAGAGCATCCTTGCCATGCCTGCTTTTTGTGGACATCTTTTTGCGATTGGTCGTATGCCTGCCGACAGGCAGAACTATTTCTCCCGTATTGCCTTTGACGTCTCCCCAGACGAGCGCCAGATATTTCTTGTGCACATCGTGCTTTTCAAACTGCGATGAAAGATGCCGGTGCGCGTCATCGGATTTTGCCGCCACAATCAAACCGGACGTGTCCTTGTCCAGCCGGTGCACGATGCCCGGCCGTAAAACGCCGCCGATTCCCGATAAATCATGGCAATGGTAAAGCAGGGCGTTGACCAGCGTTTGGTCGGGATTCCCGGGCGCCGGATGCACCACCATGCCTGCGGGTTTGTTGATGACGATAACGGCGTCATCTTCGTAAACGATATCCAGCGGCATGTCCTGCGGAATGGCTTTCGCTTCCACCGGCGGCTTTTTGGTCAGAACAATCACATCGCCTTCTTTGAGATGCTGGCTGACTTTGGGAACTTTGTCGTTGACCAGCACGTCGCCTTCCTCGATGGCGTACTTGACCTGCGAACGCGAAAGCGCCGCTTCGCTTTGCGCAAGAAATATATCCAGCCTCTGCCCGCCCTGGCTTTTGTTTACCGTAAATTTTATTTTTTCAGACTGACCGGCCAAATTACTACTCCATACTACATTTCATCTCTGCCTCGATGGTTACAGCGCTCTTTAGGGGTAGAGGTATTGGGGGACTTTAATTTACTTTTTCAGTCAAATAATTCGATACAACCGAAATTCTTTTCACGGAGAGATTCATTGACTTCATCTAAATTGAACTCTTCCGGGGCAAAATAATCTCCAACCCATTCCATCATTTCATTATATTGTTCATGTTCGGGATTGTTTAAAATCTCTAAAAGATTTTGATAACCAAAAGGACCGCCACTATCTTCGGGGGGACAACTTCGTTTGCCGTCAAGGCATATTGGATAATAAGTGTTTTCTTCGCGAGGCAATATTTTTTCAATAACGATTGAATGTTCCCAACCGTCTCCGAAATCATATTCATAAATAAATTTTGATTTTGGCGCATGAAATAATGAATCCAATTGCACACGGCTATAATCAGTGACCTTGCAGTATGATTCATCGTCTGGAAGGGAGTAATATTGGTTGCCGATAACAAATTGATGTAAATGAGAATTAGTCCAGCCCATCACTGTCTGTATAATTTTATGTAAATCAGGCAGTTTAATATCGGAATCAACCAGTACTCTTCTCCAAATCAGTGGCTTAATATGATTAAGCGTTATTTTTAATTGAAATATATTGTCGGATTTCATTCGTTTAACCGTTGCCATGTCATCTCCTTATTCTTTTAAGTCGGATGTTAAAATATTTGACATACTGAAAAAATATCCAGCCTCTGCCCGCCTTGGTTTTTATC
>JAGPFC010000062.1 GCA_018056685.1 Smithella sp.
AACCTTCTCCTCGGCATCTTTCATAAAATACAGACCAGGCCCCATCGGAAAGGTACGTATCTTTTCCCGAAGGGCCTCCAGTTTGTCTTCAGACAGCGGCATAGAAAACCATTCTACCACATCGAAGAGAAATGTTCAGCAGAACCTCACACACAAAACCCCGCCCCCTGACAAGGGTGGAAGATGGGATTCGAACCCACGACCCTCAGAACCACAATAGGGCTAATGCGTATCTGGAATATCGCATATATTGTTTTTTAGAGTAAAAATGAGGATTTTAATATATGAAAAAATCAAAAATCTTCAAATCTTGCCCTATGTCGGAGTTCATTTACGCCTTTTTTACGCCATAAAGAGAACTCTTCTAACATTTTTTTATACCATCTTCTTGCTTAAAAGGAAGAGGAAATATAAGAAAATGTTTTCTGAAACAGCGGGGGACTAATAACAGGATTGTTCATATCCTGTTTGTGTAATCCCGCTACATTTATTGTGGTTCAGATTGCGGCAATTTTGAGCCTCTCCCTGTGGATTGGGATACCCAAATGGAAACTTGATCCTGTACGGGACGAGAGTATGGAAAAAGATAAAATTTAATCAGGCAAAGTTTGTAGTTGACATTATGTTCTATTTCTGGCGACATTTATTCAGTGTATGTGGCTTATGAATATAGGAATCAGTGGTATGGAGCATATTATGTCTGAAAAAAACTGTGCAAAAAGAGGGTGTCCCTTTCATAGTTGAAGGTTGAAAAGATCTATTATGACGGATAAAGCAGCAAAAAATCATGGTCGATACTGCGGCATAATACCCCCTATGGTTACTCCCCTTGACACGAATGGCAACCTTGACCCGGCGGGACTGGAAACGCTGATAGAGCATATTCTTGGCGGCGGAGTGAACGGCCTGTTTATACTTGGTACCACCGGCGAAGCACCAAGCTTATGCGAAACTGTAAAGAATGAAATCATCCAGCGTACCTGCCGTCAGGTTAATGGCAGAGTACCTGTGTTGGTCGGTATTACAAATACTTGTTTTGAGGCATCCCTTAAAATAGCATGGACAGCTCAACAGAATGACGCTGATGCACTTGTTTTATCAACACCTTATTATTTTGAACTTAGCCAGCAAGATCTTACTGTATATATAAAAAAACTGCTTAGAAAAATTGAGCTGCCGGTTTTTCTCTATAACAATCCTGCCTGCACCAAAGTCTGGTTTGAATTGTCAACACTGGGTAAACTAATGAGCTGTCCGCAGATAATTGGTCTTAAAGACAGCAGCGCGGACATGATTTATCTTCAACGGGCCTATCAATTGGCGACTCTGCACAGGCCTGACTGGTCTGTACTGATAGGGCCGGAAGAGCTGCTTGCTGAGGCTGTTCTGACCGGCATCCATGGAGGCATACCCGGCGGGGCAAATCTCTTTCCGCAATTCTACGTCACACTCTATCAAACAGCGCTGGAGCAAAGGACAGACCTTATCCAAAGTCTGCAAAACATCGTCCTCCAACTTTCCAGCTCGATATACGGCATTGAAAAAGGAGGATATCTGAAGGCACTTAAGTATGCACTTGCCTGTGTGGGAATATGCGGCGAAACGCCTGCACAGCCCATTCAGTGCCTGCCAATGCATCTTAAAAACCGTATACGTCGGAAAATTGAAAAAGATATTTTACCGGCCATGGAAAAACTCCTGCCAAACATAAAAGCAAACCATATCATTCTGAAGGTTGAAAGCGATAATATTTTACCCATAAGAAACAAGAGGAGGACCTCAAGTAAAAACTAAACTGACCGATCCTGTGTTCCGCCAGACAATTGCTTCAGATGTTTGGCCAGATTCTCCCAGACGATGCAATGTGCCTCGTTTTGCAGGTCTGCGGCAGACAGTTTTAGAGCCGAACCAGTGTGCGGAAGTATTCGGAATGGTCCCAGTAGAACCGAGACGGATGCAAACAGGGGTATCTGCCGGGTTGATTTTCAATCTCCGAAAAGGGACGGTCAATCGCTGGAATCCGGACAAACAAGTACAATATTAAAAGATAAATTTTGTATTTACTGGCTATTGAAAAATTAACGGAACGATGTGCCATTCCCGCGAAGGGAGAATCCAGGATTCACATGCTGCTGATTCCTCTCTATAAACCGTAATTATAGTTCAGGTAAACCGAGCCAATTTTCCATATGTGGGGTCAAACAGGCGAAAAACAAAAGAAAGGAGAGAGATTTCGTTTTTTTGCTGAGATCAAAGAGACTGGGCAAATCGATAGGTCGTCAAACTTGATAACGGGACTTCGGCGATGGTTAAGAGAAATAATTTCAGCGGGAAAATGATTGTGAAGCGAGTGGTATGTCTGCTTGTATTCAGTGCGGGTTTATCGGCTTGTATCAGTTGCCGGAGCTTTCTTAACCCGGCTTGCCGGAAACTCACACCGGTATCACTTCGTTGTGAGTACCGGCCGGACCCGATGGGGGTTGATATCTTATCCCCGCGCTTAAGCTGGCAGATCTGCTCTGGTGAACGCGGCCAAAAACAAACCGCCTACCAAGTGTACGCTGCATCGGATGAGCATCTTCTCAGGAATAATCAACCTGACATGTGGGACTCCGGAAAGGTCCGAAGTGACAACACAACAGCTATTGTCTATGCCGGGGAACCGCTTAAATCTGATTGTGTTTATTTCTGGCAAGTTCGCGTTTGGGATCGAAGCGATATCCCCTCGGCCTGGAGTCAACCGGCTGAATGGTCGATGGGGTTGCTTTGTTCCCAAGACCGGCGGGCCGAATGGATCGGATATGATGTGGAGGAAAAGCCGGTTCCCTTGCCGGATGTGCTTGGTCGTGCACAATGGATTTTGTCCGAATCAAACGCGAATGTCAGTGCTCAGCCGGGATCCTATTATTTCAGAAAGTCTTTTTATCTGCCCGAGGATTGGGTCATTGAGAAAGCGGATTGTTATTACACAGCGGATGATTTTGTCCAGTTATATGTCAATGGAAATTTGCTCAGGTCCTTTCGTAACAAGAACGTCATTTATGAGGTGACCCTGGCCGATTATCTCAAGCCCGGCCGGAATGTTCTGGCATTTCAGGCCTCCAATGAGGGAAAGGAAGACTCTCCCGCCGGTTTTCTGGCAGCCATTCGGATCGAATCAACCGATGGTCGAGTCTTGGAATTTGCAACGGATGACGAATGGCTGATAAGTTCTCACGAAGAACCCGGGTGGAGGATGGAAAATTATGATGACTCCGCCTGGTCCAAGGCCGAAGTTATCGGCCCGCTCGGGACGGCTCCATGGCAAGGAACAAAACCGATGCAGCGAGTGCTGCCGCCAGCGCGTTATTTTCGCAAAGAGTTCCAAACGAGCGATAAAAAGATTACACGTGCGAATCTTTATGTTTCAGCGCTGGGAATTTACCAGTGTTTTGTCAATGGGCAACGTGTTACAGACGATTATCTATCGCCGGGCTGGACGGATTATCGAAAGAGGGTTTACTACCGGGCCTATGATGTGACAGACCGACTTCGGCGCGGCAGCAATGCAATCGGCGGGATTCTGGCGGACGGCTGGTATGCCGGCTATGTCGGTGGAGGTCTGCGCCGAAACCATTACGGCCGCAAAATTCGTCTGTTCCTGCAACTCCATGTTACATACGAAGACGGCACAACACAGGTTATTGGAACGGGAAAAGACTGGAAGGCATCGACAGGTCCGATTCTGTATGCAGACTTACTTCAGGGCGAAGGATACGATGCTTGTCGGGAAATGCCCGGCTGGAATAGGCCCGGCTTTGACGATTCCGCATGGCAGCCGGTTGTTGTCGGCGATACCGAGGTGAATCCGACAATCCAGGCTTCTGTTACTGAACCTGTGAGAGTTTTTGAAACTATCAAGCCGGTTTCGGTATCTGAGCCTGTTCCCGGCAAATATGTTTTTGATATGGGACAGAATTTTACCGGTGTTGTAAAAATCAAGGTCCGGGGAGAAAAGGGGCAAAGGATACGGATCCGGCATGCTGAACGGCTGAATGCAAACGGAACAATCTACATAACCAACCTGCGTACGGCGAATGCTACCGATGTCTACATTTGTAAAGGCAGCCGAGAGGAAGAGATCTGGCAGCCGCACTTTACGTATCACGGATTCCAGTATGTCGAAGTCAGCGGGTTGAATAAACAACCGGACCTGGAAACCGTTACCGGACTCGCTCTCAGCAGTGATGCATCGACGACGGGAACGTTTGTCTGCTCCGATGCGATGGTCAACCGGTTGTATTCCAATATCGTCTGGACGCAGCGGATGAATTTTATGGACATCCCGACGGACTGTCCGCAGCGGGATGAGCGTTA
>JAGPFC010000063.1 GCA_018056685.1 Smithella sp.
ATCGCAACCTCCGTTTCCGGTATCTCTAAGAGTGCGATAATATCACGTACCGTCCCATTTTCCTGAAGTTCAGTCAATAGCTCTTTGCCTCGTCCATTTCTAAGAGTGGCAAACAACCTTACTTTTACCAGCATCGGATCCAGAACCGCTTCCGATCCTGAAAGCAGATAATCATAGATGCCCAGATACGTGCCGGCTTCCGGGTAACGGTGGGATTCCCACTGCAGGAAATACTGCCCGGTAATCGAAAGCGTGCTGAATGGCTGTGCCGTCACCGAAACGCTGTTCAGCGGACGGAACAGCTCCTTCACGCTGACTCCCGGCACCGCATATCCTTTGGCGATGTCCAGCGGCGACTGCGAATAGGAGATGCCGTTGAGCGCGGCGACCAATAGCAGACTCTCGCCGAAGTAAAGCGTATGACGTCCCGCCTTGATCTGTACCGGAATATCCCCAATGCTGAAATTTCCGAAGGCAAAGGCATCGAGAAGCTCGCCGTCAGGCCCGGCATAATGCTTCTTGGCGTAACCGCTGAAACCGATGGCCTGGTTCCCGTTGTCATCGAAATGGTTCGACGTGGCCACGGAACCGTTGTCGAGATGATCCTTGTAAACCTGGTCGTACCAGCCGGCGCCGCTGACCCTTACCCCGTAGCTCTTCCTGTAGGACACATCGAACTCGGAAAGAATGTCCAGCCGGTTCGTGACAAATCCGCTCTTGAAGTTTCGGTCCCCGTCGTCGAGATTCATATTGGCGATCACCGCCTTGTCCTGCGTGCCGATCCTGTGCCCGAGATTGTACCGGATGGTGTTGTCCCAGTTGATCTTGACGTCCTCATTCCCTGTTTGAATCTCAAAAGCGGCGGCAGTGCCGCACATCCAGAAAACAAACGACGCGGCCAACGCAATCAAAACCATCCGCCTGCGTTGAAGCCGCGTCCTGCATCCTACTCCTGTTACGCGTTTATCCATTGGCCCCCTCCTTCTTAGAATTTCTTATACCACAAAGCCTCCTGTATTCAGGGAGGCGCCTGGAAAGATTGAATTCGTATCAAACCAAGCGCCTCCCTAGCAACATAATGGCAACCCGCTCATACTAACGGCAGCCGCTCTAACTGGTTTTTTTTATGAGTTTGAAGCCACGTTTCGCATATTCAGCAAAATACTCATCGACGTCAGGAAATAGCTCCACGTTGCCGAGAAGGCCTGTTTTCATCTCCGCTTTACCATCGAGCAACATGCTGGCAGTCACGGACAGGGGAAGTCCAATCGCTACCCCGAATTCACTAACCGGATCTCTTTTCAGCAACTCATGAAACGGATGGGGTGGTACAACGCTGCTGTATATGGTTCTGGCTCCAACACCGTTCTTGATACCGATTATTTCAGCATCCAACGAATATTCCCCATACCAATCGGGGATCTTTTCACCTTTCCATATCTTTTCTAACTCCACCTGACCTATCCGGATCAATAAATTGCGCATGAACTGTAACGGCGATAGCTTGTATCCATCTACATCAATAGGTTCCATATTAAAGATACCATGCCTGACGATAAACTTCAGGATGGCATTAACATCCTTATCTCCTAATACCCCCCGTGAGGTTATTATTCTTGCGTTGGGAAAGACTTGTGACAGGCTAAGCGGCTCTGTATGAGTCAGTTGGTAGGCCTCATTACCAACATGCGATAGTACTGGCTCTGGATATTCCCAATGTGTTTTCATGCCAAAAGGCTCAACGCCTTTCACTATTTTACCGTTGGCATAATAAAGCCTGTCAGTAACGTTTGGATTTTGTTCCCATAAAATCGTGTCTACAAGACCTGGGGAGCCTTGATCAATGGGACAGGCACAACCCCAATAGATATGGATTTCATCCACCCGATCCATATCCTTGGCGCCTTTTACCGCCATTAATTCGCACGTCGTAATCCCTCCGTTGAAGAGGGTAACGCCAATGCCGGCCTCCTTCAGTTTCTTATCCCATTTTTTAACGCCTTCCGGACTAAACTCTCCGTCGACCGCCAGGATGCAATTGATATTCACCATGAATTTAACCTTTGCCTTCATAACGGCTTCTATGACATTGGCTTCGATATTGAAAGCCGCTCCGGGAAACGTTGAAGGCAGACCGTTGATAATGATATCGCACCCTTTTATTGCATCCACGATGCTGCTGACCTTTGTGGCATCCAGATGATACAAACTGATTCTAGGGTCTTTTAACGCGTTGACTAATTCTTTGCCCCTCTCCATGTTTCCATCAGCAATCACGATCTCATCGAATTTTGAATGTCTCGAAGTGTCAATGCTTGTGGAAATAGCCTGTGAGCCCACCCCGCCTAAAATAGTGATCTTATTCTTCTTCGCCATGTAACTACTCCTTTCAAGTTGAGGTTAATAGATAATGCTCTTAAACCACTTTTTGGTTGAAGGATGAAGTAACATGGGGTATGTAACATGTTACATATGGATAGTTTGCCCTTGCCGGATGGTATGCTTTGTCAGGAAAGGGTGTTGAGGTCTTCAGATAGGAGTTGCTCATGCCCAAATTACAAAACGGAGTTGGCACTTCCACATATTCATCATCCATCGATCATACACTATCGCTTATTCCCGAACAGTTAGAACGCATCTTTGCCAGTAAAGAATTTCGGCATAAAGACCGACTCAGGCGCTTCTTGCGTTTCCTGGTGAAGGAGGCGCTTGCGGAAAGGGCCGACCAGATCAATGGCACGCAGATTGCGCTTGAGGTGTTTGACCGGGACGAGCACTTCGATCCGCAAATCGATCCGATTGTTCGGGTCCAGGCTGGGCGACTGCGACGTGCTCTGAAGGACTATTATTTGGAAGAGGGCATGAATGATCCTGTACGCATAGATATTCCAAAAGGCCGCTATGTGCCAAAGTTCGTTCTTGTGGAGGATGTGTCCGGTAAAGGACAGCATACTGATCGACCCTTGCCGGTCCCGGAATCTAAGCATATAGCCGCCACGCTTTCTTCCAGGCCTTCCATTGCGGTGTTGCCTTTTACCAATATGAGCAAGGCGAAAAGCCAGGAGTTCTTTGCCGATGGCCTTACGGAAGAAATCATTGTTGCACTCTCCCGCTTCCAGGATTTCCGGGTTTTCGGTCGACATTCGACACTGAGATACATGGGCCAGCCGGCAAACCCGCAGGAGATCGGTCGAGACCTGGGCGTTCAATATATTCTGACAGGCAGCGTCCGCATGAATAAAAAAATGATACGTGTGAGTGCACAGCTTCTGGATGCAACGAGTGGTGAGTGCCTGTGGAGTGATACGTATGATCGTGATCTGGCTGCTACGAACATTCTCCAGGTGCAGGATGAGATCACCAAATACGTTACGTCGATGATTGGAGATGATTATGGCGTCGTTCCTCGCCGCCTTGCTATTGGATCTATAGACAAACACCCGACGAAACTGGGGAGCTATGAAGCCGTCTTGCATTTTCACCATTATATCAAATTCATGGATAAGAAATCTTTTCTGAAAGCACGGCGAATGCTTGAACGGGCCGTGCAGGACGATTCTGATTATGCGCTTGCTTGGGCGATGTTGGCCCAGCTCCATTGTGACGACTATGCATTCGAATTCACTACGAATCAAATAAACCTGGAAAAAATTCTATTGATTGCCCGTAAAAGTGTCATGTTAGATCCAATGTGCCAGCGCGCCCGTCTTTCCATGGCGTATATACACTTTCATCGATGTGAAAAGTCTTTTTTCCTCAACGAAATCGAGCGGGTTCTCGCACTCAATCCGAACGCCGCATATATGGTTGGTTTCTCAGGTTTTCTTATAGCTCTGATAGGAGAATGGGAACGTGGTCTTGACATCATGGCCAAAGGAGAACTGCTTAACCCGTACCGTCCCGCCTGGTTGCAAGGAGTCCTGTGCCTGCACGCCTACAATCAGGGTGATTATACTAAAGCCTTGACGATTCTTGATCAGCTTGAAATGCCGGATTTATTCTGGTTTCCGTTGTTTCGTGCCGCCGCATTGGGTCGCATGGGAAGAACTCGGGAAGCAAAAGCGGCTGTCGATGAACTGGTGAGGTTAAAACCGGATATTGGAACCCGTTGCCGTGAGTTGATCAGCCGCTTGGTAAAAGTCGAAGATCTTCTCCAGCAACTTTGCAAAGGCTTACGGGAAGCCGGACTTGATGCTGGAAAACCTTTGCCCCCTTGCGGGGGCAAGGAAAAAACATCAGTCATCTCGTCCGGATGTCTGAATCAGAATAATTCCATTATGGTTTGAGTTCCATTGTCACCGGCAGGGGGAAAAGGGTAGGACCCTTTT
>JAGPFC010000039.1 GCA_018056685.1 Smithella sp.
ATGTTTTCTTATGCAAGTCAATTCCTGTATAATACATGGTGGCTACCTCCTTTGTTTTTATTTCCCCTGGGTTCATTCTACTACAGAACCCGAAGGAAGGTAGCTTTTTCATATGATCAAAGCTCTCCCGGTTTTGTGCGCAAATGGCCAAAAATTGTGCCGGCAGCAGATACGGAGCCGTAATTCCGGCACGTGGCCAACGAAGAGAATATTTTGGCATTTAACATAGCTATGCCTGTTTACCGATTGAGCAAAAGACTTGTTTTTCCGTCACCCGAAATGGCCGACGAGGGAGGCCTCTTGGCGGTCGGCGGCGATTTGAGTGTAAAAAGGCTGGTTTTGGCCTATTCCATGGGAATCTTCCCCTGGTACTCGGAAGGATATCCGATTCTCTGGTGGTCACCCGACCCGCGCCTGATTCTCATTCCGGAAGAAATTAAGGTTTCCAAAACCCTGCGTCAGACCATCCGGCAGGGCAGGTTTCGCGTGACCGTTAACGAGGCTTTTGAGGAAGTGATTCGTAACTGTGCCACGGTAAAAAGAAAAGGCGAACATGGAACATGGATAACCGAAGAAATGATCAGCGCCTACATCAGACTGCACAAGGCGGGCTATGCCCATTCCGTCGAGTCATGGGATGAAGACGGCCTTGCCGGCGGCCTGTACGGCGTGATGATGGGGAGGGCGTTCTTCGGAGAGTCGATGTTCACCAAAAGGAGCAACGCCTCCAAAGTCGCTCTGGTGGTCTATGCAACCGAGCTTGGGCATAACGGCTGCGAGCTTATCGACTGCCAGGTCACTACAAAGCACATGAAAAGCCTGGGCGCAAAAGAAATCCCCCGCGCCGAGTTCATGAAGCGCCTGGACAAGGCGCTCAAAGGCGGCGCGGCTGCACCGTGAGCGGCCTGTCATATCCAGCCGGCTGACTTGATTAGATCGCTTGCTAAGCAGTCCACAAAATTTAGTCTTCCCTGTTGCCCCTTACATGCTTCGGTTTTCACTGGATAGTCGATAGAATCTGCTCAAATAATTCATCGTTGTTGGCGCTGATGGGAGAAATGCTGATGGAATTGGGCGCAATTTTATCAGGAAAAATTATTAGCTCTGATCTATTGATCTTTCCCATAGGGTCTTCGGATTGGAAATCTCTGCGGTAAGCTGTAAAACCATTGCCGTAGTATTTGTAGATTGCCGTCACTCTTTCCGGTCTGGTAAACCATGATTTTTTTTCCATCACAAGCATGTAATTTCCTCGTGTTGCATATTGAGGAGCTTTTAGGTCATCGGGTGTCAATGTCCATACTTTGTCGTAGTATTCTTGTGTGGATTTAAATGCGCTACAGAAGTCTTTTTCGTTTGAATTATCTTTTGGAGTGGCGCATCCCATTAATTCGTCGCGGTTATAAAGTATTAAAAATTTATCGGCATTACTGATTTTATATGCAATCGCTTCTTTATGTGAAGTGCGATGTTGCTTATTGAGCCATTTGGAAGAGACAAAAGCAGAAAATCCAAAGAAGTCAATTTTAATATCATCTTGAGCAATCGAGTTTTTTTGCTCAACATGGATAACTTTTGCAGTTGTGAAATATTCGGCATCCGTCAATTGAATCTGGTTGGCTGAACAAGCCAAAAAAATAGAAGATGAAAGAATAACGATTAATTTTTTCATTATTATTCACCTATTTGCAACTCTGTTTCTATGATGTTTTTATGTTGCCAATATTTTCCCGTTTTGCAGGTTTCAAAAGTCGCGGTTCCTCTCTGAAGCCAGTCTTTCAGCGGCCGGAGTGCCTGTTTAAAAAACCATGATTTGCTCGGCACTATAGTGGGTAGAGGCACATAGTTCATATTGGCAGAGCATTTTCTGGTATCGGCAACCAAGTTCACCAATGCCTGAACAGCTTTATCATTCCATTGCTCAGGAGCAGTAACCTGCCCTGAAAATTTCCTCCATACTTCCGTGCAGGCCATCTTATCGTCAAGACTGCAGGTCATCATAAATATCCCTCCTTGGATTTCTATTTTTGTTTTTAAAGGATGGGGATATTCTACTTAAAGAAAAATCCATTGTCAATGGGTATTTCCCCACTGTCAAACAAGAAGTAAAAGTGAAATGGTGATGGATCAAAACACTGCCGTTCCCAAGTTTGAAGCCATCCAATCAATGAAAGAAAACTAATTACGCTTTGCGCTTTGTTTGGTCATTCGTCTTTTCATCCGGTTGGCTCGCTTGTTCAGAAAAATATTTTGAAATTATTGGCCGCGCAGACCTTCCCTGTTGCCCCTTACATGCTTCGTTTTTCACTGGATAGTCGATAGAATCTGTTCAAATAATTCATCGTTGTTGTCAACGAAAGAAGTGATAATAAATGAAATTGGCTTAATTTTTTGGTGGAAAACCACCAAATTTGATGTCATCGATCTATTCTCTTCATCTGGTTTGAAATCTCTGCGATAAGCAACAAAATCGTTGCCCTGATACTTGTAAATGGCTACTGCTTTCTGTGTTCCAAACCACGATTTTTTTTCGTATACGAGTATGTAATTTCCTCTGGTTGCGTATTGAGGATCTTTCAGGTCATCGGGTGTCAATGTCCATACTTTGTCGTAGTATTCCTGAGGAGATTTAAATGCACTACAGACATCTCTTTCGTTGTCGTCTATCGGATTGTCACACCCCAATTTTTCTTCATGTTCAAACAAGGGCATGATTACAAATATTCTTTTCCCGTCTTTAAAATAGAAGGTCGTTGTGGGTTCTACTGGATTTGTCTTCTTGTCAAACCAGCCTGAAGAGATTGAAGCCGAAAGACCAAAGAAATCAATTTTTGTATTATCCTGGGTGATGGATTTGCCAGGCTGAATATCAATTACTTTTGCTTTCATGTAGTATTCGGGATCATTAAACTGAATCTGTTTTGCACAACAGGCGCAAAGCACTACAAGCAAGAGAACAGTTATTATTTTTTTCATCTCATTCTCCAGTCTGAAGTTCTACTCTTATTACATCTTTTAATTGCGAATATCTAAATGATCTACATGTTTCATAAGTTGCAGTGCCTCCCTGAAGCCAGTCTTTCAGCGGCCGGAGTGCCTGTTTAAAAAACCATGATTTGCTCGGCACTATAGTGGGTTGAGGCACATAGTTCATATTGGCAGAGCATTTTTTGGTTTGAGCCACCAAGTTCACCAATGCCTGAACAGCTCTATCATTCCACTGTTCAGGTCTGGTATCTTCTCCTGAAAATTTCTTCCATACTTCCGTGCAGGCCATTTTATCATCAAGACTGCAGGTCATCATAAATATCCCTCCATGGATTTCTATTTTTGTTTTTAAAGGATAGGGATGTTCTACTTAAAGAAAAATCCATTGTCAATGGGTATTTCCCCACTGTCAAACAAGAAGTAAAAGTGAAGTGGCAATAATTACAGCATTAATACCGCCGTTGTCTCGCTTTTGTTCACTATACCATGTAGTGTAATGCAATCTACTTTTTGAGACACGAATTCAGAAACAAAGGGACCGGATGAATTGTAGGGCTCCAATATGTAGGAAATCCCGAAGCCCGGGCTTGACGCTGTGAAGTGAGACAAGTCCTCGCAGTATGCTCATAAAAAACCCGCTGATAAATCCCTTCGTGCCAACATCAGTTTCCCCGTCAAATTTATCCGTTTCTTTTGGCGGCTGCATTTTATATGGGGTTAGCGGTCGGTTAAAATATTCTTGACAGTGAGAAGATCGCTAAATAAACTTCACGTCGTAAAAAAGTTCCTGTAAATGAGGTCAGGCCATGATTACTGCAACAACGGAAGCTATTGAAGTCATGCGCGCATTCATGGCAAAAAACGAACTTCAAGGACCGGTCCGCATTGAACTTCAATCCACAGGCTGCTGTGACGCATCGCTTGGTCTGCTTCTCGATAGCGTCCGCGACGGAGATATCAAAGAGGAAATTCAGGGAATTGTCTTTGTGGCCAGCCCGGAGCTTATAAATCTTACCGGAGACATATCCATCACCCGCAATGCAGGGACTGATGGTATGGATTTTGTCGTCACATCCGAAAAACCGATAAGTGAATGGAGCGGCTTCGGCTCCTGTAAACTCCGGGTTAAATAACCATTTTGCCCCTTTTTTGCGTTGCTGACTCTTCTGAATGATATTCCCATGCTCATACACTTCTATGTCTTGACTCGGCTGTCCGGACAAATAATCTTCTGATTTCAATAATTTCCATTCAACTTCACAAACAGGGGCGTAATCACTTAGATCACCAATATTTCCACAATGACAGCTGAAAAAGTGGCGGTGATGGCTCATAAAAATCAAATTAGGGGGGATTTTTGACGAGGGGTTTCGATGAGGTTTTTCATCTGGTGCGTTTGTCTGTCAATAAAATCGATTACATGTGGCGTCCGAACATTGACGTGTTGAAGCGGCCGACGAGGTTCCGGTACCGGCGGATACGGCGGGACTTGATAAGGAAGAGCTCCACATCGAGGCATCGAGGCGGACCGCACGAGCAGAAAGATCGCAGGAGAGTGCCGGTGAACGGGTTTTTGCAAAACAGGCGCTGCTGCCAGGCCGTATGTTTTCCGGGAAAATATTAACCTTAAACGCGTATTTGCGTTTAAGCATCACCTCGACGATGCCGATAACGCTTATGCGTGACCGAATTAGTCACCATGGGCAGAGGGCTCAACGAATGCGTTTAATAATCCGATAGTTAGACTGTCAAGGGATGATTCCTTATTAAAAAAAGGGTGGTTTATGAAACAAACTTGCAGATTTCAAAAGTTAGTGGTTGTGATTGCAGCGGGCGTGTTGATTTTTTCTTTATCGGGATGCTCAGGAAGTGTTATGAAAGATCAAAGCCAGCTTGCAAGCTATCCGATTGCTGCCGACGTGCAAACGACCGCTCAAAGGACGATCGTGCCCTGCTCACAACCTTCAACGCAGATCAATCTCTGGGAGATTTCCAAATATGATTTGTACGGTTACGGCGCCTGGACTTATGGCCCGGGCCTTCCCTATGACAAACGACTGGACCTCATGCCGGAAAATTACGACGACTCAGGCGTCACCCGGGGAGCGCTGCTTTCCAATTTCTTTACCATCTCGGATATTCACATTACCGATAAAGAATCGCCCAATCAGTTGATCTATATTCAACGTCTGCATCCTGATTTGCCGGTGGGAGCCTCCCTCTATTCGGGGGTTATGCTCTACACCACGCATATGCTCGATGCCGCCATCCAGACGGCAAACGCCCTGCATAAGCAAAAGCCCCTGGACTTCGGTCTGTCTCTGGGCGATGCCTGCAACACCGCGCAGTACAATGAGGCCCGCTGGTATATCGATATCATTGACGGCAAGGTTATTACCCCCAGCTCGGGCGCGCATCTGGGCGCCAAAACCATCGATTATCAGAAACCTTACAAGGCGGCGGGCCTGAATAAAGCGATCCCCTGGTATCAGACGCTGGGCAATCACGATCATTTCTGGATGGGCTCCATCCCCGTGGACCACAGCCTGCGCGAAGATCTCAGGCAATCCTACCTTTCCGATGAAGTCTTCGCCACAGGCGATGTCTTGTCCGACCCCCGGGAAATCGACAGCCGTGACTACTATGTGGGCGTCATCGACGGCTCAACGCCTTACGGGGATATCAAACACGCCGGGCCTGTCGGCGATTTCAATAACCCGCCCAAAGTGGCAGCTGACCCGGATCGCCGTTCTCTTTTGAAAAACGGATGGCTGCAGGAATTTTTCAATACATCGTCCACACCCGTCGGACATGGTTTTAATCCGGCGGCCGACGAGGAGGGGTTTGCCTGTTACAGCTTTGTGCCGAAACCGAATGTTCCCCTTAAAGTGATCGTACTGGACGATACACAAAATGAAAACAGCGGCTCCGTCGACATACATGGGCACGGCTTTCTGGATGCCAGGCGCTGGAACTGGCTCAAAAAAGAACTGGCTGACGGGACAGAAGCGGGTCAACTCATGATCATCGCCGCTCATGTGCCGATCGGCGTCGAAGTGACTGCGCCCCATTCCGAAATGGGCTGGTGGACCGATCCGCAAAACGCCGTCACCCTTCCGGAGCTGATTGAAGAACTGCACAGTCATCCGAACCTGATTATGTGGATGGCCGGTCACCGTCATTTGAACACCGTGAAAGCCTTTGTGTCGCCTGATCCGACGAGGCCGGAAAAAGGCTTCTGGCATGTGGAAACCCCGTCGCTTCGGGACTTCCCGCAGCAGTTTCGCACCTTCGAAATCTACCGTAACAGCGACGCCACTATTTCCATTGTGACCACAGACGTTGACCCGGCAGTCCGGGAAGGAACACCTGCCGCAATGTCACGCAAATACGCCATCGCGACAGCACAGATTGTCGGGACCTTCGATACCGTAACCGGGTGGAATCCCACGGGCGATCCCACCATTAAGCCCATGCCGACCGGTTCCTATAATGCAGAGTTGAGAGTTGCGCTCAGCCCGGACATGCAGGCGAAGCTGCAACAATAAATTCACGAAAAGGTATCAAAAGATGATTCGTGTAATTGGCTGTGTTTTGCTTGCTATTGTACTGTTTGCGCCGCAGATGTCCCGGGCGGAGCTAATCATGCTTGACGAGAAAGCCTGTGGTCTACGGCATAGGCTGTCAGTCGGGGATCTGCTGGAAGTTGGCTTGCCGGGCAATCCGACAACCGGCTATGTATGGACGGCGACCGCTATTCCTGAACAGTTGTGCCAACAGGGAGAGCCGGCGCATCTGAGTGACTCTCCAGCGGTTGGCGCAGGCGGCATTACCGTCTTTCGATTCACTGTGATTTCAGCAGGAAACGCCAACCTGGATCTGGCTTACAGGCGGCCGTGGGAAAACCAGCTGCAACCTGCAAGGACATGCAGTATCCAGCTTCAACTGGCCCTGTCCGCCGAGCACGCGGCAAATTCTTTGCTACCCCTTTCAACAGCTCGCATACAGGTGGCGGCGGAGTTTGACCGTCTCGACATCGCACTTGGCAAAGCGGCAGGTATGCTTGGAAAAACAGGCCTGACCGGGGATGAGGCACGGCTAGTCCTGGCGGAAACGTCCAAGGAATTTAGCTATGCGATCGACTGCAGCACTGTTGATCCAGGGGGGTGGCTGACCACCATTGAACCAGCCGGCTATCGCAGCTTTGAGGGCAATGATATTTCCGATCAGGAACAGGTCAAACGGATTTTGAAACGGCACAAACCCGTGCTGAGTGAAGTTTTTCGTTCGGTTGAGGGGTACGATGCGGTTGGTGCGGAAAAGCATAAAAACGCCGAATAAAAAAAATACTTGCTATTTATGAATAATACCGGTACAGGCTGCGCCAGTGATCACGATAGTTAGTTGCCTTCCCTCCTTTCTACTTCAGAAATTTCGGCAGGAAAATCCGGCTAATCGTAACCGAATCCAACTTTAACGCCATGTTTGTGGATTGTTTTCAGGCGGCCAATCACGGCACAGAGCGGTGTTTTCTCAACAACCGCGGCGAATAGAGCCGGGTTCAAATGTCACAAATACTGAAAAAAGAAGGAAGAAGAGAAAATGAGTTTTAAGAAATTTCAATTGAATGCGAAAATTATTGCCGGCGTGCAGGCGTGCGGCTATAAAGTACCGACACCCATCCAGGTACAATCAATCCCGCCGATTATGGAAGGCCGCGATGTCATGGGCCTTGCCCAGACCGGAACGGGAAAAACGGCAGCGTTTGTGCTACCGATCCTGCAGCGGCTGATGCAGGGCCCTCGCGGTCATGTCCGCGCGTTGATTATTGCATCGACACGCGAATTAAGTGAGCAGACCCATAACGCCATTGGGCAACTGGGGCGCAGAACCGGTCTTAAGAGCGCTTCCATCTATGGCGGCGTAAATATCAATGGCCAGATCAACAAACTGCGGAGCCATGTCGAAATCATCTCCGCCTGCCCCGGTCGTCTGCTGGATCATATCAGCCGCGGCACAGTGGATTTATCCTGGATAGAAGTGCTGGTTCTCGATGAAGCCGACCATATGTTCGATATGGGCTTTCTACCCGATGTCAGAAAGATCGTGAAACATCTTCCCGCCCGGCGTCAGACCATGCTCTTTTCCGCGACGATGCCCGAAGACATCCGCTCTCTGGCCAATGATCTGCTGGTCAATCCGGTGAATATTAACATTGGCCACACAGCGCCGGTTGAAACCGTTACCCATCGTTTTTATCCGGTGAAAATGGACAACAAGACGGCGCTGCTGAAAGACATTCTGAATAAAACTGAAATGGATTCCGTTTTGGTTTTTACGCGGACTAAATCTCGCGCCAAAAGCGTGGCCCTGCAACTGGATAAATCGGGATATAAAGTCACTTCGCTGCACGGAAATCTGACGCAGCAAAAGCGCCAGCTCACGCTCAACGGCTTTCGCGAGGGCCGTTACGAAATCATGGTCGCAACCGATATCGCCGCCCGTGGCATTGACGTGAGCGGAATCTCGCATGTTATCAATTATGATATGCCCTCAACGACCGATGCCTACACGCATCGCATCGGACGTACGGGACGCGCCGCCAAAACCGGCGACGCTTTTACCTTTGTGACCGGTGAGGACACGGGACTTGCCCATTCCCTAAAAAAAGTTCTGGGAGAGAATCTTGAATACAAAAGCGTCGATGGCTTGACCATGAGCATGCCCGCTGACGACAGGACTCCTGCCCGTCACCATAACGATAAAAGAAGAATGAAGTTCCTTCATGGAAGAAAAAAGATTTCTCCCAAAGCGCGAACCAACACCAGACTCGGACAGCGCTCCTTTTCTTCTTCCAATCGCAGCCAGTGGGCGCTTTAAGCAAATATTTATTTTTTGAGTAAGACGGCATGGACTGCATTCCGGGTATTTCAACCTGCCTGTCTAATCCGGTTCTCATGCGGGATAGGATATGACCAATGAAATATTTCCCTGGTTATGGACGATATCTGCATGCTGACAGGTGTTAAATAATTCTATCCCGGATAGCCTTGCCAAACTCTGGGTAACAGGCAATGTCGTCTTACCCGCGCGAAATCGGGGGGCCGGTATCCAGTGTTATCAAGTGCTTTGGAGATTACGGGTCAAGCCCGGAATGATTGGAGGAGGTATTATTCGAAGGCCTCGACCGCTTGCCTTTATGAAGATGAAAAAATCCATTCACACAGATTTTTGTTCACCATCTACTTAACTCCAGTTACCACATGAAACATTGTTTCAGTAACATAAGTTTTTGAGTCAACGATAATCTTTTTCTACTTCGGTCGATAATATACCATTTGCGGCAATTCGGATGATACAATCCCCTTGACACGCCAGGAGAGATATTTTATGCCTTGCTCCACCTAGGAGTGGTTCCTGATTAAAACACGGAGGTTTTAAGATGGCTTTAAGTTACGAAGAACAATTGAAATGTGTGGAAATTTGGAATGGGCTGACGGGGGAATACTCCAGTCCCGATCAATGGAATGATAATGCGGCTAATTTATTGGCGGAAATGGTGGCCAAGATAAACCACTGCAGCGTCTCCATGCACTTGGTTCCGCGACCGACGGGCTCAAGGCCGGGTTTGTTTTGGTTACTTACCGAGGCATATGGTGCTTTAAAAAGATACCTGACGACCGACAATAGCAGAATTTATGTAGCATGCCGGAGTGCGGCAGTTGTAAGCTACAAAACTAAAATAACGGAAGCATTGCAGGGAGGGTAATATGAAAAAAATATTTTTTATTCTCGCTTTGATTTTGTCAGTTACCAATGCTTTTGCAGATAACCAGAATTACGAAGGTTTTAAAAATTACCGGTATAACCCTTTTCAGTTTCCATATCCTGAATATTACCTGAAGGCCGAAGTGATTGAGATAAAAAGCCTGGAAACAAAGCTTGATGAAACCAGGACAATAATCGATTTCTATGGGCTTTCGGCGATTATCTCAAAGAAGTGGTTTGATAATATGTCAGGGGAAAACAAATCCGGACGTGCTTTATGTTACAGGATTGGTAAAAGTTGCAAACTGGTTATTTATGAAAACAAGGAAGATTTAAGGGGATGTATTGCGCAGGAAGTAAGAAATGCAGAAAGGGATTTTTGTTCGGCGTTCAGTTCTTCGCAGGAATACTACGATAAGGTCTGGTTGTTGACACCGGATGATTTGAGAAAAGTTGAGTATGCGTCGGTAGGCAATAGTTGGCTGATTCATAATAAAGGAATTTTGTTCACAGATGTAAAATTACTTTATAAATATCAGGGGATGAATTTCGTTGCCTACCGCAGAGATTATAAAGATGGCACCCCTGGTGAAAAGAGTAATTTAAAAACCGAGTTGACTGTTTTCCATCAAAAGATCGCTCCAAATTATATCAGTATTGGTATTGGCGACACCGATGATAATTACGAAGAGTTATTAAACGAGATACTGACGACATTGGAATGATGTGTGACGGGAAGGGAAGTCTCATAGACTATGCGCTTCTAGTTTTTTCTCATTCGGTCAGCGGATTTTGAGTAAACAGGCGCCTCGGTCATCGCAGGTTAGCTTAATTGGCACAAAGCTGCGTCCGTCAAATACCTTCTGCATAAATTTATCAAGAGCCCTGTTCTTTTGTGTTGTCGGTTTATTTTCGCGGGGGGCAAGAATGGCTCCTTTCGTTTTTCGGCTCGTCTGTGAGGTTGCCGTAATGAAAAGAGGGAATTCGATTCTTTCCCCTTCCAGGAACACGATGAGGGTTGCTCTCTGGCATGGCGGATTGAAATCATGAAGCTCCACTTTGTAGTCCTGCCTTGCCCATAGCTTTCCGGCTCTCAGCTTGGCTGGAACGGTTCGATCAATATCCGGGCCTGCATCTTCAGAGGATCCACTCAGGGAAATAAGGGGCTTCTGAAGAGGCAAGTCCGTCTGGTTGAATTGCCAAACAGTGTCGTTTATTTGTTTGGAAAAATATCCATGCACCCCCTGGGCATTGACCCCCTCCACACGGAGTTCACGGGAATTATTTCCTTTGCCCGTTTGCAAAATTGTAATGGCCGTGGTGATCCTGCCTTGAAGGGGGTCGATGGATGGCTGCTTTATCCAGTCTTCTGCAGGCAGTGTGCGTACATCTTTTTCCTCAGGAATATCTCTTTTTTTCCTTTCATAGCTGTAGGACAAAAAAGGGTTATGTCCCAGCGTGTCGAAATCGGCAAGACGGGTGTACATTTCTCCTGCATCGCTAATGACAAACACAGTGGATGCGCTTGCGGCCAGGGCTCTTGCCCGATAACGGTTTCTCTGTGGAGCGCAAATTTCAGAAGAAAAATCAGCGGGCAGCCACGGGTCGGCATAGCTGATTTTCAGGCCGTCTTCACTTAATATGTACAAAGAGCTGACTCCGAAGCTGACTGGATGAAAATTACCGTCAATATCATGATAGCCTCCGGCAAACTCTCCCCGATGGGAAATTGCCCATGACCTGATGTTTTCGGGAAGTGGCAATTTTTCAGAAAAAGGCTGTCCCCATTTGTTCGTCCACTTGCGGGTGCTCCATTTCATATAATAAACAAGACCGTCATTTCCTATGGCGATAAGATTGTCTCCATCGGCCGATATCTGTGTGACCGAAGCAGGGGAAGAGAATGAACCCAAACCGGGCAGAGGCGGAGCATTGGTGTCCGGTAGCCCGTTTTGGCCCAAGAGCTGCCATTCATGGTTGCCTTGTGTATTTAAGTCCCGGGGCCGATACCAGATTTTTCCTTCATGAATGGCAACGTCATATTCGTGGGTGAAACTCTGGGTTGGGGTTTTCAGGACTATCTGCCGGGGCAATTCAGATGCCTGCGCACTAAAAGACAATGCCAGTAAACACAGGATGATAAATTTTCGCATGAGATCAAGTTCATTTAAGTGTGTTTTTCAAGGCCTCGATGCCCGCGTTGCCTTCGTAAACACGCGCGGGATCACCATTTTTACCCTGTTTCATGTACAGGCGGACGAGTTCAAGGGTCTGGCCCGTGTAGCCGATCGAACGGTTCGGCTGTTTATTCTCAAGCATATAAAGAGCAAGTTTTACAATTTCGCTTGCCGGCATGGTATCGCGTCCTGCTATTTTGATCATGCCGGGGATGGGCGGGTCCGGTTTTTGTATGGCCTGCTTTTGCACCAGAAAATTGATATCAGGATGATAAGCCCTGTACACAAGCTCCGTGCAGACAAGCTTGTCATCGGTGAAAAAATCAAAATCAAAGTCATAGGGCCGGCCATGGTATTTAAGTGCCCGCCTGATGGCTGTTGCTATTTTTGCTTCCTGTTCATGCTCAGCAAACTTGGGCCTGAAAATCGCTATGTAATCTTTTTGGGCGGCTTCTTCCAGAGAATTAAACACGACTCCCTGGGAAATTGCCTCTATGACCAACGCTGGACGTTCATCTTTTATCGCATGATAATTAGGCAGAATATTTTTGAAGATCCATGGATCTTCCGCGAGGGTGGTTCCATCCGCCAGTCTCAGTCTTGACCAGGCTTCTTTAGGGCCCAGGTATAAAATTGCATGCGGCCAAAAGCCCCCCAGGAATGCGTTGGAAAGATAATAATCCATTCGTTCAATGAGGATATCACCGGGCTTCAAATGTGCTTTCATATCGGCTATCTGTTCATCGGTAATCGCCGGCATGGGATGTGAAAGCCTGGTATCTCCAATCAGGCTGGCCAGACTCATTGTTACACGATAGAGAGGAAACTTTACGCTGTTTTTGACATTAGTCTCCCAAAGTTCTCTGAACGCTCTCATGTCCGATATGTGATGCTGTTTGAGCGAGCGGCGGTTGGTCGCAATTCTGTTGGCTGCTTCCTGCATTTGTACGCAAAGAGGTGAGCGCTCAATGTCCGCAGGGGAAACCTTCCTGTCCAGAGAACGCATGCCATACAAGAAATGAAGAAGAGGCGCGCTGAGCCTGCTCTTTATAAGATCCCGGACTGCGCCGTGGGGGATTCTCGTGGATACCCGTCCATCGAGATTAAAAAAACCCGGCGGGACTTCGGAATCAAGAATTTTGAAGATGGGATTGGTGCGATACAATGTTTTGTCAAAGACATTCAGCATTGCACGATCACCGACCACCGTATTTAAAAACCAATCCAGATAGGTTCTGTACATCCCGGAGGCCTGACACAAAAGAAGGCGTACTTCGGAACGATAGGGGAATTCAGGGTCGGACTCGGCAAGTCTCCAGCGGGCCATCGTGTTTTCGAGTCTCTGGAAGGTCAGAATCATGCGAAACTGGATCAAACGGGCATCGGTAAGTTCTGAATCGGAAAAGAATTTCTTTCCACCGGCTTCTTTCATCCGTTCCATAGCCGTGTCAATCAAATGAACCAGGCGAATGTTGTCAAAACGCAGTTCGTCATCCATACGGGCGATTTTTTCGTAATCACGTGTCAACGCCTTCAGTAAATCCTGTGGGGACTCATTTGCGTACCAGACAATCGAGCGGCTTCTTTTAAAATGATCAGCCAGTTCTTCCAGAATTTGTTCATCTGAAATTACCGACGAACCATTTTGATCCTGTGCGGACGCCTTAAGAACAATATCGATGCCGATTTTATCGCTATTGAAACGCAATGCGGGTGCTTTTTTATACGAATCAGCAGCTACAAAACGAATGCTGATATCAAAGAAATCAAAAGCAGCTCTGCGGTATGCTTCACGAAATTCTTCCAGTTGTCTTAATAACAGCCGCTCTTCTTTTGCGCGTATGCCCGGGTTTCTCAAGTCGATGTTTCCCGCGGTGGAGAATGATGTTGATATTTCAAGCGGCACGTGCCAATGGGAACGGACAAAAAAGCGAAGTCGCTCAACTCCCTGTACGGCTGTGGCAGATGATGCCAGCGCAACGGAGTCAGGTAGCGATATTTTATTCAGAAATGGTATTGATCTGTTGTCATGTGACGTGATGATACGGAAAGAGTGATCAGCCATTTGGACAGAGGTATCTTGAAGATCGGGTGAGTCAAAAGTGTTGTTTGATAAATTAACGACCTGCAGTTTCTGAAATCGGGATAATGGAGACAGGTCCGGCACTGTGATTAAGTTTCGCGAAATATCAAATGCTTCCAGAGGACTTTTTTCTGAGGCGAAGAGGGCCGGAATTTGAACAAAGCGGTTTCCCGACAAATCCACAATCCGCAGATGATCGTTATTCTGAAAAATTCCGTCCGGAAGTTGAGACAATTGATTATCAGCCAGAAAAACAGATTCCAATTCCAAATTGTCCCCGAACGCAGCGGTACTTATTTCAGATAACTGACAATCGGAACAATCAAAACGTTTCAAATGAGTAAGCACACGAAGTTCGTCTTGGAGAGCGATCAGAGGATTTCTCGCTAGAACCAGATTCTCCAAATTCGTTAAACCCGAAAATACGGAAGAATCCAGAGACTGAAGTTTGTTCCCCTCGAGATTAAGCATTTTGAGACCTTCCAGCCCTTCGAAGTCCCCTGGTTTCAATGATGTAATATCTTTTTCAATAATCTGGAGATACTCAATTTTCTTCAGCTCATAATCTTTGATTGTGTCGCAACGAACCACTCCTGCCGCGCCTGACGTAAAGCGCTGGATGTCGACCTCCTTTTGGATTGCCACCCTGACCTGCTCTGTACGACTACAGACGGAGACCAGATTATGCGTGACATTCTCACCTGATGCCGATACAGCGAAGGCAGACAAAAACAAAGTGACGGTAAAAAATATAATCGAAACGCTACGAATTATTTTCATTCCCTCAATCATGGCGCTGATAATATGCGCTATGCCTGCATGGTCAGTATGATGATCAATGGTCTTCATTTTCCCCTTCACGCTGAAATGCTTTTTATTTTTTTTTGTAAATGAATTGAATTTGTAAAACGTCTTTAGCGCAAAGCAGGTACGGTGTCAATTAATATTCAGCCATTACGATAAAATAAAGCAGCTGCTGGTTTCGGCATTATGAACTGATAAGACGATTGTAATACAAAATAATATCATTCGTTTATGCATAGCCGGCCGATATTCCTGAATAATTGTAAAAATGGAGCCTATGCCCGATGCTGGACGAAACTCACAAAAAAAGGACGTGAGGGAAAAAATGGGAAAGCTGATCGCTTAAGAATTGAGGGAAGTGGCGGGTGGAAGGTTGGATGATTAGAAGTTTAGAGGGTTAGAAGTTTAGATGATTTGAGGGCTAGAGGATTAGCTAATAGCCAACAGCTCACGGTGGTTCACCACGCGGGGAAGGGTTTTGTTTTGGGCTAACTTGCCGATCCAGGGGTGATGTTGAAGTCAGTCAGATGAAAACGAGTAACGGGCCGGAAGCAAAATAAAGCGAAGAAGGACGCCATGGCAATTAGTGAAGAGATTTTACGGAGTTTTAAAAGAACACAGAAAACCGGTAATCTATCTCCCGGCACAATAGTGACTGTGTCCATGTCATTGTTTCGGTAGTACCTCTGCCACCTCTTGAGCGGTAATTGGTCTGTAGAAGTAAAAGCCCTGTATTTCCTTGCATGCATTATCTTTCAGGAAGGTAAGCTGCTCAAGTGTTTCCACTCCTTCGGCGACCACTTTCAGACCAAGGGTGCGTCCCAGCTCTAAAATGACTTTGATAATTCCTTCATCCTTGATGTTGTGTCCGATACCGCGGACGAATTGTATATCGATTTTAATCCGGTCCACCGGCAGGTCTTTCAAGCGGCCGAGCGACGAATAATCCTTTCCGAAATCATCAATTGAAATGGATACCCCCAGAGCTTTTAATTTGTTCATGGTGTCGATTACATAGGCTGCATCATGGCCTCCCAGGCTTTCCGTCACTTCCAGTTCCAGACAGCGCGGATTTATCCCTGTTTCGCCGAGCACCTTGCGGATGATATCGATTATGTGCGGATTGTAGAACTGCTGCACGGAAAGATTTACAGAAATTTTGGCCGTTTTCAGTCCCTGATTTTGCCACTGGATATACTGGCGGCATGCCGTCAAAAGCACCCACTCGCCGATGGAATGAATAAGGCTCGTTTTTTCAGCAAGTGGAATGAACCTCATGGGCGGCATCACCCCGCGGAGAGGATGCTTCCAGCGCAGCAGGGCTTCCAGCCCGATGATTTCCAGTGTTTCGGGATTAACTTGCGGCTGGTAGAGCAGGTATAATTCATTTCTTTCGATTACCCGGTACAAGCTGTTGGTGAGCTCCATGTTTTCCAGGACCTCTTTTTTCATCTCGACCGAGCAGAAGGAGAATCTGTTTTTCCCTTTGCTTTTGGCCTCGTACATGGCCATGTCCGCATGCTTGATGAGCTCATCGGGATTGTCGCCGTCAAACGGGAAGACTGCTATTCCAGCGCTGGCAGTCGTAAAAAATTCCTGCCCTTTCACAGTTATGGGCTGGTCGAAAACATTCATGATTTTACGCGCGGACGCTTCGATATCTTTTATCGAGGGGATCTGCGGCAGTACGACGAGAAACTCGTCCCCGCCGAAGCGTGCCACCGTGTCGTATTCCCGTACAGAGGCAGTGAGTCTATTTGCTATCTGCAAGAGCATCTCATCACCTCCGTCATGGCCCATTGTGTCATTGACTGCTTTGAAGGAATCAAGATCGATAAAGATGGCGCTGATCAGCTTTTCCGTTCGCGCAGCAAGACTGATGGCCTGTCTGAGCCGGTCCGTCAGAAGAGTGCGATTGGGCAGCCCGGTCAGGGCATCGTAATAGGCCAGATAATTGATCTTTTTTTCGGTTTCCACCTGACGCAGGGCGTCTGACAGAAGCTTGGCCAGCACCTGAATTATTTCCCTGTGATCCTGATCCCAATTACGTGGTGTTTGCAAAGCTTCAAAAGATAAGTAGCCGGTTGCATTGTCGGTGCCGCTAAGTTTCACGATGATCAGTGAGCTGATGTTTTTGTCTGCCAGATACCCGGCAAGCGGTATTGATGCAGCCCGGGCGCCTAGGGTATCAGGCATGTGAAGCCAGCCTGTTTCATCAATCTGTTTTTTAACTCCGGCCAGCTCCATGATATTGACCGGTCTTTTGCTTTCAGCTGCACAATCAGCGTTCCGGGCGCACCACTGGTAGGCATAAACCGGATGTTGGCTGTCCCGAAATTGCATGTACAGAACGGAGCGGTCAGCCTGGAAATGGGTGCCGCATTGCTCGAGCATTTCATTGATGAGCCTGTCGATATTTTCCCGGTTTGCATCGACAAATTGAGCGGAGATGCCGGCCAGTAATTTCTGATGCCTGACCTGCTGCTCATTTTTTTCCAGACGATGAAAGTAAATGCGGTTGATGTGAGAAGCGATCCAAATGAAAATGGCAAATATGCCTATGCGGAAAAGATGGTTCGCGGCTCCGATCGTAATGCTTTGCCTGGGCATAGTAATCCAGAGCCACAAAAGAGTGAAAAAAGTTGCGGCGCTGACCATGTAGAGCAGATATTTTTTACGAAATAAGATAGAGACCAGAACAAAAATGACAGGCAGAGCCCAGAAAACAGGGTGCTTTTCGATGAAGCTCAAGACAATGAAAGGAATCGATAAAGTTACCAAGACATTGAGCAGACCGTCTTTGATGTTCTGGCCAACCCTGAATTTCTGGATAATCTGCAGCGCGGCTCCCAGGAAAATGAGCAAAAGTGTCTGTGGCAATGAACTGACAAAACTGTTTTTACTGATGAAATTTTCTATGGCAAAATTCAGAAATGCCCCCAAAATGTAGGCCACGGTCAAGAAAAGATAAAGACGGGATTGGCTGACCTCGCTTAAGATCTGGCCTTCAGGAGCCACTGCATTTTTCGTGGCGGGCGCCATAAATCCGTATTTGATGATGCAATAATACATTGCGCTGACCGGGATAAGTATGATCAGCGGGGCGAGCTGGGGAAACTTGAAGGGGAAATAATAGTTGATGATAAATTCGGTGAGCGTTCCTGCCGCGATAGCCGTAATGCACGAAGAAACGATCAGGTAGGCCTGTATCTTGATGTTGCGCTCCCGGGACGACCAGCCCCAGTGGAAAAGAAGGCCGAAGGTTATCAGTGAAAATACAATGTAATAAGCGTTGAACATCAGGTCCCAGCCGGAAGTCGGCCGGACATTCACCCATCCGGAATACGTATATTCCAGCACATATCTTTTGGCGGCCAGTTTGTCCCAGAGGCTGAAAATAAACACGTTTAAAACGGCGGGCAGGTAGATGAGCGCGTATATCCATTTTCTTCGAAAAATATTGTGCTTTCCGGTAAGACAAAGCGAGAAATGCAGCAGGAAGCTGTACAAGGATCCCCAGCCCAACGCAGCCACACGTCGCCAGGCGATGCTTGCTTCAGGCGAAGCAGCCGAGTTGGCCAAGGAAAAGGAAAAAGCCCAGATGCACGAGGTTATGGATAGCAATAGAAAAAGCCGGTGTATGGTTGAGATGGGATTGAGCCTGATAACATAGAAGCCGAACGTAAAATAGATAACGGCGGCAAAGAAAAAAAGGAGAGATATTACCTGAATCTTGCACGCCTACGGTCATTTCAAGACATCCACGAGCTAAATTATCACATACATTTTCACTCCGCCGTTTTTCAAAGCTGGCATCGTGCAAGAAATTTCTTGCATCAAATTAGTT
>JAGPFC010000064.1 GCA_018056685.1 Smithella sp.
GCTTTGTCAAGACTGAACAAGAAAAACGAATGGTCTAAAATGAAATGATACCGAAGCAGGGGATGTAAGCATGTTCGATAAAGTCACCGAATGGAGAAGATTAAAAAACTAGTATGCTGTTCCCGGATTTTCTGTCTGAGATCAAGAAATCCCCCTCAGATTTTTTCGATACGGCACATCAGCGCTTTGATCGGCACTGATCCCGTCACTGGACACCTGGGTTCGTCGTTGGTCACGATATTGATGTTGAGTCGTTTCCAGCCGTCCTCCACTCCGTACCAGTAGCCGTGAGGTGCGTGAACCACACCGGGGCGGATGTCATCGAAAAAGCGAACCTTGATTTCAACACGTCCCCGTAGAGTTGCCAGATAGATCCACTCTCCGTTTTGTACATTCAAATCCGCCGCTGTCTGCGGATTGATCTGCAATTCGGGATCGGGCGAATGCTTTCTGAGAGAGGGAATATTCCGGTGGGATGAATGATAATAGACAACATTTCTTCCGCCGGTGGTCAGAATAAGTGGATACTCGCTTGCGATATCGGGTGAATTCACGGGGCTTTCCGACGGCTCCCTGAATTCCGGCAGCGGAGAAATTTGCATTTGCGTAAGATATTCGGCATATAATTCCACCTTGCCTGAGGGGGTTCTGAATCGGCCTCTGGCCTCGTAGCTTTTATATTTGATGGGGGTCGAGTAGCTTCCGGTTTTTCTAAATTCATCAAAGGTCATGCCGACAGGCTCCAGACGATAATCAAGCATCTCTTCAATGGACTTCCAGTATCCGTCCAGTCCCATCGTTCGGGCAAGATTAATCAGAATTTGTTTTTCATCCAGGCAATCGGGCTGCGGTTTTACGGCCGTCTGCTGACAGAACACATGATTTTTCATAAGAAGGTCTTCGATGTCATCCCGTTCCGTCCAGTGGGCGGGCGGTAAAATGACATCGGCCAGCGCCGTTGTCGGGGTGTGAAAATAATCCACCGCGAACAGAAAATCCAGAGAACTCAACGCACGATGAACGCGTTGAGAATTCGGATAAGCGCACACGCTGTTGTTTGCAAACAATCCGACTGCCCGCACCGGATAGGGATTGCTCTCTTCGATAGCCGGCCAAACACATTGAGGGGGGACAGGGATGTAAATGAAGGATGTCAGCGGGTATTCTTTCAGCCCCAATCTTTTTACGGACTGTTCTTTGGGCACGTTCATGTACGCGCTGTAATCGGAACCGTAACAACTCCGCTTATGGGTGGGTGGCGTGCAATTCAGATTGCCACCTTCCACTTCAAGATTACCCGTGATTGCGCTGAGGATTGTCAAAGCACGCGCCAGGTCAAAGGCGTCGTTGGCCTGGCAGACACCGCCCATGCCCGGGCCGATGGATGCCGGTTTTGTCTTTCCGAAGGTCAGTGCGGCGGAATCGATCTCTTCCGGTGAAAGACCGGTTATTTCAGCGCAATGTGCCGAGGTGAACTTAGCGACGTGTTCTTTCAGCCGGTCGAATCCCGTGGTCCATTTTTCCACGAATTCTTTATCGAATAATTCATTTGTTATGATCAGATTAATAAACGTAAGAGCCAGAGCCACATCAGTTCCCGGCCTGATTTGCAGCCAGTGGTCGGCTTTTTTGGCCAGATTAGTGCCGCGCGGATCGATAACGATCAGTTTTGCGCCGGCTTTGAGCCCTTGACGAATATCATACATATAAAGACCGGGCCAGGATGCTTCGGGATTGTGTGCCCACAAGAGGATGCATTTGCTGGCGGCATAATCCGGATCCACCAGCCCGAACGCGACTGTCGCGGCGCTACCCATGACAATCGGACCTCCGCTCATGTTGGAGGGCGCCATAAAATTAGGCGATCCGAACAAGGCCAGGAATCGATTGAGATACGGAGCAAGGCCGCGGGTGGTTCCTGTGCCGAACACCACCGATTCCGCGCCCCACTTTTCTCTGCTCGCCAGAAGTTGCTCCGCTATGATACCAAGAGCCTTGTCCCACGAGGCGTCTTCGAACCTGCCGCTTTTCTTGTTCGTTTTTATCAGCGGTTTTCTTATCCGGTCAGGGTGATAAATGATCTCCATGCATGCCCTGCCCTTGGGGCAGATATAACCGTGGCTGAAAGGATGTTCCTTATCGCCTTTGATTCCAGTCACTCTTCCATCCTCAACGTCAAGAATGACGCCGCAGCGCGAATGACAATCAAAGCAAATCGTCTTAACGGTTTTTGTGCTCATCGATATTCTCCTGTTGCTCAAGTTAGTTTTTCAGCATGGACAAGACCTTATCGATCATGTCGTTTCTGAAACTTTCGGCCTGATCGCCGGCGACATAAAAATGCTTGAAATGCCTGTAACCTTCATAAATGGTGATAATCATCTCCGCCGCCCGCAGAGGATCTTTGACCGATAAAATTCCCGTTTCGTTCAATTTCTTTATTTCGTTGGCAATGTGCTTTTTGGTCAGTTCGTATAAATTACGGAGTTTAAGGTCGACCAACTCATCGCGGCCGCTCAGGGAAAGGACGGCAAAGTCCACACCGGCATCGGTCATATGATACCAGGCGTCGCTGAAAAATATGCTGACCAGATTGCGAAGCCGTTTGTCCGAATCATCGGCTTGCGTATTCAGCATATCGTATAATCTGCCGGCTCCTTCAATAAGGTAATCCACCATGGCAGCAATAAGATTATCCTTGGTTTGAAAATAATGAATAATCAAGCTGGGGTGAATTTTCATTCTCTTGGCGACCTTTCCGATAGATGCACCTTCCAGACCGTCTTCAAGGATCGTCTTGTAAAAATTAAATACGATTTCAGGTTTCATGGTCTCGGCGTTTTGTCTCTTTTTGACGGTTTTCCCCATAATTTTTTCACCCCTTGATGGTCAATGTGATTCATGCATTTCTACTATACGTTATGGTTACTGGAACCTGATAATAATTTTAAGATCACCTGATGTACCGGATGAAAGTTCCTCAAACGCCGATTGCGTCGCCGGCAAACGGATGGTTCTGCCGATAAAATGTTCGGCTTTCAATAAACCGCATGACATAGCGTCCATAACGCCGATAAATTCATCGGGCAGATATCCGAGTACCGGTCTGATAACGATCTCTTTCATAGTGCCGGTTATTGTTTGCAGAGATTGAGGCGACATGCTGATGCCCACAAGGACCAGCGTGCCTTTTGGCAGAATCGATCTGAGCGCCATGTTAATGCCGGCTTCGGAGGCGGACGTATCAATAGCCACGTGAACGCCGCCGTTGGCAGACCGTTTTAGTTTTGAAACGATTTTTGGATCGGCCGGATTAAAAACCTCGTCTACATCGCCGAGTTTCAACGCATTTTCCGCTCTTTTATCGTTCAATTCCGTCATAGCGATATATGACGCACCTTTTATGCGCGCCCATGCGGCACACATAACCCCTATAGGTCCGGCACCGACTATCAGAACCCTGTCATTGGGCTTTACATTTCCACTATTGACCGCGTGAAGGCAAATAGCAGATGGCTCGATCAGAGCGGCTTCAGGATCGCTTATATTATCAGGGAGCTTGACAACAAAATCTGATCGCAGGGAAACATATTCCGCATAAGCGCCGGGACCGGTTATTCCCATGATCTCCCGGTTTGCATTGTTCAGGCACAGTTGAACAAATCCTTGCTCGCAGGCATAACATTTCCCACACGGATTCAGTGGAATACCGGTAACCCGATCACCCAGTTTGAATTGCTTTCCTGCTCCGGGATCTTCTGCTACACCGCAGAATTCATGTCCCATGATCAGGCCGTTAACGGCGTCCGCTCCCAGTCCCTCGCTCCAGAAATGCAGGTCTGATCCGCATATACCGCTAGAGCGAACTTTTATTATCGCATCCAAACCATTAGGCTTAGGCCTATCTATATCGGCAATTTCAAGGCACTTTCTTTTCGTAAGTCGTAAACATTTCATATAGATATCATCAAATCACAGTTAATTAACTGAATGTTCAATTAGTAAATATTAAATTGATTATTTTGTCAAGGAAATTACATGACATTAAAAAAACAAATTAGTAAAGAAATTAGGAAATTAGCGTCAGGTCTTGA
>JAGPFC010000040.1 GCA_018056685.1 Smithella sp.
GGATCACAGGGGAATGCTCAAAATGATAACAAATTTTCAAGTCGGTAACTCGTGTAATTGACATCTTTATTAAACGATATCTATATGTTAAATGATGTTAAATAATTCTATTCCGGACAGTAGTGATACAAAATATTTATTGACAGAACTTTAATAATCATGTAATTAGTTCATGCAAACTAATTATATAGGACCTGAATGATGCAATATTCTTTAGTGGAACTTATCGAAATATTAACCAGGTTAATCGGCGACTGGGAAATGGAGTTTTTAAAGGAATATGAAAAGGAGGGTTTTACCGCGCGCCAAGTTGAGTATATCGATGTAATTAACAAACTGGGCAATCCGAACCTGGGAGAGATTGCCAAGGCGCTGAAGTTAAGCAAGCCGTCCGTGACAGCCATTGTGGACAAACTGTCCGGCAAGGGTTACATTCAGAAGTTTCAGTCGGACGAGGACCGGCGCTCTTTTCATGTTCACCTGAGCGCCAAGGGGAAGAAACTGGTAGAAATGCATAACGAGACGCATAAGAGGATTGCCGACGTATTCATCAATAACATGGACAGCAGCGATCTGAAAAAACTGGAGACCCTTTTGAATAAAGTCGTCTCGAAATTATAAAATTTTTTTAAGAAGATATTTAGTTTATACAAACTAAATAATGGAAGCCTATGAAAGCAAATATTGAGAAGATTAAAATCCATTACAAGGATAGAGCCGTAACCGCTCATAAACTGACCGTTTCTTCGCAGATTCCCATCCCTATCGATGTCGCATGGGAAAAGGTACAAACCATTGCGTTGCTCGAATTTGTAGCGAAGGGAAAAATAAGATTCAAACCGGTCGACGGCACATTCCCGGCAATATGGAAACAAGGCCGTGCCGTAAAAACCATGATGTATCTTTACGGGATCATTCCTTTCGGGGGAGTGCATACGTTGATTATTGAAAAGATAGATAATGAAAACAAGGTTATTCAGTCCAGGGAGTGGGATGGCTGCGCGAAAGTATGGAACCATAGAATCTCGATGAAGAAACTTGATAATTCCTCCATTCATTATGAAGACGAAATCATCATTTATGGCGGTTGGCTGACAGGCATAATCTCTTTTTGGGCAACGTCGTTTTATAAGCACAGGCAACAAAGGTGGCAACTGGTTGCCCGGGGACACGATCGCCGGGAAAATCAATTTTAAAACGCGAGGAGATGACATGAATCGATACCCTTTACTCATCATGATTGTTTTAGTCGCACTTTGTTGGAGCCTAAGCCGGTTCTTCCCTTTACCTCTTGGATCAGGCCTGCTTGGAAATGTGGCGGGTTTAATAATGATATCCGTTGGCATCTTCTTGCTCATCATTGCCACGGGTGTGTTTATGACAAGAAAAACAACCGTCATGCCCACAAGAGCGCCTGACAAGCTCGTGACAGACGGGATCTATCGTATCACCAGGAATCCCATGTATCTCGGAATGCTGCTGATTTTGGCCGGCTTTCCGTTGATGATGGACACGCTATCGGGCCTCATCTGCCCTATCATATTCTTCTTTTTAATGGATTACACGGTAATACCCCGGGAAGAAAAAGTCGTGGAAGGTGTCTTCGGTGAGGCTTACCTGAAATATAAGTCTCACACACGAAGATGGATTTAAAGAATAAGGAGATTTCATCATGGTCACATTAAAAACAATCGTGAAAGTCAAAGGCATTACCTCAAAGGATATCTATAACTTCATGCTGAACTGCACCGACGCGGATTATCAACGATGGTGGAAAGGAACTCATTTGTCCTGTCACACAGTGAAGCAATATCCCGGCAATATCGGGAATGTCATCTATGTGGACGAATATGTGGGTAAATACAGGCTTAAGGGACACGCCGTTATCACCAGGCTGGTTCCTAACAGTGAGATGGTTTATCAAATCAAAAAAATAGTCAGGCTGCCGGCACGGTTCATCATGAAATTCGAAGACGTGGAAGACGGGCTTAATGTTGTCCATATCGTGGAGGCAGGGTTTCATGGGATAGGAAAGATGTTTGATCCGTTAATCCGGCTGTATTTAAGTGACGAATATGAAGCCAACCTTAATGCTCACGCTCAGGAGGAATTTCCGAAATTGGCCGCGATGTTGGCTAAGAGCTGATTTTGTTAAGTCAGAGGGCGTTAATTCAAATTATTAAAAGGATGAAATATGTCAAAAGAATTTGATCTGAAAAAAATTACAACTCCGATTCTGCTTCATCTGCTCAAGGATGAACTGGCCTTTCCATTGCTGTTTATCGCCCAATGCAAACTGACCGTGAATCGCTTCAAAAAAAGAATAGATCGTAAATTCCCAAAGGAGTTTGTCGATATGACGGCATTGCCCGTCTGGGTCTACATGAAACTGAAACAAAAAATCGGTCAGCGTAAGGCCTTTGAGATTATGCGGGTGGCCATATTGACGGGCGGCGTGGCCAAACAGTCATTGTTGTTTGAAACGATTGCCAGAGAACGCACGTTTCAGAATTTCATCACCCAGGAACTGGAAATCAACCGCACTGGGACAACCCGCTGGAACACACTGGAAATTGTAGAACGTACCGATAGCCGGTTTGAAATCAAGATTACCCGCTGTCTTTTTCACGAACTTACCTGTTCCCTCGGTATTCCGGAGCTTACCCCTGTGATCTGCCAGGTTGATAACGCGGTCTTCAACTCCTACCTGCCGGAAGAGATGATTTTCCATCGGGGAAAGGACAAGCGTCGTATTGCCGATGGCTCAAGTGTTTGCCCGTTTGTCTGGGAATTCATAAAACCGAAACAAACGTCGAGTAACGGGTAATGTGTTATATACTATGATAACACTTGAGTAAGTTGTTTGATTTGGAGATGAATGGATATGGCTAAAATTCATTTGTTACAGGAAAAGCTCAAGGACGAAAGAGGAAAAACAGTTGTTTTCCTTTCGCACTGCCTGTTAAATGAGAATACCCGTTACCTGGGAGGTGCATGTCGTAAAGCATGCGTGGATGAACTCATCGACGATCTACAGAAACAGGGTATCGGTATCGTCCAGATGAAATGTCCCGAACAGAAAACATGGGGCGGCGTTCTGAAACGGGAAATGCTGATGGGTTACGGTATCAAAGGAACCCTTCTGAATGCTTTTCGCAAACCCTACATGTTGTTGTTTATATGGAAAACCAAAAGGTCCTTTAAAAAAATTGCCCAGGATGTTGTATCCGAAATTAAAGACTATATGGATTCCGGTTTCGAAGTGATGGGCATAATCGGTATTAAAGGTTCACCTTCATGCGGGGTTTCCGCTTCAATGGATTTAAAAAAATCAGCGGATTTTGTCGCGCAATTGGATATCGGAAAAATAAACAAGGATTTTATGAATGATTATTTTTACAAAAATTGCCTGGTCAATAAAAGCGGTCTTTTTTTCGATGAATTAAAACGGGCATTATCGGCTAATCATATAAACGTAAAATTCTTTGAGCATGATTTGTTGATGGAAATTGAGAGAAAAATCAGTCATATGAATTTTACAGAAATATAATGCAAACATTGAATGTAAATATAGGGAGGAGAAAACATATATGAAGGATTGGTTGCGTACCGGAATTTCGTTCGGCCTTACATCGGCCGTTATTACCACCCTCGGATTGATGGTCGGACTTCATTCAGAAACAGGATCGAAAATGATCGTTCTCGGAGGGGTTTTAACAATCGCCATCGCCGACGCGTTTTCTGATGCCCTGGGCATTCATGTTTCAGAAGAGTCGGAAAACGTTCACACGACCCGGGAAATCTGGGGCGCGACCATTGCAACCTTCATGGCAAAATTCTTTTTCGCTTTAACATTTGTCGTTCCGGTTGTATTTTTACCTCTCTTCACGGCCATTATCATAAGTCTTGTGTGGGGATTTACCATTCTTATCGTTCTTAGCTACCTGATGGCGAAAGCTCAGCGGGAGAAGCCGTGGAAAATAATTGGCGAACATATTTTAATCGCCATTGTTGTGATTGCCATTACCCATCTGGTTGGCCACTGGGTGTCCACACTCGGAACATGAACCGCTTTGCCCTAAAAAGCCAAGTTGATTATCATTTTTATATTTACAAGTGCTTTCTCCACTCTAATGGAATAATAGCTGAAAGGTTGAGAGAATTATTCAGGAAAGATCGACCGATGAAATCTTTCGGAGTTATTTTTGAAATTTGACAGTGATAATTTATGATTGTCTTACTTTTTGCGTCTCATGCACCAGTCTCTGGCGGTATCGATATCTCCGAAACTCTTCGATTCATTCGTTCCCCACAGATTTTCAAAAGTGTGAAACGTCTTGCCCAGGATGTTATGAGACGTCTTGCGGGGAATGATAGCTATTCTTAATTTGGGGTTTTCAGTGGAGGCAATCGCCGTCTGCGTGGCAAAATGCTGAATTTGATCAATGGAAATATTGATTTCTTCAGCTTTGGAAAAATCCCAGATCTGATAACGCAACTGCGGAAAGGATTCATCGGCATGAATTTTCGATTGAAGCTTATCGACTTCGTCTGCTTCAACAATTCCAGAGAAAGTAACCACGATGCCGGTTCCGTCCGTTTCTTTGCTTAGTTTACTGGGCATAACGACATTCTCCTTCCATTGAAATAATTCGCTAAAATTTATTTTTATGAATAATAACACATATGGAACAAATTTTCCGTATATTTTCATTTGCGGCAGGAATCGTTCGGATTATTGAACCATGCATAAAAAAACACTCCGGAATGAATGTTCATTCACGGAGTGCTCATTTATTTGGTTTTTTCAATAAAAACTAGATCGCTCTGACATTGGTTGCTTCCTGGCCTTTTTTGCCCTGAGCAACATCAAAGCTTACACGCTGGCCTTCACTGAGCGTCTTGAAACCTTCGCCCTGAATCGAGCTGAAATGTACAAATACATCGCCGCCCTCTTCTTTCTCGATGAAACCGAAGCCTTTGCTCTCATTGAACCACTTTACTTTACCTTCTGACATCGTTCAAATCCTCCTTTCATAAATTTTCAAAAGTCGAATCAGCACGAAGACAGAACTTAAAAAGCCACCAAGACTCTAAAGTACCTGGCGGCTAACCTATGTGCTTCAAAATGTCTAAATTCAACTCTTTCCTTCGTATATTTTTTTCTAAATATCCGAAGTTGACGGAACCCTACGTCAATAGCGGACAATAGTCAAGCTTTATTTACGCGGATAACGGTTTACAGAGAACATATTGAAAAATAGTTCGTTTTCTCTTCCAAAACAAGATGTTACAATTTTGACAAACTTACAGAAAATTTTTCATGTTTCAATATAAAGAAAATTTTTTCATGCAGTTTAGCGAGGAATGTTACCGGAAGCATGGATCAAACTATAGGCTGTAAGAAATGATTCGACTTCCTTAAAAACTTCTCCGGCGATTTTGCCGCGAACAATTCCATGCATGTCATAATCAATCCAGGCGAAATGTTTTCTACTGGTGCCCAGAAGTTGAAAGATAACGGGGCCGCTTTGCGGCGCGACCTTAGGATCGTTTTTTGCCTGAATCACCAGAGCCGGTATATTGACATCAGCAAGTGAGTGGCGGACATTTCTCATCAGTTTTTTTACCTGCACAAACGCGCTGACCGGACAAAGCAAATAGTTGATGTGAGGATTATCCGCGTCGTTTTTCATAAAGTCTTTTGCCAGCCCGCTCATTCCCCAATCATGACAAAGAAGATTAAATGCGTTCAACGTTTCAGCAAATCTCGATGAAAATCTTTTAAATTTGAGAGGCGCGCTGACCGCAAGCACAGCCTCAAAATCACGAGGTTTCATGATAACGGACTGTAAAGCAAGACCGGCGCCGGTCGAAAAACCGGCAATCAGAATTTTTTTACAGTATTTTTTCAAAATAGCATGGCCTCGATCAACGGAAGACAGCCAGTCATTATAGTTGCGGGTTGAAAGATCCCGGGATGAAGTGCCATGACCGGCAAGCCTTGGAGCGTAAACCGTCAGGCCTTTGGCATATAGAAAATCTGCCCACTCCCTTACTTCCTCCGGCGCCGCCATCAGGCCGTGAATGAGAAGGACACCGGTATCAGATTCCGGTGAGTGCAGAAAAAACGGCATCCCGATAGCTTGAGGTTTGCTTTCACCCGCGCAATAATGCTTTTCATACTCTTGAACAAATAAGGACTCCTCGGCTGACAGAAGCGCATCCGTCGGACTGACGTTTTTTGTGAAGGAAACTTCCAACATGATCAGACGCCAAGCCGGGAATAGATAACGTAAATCATGGCGTAATGCAGAGCTCCGCCAATCAAAACCATGATGTGAAAGAGCTCATGAAAGCTGAAAATACCGGGAACAAGCCGGGGTCTTTTTGTCGCGTAGATTAAGCCACCCAGGCTAAAGAATACTCCACCGGCAAACAGCAAAATTCCCTGCGCAAGATTCATGTAGGAAAGGATTTGTTTCAGGGGAACGACTGCCATCCACCCCATAATCAGATAAAGGACAGCGTAAAAGACCCTGGGAGCACGCGGGAAAAAAAGCTGAGAGATAAGCCCGAAGCCCACCAGACCCCATTGAATGGCAATGATGGACCAACGCCATGTTCCTTGCAGATACATATAACAGATGGGGGTGAAGGTTCCGGCAATCATGCAAAAGATGGCAAGACGATCCAGTCGCCTCCACAAGGATTTTTCATTTTCCTCTTTCTTAAAGGCATGGTAGAGCGTGCTCGCCAAAAAAAGAAAGACCACCGAGATTCCGTAGATTAAAGCGGTAATTAAAGCTGATGCCGAATAGCGGGCAACCAGGACCAGAAATACCGTGCCGATCAACGCCGCAACGGCGCCAACCAGGTGTGAATAGAAGTTAAAAGATTCCTGTTTTTTAATAGGCATAGCCATATCCTTATACCTGAAATTTATTATTTGCCATCCAAGCGAATATTATGGATGAGATAAAAGGAGTGCCATAACCTGCCCGTAGCGCGCTTACACCTAGCACACTTCCAATCAAAATGCTTCATTTTTTATTTCTCAATGATAACAGGTTATTGGTAAATGTATGTTTGACTTCACCTGTTCCAACAGGAGGGATTAAAATGAATTTGAAAGGTACTGTTCACACGACCACAAAAGCGACTATCATTGACGCTTTCGGCGAGCAGAGCTGGAATACATTTATGGCCAAACTGGCGGCAAAGGACAAATATTTCAAAGACAAGATTATCATGTCCATTACCCTTATTCCCTTGGATAAAATTATCGTTTTTTTGATGAACTGATTGATGAGTGCTTTAATGGTGACAAAAATGCATCATACGTGATGTTTGGTATGGTGGGTGCCAAATATGCCCTGTCGCCGGGAGGCCCATACCATTCATTTCTGCTCACAAAGGATTTAAAGCTGTTTGTCGAAACGTTCCTGCCCAAACTCTGGACAACCTATTATGATGGTGGTTCGACTGTTGCACGGTTGGAAAATAACGTCATTGATGTCAAAGTCACCGGATTTCCCATCAAACACGTTTACTTCGAAAAATTACTGATGGGTTATTTCAAACAGGCCATCAAAGTGTTCGGAAGGAAATCTGCAGCGACCATGGTCAAGAGTCTGACGGGTGGTGATGATCATCTTTATTTCAAGTATGAGCTGAAGGATTCCTGATCGGGTATGATTCATCGATTACAGCCTTTCGCTTTCTTATGGACGGAAAACTGTTTTACAGTTTTCCGTCCAGTAATTCGGCAACGGCCGTTTTACAGGCACGGCAACGCTTGGCGCCTCTAAACAGCGGCTTTCCGCAGACAGGGCAATGATAGCGTTCCAACTCCGCTCTGGCCCATTCGACACTCCCTTTTTCATCTCCCAGTTCGGCCACCCTGGCGCGCCACTGCGGAATGGTTCTTTTCATGACCCGCAATCCCGTTGCCAGGCCGAAATTGTCTATCATACGGCAAGGCCACTGGTCACATTGATGACATGAGTAATATTTTTTTTCACGGACGCAATTTCTGATCGCGCACATGGCGCAATAACCGTAAAGTTTTTTCGGCGGATCGGGCTGCATGCAGCCGTAACATTGCGTGTCTTCCGCCTTCGTCCCGTAGAGATTGCCCATGACTTCCATGAATTTTTTATTTTTGTCCCTCGTCGCAATATAGACGCCGCAGGCGCCGCAATAAAGACCGCAGGGCGCCATCAGATTTTTATCTCTTATTTCTTCTTCCGTCCAACCTTCCATTGCCTTTCTGCCTCCTTCCCTTCTATTGAATATTGCCATTAATTGACTTTCATAACGATAATCGGCCGGACAGATTGTCCCTTTCTCAGATAACGACAGGACCTTTTGCCCATCTGGATGTTTTTGAAAATAGTCTATCATTAAATGAAAAATTGGAAATCAAAAAAGTGATACCTTCATAATTACTTTTTTACTTTGACGTACTGCATGAATTTGTTATAAAAATCAGCAGACAGATCGAATAAGATAACGGCGGCAGAGAGGCCTTTTGCAATGACAATTTTATTTTCTGGTTTTATCCCAAATACCATGAAGCACACCAGAGGGCCCTGCGACGGCCTCCGCCGGCATAACAGGAAAGGGGAAAGAATCTCATGATTGTTACTGTTGTCAATGTTCTGGTGAAGCCTGAAAATATTAATCAGTTTATTGAGGCAACCATCGAGAATCATCGGAATTCAGTCCGGGAAAAAGGGAACCTCCGGTTTGATGTTCTGCAGCATCGGGATAATCCTGCGGCATTCACCTTGTATGAGGCCTATGAATCGGATGAAGCAGCTGCCGCGCATAAGAAAACCGCTCATTATTTAAAATGGCGCGAAACCGTTGAGTCCTGGATGGCCAAGCCGCGTGAAGGAATCGCTCATCATGTTATCGCACCTTTGGATAAATCTGCATGGAATCAATAAATGCTTTGAACATTACCGGTTTGCCCAAAATTATTTTTGGCGTGGGCAAATTTTCGGAACTTCCTAAAATCATTGCTTCGTATGGCAGCAATGCGCTTATTTTTCTTGGGGGCGAGTCGTTAAAAAAATCAGGCAGGTTTAAAACACTTATTTTGAATCTTAATCAGGTTCCAGTCAAATTCAAGTTTGTTTCTGTCTGGGACGAGCCTTCCACAGAAGCCATTGATATCATTGCCTCACAATTTCGTAAGACGCGAGTTGACGTGGTTGTCGCCATCGGCGGCGGCAGTGTCCTAGATTTCGGCAAGGCTGTCTCAGCGATGCTGCCCGTGGACGGTTCGGTCAAAGATTACCTGGAAGGCGTCGGCACAAAAACAGCTCCCGGAGTGAAAGTTCCGTTTATCGCTATCCCGACAACCGCGGGCACGGGATGTGAAGCGACCAAAAATGCCGTGGTGTGCGACCGCAGAGAAGGCTATAAAAAATCGCTCCGTCATGACGCCTATATGCCTGATGTCGCCCTGGTTGATCCCGAACTGACCTTGACTCTGCCCCGGCACATTACCATCGCCTGTGGTCTGGATGCCCTCTCGCAATTGATTGAAGCTTACACGTCCATGAAAGCAGATCCGGCTATTGACGCACTTGTTTTAAAGGCGCTTTCCTGTGTTTCGGAGAGTCTCTTACCGCTTGCGTTGGGACAAAGCAATGATATTGCGCTACGGACAAAGATGTCTTATGCGGCGCTGATTTCGGGAATCGCGCTGACCAGGTCCGGGCTCGGCGCGGTTCACGGCATCGCCGGACCGCTGGGCGGTCTTAGTCCCGCGCCGCACGGTGTCGTGTGCGGGAAGTTGCTGTTTCCGGTGATGAGTTTTGTCATCAAAAAGATTATTGCAGAAAAGACTGTTGCCGCTCAAAAACGCTTTGCTGATATCGGTAAAATATTGGCCGGTGAAGAAGCAGGTCGTGACGACATCTTTTACTGCGAACAATTTTTGAAAGTTCTCGACCAGTGGACACGAACTTTTAGGCTTCCACAGCTTTCCCGTTTCGGCATGACGGCATTGCATATGGGAAAAACGATAGATCTCTCGGACAGCAAAAACAGTCCTGCTGTTCTAAGCAAAGAAGAAATAAAAGTTGTTCTGGAAGTCGTGCGCTAAGGGACGCCTCGCAACCATGATGACGCCGCGGAGACATCCATCATTTCTTAACGGGTAAAAAAGGTTTAAAGCCGTTTTTAATAATTTCACTTAAATTTATAGACAAATCATCGAGCGACATTTTAATTTTGTCGTTAAACCAATCCTGATAGAGACCGACAAATCCGGACGCAAAGACATCAACGGCAACCTTAAACTGATCTTTGTTTTTAATAGCCGACATTTTCTTTTCATCACTGAATATCTTTTCCATAAAAAGCGTCTTCAATCTGTTTAAAAAAGCAACGGAGCGCTGCGAATTAATCAACAACCGATAAAACTCGATATCCTGTTCCAGGAACCGTGAAATCTTCCTGAGAAAAGGCAAAGGATTTTCAATGAGTCGCGTCTCTTTAAATTCATCCAGAAATTCAAACAAAGCAGATATGATTTCATTACCGATCTGTTCCGAAACGGCGGCAACACTGGCGTAATGCGCATAAAACGTCCCCCGGTTCACATCCGCTCTGGTCACAACATCCTTGACGGAGATTTTGTCAATGTCTTTTTCCCTGAGTAACTCCACGTAGGCATGCTTGATCAGTTTTCTGGATCGAATGGCACTCCGGTACTCCGCTTTTTCGTGTACAGCCTTTTTCTTCATTGATGTTCTCCTGCGAAAATTTTGTACAAAGTCAGACACACATCTCAAATTATGTTCAATTTTATACAATCCAGCCAAACATTGACTATTGACTCTTACACAAACGCCTCTTATTATACTTATGTTCAAAAATCAACATATGTTTGATTTTGACAGAAAAATTTTTACTGATGAGCGGGAACAAAATAAAACAGCTGTGCCGGAATTCAAACACTTCCATCTGACGTTGTTCCACATAAGGGAAAAACCATGGCTTACGACATGACGTACACATCAAAAAAAGATATCACCCGACAATACAAGGAAAAACTCCGCACAGCAGAGGAAGCGGTAAAATGTGTAAAATCAGATGATTGGGTAACCTACGGTTTTTTTAACGGGCGGCCGATGGCCTGCGACAGAGCCCTTGCTAAAAGAAAGGACGAATTAAAGAACGTACTGATCGGTGGAGCCGTGACCATTCCACCGGTACCGGAAGTGGTCAACCAGGACCCGGAAGGAAAAACCTTTACGTACGTTGACTGGCATTTTTCACTTTTGACCAGATTGATGAAGATGGTATCTCCGACCTCCGTGAATTATTGTTCCATCGTTTTCGGGGAAACAGATTGGGGTTGCGCTCACCATTACGGACCCGCGTATGATCCCACCAAAACAGGATTACGTCTTCAGGATGTCCACATCCTGCGTGCAGCCCCGATGGATAAAGACGGCTATTTTAATTTCGCGATTTCCAATGCCTGCATGCTCAGCTGGTGCATGGCCAAAAAAGTCATTGTGGAAACTAATGCCAATATGCCTCGCGGACTGGGCGGCGCCAGGGAATCTATTCATATATCGCAGGTTGATTATGTCGTCGAAGGTGAAAATGAACCCATCTTTGAACTTCCGGCCATAGAAGCCACCGATATCGACAGACAGATTGCCGCACACGTTTTCAAGCATCTGAGTGACGGATGCTGCATCCAGTTGGGCATCGGCGGCATGCCGAATGTGCTCGGACACATGATTGCTGAAAGCGATCTGAAAAATCTCGGGGGCCATACGGAAATGCTGGTGGATGCCTATTATGAAATGTATATGTCCGGCCGCATGAACAACTCCCTCAAAGAGATTGACCGCTTCAAGACAGCCTATACGTTTGCACTCGGCAATCGCAAACTTTACGATTGGATTGATAACAACGCGGCTCTGGCTTCCTATAATGTCGGCTATATTAATGATTATGATGTCATTAAAAGTATCGACAATTTTATTTCCATTAACCAGGCGATAGAAGTGGATTTGTACGGACAGGTGAACGCGGAATCGAACGGATTCGAACAGATTTCCGGCAACGGCGGCATGCAGGATTTCGTAATAGGGGCCTACAGATCAAAAGGCGGGAAAAGTTTCATTTGTCTGCCATCAACCTACACGCTGAAAGACGGCACGGTAATCTCCCGTATTCAGCCATTCTTTAAACCCGGCACCATCGTTACCATACCCAGACAAATGCCGCATTTTATCGTGACGGAATATGGTTGTGTGACATTGAAACTCGATCCCGTGTGGATGCGGGCTGAAAAACTGATCAGTATTGCCCATCCTGACTTCCGTGAAGAGCTCATCAAGGCGGCAGAAAACCAGAAGATATGGAGGCAATCCAATAAAAAATAGCAGCAATGCTGATGACATAATAAGAAGCCTACCTTAGCGGGTAAATCCGCTTCTCTCTTTTCCCGTAATAATAACCCTCCACGGTTAGAAAATCGGGGATTCAGTATCACCATCCCTCCAGCAATGGAGGGATGGTACCATTCACAAATCCTCCTGGTCGTTCCATTATCCTCGTGCACGGCGCTTGATATATTTCTGCAAATATTATAGGTTTCACTCCGCAATTTATGGAGTTCAAGGAGTTTTAACCAATGACAGACGCCACAACATCAAATCCCTCTGATTTTATCCGTGACATCATCGAAGATGATCTGAAAACCAATAAAAATAACGGGAAAGTCGCCACCCGTTTTCCGCCGGAGCCGAACGGCTATATCCATATCGGGCATGCCAAATCCGTGTGCCTAAACTTCGGTATAGCCCGGCAGTATCAGGGAACCTGCAACCTGCGGCTTGACGATACTGACCCGCTGGGTGAATCCATGGAATTTGTGGAATCCATCATCAATGATATCCGCTGGCTGGGATTTGACTGGGGTGACCGTCTTTTCTACGCCTCCGATTATTTTGAAAAGATCTATCAATTTGCCGTAGAATTGATTAAATCCGGCAACGCCTATGTGTGCTCTCTGAGTCCCGACGAAATGCGTGAATACCGGGGAACGTTCACCGAACCGGGCAAGGAAAGCCCTTATCGTAACCGCTCCGTGGAAGAAAATCTGGACATGTTTCAACGCATGCGGGCGGGTGAATTTCCCGATGGCGCGCACGTGCTTCGCGCCAAAATTGACATGGCCGCGCCGAATATTGTCATGCGCGATCCGGTGATTTATCGTATCAAGAGGGAACCGCATTACCGGACAGGAACAAAATGGGTTATTTATCCCATGTATGACTTTGCGCATTGCCTGTCCGACGCGCTGGAAGGAATTGTCTATTCCATCTGCACACTGGAGTTTGAAAACAACCGGCCGCTTTATGACTGGATTGTGGAAAAACTTATCACCGGCCCGCGCCCCCGGCAGATTGAATTTGCCCGCCTCAACCTGAGTTATACGGTTCTGAGCAAACGCCGACTGATCGAGCTGGTGCAGAAAGCATATGTCCACGGCTGGGACGATCCACGGATGCCGACGGTTTCCGGAATGCGCCGCCGCGGTTATACACCGGAAGCCATCCGGAACTTCTGCACCCAGATTGGCGTGGCCAAAAATGATAACCTGATTGACGTGGCACTGCTGGAGCACTGCGTCCGCGAAGACCTCAATGAACAGGCTCCCCGGGCCATGTGCGTTCTGCGGCCGTTGCGCGTTATCATCGACAACTACCCCGAAAATCAGGTGGAAGAAATTGAATGTGCGAATCATCCGCAAAAACCGGACATGGGCAGCAGAAAAATTTCGTTTTCCAGAGAACTGTACATCGAGCAGGATGATTTTATGGAGAACCCGCCGAAAAAATATCATCGCCTCGGTCCGGGACGCGAAGTTCGCCTGAGAAACGCTTATGTCATAAAACTTGAAAACATCGTGAAAGATCCAAGAACCGGTGACGTAACTGAACTGCACTGCACCTACGATCCGGCAACACTCAACGGTCCGCCTGCTGATGGACGCAAGGTGCCGGGCGTGATTCACTGGGTATCCGCCGCGCACGGTGTTAAAGCCGAAGTGCGCTTGTACGACAGGCTATTCAATATTGAAAATCCGGGAGCGGTAGAGGATTTTCTCAAACATCTGAATCCGAATTCTCTGGATACACTGACCAACTGCTACGTGGAGCAAAGCCTCAAGAATGTTCAACCGGGCAGCCGGTTCCAGTTTGAACGACTCGGATATTTTTGTGCGGATGCAAAAGACTCAACAACCGAAAAACCTGTTTTCAACCGTATTGTACCGCTACGTGATTCCTGGGCCAAAATTACCGGCGGGAACAAATGATTATATCTTTTCCGATTGTTTTACAGGCTCCTGACGGGGGAGCAGGCGGATGCTCAACCTGCTCCCGCATGGGGGTCAGAGAATCAGGCAATGTGTAAAAATGAAATCATGCCGCGTTGACATACATTTCGCGGATCCGTTTCTTGTCTATTTTGCCAACGCTCGTTTTGGGAATTTCTTCGGTGATAATGTATTGATCAGGAATAGCATACCGGGGAATCTTTCCCTGTTCGGCACACCCCTTCATGTGACTTTTTAAAACGTCGGGTGTAATGCCGTCGCCACGAAACGGAGGGGTTAACACCACAAGGAGCATGGGCCGTTCTCCCCACTTGGCATCCGGAATGCCGATGGCCGCCGCTTCTTGCACCGCTGTATGAAGACTGATGGCATTTTCCAGATCGAGTGAAGATACCCATTCGCCGCCCGTTTTAATGACATCCTTGAGCCGGTCGGTAATCTGGATATATCCATCCTGATCCATATAGCCGACATCGCCGGTGTGCAACCAGCCGCCGCGCCAGAGTTCCGCCGTTTTTTCCGGATCCTTGTAGTAACCCTGGGTGAACCATGGAGCGCGGACAACAATTTCGCCGGTGGTTTTGCCGTCATTCGGCAGGAAATTGCCGGCCGGATCAACGATCCGCACATCCACAAGAGAAACCGGCATTCCTGTCTTGATGGCGACTTCGCTTTTCTGTTCATTATCGTAATGTTTCATGGACGGTTTTAAATTGGATACACTGATCACCGGACAGGTTTCTGACATACCGTAACCCGTCATCACCTGAATGCCCAGATTGATGGCCGCAACGGCCAGTCCCTTGGCCAGCCGTGCTCCGCCAATGACTACTTTCCATGCCGAAAGATCAATCTGTTTCGCGATCGGGCTGGCGACGATCATCTGAAGAATCGTGGGGACGCAATGCGAGTATGTTACCTTTTCACCGACGATAAGTTTGATAAGCATTTCCGGTTCATATTTGCCGGGATAAACCTGCTTGATACCCATCATTGTGGCCACAAAGGGGAAACCCCAGGCATGAACATGAAACATGGGCGTAATGGGCATATAGACATCAGAAGTGGAGAAGCGCAGCGGGCTGTCATGACCGCTCACTGCGATGCAGACACTCATGGCATGCAGAACAATCTGCCGATGCGTGAAATACACGCCTTTGGGCAGGCCGGTTGTGCCTGTTGTATAAAACGTGGTGGCCTTGGTGTTTTCATCAAGCTCTGGGAAGTCAAAATCCGGAGATGCCGCCGCCAGCAGTTCTTCATATTCTCCATCACAGATCAGATCCGTCTTGGGCAGTTCGGGGCTGTCCGAAAGAAGAACGACCTTCTTCACGGATTTTAGCTTGCTTCTGATCGAAGCGAGAAGCGGCAGAAAATCGATGTTGATCAGAACGACATCGGCTTCGGCATGATTCATGGTGTATTCGATCTGATCGGGCGAAAGACGCCAGTTTACGGTGAAGAGAACAGCTCCCATCATGGGAATGGCAAAAAAGCTTTCCAGATAACGGTGGGAGTCATAGTCGAAGACGGCAACGGTATCCCCTTTCTTGACGCCTAACCTTTCCAGTGCACTGGCCAATCTATTAATTCGTTCAAACAGATCGTTGTAGGTATAGCGCATTTTATTCCGGTAAACGATCTCCTGGTTTCCCGCGGTTAGTTTTGGTGTGTTTAATAATTCCTTGATGGTAAGTTGAAACCCGTAATGATTCCCGTTCAAAGATTTTCCTTTCATGGCGGCCTCCTTCGATCTTTATTTTTCTTTTGGCTATATGATCTGATAAAGTCGAAGAAAGAACAATCCGCCGGAAGCTGTTTTGTCTGTCATGAATGGGATTAAAAAATTGTGAGTCGATGACCTACGAGCAATATGAAATAATTTTCTCTTTAGGGTTTGGTATAGGCATTTTTTCTAAAGTTCGGATAGTACCTACATAGGGTCAATTTTTAGAGGCAGCCAAAACTCACGATTGAAGGTTGAAATGTGGATGTATCCGTTTTAATTGCGTGGTGTTTGTCTCCACTTCTATCCGCCATTTGGATTTGAAGGCTAGAGGTAAAATACAAGCATACCACGTGCGCAACAATAGCAAGTTATTCTCTATATGTTTCATAGTCAGTGATTGTGACGGGATAAGTTTCTTCTCCAGACGGTAAAACAACATGTATTACAATATCAAATGGCAGTGTTGGTTCTTCGCCAATGTTATATTCGCCGATGCCTATTATACATTCGGGATTGTTAGTACTTAACCAGAGATCCTTTGGATATTTGCTGCCCTCTACACCACACTTATAGAGCTCATAAGAGCCTGATATATAGTCTCCTGTAGCATAAACTCGGGTTGCATCATTTACCATGACTCTAAACCCCAAGAACCATTTATCAGTGCCGTGAGGCCAGTATTTGAGTTTTACTTGAATTATTATTGGATCGGGAGAATCTTCTGAATAACCACTAGTGTTATTATTATCATTGTTATTATTATCATTATTATTATCACTACTGCCACAATGAATTAGAAGAAACGCAAAAAAAATAATTAAAAGAATACTACTAATGGGCGTTATTCTTTTCATAAAAACCTCCTTATTTTGAAAAACACAATTAATATAAATTAAATTGAATCTACAAATTTCTACAGACACTTTTTAAATAAACTTGTTATTTTGTAAAAAATTAAACTTTATCGCGTTGGTGTTTTATAACAGAGATGTGATTCAAAGACAGATTCGACTTTAAGAGGTGAAAATATTCGAAATGTAGAAAAAAAAGAATTGATAGTCGCATGATTCGTATTCCTTTAGATGTCGACAAAAAGAAAACTACTCACAAATAATAAAACCGTCAAACCCTACTATTTTTCTTATAGCTTGTATGTATTTGATTTTCCCATATACTATTCAAAAATTAAAGTCAATCCCTCAACGGCCTGTTGCCCAAAGCACTTTTTTACAACATCCTTTCTACAAAGCATTGATATCTGCGTTCTGAAAACAAAGTGTCTTTAAAAAATCTGACAACAACATTACGTATATTCAAAAACGATAA
>JAGPFC010000041.1 GCA_018056685.1 Smithella sp.
CCAGTTTGCGGGCATTTTCAGCGGCACGTGACCAGACGGCCTTGGCGACCTCATCGTTGGCCTCCGCGGCCCGATGGTTTAGGTCCGATTGCCGCTGGAAATCAAACAATAGTTTTCCCGCCTGGCCTTGATAGGGTGCAACGGGAGGATTGGGATTTTCCCAGGACAGATTGTGTTTGGCAGAAGGCCGGGTTTTTTCCTGCCAGAACTCGGCTACCTCCAGGATGTCTTGGGGAATGGTATCGATGTCCCCGGCCATTTCGCACAACGCCCGTTCTCCTACATCGACAATCAGCATCCGGCTGAAAAAACCGCTGGTCATCATCCGCTCGCTGAGCGCCTGGTAATAATTCTTTGGGGTAGCGGTGCCAAAAATAGTCAGATGAGGATTGCGGATCGACACGCACTCCTTCATGCCCGCCTTGGTCCGCATAGGAAACGAGCTGTCGCTGGAGGTATAGAACGTCAGGAGAGTATCCTGGATGCTCTCATAGCGACTTTCCCGGGACGTATTGATGCTCCGCAGCATGGTGTCAATCTCATCGGTCTGGAACAGCATATTCAGGTTGGACAGCATGACATCCTGCATGCCTTCCCCGCTGGCAAACCGGTTGCCCAGACAACTGGAGGCGTTGATCAAGTTGAGGATGTTGGTATTGATTTTCCGGGGCCAGTCTTTGCCCGTACCCGTACTGGCCAGCGCCAACAGGTAGATATTGGTGCGGATGCCGCCGGGCTCTTTGATTTTGCGACCGGCCAGAAATGATTGCAGGGCCAGCGCCCCGCAGAAGGCCAAGGCCCGGTTGGGATAGGGAGCGGTATCGAGGCAAAACGTCATGAGCCGTTCAATAAAACCCGGCACGGAAAAGAGGGCCTCCGGGATCGGACCTGGATCTTCCTGGAGCGGCTTTTCAGGGGATGTCAAGATGCCGGACAAATCGACCTCGGGCAGATGAACCTCCTGTTTTTGCCCATACCCTTGCTTGGACAGTTCCGCCGCTGCCTTGCTGAAATCTCCATCGTGTGCCAGAAGGGCATAGACGCTAAAGGGCGAGTAGGCTTTTTGGGATTCGAAGGGGTTAGCATTGGTGCTCCAGACATAGAAGACATTGTTTTTCAGGGTGGCTGACCAGCCGCTGGTTTTTCCCGGCCTGCGCCAGTATTCATTGTCACCGCCCTTGACACAGGTCCAGCCGTGAGATTGAAGTACGCTGCGAATATCGCCCCGGACGTTGTAATCGTCACCAGGGCGGAGTGTGTCCGTTGGAATGGCCGCTTGCGGCGTTGTTTCCGGCTCGGGGATATACTCATTGAGCGACCAGGCCGCCTCCAGTAATAATTCCCGCTCCTGAGTGGTCAGAACTGGGAGGATTGTCAAATCGCCCTGTAGGATGGTATATCCGGGTGTAGGCGCACACAGGAACAGCCCACCTTGCCCCCGGGTCTCGATGAGGGTCAGGACAACATGCCAGTTGCCCTCTTTGTCCTGATGCGGCCTGTAAGTCTTGCCGCCGATGACCACATCGTCACCGCTGGGGAAGGAGAGTTGTCGCTGGGCCAGTTTTAGATTGCCGCAGATCTCCGATTGGCAGCGATAGATGACATGACGTCCGCCGGACTGGGAGGTCTCGATGACCAATCGCGGCAACAGGTCTGGGGCCGCTTCCTGGACCCGCTGCTGCCAGGCTTCAAACAGCTCGGCCTGCAGATCAAAGTCGATCATCTCCAGATTGCCGGATACGGCGCCTGTTACGATACACAAGCCGCTCTGGCCATTGCCAAACCATCCCTGCACCTCGGCTTCAGTGGGCAGTCGGCGCTGATATTCCTTCCACTGGGACAGCGCTGCAAACTTCAGCTGCACATTGGCAGGCAAGACGGACAGGCCGGCGTTTCGATACTGGTTGGCTTGCTGTTTCATAGACGTCCTCAAAACGGAATATCGTCTCCTGCCCAGGTATATTCAGGCATGTTTCCATCCTCTTTTTCCTGGTCGCCCTCCAATAGCGGCGGCTTGGGGCCTAAGACGTATCGGATAATCCGGTCATATTTCTGGCCGCAGATGCGGCGAACGGTAATCTTGAGGGTTTGGGCCAACGCACCTGCCTGGGCTAAGGCGACGGCCTTCTCGATCGTATCCGGCACCGGCTCATCGCTGCGCGTGCGCCACCAGTTTTCGGCCTTGGCTCGGGCATAGCCGGTATGCTCCAGGCAAATCCATTCCGACTGCCAGTGGCCCAGGCCCAGCTTATATTCCACACGTAAACTTGGGGGATCACCCGGTCCGGCCTTGCATTTGATATGGCAGGAATAGTGCGTACTCAAAACCTCATATTCCATATCCTCCACCTGGCCGGAAAGAATACTCGCGGTGGTGGCCCTGGAATCATGTTTCTCCCGCTCGGGAGGTGGGAACTCATACCCGCAGTCCGGGCAGGTGGCATAGGCAGCATGGATGACCGAATGGCAATCGGGACATTCCTTGACGGGGGCCTGGCCATTGCCACTGGAACGATCTTTAATCTGAAGATCATCGACCGGCCCATGACGCAGGATGTTGCCGCCAAAGTCCAAAATCAGCGCATCCTGTTTGGAAGGATGAAGCCGGAAAGAACGGCCGACCATTTGATAATACAGCCCCGGCGAATTGGTCGGCCGCAGTAAAACCACACAATCGATATTCGGGGCATCAAAGCCCGTGGTCAGGACATTGACGTTGACCATGTATTTTAATGGCGGTTTGTTATTGCCGAAGATGTCGGCCTTGACGGTTTGGCGCTTAAAGCGAGCCAGCAGTTCCGCTCGCTGGCCGCTTGGGGTGCCCCCGGTGACAAGGCCCACTTCCTGATTGGTCCGCTGCTGGAGGATTTGTTGGATATGCCGGGCATGCTGGACTCCAGAGGCAAAGATCAGAACGCTATTGCGATCGGCCGTCTGCTCGATGATCTCGCTGCAGGCCGAGGAGACCAGTCGTTCATCATCCATCAAGTCCTCGACTTCCGAGGCGATAAACTCACCGCCGCGGATGTGCAGCCCAGAGGTGTCGGCCTTTTGCTTGCCGGCCTTGCTTTTCAGGGGACAAAGAAATCCCTGAACAATCAGTTCCCGAACTCCCACTTCATAACAAACCTCGTTGAGGAGATTATCCGGCCTGCAAATCATGCCGGTAGTCATTCTGAATGGCGTGGCCGTCAATCCTATCAACCGGATATTGGGATTGATGATTCGAGCATCGGCTAAAAATGACCGATAGCGGCCCTCACCATCGGGGGGCAGCATGTGGGACTCGTCGATCAGAATCAGATCGAATTGTCCCAGATCACACGCCCGCTTGTAGACCGACTGAATGCCGGCCACAATGATCCGGTGTTCGGTATCCCGGCGTTTGAGTCCCGCGGAATAAACCCCGATGTCCAGGTCCGGCGCCATCTCACAGAGAGTGCCGGCCGTTTGCTCTAACAGTTCTTTGACATGCGCCAAGACCAAAACCCGTCCATCCCACAGATTGACCGCATCCCGACAGATGGTCGCCATCACCGGGGTCTTGCCTCCGGCGGTCGGGATGACGATGCACGGATTGCCATCCCGATTCCGAAGGTACTCATAGACTGCATTGACAGAGTCTTGTTGATAAGGTCTCAATTGAAGCATAGTAGTCACATTCACAATGGAAGTTCATCCAGTCGTTTGATGATGGGTTCTCTGGCGCCATCATTCCATCGCCAGCACTCGACCCGGGCATTGGGAGGCAATCCCATAGCGGCCATGCGCAATCCTTCTCGTTCCTCCGGTCGGGGCCAGTCATTACTCTTAACCTGGATACATCGGATGCCCAGCGGATTGATAGCCAAAATGTCAAACGGTCCCATCGAGGCGGCCGACTGGATACACAGGTATCCGGCGGCCGTCAGCTGCGCGATGGTTTTGTGTTCGAGACGATTGCCTTTGCGTTTTCGATTCACGATCATCTCCTCCAGGGAGCAATGGAGGATCTGCCGTTTCCTGCAGGAGCACTGGCCGATTCCCGCTGGGAAAATCCCTTAATTTCATTGGTCAGCTCGCCGGTGTCCGTGCGTTTTTTAATGGTGACGTTGATGACCAAGGGTAAATTGTGTAATTCAGCACTGTCCCGCGGGGTCAGGACGCCCACCGCCTTACAGATGGCCGCCAGATGACCGCGGGCAATCTTTGAGGTGGTCGGATTTGGGTGATTCAAACACAATCGTGCCCACAAGAAACGATTTTTATACTCGCCTTCGATGACCTGAAACGTCAGTTCCAGATATTCGCCCGTTTTGTTCTTGTTTTCCTTGAACTGGCTGGCAGTGATCACCGCGACATATTTGCCAGCCGGAATCGGATCAAAGTCATTGATAGGCTCCACCGTGTTTGCATCAAAACCATTGAGATTAACCATTGTTTTTACTCCTGATTCTGGAAGGGTTGATTGGATAGTGCATTGACAAACGCTTCCCAGGACAGGGGAAGTTCAAAGGGTAGGTTGTAGCGATTCTTGGCCACACAGGACGGCCCGCCTACGGTACGCAGGATTCGCTCGCCGCCATCCTTGCCGATGCCGACGGCAATCGTCCGTTCCCGGCCAAACCCGGCATCCTCGGTCTCCGTGCGGAATTTTCGGGTGGCAAACAAAATGGCATCGACCCACTCGGTCAACAGAGCGCTGGCATGTTTGTGCAGCCTCGGCGAGTAGCGGTCGTAAGCAGTAGATTCCGGGTCCTCAAACCGCTCGATCTTCGCATGGGCGATCAAGATGACCGCCATGTTCCGCTGTTTGTGCAGGACATCGAGCAGGTCGATAATATGCCGCCAAAAGCCCAGCGCGGCGATGTAGCCCTTGCCATAGCCGCCATCGACCTTTTCGATACTGGCGGAGTTGGAGATCCGGCACAGATCGTCCCAAATCAGCTGCTCAAGCCAGTCCAGACTGTCGAGAACCACCGTCTGGAAGTCATGTGGATCTTTAGCCAGAGCCTTCAGATAACCCTCGACTTCAGTCAGTTGTTTGGCCAGTGGAAATGAGGCACAGTCAATTTGCCCCAGGCCATCCTCGGTGGGGATGAAGATCGGGTTGGGTGCCTGGGCGGCAAATGTGCTTTTCCCAATACCCTCAGTGCCGTAAAGCAGCAACCGTGGAGGAGCGGGGCACTTGCCCGTGTGAATTGATTCCAGTACTGTCATGTGTTTGTTCCTTTCGATTAAAAATGTGGTTAAACTATGATTTTGGCCTTACGCAGGATGGCCTCGGATTCCTGGATGGCACGCTGCTGCTGAAGGTCAGTTTGCCGGCGTCGTTTACGGCGGTTGAGTTTGGAGGAATGAGATCTTTCATAGTCCAGTTTTGCCAGTTCTGTAAAAAAGCGATGTAACCCGTCCTCTGTAACCATGATGAAGCGGCCGATCCGGACATATTGGAGATAGACCCCTCGAAGCCCACGAGTCCATCGCCACAGCGTACTCGTATGGATACGACGACCGTTGACTTGCGGCAAAATTTTTGCAGCTTGGGACAGCGTGAGGTAATTTCCCACCGCAGCCGGGATGGTGCCTTCAGAGCATTGGGGACCGATAGACATTAGCAGCGGCCTCCCCGGATCTGGATGTCGTAGAGGTACTGCCGAATCAATTCGACCTGCTGGCCATTGAACAGGCGAATTATCCCGATCCGTTCAGTCGGTTTGATATGGTGTTTGCCTATGATGTAGCTGATGCGGGCTGGCGGCTCCTGCAGCAATTCGCTGATCTGGCCAACCGTGAAACGTTCATCTTGCATTGTTCAAACTCCTACAAAGAAAATTTGACATTCTCTGTAGGATGAATCTGTTCACGTGAACAATGCGGTTAGAGTGAGAAAAACCCTATTTTTGGCGTGTAAATGAGGATTATTTTTTACGGGCTGTTCATGAACAAATCGTGAACAGCCCGTGAACAAGGTCTATCGATCCGGAAAAACCCTGTTTTTATTGTCCTGATTAATCTTGTCAGCCTTATGTTCGGCGACTAATTGTTCCAGCTCTTTTGCTTGTGCGATTTGGTCAGGGGTCATTTCGTCCGCCGCAAGATGATCCAAATGTACATCATTAAGACGAGTTGTTTTTGAAGACGTTGTCTGTTTTATACCTCTTGTTTTATTAAACGCCTTCCAGGCAGAACAACTACTTATTAAACCAATACTACAGCCAATTCTGTCCGCCAGCATTCGGGCTGTTATTTTTTTAAGGTCTTTTTCTGTTTTTAATCCCATTTCCTTTTTAAGTTCAGGGATCAGTTTCCGAATAGCAACATTGGCCTCCTCTTCTGTGATTTTGGGCTTAGGAGTGACAACCTCCTTTTTAGGAGCAGTGGATTTCAGATATGTCTCGATTTTATCCGGCAGAATCTCCCATCGCCGCAGTCGCTCCAGCGCAACCGTCTTAAGTCCGGCTCCGCGTTCTTTTTGACACAGAAAAAATCCCATTTGTTCGCTGGTCTTTCTGTCGGTATCGATAGTCAGCGAGATCATATCACAGTCCTCGTCGGGACATTCCCGACACGTGAAATACTTGGCCGGACTGGTCTCGACGAGGACTTTGATCCGCTGCATTTCTTCAAATTGCTCCGGCGGCAACTCCCTGACATCCTCGTAACTAAGAAACGGCTCCATGCCGCCTTGAATCTGACTTAGGAGCTCTTCCAATAGCTCTTTTAATTCCATCAGGTCGCTTCCTCTGTATCAGGCAGTAAGGCTCGCACGAGGCCCCACTTTTCCAGATATTTTCGCACGATATGGTGATGCGGTTTATCTTCTAATGTCGAGCCGCTCGGAACGGTCAGGATAAAAGTGACGCTCTTTTTACGGCCTCCATCTATTGCTTTAGATTTCATCGTAATCTTGGCCGCCAGAACCCCGGCAAACCTATCTTTACCACCGCAAGCAGCGATAGCCTCCATCATCATATTTCGTACCAACTCCGCACCGCCATTTTTGGGATTTCCCTCACAGGTTATCTTCCGGTTTCTATTTTTATCAAGGGCTGTCTTTAACATCCTCAGCGATACTTCGTCAACCTGATCTTTCGGATCGGTTGGAAACCGAAATGCTGGGTCTAACAGATTGGTCAAATCATAAACCCTTGTACTGCCGTCGGGAATCCCTGGTAATCCCAGAATAGCTTTACAGAAGGCTGCTTGCATGACCTCCACTTTTCGCATTCTGCTGGCGTGGACTTTCAGGTTCCCATTTTCCGGTTCGTAAACGAACACAATCTCCAGCACTGGCCGACGCACATCCGACACGAGTCGACTGCTTCTGTAGGTTAAATCCCGCTTGGGATAATCTTCAGGATATGCAAAAAAGCAATAGCGGATTGGATTTTGCCGGACATAGACATCGATCTGGCAATTTCGGCCGCGCCGCTGACGCTTAAAAAACTTCTGGATACGTTCTTTTAGTTTCTCAACAGATTCTTCATCTGTTGAACAATGTAATCCTTTACCCACCAGACAGTCTTCCTTAAAGGTCATCTTTTCCATCCGCTCCATGCGAACAGCCCATGTGTACACATCTGGTTGCTCTAAACTGATCCACAGAACCTGATTCAGAAAACCAGACTGCTGAATCATCCGGTCAATAATAGGGTCTGCGTTGTCATATAAAGAGTGTGCGATTTCTATCATGCCCAAAATAGATTCCTCGTTTGCCAAATCCGAAATTGTGGCAAAATCCTGTTCGATGATCGCTGCATGGTTGTCCGAGAGTTTTTCAATTTCCGCATTGAGAGCATCGGCCAACATGTCATTTTCCAGCGACCAATCAAAATCGGTAAGCAGGTGATTGGGCTCAAAATACTTCTGTAAAAGGGTTGCGGAAACAATTCTGAAAAAAGTTTTGAAGGAAAAATTACGCGACATGTTATGTCTCCTTACAACAAGAGTTTTCCGGCTCCGCCGGCATACAGTATTTACGCCCTGGGAAACACGTGTTTTCTCGGGCACCGTTTCGTTCACGCTGAACGACCCGAACAAAACTCTAACAAGCAACGGTTGTGCCAGTAAAAACTATGTTTTTTCACGATAACCTTAAAATATTTATACATAGGTATTTAGGTAATAATTATCTGGAAAAATATTTTTATATGATATTTTTTTACCCAAATTGACTGACAGTATGCTGCTGAACCCTGCCAAATTGACCTGAAAAAGCAGCCCTGGAATGCTGTTGCATATTCCGGAGAATTGGGTATCATTATCTGCGGTTAAATCGCTGATTGGTGGATGTTCTCATGCAGAAATTGTCCAAAATAACCGACAAGCAGGGTCGGAATATTATGCTGTGGGCACTTCAATTACAGTTGGCCGATCTCCCCCCAAAGGAACGCGGATGAATACAGATTTATCATTCATAACAAATGAACAAAATCAAAATCTGAAAGACAGATTTGAAGTCTTGATCAAAGACACTTCTTTTTTTGATTGTCTTGTGGGTTATTTCTATACCAGTGGGTTTCATGCCCTGTATAAATCACTGGAAAAAACAGAAAAAATCCGGATTCTGATTGGGATCAGTACCGACAAACAGACTTATGATTTATTGATTGAAGCCAATAAGCCAAAGCAGAGAATTATTGATTTCTCACATGCTGAAACAAAGAAAGAAGTTGAGAATCTGATAGAACAGGAATTGGCAGATTCCGAAGACAATAGTAAAGTCGAAGAGGGTGTTAATAAGTTTATTGAATGGATAAGGCAGGAGAAACTGGAAATCAGGGCCTACCCATCACAAAACATTCATGCCAAGCTTTATATTATGACTTTTTGTGAAGGCGATAGGGATGTTGGACGGGTAATTACCGGCTCCAGCAACTTTACTTATTCCGGCCTCGTTGATAATTTAGAATTTAATGTAGAACTGAAAAATCGAAGTGATTACGAATTTGCAAAAAATAAATTTGAGTCATTATGGAAAAATGCGGTTGATGTTAGCGAAAAATACGTTCAGACTATTCAGGGCAAGACTTGGTTAAATCAGAATATTTCACCATACCAGTTATATTTAAAATTTCTATATGAATATTTCAAGGATGAACTCAGCCAGACGGAGGATATCTTTGTAAAATATCTCCCGACAGAGTTTAAAAAACTTGAGTATCAGGAACAAGCCGTCTTAAACGCAAAAAAAATACTTCTCGAATATGGCGGCGTTTTTGTTTCTGATGTTGTCGGTTTGGGGAAAACATATATTTCAGCCATGTTGTCTGGTCAATTGGATGGCAGAACGCTTGTGATTGCTCCGCCGGTTCTTTTGGAAAAATCCAATCCCGGTTCCTGGCCGAATGTTTTTTCAGATTTCAGAGTTCCGGCGGATTTTGAATCAATCGGCAAATTGGACAACCTTTTAGAGAGAGGAACAGACAAATACAAGAACATTATCATCGATGAAGCACATCGCTTCCGAACCGAAACGACGATTACCTATGAAAAGCTGGCGATAATATGCCGTCAGAAAAGAGTAATTCTGGTAACGGCGACTCCTTATAATAATACTCCTAAAGACATACTCAGTCTGCTTAAGTTGTTTCAGAAAGCCAAAAAAAGCACGATCCCTAATGTCCCTGATTTAGAATCGTTTTTTTCAAGACTTGATAAAAAGATAAAAAATCTAGACCGAAAAAAAGATTACGCAAAATATATAGCGACAGTACGTGAAAACTCACGGGAAATTCGTGATAAAGTGCTGAAATACTTAATGGTACGTCGTACCAGATCGGAAATCGAAAAATACTTCAGCAAAGATATTCAGGAGCAGGGCCTTAAATTTCCGGAAGTAAAAAAACCGGAACCTTTGTATTACGAGTTGAATGAAATGGAAGATGATGTTTTCAATAAGACAATTGACCTGATTGCTAACAAATTCAAATATGCCCGTTACATGCCTTTACTTCCCATATATTATACAGGCAAAATCGATCAGCTTGAAGAGCAGTCTCAGCGGAATATGGGCAGGTTCATGAAAATCCTACTGGTCAAACGGCTGGAAAGCAGTTTCTTTGCTTTTAGAAATTCAGTGGATCGTTTCATTCATTCTTACGAAATGTTCATCAAGGAACTGGAAAACGGCAATGTTTATGTAAGCAAAAAATATACCAACAAAATATTCGAATTACTTGAAAACGATGATGATGCAGCAGTACAGCGTTTAATAGATGAAGGCAAAGCAGAAAAATATGACAGTAACGATTTCAGAGAAGTATTTAAGAATGATTTGGAATACGATCATGCGATCCTGATGGAAATAAAAAAACTATGGCAGCACGTAAATCGTGATCCGAAGCTATTAAAATTTTCAGGTGAACTCTCAAAAAATAGCATCTTAAAAACGAATCATCTTATTATATTTACCGAGTCGAAGGAAACGGCCAATTATTTGTTTAAAAATATAAATGAAGACTTCCCCGGCAGAGTACTTTTGTTTACAGGAGATTCCGATGAATCTGTACGGGATAAAGTCCTGGAAAACTTTGATGCCAGAGCACGTCACCCCAAAGATGACTATCGAATCCTTGTCTCTACCGAGGTCCTGTCAGAAGGCGTAAACCTGCATCGATCCAATGTGGTAATCAATTATGACATCCCCTGGAATCCAACCCGAATGATGCAGAGAGTCGGCCGTATAAACAGGGTAGATACTCCTTTTGATGTGATTCATACCTTCAATTTCTTTCCAACCAAACAATCCAATGACGAAATCAAGCTGAAAGAAGCCGCTGAGGGGAAAATTAATGCTTTTTTAACTCTGCTCGGCGGAGATGCAGAGCTTTTGACAGAAGGCGAACCCATCGGCTCACATGAATTATTTAATCGGTTGATTTCAAAACAAACGCTGGAAGGAGAGGAAGGCGCAGAGGAAAGCGAACTGAAATATCTTCAGGTAATCCGCAGTATTCGTGAAAAAGAACCCGATCTTTTTGAAACAATAAAATACCTTCCCAAAAAAGCACGTACTGCAAAACAAAGTGATAAGAATGCCGGTTCCCTGATTACCTATTTCCGCCGTGGAAAACTGCAAAAGTTTTTTATTGCACAGCCGAAGAAAGCATCAGAAGAACTGGACTTTTTATCAGCCGCACGGCAGATTGAAAGTCGGCCGGATGATAAACGAGATAAACTACCCTCGGAAATGTATGACCTCTTGGATGATAACAAGGAGGCATTCATCATAGCCACAACAGAAGAAATGATTGAACCCCAAAAAAGAAAAGGACGAGACAGCGCCGCGGATATCTTAAGGATTCTAAAGGCAACCATAAACAACACGCAGAAGCTCACAGAGGAACAGGAACTTTACCTCAAAAAAGTAGTGACTCAGCTTGAAGAAGGAGGCCTGCCCAAACAGACCACGAAAAATACACTAAAAGCCCTTGAATCATTAAAAGAGGAAATAGCCAATCCGTTTAAGGTATTGGGAGTACTCCAGATTCATATCCCGCAGCGGCTGCTGGAAAGTCATTATGCCGAGCAAAATCCATCTGTATTCGGAAAACGTGAAGTAATCCTTTCATTGTATCTGGCAGGTGAATAAATATGGATAAAAAGCAGGCACAGGAGATTATCAGAAATACATTTGAAAATCCTTTTAACCCTGACAGGTTTTATAACTTCATAAAAAATCTTTTAAATCAGATTCAGGAGGATTCCTTTACCTATTATGGGAAATTTATACCGGATTCTTATAAGCCCTTTATCAGCAAGTACACAAGAATAGGCAAATACAGCGATGGGGAAAACAGAATTGATATTCTGACTGTATATCTGAGCAAACATACATCGATAGACCGTGCCCGCAGCAGCCAGCGGAACTTTATTGCGGGTTACTTGCAGGGCAAATATGGAAGTTCAAGTGAAAAAGACGCGGCCTTAGTGGCGTTTGTTTCTCCCGATGAAGCGGACTGGCGGTTTTCGCTGGTCAAAATGGATTATAAATTTGAGCAGACCAAATCTGGAAAAATGAAGGTGAAAGAAGATTTCACCCCTGCCCGGCGTTGGTCGTTTCTTGTAGGCGCCAATGAAAAAAGCCATACGGCCCAGAGTCGTCTGGTCGGTATTTTGGCAAACGACCAGCAGAATCCTACTCTGGAGGAGATTGAAAATGCCTTTGATATTGAGACCGTTACCAAAGAATTCTTTCTTAAATATCGTGACCTTTTCATTCGCACCAAGGAAGAACTGGACAGGGTGGTAAAAAAGGATTCGACAATCAAGGAGGATTTTGAAGCCAAGGGAGTCGATACGGTCAATTTTGCCAAGAAATTGCTCGGCCAGATTGTCTTTCTCTATTTCCTGCAGAAAAAGGGCTGGTTCGGCGTAAAAAGAGGACAGCCCTGGGGCAGCGGGTCGAAACACTTTTTGCGGGAACTGTTCACCAAACGCCACGGCGACTACAAGAACTTCTTCAACGAGATACTGGAACCTTTGTTTTATGAGGCCCTTCGCCTGGAAAGGCAGGATGATTATTACAGCCGGTTCGATTGTCGAATCCCGTTCCTTAATGGTGGTTTGTTCGATCCTATCAATGACTATGACTGGATAGATACGGACATCTTGCTGCCGAACGATTTGTTCTCGAATGGGCAAAAAACCAAAGAAGGTGATACCGGCACCGGCATTCTTGATGTTTTCGACCGCTACAATTTCACGGTCAAGGAAGACGAGCCGCTTGAAAAGGAAGTAGCCATTGACCCGGAACTTCTGGGTAAGGCCTATGAAAAATTCAATGCCATCCGGCCTGATAACTTTGAGGAGTATAAAAAATCCCTGAAAAGCAGCAAAAAGGGAGATGAAACCAAGTTTAATAAGCAGTATGGTGTTTATTATACCCCGCGTGTTATAGTCCACTACATGAGTCAGCAGAGTTTAATCAATTATCTTTATACAGAACTCAACAGTGGACCGGTTTCTTATGAAAAATTGGGTGATCCTCAACTCAACATGTTGGGAAACAAGGGGGAAAAAGGACAGCTTGATTTAACGATTGAGCATAAATCAACACCTTCGATAAGCAAAGAGGATATTGAAGCCCTGATTCATGTCGGTGAACATGTCAGCGAAAATGAAGAAATAGCGTTGATAAAAGAAAAAAGTATTAAGGATGGGAAGCAGGTTTCTTCTGTATACAAATTAAAACTGCCCGAAAGTATCCGCCAAAATGCTTCTTTAATTGACCGGAAATTGGAAGAGATTACTGTCTGCGATCCTGCCGTTGGTTCCGGTGCTTTTCCGGTAGGCATGATGAGCGAGATTGAACGGGCTCGAAATGTTCTTTCGATATTTCTCAATGACAATAGCAGAACGGCTTATGAATTCAAACGCCGATGCATTGAACATTCTCTCTATGGTGTGGATATTGATCCCGGTGCGGTGGAAATCACCAAACTGCGGCTTTGGCTCTCTCTGGTAGTGGATGAAGATGACATTAAAAATATCAAGCCGCTGCCGAATCTGGACTATAAGGTGGTTTGTGGAAATTCTTTGATGGGTGTTGAAAAGAATCTTCTGAATAAGCACTTATTTATTAAACTTGAAGAATTGAAATCGCTTTACTTTAATGAAACAAATATAAAGAAAAAACAGAACTATAAAAATGAAATCGATAAATTAATTCACGATATTACCAATGGACATGAACAATTCGACTTCGAGATCTATTTTTCGGAAGTTTTCCATAACAAAGGTGGATTTGATGTTGTAATTGCGAATCCGCCATATGTAAGGGTGGATGATATCGATAAAAAGCAACGCAAAGAATTTAAGAATATATATCACAGTGCTAAAGGAAAGTACGATTTATATTATCTGTTTTTTGAAAAGGCATTTAACCTTATAAACAAAACGGGATGTTGTGTATTTATCTCGCCAAATAAATTTTGTGCTGCTGATTCTGCTTTAGAATTAAGAAAATTAATATTTAGAAAAACTCATTCAGCAGAAATAATAAGTACCTCTAAGATAAAGATTTTTGAAGCTGCCGCAAATTATCCTGTCATTTCGATTTTATCTAAAAACAATTTGGCCATGCCCTGTTTTTTAGTACGGCAAGTCAAAGACCTTGAACTATTGAATCGCAAAGAACAGTCTAAGCATTTTACAACCTCGCCGAAATCATTTTTGAATTTCCCCAGTAATATTATACCAATTAATATAAACCAAATATCTTTTGATTTTGTAGAAAAACTTTATTCCAACAGCTTCCTTCTTTCGGATATTTTAAGTATCAGCGAAGGCCTTCGTATACCGAGTAAATACGAATCCGAAGAAAAACAGGACCACGAAATTGTGAAACAGTATCAATTTTCACGATATAGCCAGATAACTCCCGGAACGTTCATTTCTTCTTCAAACTTGAAAAAAGTAATTTCAGATAATGCCCAACGATCTATAAAAATATTTATGGAAAAAATAGTTATAGCAGAAGATGCACTTTCAATTAGTGCAACTATTGATTTGCAACATAGAATACCACAAGGCGGGGTTTATTTTGCCGTTTCAAAGAACCCCCATATTTCTTTGAAATATATACTGGCTTTAATCAATTCAAAACTTTTCTCTTATGTATACGAAATGTTATATTCCGGAATGCATATGGGTGGAGGGTATTTGAGATATAGAACCAAGTTTTTAGAAGCTTTACCTTTATCAGCGAAGGCAAAAAATGTTGATACTGTAAAGCAAAAGGAACTTGTCGTTCTTGTAGACAAGTTTTTATCTATAAGCAAAGATGAGAATTACCTAGATAACCCCACCAAGCAGGCAAAGGTAAAAGAACTGGAAAAGCAAATTGACCAGATGGTCTATAAACTTTACGAGCTAACTGACGAAGAAATCGGAATCATTGAAAATAGTGAGAATTAATTAAATGGCTGAAAAACTAAGTGATAAACAGAGCGAAGCACGTAATTCCTTGCCGGAGGAACTGCGGCCCATTTTTGATGACTTTGTAGCGGACTATAAATATACGGCCACCCTGCGCCACGGCCGACCTTATGTATCCTATATCGTCCTGGCCGACCTGATCCCCACCGGCTGACTGATCAGAAAGAGGGAATAATATAATTTCGTGAGATTGGCAATGACTTTAAATAAACAAAACTTGATTTCTGTCGAAAAAGGGCTTTGGCTTATCCCCCTAAATTCGGTCCATTGACAAGGTTAGGATTTCCCTGTAAATGAGTCCACAATTACAGGAGAAATCGCACGAAAAAGAAACGGTTTTCGGAGGAGCAGATTGTCCGGATTCTTCGGTCGGCGGAGGCGGCCAGCCAGACGGTAGCCCAGGTCTGCAAGGAGTACGGCATCTCGGAACAGACGTGGTATCGCTGGAAGAGCAAGTACGGTCAGATGGTGTTGCGGTGGGCGATGGCGGCCTTCCTGGAGACCGAAAAGCACTTCAGGAAAATCGGAGGGTATAAGCAGCTTTGGATGCTCAAAGCGTACCTGGATGAACTGGAAACTGAACAGACCCTTGCCCAAAAAGGCAAGGCCGGATAAACTGAATGTTATGGAGCTGGCACCAACCTTCAACTACGGCTGGGACATAATCACTTTATTTCTACCCTACCCTCACAATTGCCTCCATGGCTTTCTGTTGATCCTGCTCGGCGTAGACTTCCGTAATGGCTGATGAGCGATGCCCCAGGATGATCCGGGCTGTTTCCAGGCCGAACTCCTTACGCAGAAAAGTCGCAGCGTTGTGGCGTAATTGGTGCGGGTGCCAGTGCTGCTCGGGCTTCCAAGTGGCAAATTCCTCATCCGACATCCCTTCCGGCCGGAACGCCTTCTTGATGGCCTTGGCGATGGAATGGCCATAGCCTGTGGTTGTATAGTGTTTGCCCGCCTGTCTTTTAGGAGCCTTTTTGACATTGGTGCCCACTGTATTGCCCTGATTCAAAGGCGTCTTGCGGTTGGCAAAATTCTGCTGCCGCCATTCAGCCATGGCCTCTGCCGGTGAGAAACAATAGGCATCCTTCGGGCGCAATAGAAATGGTTGCAGGATTGCCTGGGCACGAGGGCCAAAGTAAATGGTTCTGGAAAAACCACGATGAGCGGTTTTGTGCTGGGCAGGGCGGTACAGCCAGATCTTTCCTGACATATCAATATCACAGGGCCGCAGAACCACCAGTTCCCCGCTGCGGGCACCGGTCAGAAGTTGCAACTGAATCAGCGCCCAGACCTGACGGGGCACATAGGGCTTGACTGCGTCAATATGCTGTTGGGGCACCGGACCTATCGGTGCAGTCTCCTTAGCCTCACAGCGGCCCTTGGGGAGCCCCTTGACTGTTTTAAGACCATGGTAAACGCTGGCTGGAATCAATTCCTTCTCTGCAGCCCAGCGGAACATCAGTTTGATGCGGCTGACCATCTTATTGATGTTGTTACGGCATAGACCCGCTTGCACCATCTTATGCCTTACAGCCACGAGGCTGCGAGGTCCGAACTCGACTGCTGGAGTAGTACCATATAGGAACTGCAGCGGCCGCAGGGCCTGGCGGAAGTTGTTGATTTCATAGGTCTGCGATCCATCGGGCCGAACGTAATAGCCCTCGGCATGTTTCCAGAATCGAGCGATGATTTCATTGATGGTGATGTCGTTGGGCGACTGGTCGACCTGCTTTCCGGCCGCCAGCCATTCAGCAATAACCTGATGATACTGCCGGCTGGCCTCAGGTGTGCCATACGGGCCGAAGTATACGGCTCTTCCATTCAGAACAGCATACGCCTGGCCGCTGGCTTTGTGGTGACGCAGTTTTGGAATTTGTGTCGTTTTCCTGGCATTCACGGTTTTCCCTTTCCAAAAAAGAGTAGTCCTACTGCTTTTTTATAAAGAGTTACGACCGCAATGCCCGGAGGCATGTAACCATAAACCTTGGTTTCAGCGTAACTTACGCCAACTCCCCGAGCAGGGCTCGAACCTGCGACCTAGCGGTTAACAGCCGCTCGCTCTACCGATTGAGCTATCGGGGATTCAGATATTAAAGT
>JAGPFC010000065.1 GCA_018056685.1 Smithella sp.
AGATGGCCGGTTTCCAGAGAATGGCGTCGAAAATAGCGCGGGCCGCGGAGGGTGTTATGACATCATAACTTACGCGCTCAACTTTCATTTCCGGTCGGGTGAAGCAAGCGTAATCACCACTTACTTCAAGACAAAAACCTTTCATTTTTATCCTCCTTTCCATTTGTATTAAATGCACAAATCACTTGGATCATAATTATCACTGAAGATGTCCAAGCCGACTTGCGGATTATATAGATGTGTATCAACTTGTACAAGAATACCGTCTTGAATTTCTTCAATCCGGCCTTCAAATTGCAGACATTTTCCAACTTCAGGTCTTACGCTCACGGTATAACGCTGAAGCGCGCGCATGAGTTCACGATTAGGACCGACAAAGCGTAGTTTTTCAATCAGTTTGTCATTGTTATTGAAACGCACAATAATCGTAACAGTTTCATCTTTAATCAACTGGAATTCCTGACTGGCAGTGCGAAATTGCACATTGCCGTCCGGATTTACGTTTTTTACAAGTCTATCCCGCCACCATGCTTCGCCATTATCATTGATGCTCGCATTATAATGCTCTGAATAGCGTTGGAAAGCATCCAGTGTTTCAGGCAAAAAGCCGGGGGTCGCCATTAATTCCCTGGTCGTATCTTCGCCCTTACGGAGAAGACCGGGGGGTGCAGGTTGCGGGGCTACAAAGACTTTCACGATTCCCGGTTCAGGTTTTATACCTTCACGGTTACAGCGGCCTGCGGCTTGATTGATTGAATCAAGCCCAGCGATAGCACGATAAACAACAGGAAAGTCGATATCAACGCCGGCTTCCACCAATTGCGTGCTAATCACACGCAATGTTGAGCCCTGCTTTATCCGTTTCTTAATTTCAGTGATAATTTGTGCTCTATGTTCGCCACACATCAAGGCAGATAAATGGATTGTATCTTCCGGCATTTCTCTCCATAACTCATAGCAATCGCGTCGAGTATTTACAATGCAAAGTACTTGCTCGTGCTTTGTTAGTTCAGATGCAAGGGAAGGCCAGTCATTTGGTTGTTTCATGTCCCGCGGGAAAATGATGTTGGTCCTTTTAAGTTTTTCATAAAGCTTCTTAGGGTCTGGGATAATTTCGACCGGCTTATAGCACAGATTCGGTAATGAGGGTTGTGTTGCAGTTGAAAGAAGGAATGTTACATTGTAATCGGTTACCAGACGGTTGATCGCCTCAACACAGGGATGAAGAAGTTCCGGCGGTAGTAACTGTGCTTCATCTAGAATTACTACGCTATTGATTATATTATGAAGTTTGCGACATCGTCCTGGTCTGGCAGAGTACAGTGATTCAAAAAATTGCACACTCGTTGTAACAATAATCCGTGCATCCCAATTTTCAGCGGCCAAGGTATGTTGGGGCGTTTCATTTTCAGGTGCAATATTACTATGATGTTCAACAACATTTTCTTTGCCAAAGTATTTTCTAAGTTCATCGGCTGTTTGTTCAATAATGCTTGTATATGGTATGACGTAGATAATTCTGTCTTTATAATGATCGGGATTTGTGGCGTGATGCAACGCAAAAGCTGTTCCTGATAATGTTTTCCCACCACCAGTTGGAACAGATAGGGAGTATAAACCGGGTGCTTGTTTTGCTATTGTGCAGCATGTTGTAAAAATCTCGGAGCGTATACGATTTACATATGTATCCTCTGCTTCCGTCATCATTTCTTTCATCTTTTTGTCAAACTTTGGTTTAAGCTCAATTAGTGTGGGGAATGATGGACGTTGTTCATGCTTCTGTCTATCCATAAATAATTCAGTATCCAAAAAGTCTGCATCAACGAGGCATGAATAAAGCATCCGAACCCACATATGATAAGCAAAGGCATGACCGTCCTGACACTGCATGGCAAATGCCGGTGGCTTTAAATTAACGGATGTCTTTTCTAGATATCGTGTTGCATACTCTTTTACCCGATCGGCAATTTGTTTTTCCTCTGACAAACGATGCAACATCGATGCTCGTCCGCCATGATAATCCGGCATGCCAGCATGATGTCCGATAACCAGATAAGCCAATGTTTTGCCAATGATGTTTTTAAAACGCTCATAAGCAAGAATGCCTCCAGCACCTGAATGATTCGGATGCGAGTCTTTGTCATTATCGTCAGCATCTGAATGATTGATTCCACGAACTTTTTTCAGATATGATTGGAAGGCTGGATTTGCCTTACCCAGATCATGAATTATTCCTGCATAAAATGCCCAGTCGGCAGAGTGAAAAGTTTCAGCAAATGATTTAGCGCGTGATGCCGTACCTGTTAAATGTTCGTCGAGGGACTGCATTCTTCCATCTTCAGATATGTGTGCTATATATTCCATTTTCTTTCCAATCAATTTGAAATAGTTGCACAGAGTCTGCTATACAACCTGCTTTGTCTGCATATCTCTCATCCCCATTGCCTCATTGCAAGCTCTCTCAATTCGCGCCGCAGCATTTTTTGTATTTTCTGCCGCTGCCGCAGGGGCAAGGGTCGTTCCGGCCGACTTTCGGCCCACGCCGCGTGGTTGTTTCATTGGAAGATTCCCGCAGAGCGGCGACAAAGGCCTCGCGCATTACTTTCGCGTGATCGCGGAGAATGTCCACGCAGTCGGGTAGAGCATTTATAATAATGACATAGATTTCTTCATCGCTTTTAGGTTGTTCTCCGGGCTCGAGTTCAAACAAGTCGCTTCTTTCTTCCTCAAAAGCGATCGCACTTATTATGGCGCACGCATCCCTGACCTCAAGGATCTCTTCCGGGATATCACCTTCCGAATCCTCATAGGTCAGGCCCCAGTTATGAGGCCTGAGCATCAGCCCTTCGAACAGTCCGTGTGCCCAGTCCTCGACATCGACAAGCATTTTCCCCGTCAATTTATCATAATCAAATGGGAAATAAAGTTTGTCGTTGTTGGAAGCGGTTATGAAACGATTGTAAATTTCCATCAGATAGCCGAAGCCGTCTTGTGCGTCCTTTTCGTTTTCAAACAGCGGTCCGTCGCTCGCGAATACGACTTTGAGCCATTCACTGGGCATGACAGGCTCAGGCGTCAGAGCCAGACCAAAGAAAAAGCCGTGCAGTTGGGCGGGATTGAAACTACAATCGGGATCTGTCACCTTTGACAAAATACCTTTAAGCTTCCTGGCTTCGCCTGCTGTAAACATTTTCATCATTTCACCGTTAAACCTTTCCTGATTTCGGATTTTTTATTGATGTTCTGATAACTATATATGCTCTGGAGTTCTTCATTCTGAAAATCGGCAGAGAGTTGTTGATATGTCTGGTTTGGCCGGTGTGCGTTTTGTGAATCATTACACATGTATCATTCCTTTGGCTTTTTTATAAACGCTACCCCACGGAACACAAATGATGAATCGAAGATGCGCCATGATTATATGCGCTGCGGGAAAATAATCAATTGTTTTATGGAAATGAAGGTTTCACGAGGAAGTTGGCAAAGGATATGTGCGTGGAAAAGCGTCTTTCGTAAACACCAGAACCCAAAAAAGCCACATTTGCTTAAGCGCTACCGGCTCCAAAGCGAATAATTTAGCAGACTTCATCACCGCACCCACAAAAAAAGGAACCCCAGCTCCAGGAGCTTGAGTTCCTTTTTGTTTTCTGGTGGGCCGTGCGGGGATTGAACCCGCGGCCAACGGATTAAAAGTCCGCTGCTCTACCTCTGAGCTAACGGCCCGCTCGCCAGGAGCTGTTTAAGAACAAGGCTCTCTAACAGCTCGCCGGATACC
>JAGPFC010000004.1 GCA_018056685.1 Smithella sp.
ATGCATTATCTTGATTGGTTTGCTATCCGTTTCGGCTAAAAACTTTAAGAAGGATTGGTTTTCGCGGTCTCTCCTTGTTTTCAGTGCGCTTATTTCTATTCTTTTGATATTTTTTGCAATATTGATCAAAGATAATCAGCATCCTGCCAGTCTGATCCAAGGTGTTCAAGGCCGATATTTTTTAATTCCAATGATTATGGTCGCTTATGCCGTTTCAGGTTCATTGAAATTATACGAGGGCATCTTTCGGAAAATAGCGCTATGTCTGGTTATCTTTTTAGGGTTATTTACAATTTTTAGCACATCAAAGCTGCTCATTGAAAGATATTATCTTGCTCCTCTACCACTCGAAGAGATTTCTGTAAAATATTTACAGTCGCAACTGAATGCGTATCGTTAGAGATTTAAATGAAAATCATTTAGACAAAAAGCGGACTAAAGCATTGAAATTAATCGTCCAAATACCGTGCTTCAATGAAGCTAAGCGCTCACTTGAAAAACGGAGCGACATTGTTGTGGGGCGCGTCCGATTGAAAGCATTTATGGTTTTTCATTGAGCAAAAAGATATTGCAGAAGCTGGAAAGCAGGGATGTTACGCGTCGCCAGCAGAACCGGCATCCCAGATGCCACGTGGGGCAACTTTTAGTATATCTATGCGCCGGAAAACATCATCCAAACTGGTTGGAGGAATATGGCCGCTATCTCGATCCCGGTGAGGATGTCTATGCTTTTATCTAAAGGATATTTCTTGAAGTAGGTCAGATTTGTTCTCATGCAAAATAAAGTTGCAATTTTTATTGTAAACTATAACTCAAATGCCGTGCTTGCCCGTTGTCTGGAATGCGTTGTCGGTCAGCAATTCATTGCGTCCGATATATTTGTTTTGGATAATGGCAGTAAGGATCCAATACCGGAAGATTACTCCCTCAGATTTCCTTCCGTATTTTTTTTCAAAAGCGAAAATAATATTGGTTTTGCGGCCGGGAACAATCTGCTGTTACAAAAAACAAAAGGATATGATTGGATAGCGCTGGTGAATCCGGATGCGTTTCTGGAGCCGGAGTGGCTAAGTAAAATGTTAAAAGCGGCACGGATTCATCCTGAATATTCCTTTTTTGCATCACGTCTTGTACAGGATGAAAATCAAGAAAAACTCGATGGCGATGGCGATACGATGCATATAAGCGGTCTGGCCTGGCGGACAGGACATGGTCAACCGGTATCCAGGGCCTCTATTGAATCCAGAGAAATATTTTCTCCCTGCGCGGCGGCCGCGCTATATCGGCGTGATGCCTTTGAATTGATGAATGGCTTTGATGAAGACTTCTTTTGCTATTTAGAAGATGTTGATTTGGGATTCCGTCTGCGTCTTGCCGGTCATCGTTGTCTTCTGGTGCCGGAGGCTGTGGCCTATCATGTCGGATCGGCGACCGCGGGAGGGCGGCGCAGTGATTTTGCCGTATATTATGGCCACCGTAATTTGGTTTGGACATATGTGAAGAATATGCCGGGTGCGCTGTTTTGGCTTTTACTTCCCGCGCATATTGCACTTAATCTCATAACCATCGTCTGGTTTGCTGTACGGGGTCAGGGTAAAGTCATATTGAAGGCCAAAAGGGATGCTCTTTACGGTATTCCCAGCATGTGGAAAAAGCGTGGTGTAATTCAAAGAAATTGTCAGGCTTCCGCCATGGAAATCTGGCACATCTTGAATAAAAGCATTGTTCCCAAGGTTGGACAATTCCTGTGGAGATGATTTTCAATGGAGAAGGTGACGGTTATCATTGTTAATTACAACGCAGGTCCTTTATTGAGACAGGCTGTACAAGCCGTTTTGTGTTCGGAGGCTGTGTCTAAAGTGATTATCGTGGATAATCATTCAACAGATGGCAGCATGGATGCAATGGAGCGGTTGGCCGTTTCGCAACCTCGTCTGATATGCATTCGTAATAAAGAGAATTTCGGTTTTGCCAAGGCCTGTAATATCGGAGTTGAAGCTGCCGGCAATGGCGAATATTTGCTTTTTCTGAATCCGGATTGTTTGATGGAGAGTAAGGCTCTGGAGACGTTGTTGGCGTTTATGAAGTCATCGCCAAAAACAGGGATGGCGGGGCCGCTGCTTCTCAATCCGGATGGAACGGAACAGGCCGGTGGGAGACGCGCCGTGCCGACGCCCTGGCGTTCTTTTGTTCGCGCATTCGGTTTGTCGAAACTCGGACAAAGATATCCGCGTCTTTTTTCTGATTTTTCATTGCATCAACAGCCTGTGCCGGCTGGTCCGGAAGAGGTGGAAGCCATTTCCGGTTCCTGCATGCTCGTCCGGCGTAAAGCTTTATCCGATGTCGGCCCCCTGGATGAAGATTATTTTATGCACTGCGAAGATCTGGACTGGTGCATGCGTTTTCGTCAAAGGGGTTGGAAGATTGTGTTTGTGCCTGATGCCCGCGTGATTCACCATCAGGGCACTTGCAGCCAATCAAGGCCTGTGTTTGTGGAATGGCACAAACACAAGGGAATGATGCGTTTCTATAAGAAGTTTTTCCGCCATCAGTATCCGGGTGTGTTGTTGTGGATTGTTGGAATAGGTGTGTGGTTGAGATTCGGCGCTGTGGCTGTTTTCCAGTGTGCAAGAAATTTAATGAAAAGATAAACAAATGACTGCTTCTAAAGGATGCGTTGGCGTCATCGGCGCAACGAGCATTGTGGGCGAATTTCTTTTACCCTTGTTGGTTCAAGAGGGATACCATGTCATGGCTTTTTCGCGTCAGGAGCGAGAAATTCAACAGACATTGGAAGATGATTCCATTATCTGGAAGTGCCTGATAAAATCCTCTACATCGGACATCAACAATATTTCTCCGGCAGAAAACAAAATATCGTACTGGATTAATCTGGCGCCTGTCTGGGTCTTGCCGCAATACTTTCCGATGCTTTTGGCTTGTGGAGCCAACCATATCGTGACGGTTTCCTCAACCAGCAAATTTACCAAAAGCACTTCTGAGGATCCGGCTGAAAAAAAGCTGGCGGAGCGTCTGAAGACGGCGGAAGAAGGTTTAACCGTTTGGGCTGAAAAAGAAAAAATAAGTTTTACCATCCTGAGTTCAACAATGATTTATGGGCTGGGGCGTGATGGAAACATAAGCGTGATAGCAGCTTTCATCCGTCGATTTTCTTTCTTTTGTGTTTTCGGTGATGCCCGCGGACTTCGCCAGCCCCTGTATGCCAACGATGTTGCGTTTGCCTGTGTGCAAGCTTTGAAGACGCGTGCAGCTCAAAATCGCTTTTATCATATTTCCGGAGGAGAGGTGTTGCCTTATCGGGAAATGGTTTGTCGCATTTTTTCAGCGCTGGGCAAAACACCCCGATTGGTTCAATTTCCCCTGTGGTTTTTTCGTGCGGCTATTATCATCCTTCGGGTTTTCCCGCGATTTCGTCACTGGTCTTTTGCCATGGCGGAAAGAATGAATCAGGATATGGTTTTTGATCATAGCGAGGCAAGACGCGATCTTCATTTTCATCCCCGCAAATTTCGGCTCGATAAAAATGATTTGCCGAAGCATTGATTTGTTTATAATAAGGCAAAAAAATATTTTAGGGAAAAACGGAATAATTAAGTGGATCTCACAACAGCAAAACAAAGAATAGAATACCTAGTTTTAGCAGCCGTTGCCTTGGTTCCCTTTATATTTTTCCCTGTTGGAAAAACCGGTGATTTTTTTTATGCGCCCAAGGTTTATGGACTTGTTTTTCTTACTGCGATGTTTCTCTTTACCCTGATTCTTAGCGGCAAAAACATACGTTCTTTAATCAAGTTTGATCTTATCAACCGCTTTCTTCTTTTTTACGTTTTGCTTTTAATCATATCCCTTTTTTTTGCTCACGATATCAGAATGGCTATTATGGGGAGGAAATACAGAGCTGAAGGTTTCATTACTTTTCTGAGCTACTTTCTTTTATTTTTAGCGGGCCGGACCATGGCCGTACCCGACAGGAAATTGTTAATGGGTATAACCATTTCTGCGACGATATTATCCATATACGGGATTGCGCAGTTTTATGGCTTCGATCCTTTTCCCAGAGACTTTATCCGGGGTGGCTGGAAAACCGCTTTTGCCACATTCGGCAATCCGAATTTCTTCGGCAGCTATCTGGTGCTGGTCATTCCTGTGATTCTTCAAGATTTTGTAAAGAATAAGCACTTCATATCCGGTATTTGTTACGGTTTGCTCATTTATGCGCTCATTTGCACGCTCACCAGAAGCGCGTGGGTTGGCATCGGCGCTGCCATGGTCTTCTATGGCATCATATATATTTATTTATATAAAAATTTTAGACAGGATATCCAAAGAATATCCATTGCACTTCTTGTGACCGTTGTGGCTATCTTCATTTTTAATATATCGACAGGCAGCATTTTTATGAGCAGATTTCATTCCATTTCAAAAGATGCCCGGGAAGCGATCAAAAGTGATCAAAAAGTGAACGAGGAGGCAATCAACAGCAGTGGCGCAACGGAATCGGGACTTGCCCGGTTTTATATCTGGGCGAAGGTCATCGAACTTATCAAAGAAAGACCATGGACAGGGTATGGGATAGAAAATCTCTTGGAGCCTTTTGGTGAGAAATTCGGTAATGAATCTGTGTCTCAGAGATTGGGGTTCGGTAAGGTAACCCGGCCTCCCGATAAAGCCCATAATGAATACTTGAACATTGCCGTAACAACGGGCATTCCTTCATTAATGATATATTTGATTTTTATTATGTTCGTACTGAAAAGCAGTCTCGTTAAAATGAGACACAGCCCTGCATATATCCCTTTTGTCGCAGCGGTCCTGGGATACCTGACGCAGGCCTTTTTTAATATCAGCGTCGCGTCAGTCGCCTATATTTTCTGGGTGTTTCTGGGACTGATATCCGGTTATGATTCTGAGGTAACGATTGATTCTTCCGGATGAATTTAGTAAGCATTAAAGCTGTGAAGAATACTAAAATGCGGGTGCGTGTCACAAAAAAATTTTCTTTTATCAACGAATAACGTTAATTATTCTGAAGTTTTTCCAGCCTCTTTTTAGCCTCTTCGTGTCCCTGCTCAGCGGCTTCTCCATACCACACCTCCGCCGAAGCAGGATCTTTTTTAACACCTCTCCCTTCTTCCAGAATCACACCAAAGTTGTACTGCGCATCGGCTATGCCCTGTTCAGCCGCCTTTAAAAACCATCTTGCGGCCTCGGCATAGTCCTGCAGTCCGCTGCTGTACATCAGCCCCAGACTGTACTGGGCATGAGCATGGCCCTGTTCAGCCGCTTTGACGAACCATTTGATGGCTGTGGCATAGTGTATAGATACGCCTTTGCCATCCTGATAAATGCAGCCAAGATTGTATTGAGCGTCAAGATTTCCCTGTTCGGCCGCTTTGAGAAACCATTTGATGGCTACATCATAGTCTTGTTCAACCCCGCTGCCATTCAAGTACATCAGGCCCAGATTGTTCTGGGCATCCGTATTGTTGTTTTCTGCCGCCTTGCGATACCATTTGACGGCTTCATCATAATCCTGCGGAACCCCTTTCCCATCCCGGTATCGCGATGCTAGATTATTTTGAGCGTTTGTATTTCCCTGTTCCGCCGCTTTCAAGTACCATTTGACAGCTTCGGCATCGTCTTGCGGAACCCCTTTCCCATCCTGGTACAACAATCCTAAATTATTTTGGGCATTGGCGTTTCCCTGTTCCGCTGCTTTGAGGAACCACGTTACAGCCTCGGTGTCGTTCTTTGGCACCCCTTTGCCATGATGGTACCGGCTTCCAATATTGAACTGAGCATCGGCGTGTCCCTGTTCGGCGGCCTTGAGAAACCATTTGACGGCTTCAGCATCATCCTGGGGTACTCCATCGCCATTTTGATACATCAAACCCAGTCGGTTTTGCGCAGACGCATCACCTGCATCTGCCAAGGTCTTGTAAAGTTTTAATTCTGCATTAGTACTCATCTTAAAATCACATCCACAATTTTTAATTATCGTAATGAAATTACTTTATATTTTACTATCATAATTGAAATTAGAAATCTACTATGAAATGTTGATGTACAATTGAACAATGGACAGGGCGATAAATACATATCGGGTGGTTAAAGGACAAACCAACCTCTTCATAGAAATTATGTCAGGGAATCTACATAACTTCTGTTAAGGATGATAGGGTTGTCAGCAAGGCGATTCGGTCAGCTCTTCAGGCGTCGCAGTAACTCCTGCATAAAGGCTTTGCGTTCCATAAAAAACTTGCGGAGTTCCTTGCTGTCTGTATGCACGGTTTCGTGTTCCAGTTCCGGAAGGTATCTTTCCAGAATCTCCTGGACCTTGACTTCCTCTTCAGGTGTCAAATTAAGTTTTCCCATAGCCTTTTCTCCTTCTGATCTGTGAAAAACCATTTGTTTTGTTAGTTAACACCTCGAAGGTTGCAATCGGCATCGTAGAATTTTCCAGGAATAAGCTGATTCATGATCGAAAAACACATTATCAACAGGAGCCGGACGTGTGACTATTCGTATTCATACATGTTCTTGATGTGCTTATAATATATGAAATATTACATGATTGTCAATAGTGAGGATGTCTCAAATTTGACCAGATGGAATCCATTATTGAATTGACTAGAGAATTTTAAAATGCTTATATGAATAACTCACAATCGAAAATCGTTAAACTAAAAAATTGTTTTTTGCAGTATGTTCTAATGATTCACACAAAGAATGGAACGCTGGAAATAAAAGATTGGCAAACGGATGGCATGGGGTAAATTCAGGAGGAATGGATCGTTATGGTGGAAAGAAGAAGAACGCCGAGACTTCAGGAAGAGAACGAAGTTACCATAACAGTCGTCTCCGGAGGCGAGAATGTTCCTTCCGGGAAAGTAATTCATAATTTCAGCAAAGATATTTCAATATCCGGAGCCAAGGTGCAGGCGAATTTTTATTTGCCGGTGGATACTCTGGTAATGATGGAAATGAACTTAAAAACTGTGCGTCAGATGATAACCGTCATGGGCAAGATAAAGTGGATCAAAATTGTTTATGAAGATGAAGCATATGAAGCGGGGATGGAATTTGTCAATACACCAGGCGACGCTATTCGCAAACTGAAGGATTACATTTCATGGAAGCTGAAATATAAGCAGGGGAAATCCGGTCAGTAGATGTTGATCAGAGAAAAAATAATGCTGTCATCAATAGTAATAAAATAATGATGATATGCGCGGTAATGATCGCAATTTTGTGACGCTGGTAAAATTCAATCGCTTTTTGAATACTTTTTAGCCCACCTAATATATTACGAAAAAAAACAAGTCCGGGATATTTATAATTGTCCGATGTGAAGTTTTTTTGAAACGCGCACATGGGATAAATGGCGTAAACATCTTCCTTTAACGGTCGAAAAAGGGTATCGTTGACAATTCCGCTCCATGGAACAAAGGCCAGCGTTTGCGCGTAATGGCGATTCACCGCATAGGCATGGGTCAGACTTTGATAACGAACTTTCTGAACACAAGACTCGGTTGTTTTAGCGCTGGAACGAATTAAAGCTCCCAGAAGAAAAACTTTCCATGCGGGATGTTGTTTTAAAAATTGCGTGCACTTTTTCAGGCGCTCCGGGTTGAAGCGATCGAACTCAACATCATCTTCAAAAATAACAATATTGTTTGCGCCGGCTTCCAATCCCTTTTGCAGGCAAAGCATGTGCGATTCATAAACTTCCCGTTCAAAATCGTTGGAAATGCGATCCACAATGATGAACTCCACCCGGTCCACCAGCCCCACTTTTGAAAATTCGCGGAAGGCCGATTGGCGACGATCCTCCCTTCCCCGCAGCGAAATGCAGTAAAAACGATCAAAAAAATCCCAGACGTTGGTTGCCTTTTGCAATTTTTCCTCAAACCAAGGTGTTTTTTTATTACAAATTCCCTTTATAATTTGTGCAGAACTCTGTCAAGAAATGGCTCGACCATTTCTTTGCCAGAAAAGCTGTTGCAGAAAGAAAAAGGCTCGTGTATGTCATCGTCCATGTCTGCACATGTTAGCGGATGTCTGTACGAAAAGGTTTTTATCAGGGAAGCTTAATGATTCATGAAAAACTTGCAGAATATTTGAAGGGAAAGTCATGGATCCAAAATCTCATGTATCCCCCGGCTGACCTCAGCGAATTTAAGGAACGTCCGACGCCTCGCCTGATTACCGGTTTGATCTTGATGGCCCTGAGCTTTTTGATGGGCTGGCCTGCGATTGCCGCGCTGAGTTTCCTTGCGGTTTGGTGGCAGGAACCACTGATTATTGTGATTGGCGGACCGACGGCCTACGCTCTTTCCTGTGGAGTTTTTTTTATCGGTGCCTGGATGGCGCGCGCTCCTCATTATTTGAATACCTTGACCAGATACACGATGCAGTCTTTTCTGAAAAAAATGCTTGCGGAAAACTAATGATGCCTGGCAGCCTGGCTGCTGTGATTGACCAGTCTGATGTTTGGCGGTGAGCCGATAACCGGCAGGTTGATAAATTTCACAATGGAGGACTGAAATTTCTGAAAGTAATGATATCCATACCGGGGATCAGACGAAGGCAACTCCAGGGTAAGTGTGAAAATATTTTGTTCATGACCGGCATAATTTCCCAGGGATCCGGGAAAATATCCGAATTTTTTTAGAGGATGACGGGTTTCACGACAAATCTTTTCCATCCATTGTTCAAAAGAATCCAAATCCGAAGAAGGTCCGTCGTAATCAAAAAAATTAAGAGGGGAATGCACCGACAATATTTTTTGCGGTTTGTATCTTTTAATCAAGGCCATTTGAAATAATGTTTCCTGTTCCGATGCCGGTTTACTTCCCGGAAAGTAGCGCTCCTGCTTACCCTTGCTCATCCATTGACGGATGGCTTTGCCGGACCAGCCTTGTGTAGGAAAATTTCTGTTGATGTCAACGTTATTGGAATTGGTTCGCGAGGGAGTTGCTGAAAAAAATCCGTCGGGATTGACCAGCGGCGCGATAACAATGCAGTTGTCTGTGAACAAAGCAGGATTTTCTTTTACATAATGGGCAAGTTTAAACATCAAATAAACCGAAGGCAATTCGTCGCCATGCACACCGCCCAAAAATAAAATGCAGTTTTTGGAACTGCTGCCGAAATGAGTAAAAATCAGAGGATTTTTATTTTTTGTTGTTCGGTAATATTCCCACGAAATTTTTTGCGAATGCAAATCTTTCCATCCATATTGAGAAAACCGGACCTCCAGCGAATCCAGATATTTTTTCAGATATCTTGAGGAATCATCGTACGAGAAACTGCGGTAAGACAAAAATAAAAAAGAAAACAGGCTGAATACCAGAATGGAACACCAGAGGATGATTTTACTTTTTCGCATATAATTCAAAGTCTATGTCTTATTAATGACCGGGCAATAAATAAGAATTTGTATCCCTTCTTTGAGGCTTTGGATGGCTGCAAATTTTTTAAAGAAAGTATGCTTTCCCGTGCCGGTCATATTGTGCTAAAAAGCCTTGTTTGTCAATATTCATTTGGATCAATGATCAAAAGACTTCCATGTCATCTTTGATTTGGGCATTACATGATGTATAGTGAGACAAAGGATTTCTTTCGAAAGGAACGCCATTTATGTTGAAAGCCAAAACGAAAAATATCAGCATTGTTTTGCATAAACCGAAATACGCGGGGAATGTCGGCGCTGTCGCCCGCGCCGCCAAAAATATGGGGATTCGGAATATTATTGTGGTAGGGACCAATGATTTTGATCCGGAAGAAATGCGGCAACGTTCCACGCATCTGGCTGTTGATGTTTTAGATGATATTCAATATGTTGAAAACACAGCGGAAGCGCTCGGGGGCTTCAATTACATTGTGGGAACAACCGCCCGCCTGGGCAAGGCCCGCGGTCCTTTTATAACGCCTCGTCAGGCCGCTCAGGATATTGCGGATATTTCGCAGAAAAACAAAGTTGCTCTTCTTTTCGGACCGGAAGACACGGGGCTGGCCAACGAGGAGTTGCGTATGTGTCATGCCGTGGTGACCATTCCGACGTCGAGGGAATTTACGTCCCTGAACCTTTCTCATGCCGTCATGATTCTATGCTACGAAATATTTGTTGCGTCGTCTTCGGCCACCATTACGGAGACGACACCCAAACTGGCTCTGTCTTCGGAACTGGAAGGCATGTACGGGCAAATCAAGGAATTACTCGCTGATATTGGATTTTTGAATCCGGAAAATCCTGATTACTGGATGATGCATTTGCGACGGTTCTTTACCCGCGCCGGGATTTTATCGCGCGAGGTTAAAATTGTCCGCGGCATCTGCCGGCAACTTCAGTGGTATGCGCATCACAAAAAAACTTGACTTTGCCGGACGCTTCCCATAGTGATTGCAAACGTAAACATTGCTTTTCTTATCGCTTGATTACGTCCCCTGGACGCATATCTGATAAAAAACAACGTCATCAGAATGTTCGATACCAATGGAGGTTTAAAATTATGAGAAAAATATTTTCTTTTACCGGCGCCAAAAAAATCATTTTCGGCAAAGGATCCTTATTAACCCTGTCCGACCACGTCAAGGAACATCATGCCCAGAATCCACTTGTTGTGATTGATAAAAATCTCGCCAAGACAGATCTGCTGGAAAAAGTGGCCAATGTGCTCATTCCGGCAGGCATAAAGTTTACGGTTTATGACAAGGTTGAGGCGGAACCGCCCATTGAACTGGCAGATGAAGGTTCTAAACTGGCGATCAAAAACAAATGTGACATTGTCATCGGAATCGGCGGCGGCAGCGCGATGGATACAGCCAAAGCCATTGCCGTGATTGCCACGAATAAAGGCGCCGCGGCTGATTATCTCGGTCTCAATAAAGTTCCCAAAGCCGGTTTGCCCAAAATCATGATTCCGACGACCGCCGGAACCGGCAGTGAAGTAACGTTCACCGCGGTTTTTCTGCGCAAAAACTTGAAGAAAAAGGAAGGCATGAACAGCCCCTACCTGTATCCGGAACTGGCGCTTTTAGACCCGGAATTGACACTGAGTCTTCCGCCTGTGCCCACGGCCCATACCGGTCTGGATGCCCTGTGTCACGCCATTGAATCCTACACGTCCGTTAATGCATCACCGATGAGCGAGATGTTTTCTCTGGAAGCGATTGCCTTGATCGCCGAGAATCTGCGCGCCTGCGTACATGACGGCAAAAATATTGTCGCGCGCGAAAGAATGCTGCTGGGCAGTCTGTATGCAGGAATCGGCCTTGCGAACGCCGGTGTGACGGCAGTGCATTCGCTTTCCTATCCGCTGGGCGGAAAATACGGCGTCGGCCACGGCCTGGCCAATACAATGCTGCTGCCGGCGGTCATGGCTTTCAATCTGCCTGCGTCGCTGGAGAAATTTACGGATATCGCCGAGGCCATGGGTGAAAATGTGGAAGGTCTGCCCGTCCGTGAAGCCGCCTATCTGGCGCTGGATGCTGTCGAAGCGTTGATTGAGGATTGCGGCATTCATGACACGCTCTCTAAATTCGGTGTTAAGGAAAAGGATTTTCAGGCTCTGGCCGATGTGGCGGTTACGGTGGCCAGGCCTCTGGAGAATAATCCCCGCAAAATAACAAAAGACGACATGATCGCGATTTACGCGCAGGCTTTATAAGCTAAGAAAGGAAGGTTAAAGAAATGGCTGGAGCAGAACTGATCGGCAAAGAAGAAATCAAAGAAGTCATGGATGTCCTCGAAACGGGCATTCTGATGCGTTACGGTTTTGATAAAGAGAGAAAGGGAATATATAAGGTAAGAGAATTCGAGCAGGAGTTCGCCAAATATTGCGGCACGGAATACGCGCTGGGTGTGACCTCCGGTTCCACGGCTCTCCAGATCGCGCTGACGGCGATGGATGTCGGTCCCGGCGACGATGTACTGGTACCCGCCTTTACATTTCTGGCTACCTATGAAGCGGTCATGGAAGTGGGTGCCATTCCCATCATGGTGGATATTGACGACACACTCAATCTCGATCCGAATGAAATCGAAAAGAAGAAAACACCCTACACCAAGGCGGTCATTCCCGTGCATATGTGCGGTTCGGCGGCCAATATCGATAAAATCGTGGAAGTCGCCCGCCAGAATAAACTGCTGGTTCTGGAAGACAACGCCCAGGGGTGCGGCGCAAGCTACAACGGCAAAAAACTGGGCAGTTTCGGCGACATGGGAACGTTCAGCTTCGATTACGTGAAAACGGTCACCACCGGCGAAGGCGGCATGGTGATTACCAATAACAAGGAATTTTATCTGCGGTCGGAATGGTACCATGACCACGGCCATGACCATAATCCCAAAGTCAGCCGCGCTCTGGAAGGCCGAACTATTCTCGGATTCAATTTCCGGATGAACGAACTGCAGGGCGCTTTGGGTCTGGCTCAGTTGCGCAAGCTGGATTACCTGATCGGCGAGCAGAAGAAAAACAAGAAATTCATTATGGACGTTCTGGCGAATGTCCCCGGCGTGAATTTCCGCGTCAAACCCGATCCCGAAGGTGATTCCGCCACATTCTTGGCGTTTAACATGCCGAGCGAAGATCAGGCGCAGAAGTTCCAGAACCTGCTTAGCGCCGAAGGTGTGGACACCGTCTGCTATAAGAGAAACCTGTGGCACTATGTTCCGAACTGGGAACATTTTCTGGCAAAATCCACGGCCAACTCGAAAAAATATCCTTTTACCAATCCGGCTTATAAAGGCAAGGTGGACTACAGGAAGGAAAATATTCCGCACGCCGAAGATATTCTGGGACGCACGCTCGTCATGGGCATATCCGTGAAGATGAGCCAGGAAAAACTGGACGGAATCAGAAAAGGAATCGAGCAAGCAGCGAAAAACATGTAACATATCCATCACAGGGCGGCGAAAAGCCGCCCTGTGCATTTTGGATAGTTACGTTTTGTAATCATTTGGAGCTATTTTTCTACCAAGATAAGAACCTATCCATGTATCCAGCAATTCAATCGTAACGGCAACTCAGCATGTCAAATTGTTTTCGTTACGAGTCAGTTCGTTATCCCGCTACCTTGATAAACCGGTCTTCAGCTTTCACCTTGCCCAAAAGCATTTTGCCCAAAAGCAGTGACATGGAACAAATGGACAGAGAAGGCGGAGCGCCGGGCGACACAGGCAGCGTGCTGCCGTCACAAACATAAAGATTTTCGATTTCCGTGGAAAAATTCCGTTGGACAGCCTGTCCCATGGCCAGTGTGCCTCCGGGATGACCTCCGGCCCACTTCAGGATGGAAATGGTTTTGGGATCTCCGCCGGATTTGATGATAATCTCCCGCATAATATCCGTTCCTTTTTTCAGTTTTTTTTCATCGACAGCCGTGAAAGGTTTGCTGGTTTTCTCATGGGGGTAAATCTGTCCGTGGGCTTCATCGGACAATTTGAGAAATAAACCCATGCCTCTTTTCACGATGGGGAATTTCGGCAGATTCTCTCGGGCTGTTCGCATTCGGAAGAAAGACAAGACGACCCAAGTTCCCCAAGCGGAACAGTTGCCGATCATAAATCCTTCGCTTTGAGCCATGGATTCGATGGCATGGGTGAAGGTCTGGATTCCCCAGAGACCGCCGTCGGGATCCTTGCTGTAACCCAGCATGATGTTCATGGGATCCATGAAAAACCTGGTTCCCACTTCCTGCGTTCCCAGGCGCGTCACGCCCGACCTTAACAGGATGGCGGGAGAACCGATACCGCCGGCGGCGAGAATGACGTTATCGCCGTTGATGACCGTGCCGTTTTTCAGTTGAACTCCGGTGGCCTTGGATTTTCCTGCACTGAAAAGGATTTTATTAACGGGCGCATTATAGATCAGTTCCGCGCCATATGATTTTGCCTCTTCCACATGTTCCCGGGTCGTCCAGCGGGCGTTTTCCGGACAGCCCAGCATGCACCAGTCGCAGCCCATCTTGCATTTATCGGCCTGAACGAATTTTTCCTGCTCCCGAAAAGGAATGCCCATTTTATCCGCTGCCGCCAGCATCCGGTAAAGCCCCTTGTTGTTGCGGTAAAATTTTTCCGGCAGAACCTCGACGCCGATTTCTTTTTTAAGCTCCTTGGCTTCCGGAGTGAAATCGATTCCCATGTTATCGATTAGTTTTTTTGGCGGTTCCATGACGTTGGACTGGTAAACCATGGAAGAACCGCCGACGGTGATGCCTCTTTCGATGATTACGCCTTCCATGGAGCGGGCGAAGAGCATGTATCGCTCAAGAAGCCTGATGCCGAAAGGAAGCCCCAGAAACTTTTTGTGATAATCGCCTTTTTCCACCATGAGCACTTTTTTACCGGCTTTGGCCAGTTCCCTTGCTGCCGGAGCGCCTCCCGGTCCTGTGCCGACGATGATATATTCATAACCGTTTCCATTTTTTTTCATATGTTTTACCTTCCCGATTTATTTATAATTTAGGTTTATAATCAGATCCTGCCGCCTGAACCAGTTTTTCATCGGTTGTTTGTTTGTTTCTCAACTTCTCCAGAAAAGCCTGAACCCTTGTTTTAATCTGACCGTCGCCACGGCCGTAGAGTTCTCTTTCCAGTGCCAGCAGTGGAATATGATGTTTCTTTGTTTCCTGACGGTAGAGATATATTTCTCCTCCCCAGATGTCACAGAACTTCAATTTTTCAATAATAGCGCCCTCAATGCCATATTCATCCCTGACACCCAGCAAATAATCGAATCTCCAGTCAAAGTTCCCCATCATCCGCGGACAGGAAAGATGACTTAAGTATCGATGCGCAATGGCCTGTAATGGATTTTCATCCGTCTTCACTTCATCCAGAAAGTGACGGGAGCCTAGACAGATGTTATCCGCCACAATAACACAGCCGCAATCTTCAATCAGTTTCAGGTGCTCCATTTCCTCGATGCAGCCCCCGGATATAAAAAGACGTAAATCCTCATGCTTGGAGATAACACGTCCTGATATGAATTTCTTCACTGCCGTCAGCGTATCGATGGCCGTTTCCACCGGGACCGCCGTGACGGCCAGCATAATGCCCAATAATTCACTGGCTTTTATGGGCACATCTTTCTTGCTTCTCAACGCATAGATTTCCGCCAGAAGACGCCGCTTCTGATTATAAAGGCTGATGGAATTTTTAAGCGATTCGTCGGTGATGGATACATTGAAATGTTTCTCAATGGATGATTTTAATTTTTCGCATTCCAGGGCATAATATTCAAGGGCCGCTTCGTTGATCATGTGCGGGGCGAAAAACATGTACAGAAAAGAGGGCCCGATTCCGGCATAACGCCAGTTGTCATACATACGCCGTGAGTGATCGCATCCATTGACAAAGACAACTCCGTCCAGAAATGCAAAATCACCGTTCAAAGCTTTGTTGAAGCAATGTTTGACAAATGTGCAGTTGATCGAAGAATAATAAGCGTCTGCGCGTGTTGTTTCCTTGCTTTCCACCGCCCGCATGCGGTAGGGCACAAATCCTGCGGCATGGATAATCTCTTCAGGCATATACGAACAGAAATATCCCATAATTTTTTTACCCTGCCTTTTGGCCTCTTCGAGATAATGGTTATGCGTCAATAAGGCCAGTTCTCTTGTTTCGTCGAGTATGGTTTTCATGCGAATCCGTTGCTCCTGAAAAATTCCGTTATCCATCGTTTGATATCATCCTCCGTGGCATGTCGCTGATCCATAATATCCATATTCATGAACAGCGACGGCAGCCCCCTTTTTTTCAACAGGTCCTTGATAATGCCGATGACACCCCAACCGTGTTTGCAGCCGGCGTGCCCCGCGAAAATCAGGCAATCGGGCGAATATTCTTCAATGGCTTGTTCCAGTTCCGACAGGATGTATTCCACCGTTCCATGACATTGTCTGGCCATCGCCAGATAAAGATGATTCTTGGCCATGTCATGGACCATGGTTTTTTCCGATGAGGTATCTATATGCGGCATCCGGACGTCGCCGATGAAATCCTTGACAACAACGGCGCCGAATTCATCCTCCATCCATTTGAAGACGTAGGCAAAAAAAGCAATCGGCGGATTCCACCACAGCACGCGGATATTTTCCTTTTTGACGACACCCATGCCCTTTTCGTAACGATCCTTGACGACCTCGTACATGCGTTTGGCCATCTCGGTGCCGTTGGGATCGCCGATGGCGATCTCCCTGACGACCCAGGCAAAAACCGGTGTAATCATCGTTGCCGGAGAGGGTATCGCCCGCATCATTTCGCATATTTCATGCATATAAAAGTTGAACTTGTTTTCATTTTCCGCGATTTGTTTGAGTCTGTCCCAGTTGATTTTTTGATGAAGGGTTTTTTCCAGAAAATCGATGAGACGCCACATATTTTTTTCATAATAATCAAAGGCGTCCTCATCGCGCCAGTAGGGGGAGTCGAAAAAGAACACCGGCGCGCCCGTGAGATGAGTGATGCTCTGATAGGCGGCAACGTTCGTGTCGCAGGGATGAGATCCGGCAATAATGGCTGCAGGTTTTGGGATTTGCTCAAGCATATAGGATCCGGCTGTCACTTTAATGGCTGAGCAGTATTCGGTGGCAAAACCGGCGCCTTCCGCTTCCTCCATCAGCCGGGATGGTACGTCCTGACCGGACATGTTTCCGAATACATTGAGCGCTTCCGGATTGAACGGAACGGCGTCAAAGGCGTTTACGAGTTCAGAGGAAAGAATCCATTCCACCCAGACGACGGGCTTGCCGTCCTCATTCGCTTTTACAGCTTTTTGCATATTATCGGAGAAGGCTTTTGCCCCGTAGTGGTAAGCTCTGATTTCCTCCGGCGGAAGAATTCCTCCCCCCATAATCAGACTGCCGTATCTGATCTTTTGATTCAAGAAAGTTTCGCGTTGGACATAAAGGGGCCGGGTAAGCCTCATGGCCCAGTAAGTGAAATTCGGCAAAGTTGTAAGGTAATATCCGAATTTCAGAAACCGGGCACTCCATTTAAGATATTGAAGAGGTTTAGGTTTGTTTTTCAAGGAATCCCTCCATATTTTTTTATTAATATTTTTTCGGCGGCGTTAATTCCGGCTGTTGCGATAACTTGCGGAAAAAGAACCCCGCGTTAAATCCCCGCTGGATACGGATGGCTTCCTGGGGACAGGCTGCAGTGCAGTCTCCGCAGGCCATGCAAAGGGATATGCCCGGCGCGGTTTCAATAAGCTGAGGAATCTTTTTCTGGGAATCATCTTCTCTTTTTATCAGGGTCAGTCCGCGGGCCGGGCAGATGGAAACGCAGATGCCGCAGCCGTTGCACAGCGCACGATTGAAAGCAACGATGCCATAAGTCATCTGGCTTTCTTTGAAATAATTCGGTATCTTTCCTTTTTTCCCCCATGAAAGGTTTAGCATCATTACACCCCCTGCCTTTCGGTTCTTTTCACCCCGCCGGCCTCTATCCACTCGACCAGCTGAACTTCTCTCGATACCTCGCCGTCATAGTCGCCTTTGGGCCAGCCCAGAACAATACAATCGGAGAGTTCATAGGGGGAGGTTACCCCCAGCTTTTTCCGCCACAGTGGATTCATCATTAAAACGGCCATCATCCCGATCCAACAAGTTCCCAGACCCAGACTATGCGCGGCCAGCACAATATTCTGTCCGCAAATACCGGCATCCAAGGCTGGATTTCCTATGCCCCGCTTGTCCATCAAAAGGAGAATCATGACGGGAGCATTGTGATAAATCGGCGTCTTTTCGGCTGCAATCTGTTGCAGAAGATTAAAAGGAACGGGATGCATTTTGTTGGGCATCAGACGGGTCAGGAACTTTGTATAAGCAGTGAGGAAAATTCGTCGAAAGGCGTTTCTGTTATAATCGACAAACCACATAAGTAATTTGGACATTTTGACCGTCGCCCGTTCCATTTCGGCAATCAGATCCTGATCAGTAATAACAACGAACTTCCATGGTTGAGCATTTCCGGCCGTGGGAGAGAATCTTCCGGCTTCCAGGACCCTTCGGATCAGATTGTTGGGCACGGGCTTTTTCTTAAAGTTCCGGTTGCTCCTTCTTTCGATGATGACTTTTTCCACGGGGTTCCATTCCATCCCCTCTTGGTAGGTATAGAGCGGGGAAAGATTATCTGTCGGTTTTTTTGCCATGTTTCACCTCTTCATTTCGTTAAGGGCCTCAACGTTTAGTAAATTCCATCTTTCGTCTTCCAAAGGAAGGCGGCAAAGAAAATTGAAAAAATAAAGTCGCCCGAACAGATCAGGACGGAAAATAAAGATGATTGCCCCAGCGCGTAGTAATAAGTGAATGTGAAGAAGATCATCAGCTTGGCGACCAGGCCCAGCCAGATCACGGCGCGATTGGCCAGCAGGTCGCGCGAGACCCAATAGTAACCTATTCCGAAGAGAATTACAGCGATCATAAAAAACCGGAAAAATATCAAGGTCTGAAGATTGTCCATTGCCGGTACCGTACCATTGAAGAAGGCCGCGATATTTTCTGTCATCGGCGCCTTACCGAACAGCATCATGATGATAAAATCTGTCAACAAAATGCCTGTTACTCCGATACTGATGTTCCATAGCGAGCCGACAAAGAACATCTTTTGCCAGAAACCGGTTTTCACGTTAGCCATAGCTGTTGCCTCCTTTTTTATGAAATAACGGCAATGTTTTTATGATACGGTCTTTATCTGAATTCGTTATACATAGGCCTTTTTGCTTTCGTCCCAGGTACCGGATACAACCTTCAAAATTTCCAGTTCCTTTTTTTTGACCCGGTGTGTTTCCGTCTTGGGAAGTTCAGGGACTATTTTCACGTAGCGGGGAATGGCAAATTTGGGCAGATTTTCTTTCAGGTATTCGATCAGGCGATCCTCCTTCAGTTCCTTCCCTTCCACGAGCATTATGGATGCCATGATGTCGTCCTCGGCGAGTTCGGAGGGTACAGCATAAACGGCTGCTTCCAGGACGTCGGGATGCTTTTGAATCGCCTGTTCGACTTCAAAGGCCGAAACATTTTCACCTTTGATCCGCATGGACTCGGTATTTCTGCCAATAAAGTAAAGATAACCCTTTGCATCCCGTTTTATCAAATCGCCGGTGAAAATGTATCCGCTACTCATTTTTTCCGACGATGCTTTTTCGTTTTTATAATACTCCACCGAAGAAGTGCTCTTTTTGCCGGAAACCGGAAAGACCAGCTCACCGGGTGTGCCATCGGGAACATCATTCATATTGGCATCCACAAGACGGTATTTGACTTTCATGGGCGGTTTACCGATAGAACCCACAGGCGCCGTGCCCAGGTTGAGGATGATCTTGCCGCCGCCATCGACGGCGCCATAGGTTTCATAGATGGTAAGCCCGAAGCGTTTCTCGAATTTTTCCCAAAGATCGGCGGGACAGGCCGCCGAAATAATGAAACGGACTTTGTGCTGTCGGTCGGTCGGCTTTTCGGGTTGTTTCATCAAGATGGGAATCATGGCGCCGATCGTGTTGAAGGTGGTCACATGATATCTTCGGATATCATCCCAGAAGCGGCTTGCAGAAAACTTTCTCGCAAGAGCAACCTTGGCACCCGCATGAAGCGCGTTGGTCACGGTTACAAACAGGGCATTGCCGTGAAAGAGTGGCATGGCCGTATAGAGCACATCGCTTTTCTTGAAAAGCATCACGGCCACCAGAGAAAGCACTTTCACGGATGATTTCCGATATCGGTAAACAACACCTTTGGGAAGTCCCGTCGTCCCGGACGTATAAGTAATAAAGCAAATATCATCCTTGCGGTAGCCGATCCCCGGATTTGCAGACGAACACTTGTATGCTTCGTCAAGAACCCGATAACCCTGTGGATATTTCTCCGGCTTTGCGGTTGAGGGATTGACAATGATGGTCTTGATGTTTTCCAGCCGGTCGGCAATCTTCTGCAGGGTTTCAAGATGGGTGTCATCGATAACAAGATACTGCGCGTCGCAATGGTTGAGAATATAAAGGAGACTGTCTCCCTTCAGGGAAGTGTTGACGGGCACGGCATACATGCCGATCTTCTGGATGCCGATAAAAATGTCCAGAAAGCGGGGAGAATTGTCCATAAGAATGGCTACGCCTTTACCCTGGCCGCTTCCCAAAGAAAGAAAGTAATTGGACAACCGGTTGGCGTTTTCATTCATTTGGCGGTAGGTGAAGGTCTTGTCCTCGAACATGAGGAAGATCCTGTCCTTGTATCGGGCAGCTTTTTCTTCTATCAACTCTCCCCAGGACATCTCTTCAAGAATTTCTGTTTTGGGAACGCCGCGTATATTTTTCAGGAAAGTTCCTCTGCTGATTTCATTGGCGGAAAACACCAAAATTGATTTTAAAACATTTTTCGCCAAACCTAATTTTCTTAATGTTCTATTCACGGTACATCTCCTTCATCCATCTTGTTACAGCGTGGGTTTTTCCAGAATGTGTATGCACATGGCCGCCTCTTCCACACCCAGCGCGCCGCCGCCGTTTTCCGCGAGTCCTATCTTCGCTCCCGAAACCTGTCTTGAACCGGCCGCCCCCCGCAACTGGGTGACCAATTCGTGAATTTGAGCCAATCCGGAAGCGCCGATGGGATGGCCTCGTGATTCCAAGCCGCCGCTGGGATTAACGGGCTGTTTGCCTCCAAGCTTCGTCGCCCCGCTTTCCGCATACTTTCCTCCTTCGCCCAGGGAGCAAAAGCCGAGCGATTCGCACTGATGCATCTCTCCATAGGCCGAAGCGTCGTGCACTTCGGCAAAGGCTATCTCGGCAGGTCCCACACCGGCCTTTTCATAGGCAAGGCGACTCAGGCGCTCTCCGATATCGATCCCATCGCGCTCCCTGGCCATGCCGGACCCCAGAATGGAGGCTCTAATCTTTACGGCCTGAGATGTAAGTCCCAGACGTCTGACCGTGGCTTCGTCGCAGAGAATCGCCGAAGCGGCGCCGTCACCGATGGGAGCGCACATGGATCGGGTCAGCGGCCAGGTGACGAGGCGGTCCGCCAGAACTTCTTCCTTGGAAACGAGGAACTGATACTGGGCGTTCGGATTCAGGGAGGAATGAAAATGATTCTTGGAGGCGATGACGGCCAGTTGTTCGATGGTGCTGCCGAACTTCTTCATGTGCTGGCGCGCCTCGTAACCGTAAACATCCATGAATGGTGAATGATCGCCGCCCATTTTCCGCAGTCTTTTCACCATATCATATCCCATGGTTTCACCGATCCGGATGGCGACAACCAGGGCGTCGCGCTGCGTCATGAGCTTGTCTTTGAAGGTCTTTTTTTTGCCCTTACCCGAGCCTTTCTTCGCCATTCCCTTGTATTTCTCGATGTGAGCCGCCATGGCCTTTTTTTCATCGTCGCTCAAAGCAACATCGCCCAATCTTTTCAGTGTTTCCCCGAAATTTCCCACATCTAAACCGGTAAGAAATCCGGAAAAAACGAGGGACTGATTCCGGTCGTAGATTTTTTCCGCTCCCAGAGCCATCGTAATGTCATACAAGCCGCTGGCAACACCCATCCAGGCGTGATGGAAGGCGGTCGAACCGCCCGCGCAGGCGTTTTCCAGATTCGTAATCGGGATGGCATCTATTCCCAAAGGGCGGAGGGCGACCTGACCGCGGATGCAGACCTGTCTTTTGTATTCACCCCAAGCCGAATTGGAGAACCAAAGTGCCTGAAGGTCTTTTTTATCCAACCCCGCCTCTTTCAGGCACGGCAAAACGGTCATCGCCGACAGATCGGTGATGGTCTTTTCCAGATACTTGCCGAACTTGATGGTGTGGGCCGCAATGACATATACATCTCTCATGATTAACTCCTGCTGAACATATTAAAAGCACGTTGGCCATGCCTTGTTTCAAAATCCTTTTTCCGCGACGATCCGGCCATCGCGGTTTTTTCTTCCTTGCGCGAGCAGCGCGGCGCCGAAAGCGGCAACCGACTGCGCATCAATAGACAACACCAGCATTTTTCTACCGGTAAGCCCGGAAAGTTTCTTGCGGATCGCCGGAATTTTGGCCATGCCTCCGATCAGGGCGATGCCATCCTGTGCTCCCGCAGCGTCGATAAGAGAAGCGGCTTTGGAAGCAACGGCGTTGATGACACCGGCCAGAACATCCCCCGACTTCATCCCGGCATTGACCTGCGAGATAATTTCGCTTTCGGCAAAGACCGCACAGTTGCTGGTAAAAGTGTATGGAGTCGTGGAAAATGAGACCAGTGAAGAAATATTTTCAAAGGGCACGCCCACGGCCTCGGCCACCGTTTCCAGAAACTTGCCGCTTCCGGCGGCGCATCTTTCGTTGACATGTGTCGTTTCCAGAAAACCATTCTGATCAAGCGTCGCAACGGTAATGAAGAGCCCTCCCATGTCCACGACGGTTCTGATATCACGGTCGAGCAAAAAGGCGGCTTTTGCCGTACAGGCGGCTTCTCCCAATGTAAAGGCTGCTTTTTTCACCAAATGACCGCCGAAACCGGTGGCAATGATTTTTTTTATGTCCCATATTCCCGCTCCGGCCTGTACCCGTGCTTCCTTTAAAAGAGACCGGATAATCGCGTCGAAGTGGGGTCCCATTTCCGCGCAGGCATATCCACGCAGGTTCTCGCCGTCGGTTAGAGCGACTTTAATGAAGCGGGTTCCCACATCAATGCCGGCCGTGATCATGATGGACCTCCTGTCTTGATGGCCTGCATTGCGTAACAGGCGGCGCCCAGTGCGCCGATAATCTGCGGATCCACGGGAAGGACTTTAAATGATTTGTTCATGTGATGCGCCAGTTGCCTCACCACACCGGGATTCTTGGAAACCCCACCGGTGATGCAGATATTATCTTCGATGTCGATGGCTTTGGCTAGACCGGCCACCCGTTTGGCCACCGCGTCGGCAATGCCGCACGCAATATGCTTGAGCCTCTTCCGGGTATAGAGATGGTTGAGCACCTCCAACTCCATAAAGATGCTGCATTTGTTGGTAATGTTGATCGGTTTTTTGGATTTGACAGCCAGTTTTCCCAACTCCTCGAGTTTGACGCCGATGGTTCTAGCCAGAATCTCCAGCGACCTTCCCGTTCCGGCGGCGCACTTGTCGTTCATGATAAAATCACGGATGCTGCCGTTTGAGTCAATCAGAATGACCTTGCAATCCTGTCCCCCGATATCGATGACTGTGCGAATGCTGGGATCGGCGTGAAAGGCTCCCAGGCCGTGACAGGATATCTCGCTCATGTTCATCTTGGCGAAAGGAATTTCATGCCGTCCGTAGCCGGTGCTGCAGCAGCACTCCAAATCGGAAAAACGAAGACGGGCTGAGGCCAGCGCTTTTTCCATGACTTCGTTTGCCGAGCTTATGTTTGTCGATTTCACCCGGATGATTTCCGAGGCCAGTGGGCCTTTTTCAGTCATGATGTAGGCCTTGGCGGTAAGGGAACCGACATCGCATCCCGCTGCAATCATGGCAATCCTTGGTTTGCTGTTTCATAGTTTTCATGCTCCCCAAGGAGTAACGGTATATTATTCCCGGAAGCATCTTTGTTTATGACGCTACACTAAATAGCTATACAATGTCAAGTATTTTATATATCAATTATTATAATTAAATAACTATTTGACAAGATGTCATTAATCGATTATAGTGCGCACAATTCAATATATTCTAACTTGAAGGTGAAAAAAATGTCTAATCAACAAGTTCCGGAGAAAGTTGTTCGCATTCTCATGAGAGATATTTTTAACAATAAGCTTAAGGCCGGAACAAAACTTCCTCCGGCCAAGGAAATATCCCGGCAGATGAAAGTCGATTTGAGTTCTCTGCGAATCGGCTTGAAACAGTTGGAATCCATGAACGTCCTCGATATCAAACAGGGCGATGGTATCTATGTCAAAGACTATGTGCAACATGCCGGCATCGATTTTCTCAGCCTTCTCTTTTCTCAGAAAGACGAAAACGAGCAAAAGATGATTGTTGATGATTATTTCATGGATGAAATATGGGAATTCTGGACGGCGGTTTTTCCGGAAATATTAAAAATAGCAGCCAACAGATTTTCACCGCGCGATGTGAAGGCTATTGTGGGACTCATCAATGAAGAGCTTGCCAGCCTTGACGACAGAGAGAAGGTTATCAGGCTTCAGGAGAAGCAGCAGGATCTTGTGGTCAAGGTGGCCAATAATACGATATTCCTGCTGCTGGCCAATTCTACCCGCCCCATGCGCAGAAAAATTATTGAGCTATTCGTCAATTCCATTGACCGGAAAACTCTGGAAACATTCGCCAAAACCAAGGTGCAGCTTGTTAAAGATTATACTTCGGGAACTTTGACCAATTCAATATCCGCTTCGGAAAAATACAGGGAAATGCTCTTCCTGACGCGTCAGGCCGTCAAGACAGCGCTGGCGCAGCGGGCGTCAACCTCCTTGTCCTGAGAATCAAATCAGTATTGCAGTCTTACGTAAAAAGGGTTTCTTTCCTGACAGATTTAATAACGGTCAAGAAATAGCTCAAAAGATGAAAGGGATTGACCCCTGGCGCTTGGGTCTTCAGGATTTCCGGAGGGGACGAAAATAATATAGCTATAATTAATTAAACATTTTTCTTGACAATCAAATGAAGATTGCATAAGGTTCGCCTTTAAATTTTTAATTTGTATGGTGGTTTTATGAAAACATATATGGCAAAAGCTGAAACGGCTAATCAAAAGTGGTACATCGCGGATGCGTCGGGCAAGGTTCTGGGAAGATTTGCCAGCGAGATAGCAAGTCGGTTAAGGGGCAAGCACAAGGCTATTTATACCCCCCACGTTGATACGGGTGATTTTATTATCGTCGTCAACGCGGAAAAAATTGTTCTCACCGGTAAAAAGCTGACCGATAAGATTTATTATTCATATTCCGGTTATCCGGGCGGATTACGGGAAACGGCTGCCGGAAAAATGCTGGCGGAAAAACCGGAAAACCTGATTCGTGCCGCCGTGCAGGGAATGCTGCCCAAAAACAATCTTGGACGCAAAATGTTGAAAAAACTGAAAGTTTACGCGGGCAATGCTCATATCCATGAAGCACAGTGTCCGGAAAAATTATCCATTTAATTTGGTAGATAAGAATTTAGATTATTATTGGAGAAGTCATGGCGGAACAAAGATTTTATGCAACAGGTAAAAGAAAAAGCGCTATCGCCCGTGTTTATATGAAGGCGGGTAGCGGCAATTTTGTCGTCAACAAAAGAACCTTTGATGATTATTTTACGCGTCCCAGTCTGAAAATGCTGATCAAACAGCCTCTGGATATCACGGGTAAAAAAGATCAGTTTGATTTATATGTCAATGTGTGCGGCGGCGGAATGGCCGGTCAGGCGGGAGCCGTAAAACACGGAATTTCCAAAGCGCTGCTGGAGTATGATGCGGAGTTACGCTCCGTCCTGAAAAGGGCTGGTTTTTTAACCAGAGATGCCCGGGTTAAAGAACGAAAGAAATACGGTCAGCCCGGAGCAAGGAAGAGATTCCAATTCTCCAAACGATAAAATCCAACAGGGGGGCTTTCGGCCTCCCTTTTTTTTGGGAGATTTTCTTATGATCAAGGCAGCAATTTTCGGCGCCAGCGGGTACACCGGACAGGAATTAATCAGAATATTGTCAGGTCATCCTGAAGTTAAATTGGTTGCGGTGACATCACGGCGATTTGCCGGACAACCGGTGGCGGAAGTCTTTCCCGCTCTACAGGGCTTTGCCTCATTAAAATATCAAAATTCAACCCCCGCAGAAATTTGCGGTCTGTGCGATGTTGTTTTTCTGGCCCTGCCCCACGGCGTTTCTATGGAGATTGCGCCGGAATTTGTCAGGGCCGGAAAGAAGGTCATCGATTTGAGTGCCGACTATCGTTTGAGGGATTTGAAAACCTATGAAACCTGGTATCAAAAACACAGCAGCTCCAAATTGATCAAGGATGCCGTTTACGGTATTCCCGAACTGTACCGGCAAAAAATCGGGAGGACAAAATTAATAGCCAATCCCGGCTGCTATCCGACCAGTATTATCCTGGGTCTTGCTCCGGCGCTGAAAAAGAAAATCCTGGACGTTTCCACGATTATCGCGGACTCGGCATCGGGTGTCAGCGGGGCGGGGCGGGAACCGTTGACCGGATCGCTGTTTTGTGAAGTGGACAGCGGCTTCAAAGCCTACAAAGTCGGCAAGCACAGGCATCTGCCGGAAATCGAGCAGGAATTGAATGCCTTGGCCGGCAGGAAATTTGCCGTTTCCTTTACGCCGCATTTGCTGCCGGTGAAGCGGGGAATATTGAGCACCATTTACGCCAAACTGAAAAAGGATATTTCCCTGGCGGAATTGCACGCGGTTTACAGTTCGTTTTATGTCGAGGAGAAATTTGTCCGGATTTGTCCCCAGGGTGTCTATCCCAACATTTCATCGGTTTGCGGATCGAATTACTGCGATATCGGTCTCGCGATTGATTCACGGACAAAACGGGTGATTATCATGGCGGCCATTGATAATTTAATTAAAGGCGCCGCGGGACAGGCCGTGCAAAACATGAATATCATGTGCGGCTTTAAGGAAGACAGCGGTCTGCAGATTGCACCTCTCTATCCATAACTGACAAAGGTTAAAGAAATATGTCTCAAAAAATATTCAATACCAAAACAAGAAAAAAGGAAGTCTTTGTGCCCATTCAGGAAGGGGCAGTCGGCATTTACGTCTGTGGCATTACCGCTTATGATGTCTGCCACATTGGTCATGCCCGCGCGGCGGTAGTCTTCGATGTTGTGGTCAGATACCTGAAAGCAAAGGGATATGATGTTACCTACGTTAAAAACTTTACCGATATCGACGACAAGATTATCGACCGCGCCAACCGGGAAGGCGTTGATTTCAGAGAGATATCCGAGCGCTATATTAAAGCTCACGATGAAGATATGGCGGCGCTCGGGGTTCAGAAGCCCACGGTTGTGCCCAAGGCAACCGAACACATGAATGAAATGATTGCCCTGATCAAAAATCTTGAAGAAAAAGGGTACGCTTACAGCGTGGATGGCGACGTGTATTTTTCAATAAGCGATTTCAAACCCTACGGCGGTCTATCCGGCCGCAATCTGGAAGAAATGATGGCCGGTGCCCGCGTCGATGTCAATGATAAGAAAAAGAATCCTCTGGATTTTGCCCTGTGGAAAAACAGCAAGGAAGGAGAACCCTTCTGGGAAAGTCCCTGGGGGAAAGGGCGTCCCGGCTGGCATATCGAATGTTCGGCGATGAGCGGGCGTTATCTGGGAGAAACCTTTGATATTCACGGCGGCGGTGAGGATTTGATTTTCCCGCATCATGAAAATGAAATCGCTCAATCGACGGCAGCCACCGGCAAACAGCCGGCCAATTACTGGATGCACAACGGTTTCGTAAAAATCAATTCGGAGAAAATGTCCAAATCGCTGGGCAATATTTTTCCCGTCAAAGAAATCCTGAAAAATTACCATCCGGAGGTTCTGCGCTTTTTTATGCTGCAGAGTCACTATCGCAGTCCGGTTGATTATTCCGATGAGTCGCTGACTGAAGCCAGGGCCGGCTTGCTCAGAGGCTACCGGACGTTACAGCTTCTCAAGGAGGCCCGGAATCAATCATCACCGGATTCCCGTCAGGATTCATCAATCATTTCGGAAAAGGCGGCGGGCTACGTCAGCAGATTCAAGCAACTGACGGAAAAATTCGATGAAGCCATGGATGATGATTTCAACACCGCCCAGGCCCTTGGCCATGTTTTTGAAATGGTCCGGCTGACCAACAACTTTATCGTGGAAGAAAAAAAGATGCCCGCGCCGGAAAAAGCCGCCATCTTCGCTGAGGCAGAGAAGGTTTTTGATCATTTCAGCGGAGTTTTGGGAGTTTTTAACAGCGATCCCGACCAATTTGTTCTTGCCGATAAAGAAACCGAAATGCGCAAAAGAGGCCTGAATGTTGACAAAATTGAAGATCTGGTCAGGCAGAGGCAGGCCGCCCGGCAAAATAAAGACTGGAGCAGGGCAGACGAACTCAGAAAAGAACTGGCGGACATGAATGTTGTTCTGAAAGATTCTCCAACCGGCACGGCCTGGACAGTGGAATAATTTCAAAAGCCTTTGCGGGAAAGAACCTGTATTTTCCAGATAATCTTTGAAAAGAAATGGAAAATATAAGAGAAAGTGATATAAGTAAATTCATCCTTTAATCAAGATTGTGAGGAAGATAATGAAAAAAGTATCCGTGAAATTTTTTCTGCTGGCCGTTATTTGTCTGGGTTCCTTGGGCCTTCTGGGGCTTCGTAACGATGGCAATGCTGCCGCCAAAGATAAAAGTTTCTACAAAGACATTAAAACTTTCAATGAAGTTTTAGACATGGTCAGAAAAAATTATGTTGATGAAGTTGATACCACCTCACTCATGCAGGGCGCCATTAACGGCATGATGAAGTCACTGGATCCGCACAGCTCTTATATGACACCGGAGTTATACAAAGAACTGGAAGTGGAGACCCAGGGGCAATTCGGCGGCATCGGCATCGAAATTATGATCCTCAAGGAAGTGCTGACCGTTGTATCTCCTATTGAAGATACACCCGCGTTTAACGCAGGAATAAAATCAGGCGATCAGATTTTGAAAATTGACGGGAAATCCACAAAAGATATCACGACGATGGAAGCTGTCAAAAAACTGCGCGGTCCCAAGGACACGAAGGTCACCATTTCCATTATGAGGGAAAATATGACCGCGCCGAAAGACATTACCCTGACCCGCGCCATTATTCAAATCAAAAGCGTGAAGGTTAAGAAACTGGAAGACAACATCGGATATATTCGTATCGCTGCTTTTCAGGAGAGAACGGTTGATGATTTACGCAAAGCCCTGAAAGAAGTCACTGAAAAGAATAATCCACTGAAGGGCCTGGTGCTGGATTTGCGAAATGATCCGGGTGGCTTGTTGACTCAGGCCATTGAAGTGTCTGACGTATTTCTGAAGTCGGGCATGATTGTTTCCACGCGTGGACGGGCCAAAAGCATGGAAACAAAGTCCATGGCCAGGGATGACAATAACGAAATCAGTTGCCCGATCGTTGTGCTGGTCAATGAAGGGACGGCCAGCGCCGCGGAAATTGTTGCCGGAGCCTTACAGGATAACGGCCGCGCTTTAATTGTGGGCACGCAAACTTTCGGCAAAGCGTCTGTACAGACCGTCATTCCCCTGGAAGGCGGTTCCGCTCTGAAATTAACAACCGCACGTTATTATACCCCGAAGGGGCGGTCCATTCAGGCGGAAGGCATCACACCTGATATCACCGTGCCATTCATTCTGCCTGTGGAAGATAAGGAAACCGCTACGGACAAAGAGGAGCGGCTCCGGGAAAAGGATCTAAAAGGGCACATCAAGCCGACTAAAGAGGACGGTACAAAAATTGAGGAAATCAAAGCCAGGGACAGTAAGGAGATTTCTGATTTATCTAAAGACAATCAACTCAGAACCGCGGTGGATATTCTGAAGAGCTGGGATATCATGAAAAATAATAACATGCATTAAATTCCCGGTTAAGCACAACATCGGTCATGACGTTATTGAGAAAACTTTTTACAGCGACACTCATTTTATTCATCGTATTAACAGTCGCGGGCATTGTTTATGTGCTGTTTCAGGAGGAGCCGTCCGCGATCAAAGAGACGAAAAAATTTATAAAACAAACTGCCCGGGAAACGGTTAAGCCAAAAGACAAATCGAAAAAAAGCGCATCGGTAAAAGCCGCGCCGTTGCGGGAAGTGGCTATCATTATTGATGATATCGGTTATGATTTAGACGCGGTTCGGGAACTGCTTAAAATCAAAGCTGATTTAACATTTGCCATCGTGCCTTTTCAGAGACATTCCCGTGAGGCGGCTGAACTGTTTCATAAGGCAAAAAAAGAGACTCTTTTGCACTTGCCCATGGAACCGGTTTCTTATCCTGATGAAAAACCGGGAGAAGGAGCTTTGTTTACCGACATGAGTGATGAGGAGATTGCTCTGCAATTGAGAAAAAATTTTACCGCCGTGCCGCATGTGTCCGGCGTGAACAACCACATGGGGTCCAAATTCATGATGGACGAAAAAAAACTGTCTGTCGTTTTTAGAGAATTGAAAAAGCGCAACATGTTCTTTGTGGATTCGCGCACATCCGCAGACACGAAAACGGCTGCTGCTAACGGGAACGCAGGATTAAAAATTGGTGAACGAAAAGTATTTATTGATAATCATCGGGATTATAATAAAATTTACGCGAATTTAATGAATGTTGCCGATGGTGCCGATATTTCCGCGGAAATCATTATTGGTCATCCTTATCCGGAAACGGTGCGGGCACTCAAAGACGCGACAAAAATAATGCGTCAAAAAGGTGTATCGATTGTTCCTGTTTCCAGGTTGGTGAACAAAATGAAATATCATCCGTCATGATGAGTCGATGAGAGGTAAAGATAAAACGCAATGCGCACATTAAATATGAAACACGTTCCAACCGTTTTGCTGTCAGCATTTATTTTTGCTGTCCTGAATATTTACGGTTGTGCAAATCTGCAGAAAACGGATTCGGGATCCCCGGAAACAATTCAGGCCAAAGCGTCATACCATTATTCCCTGAGTATCCTCTTGCGGAATGAGGGAAAGCTGGAAGAAGCGACTCAGGAGATGAAGCAGGCGGTTGCCGCCGATCCTGACTCTGCTTATCTCACCAACGACCTAATCTCCCTTTACGCGGAACGGGGCGATTTCAGCAAAGCGATCGCTCTGGGCGAAGACGCCTTGGACAGGCACCCCGATAATGTCGATCTGCATTTAATCATGGGAGGGTTATACCTGAATATCCAGGAATATGCGAAAGCGATCAGCGAGCACAAAAAAGTCATCGAGCTGGACCCCAAAAATCTGATTGCCCATCTTTATCTGGGGATCATTTTTGCTGAAGAAAAGAGATACAACAAGGCTGAGGAAATCTTCAAGAAAATGCTGAAAATAGATCCCGAAAACATTATGGGCATTTATTATTACGGCAAGGTGCTCGAGAAGATGAAGCGTTTTGATGAAGCGGAAAAAATGTTCAAGAAAGCCATGTCTTTAAACCCTTACTTTGAGATGGCTTTATTTGATTTAACCGCTCTTTATGAAAAGCAGGAGAAACTGGATAAAGCGATAGAGGTTTACCGCAAGTATCTGGCCGTTGATCCCGCGAGGATCAATTTGCGAATTAGAACAGGCGAGCTTCTGATCAAAAAGAAAAAATATGAGGAAGCGGAGAAAGAATTCCGAGAGGTTTTAAAAATCGATCCCGGCAACCGGGATATCCGGGTGGCGCTGGGTTTATTGTACTATGACATGAATAAACTGGATTTGGCGATTGCGGAATTTACAGCGGTTCTACAGCAGAACATGACAGATGACAAGGTTCGTTATCTGCTGGCAACCACATATGAACAGAAAGGAGAAACCCAGACGGCAATAGAAGAATATAAAGATATTGCATCGACCTCCGATTTGTACGTCAGCTCCCAGATTCGCGCGGCAATGCTGTACAAAAATGGAGGTAACATTAACGAGTCCATTAATCTGATCAAGACAGCACTGAAGAAAAAGAATGATCAGGTGCCGTTTTATCTTTTCTTATCAGCGCTTTATGAGGAAACCGGCGATAACGTCAGCGCGGAAAATCTTCTCCGGGATGGCCTCAAAATTGCTCCGCAAAATATCGATTTGCATTATGCTTTAGGTGTCTTTTATGATAAAAACAGGCGCTATGATGAAAGCCTTGATAGCATGCAGAAGATTTTAACCATCGATCCCAATCATGCTGAAACCCTCAATTTTATTGGCTACAGTTATGCCGAGCGGGGTGTCAATCTTGATGAAGCGGAAAAACTGATCCTGAGGGCTCTGGAGATTAAACCGGGCAGCGGCTATCTGCTGGACAGTCTGGGCTGGGTTTATTTCCAGAAAAACAAATTATCCAGTGCCGAAAAATATTTAAAACAGGCGCTCGAACTTCTGCCGGATGAAGCCGACGTTATTGAACACGTAGGTGATTTGTACGTCAGGCAAAAGAAAATGAAGGAGGCCCGCACCATGTACGAGCGCGTGCTGAAAATTGATCCTAAAAATGAATCCGTGCAAAAGAAGCTGGAAGCATTAAACGAAAAAAAACAATAGTAATCCATCATGGTTTCATACCGTGTCTTTCTGAAAATCTTCGTTAGAGCCCTGTTTCTCTTTACAGCTTTATGCTTATTGTCGTTACCGTTGCTTTCCTGTGGTGTCAAGAAGCAGACGGTGATTGACGACGGCTTTTCAGCCGATGAAATGGCCTCTTCATCAACTGGCGTTGAGCATCAGGATGATATTTTCAGCGCGTTGGCGGAAATCAATATTTTAACGTCTCAAGGTTATTATCCGGTAAAAGCCGCCCTGGTTTTAAAAAGACCCTGTTTTTTGCGCATCGAATTACTGCCGGTCTTTGGCGCCCCGGATTTTGTGCTGACCACCACACGCGACAAAATGAATATCTTCATTCCCTCCCGCGGAGAATTATACACCGGACAACCCACAGCGGATAACCTGAAAAAATTTCTACCCTGGTTCATGGACATTGAAGATATCGTCGCGATTTTAACCGGAACATTTCCTGCCCTGCCGGAAAAAAAGATTGATGATCAGGCATTCCGGGAAGAAAATCTTTTCCGTCGGGAAATGAAAACGCTTTCGGGCCCATCGCAGATCATTTGGATGCAGACGCAAAACAAGCCGGTCAAAATGCTGCGCAAAGATGAAGCCGGTCGGGAACTTTATAATGTGCGGTATCTTTACGATGAGCATGCCGGCGGTTTTCCACGGCAAATAATCATTCAAATGGGGGACGGCGTGACGTCTCTATCGGTGAAGTATTCGGATGTGAAAATGGAAAAAACCGCTGATTTATCGGTGTTTCATCTGGAGATTCCCGCCAATACCAGGGAAATCCCGTTGGACTAATTCGGGATGTTCTGAGAAGATGCTATTTGATTTCCTGCAGACTGGAACGGGCAATACGCGCCTGACTCGTGTTCGGATAATTCTTGATGACCTGCTGTAAAAGTAATTTGGCAGAGGTCTTATCGCCCAGTTTGCTGAAAGCCAGTCCCTGTTTGAGCAGCGCGTAGGACACCTTATTGCCGTTAGGATAATTTTTCGTCACCTTTTCATATTCCAGAATGGCTGCTTCGTACTTTTGCTCAAAGAAATAGCACTCCCCGATCCAGAACTGGGCGTTATCGGAATACTCACTGTCGGGATAATGTTCCAGAAAACTCTGAAATGCTTTTCTGGCTTTATCGTAATGTCCATCCTGAAACATCTTGTAAGCGGTCGAATACGCTTTTTCCTTATCCTGTGTTTTGGATGGATCAGCGGAAATGGGCAATCCGCTTGTTTTTCCGCCGGCATCGATGGAGTTGGTTTTTCCGCCGATTTCCAGGAAATTTTCGATGAAATTAATTTTCAGAAGGATGGTATCAAGACGCTGATCGTCTTTCTTGGAGCTCGCAGCCAGATCTTTTTTCAACGATTCGATCTGTCCGCGCAACTGTTGAATATTGTCTCTTAATTCGGAAATATCCGCTGCCGTATTGGCCTGCCCCTTGCGCATGGCTTCCAGCGCGGCAACGTTTTTCTTCAAGTCGCTCAGATCGGCATCGATCATGGAATATTTATCATCCATCTTCTGATTCAATTCCATGCGAAGCGCTTTCAAATCACCGGTGGTCGCGCAGCCGACCAGCGATATCAGAGCCAGCAACAAAATCATCTGCAAATATTTTTTCAATTTTTTCACCTCGAATAATATTTATGGATTGACAACAAAATGCGCACGTCTGTTTTTGGCCCAGGCTTCCTCGTCGGATGCGGGATCCAGAGGATTTTCCTCGCCGAAACTGACAGTTTTCATCAGGGATTCTTTGACGCCCAGATTGACCAGATATTTTTTCGTTTCCTGAGCGCGACGTTCTCCCAGAGCCATATTATATTCGGCAGTTCCCTGTTCGTCGCAATGTCCCTCAATCACAATGGAAGACACCCTGTTTTTCATGAAGTAATCCGCGTTGCGTTCGAGAATGATGCGGGCGTCGGGACGAATGCTGGAACTGTCAAAATCAAAATTAATATCACTGACCGGCGATTTTATCTGGGACATTTTTTCCAGATCAACGGACTGATTCAACGCTTCCCGCTCCGCGTCCTCTCTGGCCTGATCCCGCAGAGCGTCCTGCCGGGCGGTATCGGAAGTGATGCCCTGATCCCTGCCGGTATCACTGGTCACCACAGATTTTTTGGATGCACAGCCGGCAAACGCCAGCAGACTCAGTATCAAAACAACGATCATGCCTTTATACATTATGCAATTTTTCATAATTCCAATCCTTTCTGGTTAAGCTCCATGAAGTAATATAACGACAAAAAAAATTTTCAAACGACGGTTGGTAATTTTCATTTTTTTCTGTTGATGTCTTATACGGCAAAGCGGCGAAAATAACAACCCCTGAAAAATTCTTATCCCGTTATTTCAAACGGGGCGACCAGGACGGTGTCACCAGTTTGCTGCTTGTCTCATAAAGCGGCCTCGGACTGGAGCCATTCGAATTCATGATCACCAGTTTGCTTTTGGACTGCCTGCGGGAGACATACACAATTTGCCTGCCGGAAGGCGACCACGACGGAGATTCGTTATTGGCGTTATCGGACGTCAGTTGACGGGGATTGCCGCCTTCCGCGTCAATGATAAAGATTTGATACCCGTTATGGCTTTGTCCTTCGTAGGCGATGGCGTCACCGCGCGGCGACCAGACCGGCGATGAATTATACGTTCCCTCATACGTGATTCTTTTAACATTACCGCCGTCGGTATCCATCGTATAAATTTGCGGCGAGCCGGAACGGTTGGAAACGAAGGCTATCTTTTTTCCGTCCGGTGACCACGAAGGGGAAACATCGATGGCATAATTATTGGTCAGACGCCGGAGCATTAATGTATTGATGTCCAGCATATAGATTTCGTTGTTGCCGTCCTTGCTCAACGTTAGTAATAATTTCCGGCCGTCGGGAGAAAAACCACCGCACAGATTAATGCCCTCAAAAGCGGCGATCTTCCTTTCCAGGCCGGTTTTCAAATTGCGTATGTAAATTTCCGGACGCCCCCGTTTAAAAGACGTGAAAGCGAGCCAATTTCCATCCGGCGACCAGCGGGGCGTCATCAGAATGGATTTGTGACTGGTCATGCTTTTTAACTCGGTGCCGTCATAGCCGATAGAATGAATATCCGATTTCAGACCGTTTTTGGGAACAAACGCGATTTTCGTGTTAAAGTCCCCTTCATCATTGACCAGCGCGCGCATAATGTCCACAGCGATGGCTCGGGAAAGCGCCTGGGACTGGCCTGCCGTCACGCGGTATTTCCTGGCAAAGATATATTCTCCCCGGCCGACATCAAAAAGGTAGCCGTTGGCAATAATGTCCTGATCATTTTTAATCACTTCACCCTTCAGCAAATAATCGGCTCCCAAAGGTGTCCAATCTGAAGAATTAATTTTATCCGCCGCCGCGTTTGTTTCCAGAGATCCTTTCTGATTGAGAATATTGAAGAGGCCTGTCAGGGCAAGATCCTGCCTGACGGCTTCGGAGATGGCGCTGCCTCTGCCAGACTGTCCGGCGGTTCCCGGCGCGCTGTTGTGAAAATCCGCAATCGCGATGGGAATCGGACGAAACGTCGGCGAGTCGATATCCACATAAACTTTTGCAAAGGCGGAATGGTTGAAATCGATGAACGCGCAGCAAAGCAACAGCCATATAAATTTAAGAACAAGTTTTTTTATCATAGCCGATGATATCCTTTCTTGTAAAAACTATTGCAGTTCCGCCGAATGAAAACGTATGCCGATTTCAATGCTGTTGTCCCTGACCCAGGCAGGCAGCGGCGGGAACGGGCTTGATTTTTTTACAGCCCGGAGAGCGGAGTCGTCAAAGTAACTGTTGCCAGAACGCTGTTCAAAACCCGCGTATTCCAGCATACCGTTGCGCGCAATTTTCACACCGATAATCGTGGTAATGTTTCTGTTTGGCATTAATGATTGCGGCATGGTCCAGTTCTGTTTCACCCTGGACCATACAGCGCTGATATATTCATTGGTTTGCGCGTTGATGGCTGCGTCCGAGATGGCTGTTCCGGTCGTTCCGGCTGCTTGACCGACAGCGTCGGCCTGAGTGTTCTGCCGGTTCTGCTGGCTTTGCCGGATGTTATTGAGAGCTTTTTCAATATTGAATCTGTCAGTGTCCTGAGTTCTGACAGTTGTAGGAGTGATGCCCGTAAGCTTGTTCTTGAGAATAACGGCGCTTGGCGCTTTGACGGTTTGCAGCATCTCCTGCATGCTGGAGGTGCCGGAGGTTGCGCCGGACGTCGCGATCACTTCGGAACCGACGAGCTGAACCGAATAAATCGGTCCAAAAGTAAGACGTCGGGAAGTTGTCGGGACGGAAATGAGAATGATGGTAACGACAATCAAATGGCAGACAAGGGAAAAGAAAATCATGTTGTTGAGGTTGCCGTCATGTCCGCCGTGGCTTTTGCCGGGCATCCGGGGCATCATTTTGTTTCCTCAGGCGGTTCCGTAATCATCCCCAGTTTATCGACACCGGATTTGCGCACTTCCGACATAACCTCGACCACAAAACCATACGGGACATTTTTATCGGCGCGGAGAAACAACTCGCGATCGATTCTGTTGGAGAAGATCGCTTCCAGTTTGGGATTTAACTCTCCCAGTTGTAATTTTGTCTTGTTGAGGAATATTTCCTTCGAATCGCTGATGGTCAGCACGAGTTTTTCCTCGGTGACATCCATGCTTTTTGATTGTACCTTCGGCAGGTTGACATCAATGCCCATGGAAAGCATCGGCGCCGTGACCATGAAGATAACCAGCAACACCAGCATGACATCCACTAAAGGCGTTACGTTGATTTCGGCCAGCGGTTTATCGGTATGATGGATTCTGCGAAATTTACTCATAGAAAAAGCTTTCCCGACTTTTACCTTCGGACAAAATGCCGTTCGACAATATTTAATAATTCAGAAGCGAAATTTTCCATTTCCTGAACCATGTTTTTGGACTGATTCAAAAAGTAATTGTAGAAAATAACGGCGGGGATGGCCGCGGCAAGACCGGCGGCAGTGGCAATCAGCGCTTCCGAAATACCGGGAGCCACAACAGCCAGTGTTGCCGTTCCGCGGGCGCCGATGCCTTTAAAGGTATCCATGATACCCCAGACCGTACCGAATAATCCGATGAACGGACTGGCCGAACCTGTCGTGGCCAGAAAACCGAGAGCGCTTTCGAGTTTCGTCATTTCCGTATTGCACGCTCTGTTCATGGCGCGCTCCAGATTATCCAGCGATGAGAGACTGATTTCGTCGCCGCCCGCCGCGTCGCTGGCCTGTTTGTTGATTCTGGTCAATTCCGTATAACCGACCCGGAAAACTTCCGCGAGGGTGGAATTGTCATATTTCTTGGCCGCGGGCATCACGTCGGATAGTTTGGAACTGCGCGTATAATCGGAGGCGAAGGCATCGTTTTCCTTGTTCACTTTCCGGTAATAGCGGTATTTCAGAAAAATAATCGCCCACGAAACCACGGAAAAAACAAAGAGCAACAGTAAAACAAACTGCACCATCAGTCCGGCATCGAGAACCATACCCAAAAGACTGCCGTGGAAACTACCGCCCAAGTCTAAAGAACCAATCTCTTTCACTATTTATTCTCCAGTCAGGAATCAATTTTTTTTGCGTAAACTAAAGGAAAAAGACAGCCTTGTCAATACATCTTTTAGAGTGTTGCGGCGGCGTCAGATCACGTTACGAAGGAAAATGGATGAATGAGTGTCCGCAAATAACCGGTCAGGGGATAATCGCGAAAACCCTTGCTGGCGCTCCCGTTGCCCCTTTAATCGACATGGGAATGACATGCAGTGTTGCACCCTTTGCGGGCAGTTTATCCAGATGGGCAATATTTTCCAGCGCGAGTTTATTGGCGCCACAGATAACACGGTGAACCCGGAAATCCTGCGACTTCCCGTAATCAATGCTCGGCGTATCAAGGGCAATGCCTCTGATATTCCGTTTCGTTGTCAGAAACTCCGCTGCCTCCTTGGAAAAAGCCGGAAAACTCAAATCCGGAATTGCCGACAAACCTTTCTTATCTGTACCCAATACGCGCTTCAGGTCCGGATAAAATTGCGTACCGATTCCCGTGTACATAATCACCCATGCTCCGGCCGGAATCCGGCCGTGTTTCTTTTCCCATTTTTTAATATCCTCTATCGACAGAAGATAATTCCGATTACCGGCGCACTGTTTTCGCACGTCGATCTTTACCGCCGGCCCAATCCACTCCTCCAGAGGAATTTGATCAATGGCGCGCCCATGCTTTGCAAAATGAAGGGGCGCGTCGGTATGCGTGCCGCCGTGTTCCGAAGCCGCGTAAAAATTTGCCGCATACCAGTAACCCTTATCGGTCATGCCATGAAACTCCTGCGTCAGTTTAAACGGTGTTGCGTTCGGCCAGTAGATTGTATGTTCATCATAAGCATACGTCATATCCAGAATCTTCCCCGAATGATCAGCAGCATGGCCAGACCAGGCCACCACGGCAATCATCACCGCTGCATACACCGACGTCAGAAATGCTTTCCTGATTTCCATGATGGACCTTTATCTGTCTTACTGGCGTTTTTCGATTTTTAAGAAATAGTTGATTCCTAAAGGTTCCTGGAGGACTTCCATGTTTTTGATCTGATGGGGTGGAATGCCACGGGCAAAATCGAACATCTCCTCTTTTGTTCTATAGATTAATTTCCACTCACAAACGTAATCCAGCATGAACCGTATATCGGTCGGGGTGTCAGAGGAAAAATTCCCGACAACCAGGGCGCCGGCGGGCTGGAGCAGCTCAAAGACATGTTTCGTCAGGGCGATGGTTCCCTTTGTCGGATCATCTTGAAACGTTTTGATGTAGTCATAGAGACCGGCGGAATAGATCAAATTGTAGTCTTTGCTTTTCAATTTCATGGTGCTGTATTTTAAGGGCAGAAGCGCTTTACGGATGCCTTTGAAATCACGCCTTGGATTACAGTATTTGAGAAATGGCTTCCGGGGGATAGCAACATGATAGTTTCCCTTCATCAGATGGAAAGCATTGCCCAGAACGTAAAACAACCGTGGATCAGCGCACTCCCGGCAAACACTCCGTATAGTTTTGATGTCATGGTCGAAAGCGTGAAAATGCAAGGTGTTGCTACTGTGATCTCCGGCGAGCACATCCTGGATTTCCATGGCGGGACCGGCGGCAATGCTCAAAATTCGCCCGCCCCCTTTTTCCCTTACCTGATGAATATGACTCCGAAGGAATGCCCGGCGGTTCCGAAGCGCCTGGCCGGTCATGCATTCCGTCGCCTGTTTATGGGCAAACATGCCAAAGGGTGTATGGCCCTCGAATGCATTTCTATATATTATTCTCATTGATTCGGCGTCGCCCGCATAACCTTCCGGCTTGTCGATGATCCGGCGATAGAAAGGAGCTTCCTCATAAAGAACGCGCCGGAACGTGGATTGCCGGACAAACTCTTCATGTTTTATCCGCTCTTCATGCGATAGTCCCCGATGGATTGCCCACAATTGTTCCATGATGGGGCGTCGCCATGATTCCATTTTTGAGAGTTCAAGTGTCAGGATGGCTTCAAGCTCTTTCCCTTTTTCCGGACGGCGATTCAAGGTCTCACGCCTCTCCAGATAACCTTTCTCGAGTTCCTGAAACAGGTTACGAAATTGTGGTAAGATATTCATAGGATTCTTACTTTTCACGCCATTTTTTTATGTTTGCGAAACACTATCAAATCTCGAACAACAAGACAAACAAAATTTGAATGTGATTCAAAAAAAATTGTAACCAATGGAATCTATAGTAGCTCGAAAAGTTGAGCCCCCACTCTTTTTTCTGGAGCTAAAAAAGTTTTTTAGATATAGTCCCGTGCATGGCCGTATTATTGAACCTGGACAGAATCAGCAAATCATTTGGAAGCAAAGCTCTTTTCACCGATCTTTCCCTGACGGTTAACGAAGGTGACCGGATGGGAATCATCGGCGATAACGGAACGGGAAAAACCACATTAACCAAAATCATGACGAACCTGGAGAGTGCCGATTCCGGTAAGATCGCCATCAGAAGAAACTTAAAAACCGCCTATATCCCTCAAGTCAGCAACTACGAAGCTCATGCCACGGTTTGGGATATTGTGGCAAAAACGGCCACCACCGATTTTAAAAATGCCGACGTCAAAACAGCCATAGCGTTAAGCCTTGCCGGATTTGACGATTATACTGTAAAAGTCAACACCCTTTCCGGCGGCTGGTCCAAGCGCCTCGATATTGCCTGCGGGGTTGTTAACGAACCGGAACTATTAATTCTGGACGAGCCGACCAATCATCTGGACTATCAGGCGCTGGGCTGGCTGGAAAACTTTTTGGGCTCGGCCAGGTTTACGTGGGTCATGGTCAGCCACGACCGGTTTTTACTGGAGCGCTGCGCCAATAGAATTGTGGAAATCAACAAACGGTACGAAGGCAATATTTTTCAATCCGACGGCAGATATGACGATTTTTTGGAAAAACACCTGCTTTACATTGAACAGCAAAACAAACTCGAAGCCGTGATGTCCAACAAAGTCCGGGCGGAAATCGAGTGGTTAAGAAGAGGCCCCAAAGCCCGCAGGACAAAAGCGAAATACAGGATAGACGAAGCCCAGAACCTGATAAAAGAATTGGCGGATCTAAAAGAGAGAAAGCAGCCGTCCCGGACAGAAATCGAATTCAGCTCCTCCGGCAGAAAAACCAAAGTGCTGATTAAAATCAAAAACATCAGCAAATCATTCGGCGATAAACATATTCTGAAAAACTTTACCGCCAACCTTACCACAGGCCTGCGTATCGGATTACTGGGAGGGAACGGTGTCGGGAAAAGCACCTTGCTGAAACTGCTCAGCAAACAAATAGAACCGGATTCGGGCAGTGTGGAACATGCCGACAATTTAAAAATAGTTTATTTCGATCAGTTAAGAGAATCTCTGCAGCGGCAAAAAACCGTCAAGCAATATTTGGCGGACGGCAATGACACGGTCATATTCAAAGACAGATCTGTGCATCTGGTTTCGTGGATGAAGCGGTTCGGTTTTGAACCGGCGCAGATTGACACACCCATTTCAGCGCTGTCCGGCGGAGAACAGGCCCGAATATTCATTGCCCGGCTGATGCTGCAACCAGCGGATATCTTACTTTTGGACGAACCGACCAACGATCTGGATATCAGAACCATCGAAGCGCTTGAAGAAAACCTTCTGGAATTCGGCGGCCTGCTGGTGATCGTTTCGCATGACCGCTACATGATATCCAGAGTGTGCGGCTTATTTATCGGCTTCACAACCGACGGCAAAGCCCAACTTTTTGCCGACTACGAACAATGGGAGGAAAGTTTAAAAACAACCCAAAAAGAAAATGCCGGCAAAGCCCCCAAAACGAATAAAGACATAAAACCTGAAAAAGCAAAAACAAAACTGAGCTATAAAGAAAAAATGGAACTGGAAAACGTAGAAAAGCAAATTGAAATTTTAGGCGACAAAATTAAAGCAATCGAAGCTCAGTTGAGTGATCCCAAAAACTTCAGCGACTTTGTTTTACTCCACAAATTGACTCAGGAAATCGCCTCAGGCAAAGAAGCCCTCGACAAATATTATGAACGTTGGGGAGAACTCAGTGAGCCAAGCTGATAATGCGACGCAAACTTCAGAAATGTAGTGTACTGAAGGTTGCTGGACGAATTATCCCAAGAGCGAAGCGACGTAGGATACTGATCGTTGAGCTTGAACTTAGATATCCGATAATTTCCTGAAAAGATTTGCCGGTACCGGCTATCATTCTTTATTTCTGCACATATCATATAAAACATTGCATTTTTCTTCGCAAACCTGCTTCACGCCGATTGTTGACGGACAATCAAAATTACAGCGCTGTTTATCTACCATGCATTTAGCAGTCGTGCATGACTGACATAACATGGACACTGCAAAAATTAGCACCATAACCATTATTTTAAAGATTCTTTTATTCATATGGACTCCTTTCAAGATCTTAGTGATTTTAATCATTAATGAGACCCAAATTTCAGAAACGAATAACCTGAAGGTCACTATAGGTGCACTGAAATTTGATGGTCGAATTATCCCCGAGGCGAATAACCTAAAGGTCACTATAGGCCGAGCGGGATAAATGTGGGTCTAATTCCCCGCCCCTTGGGGCGCAAGTTCTTTTGGATACCCCGCTTCTTGCGGCGGGGTTATTCATTATACAAAATTTCCTTGTAATAATAAACGATTTGATCGGCTCTTTCCGTCATGACTATCCCGGATATTAAGTGCCACGCTTTTCAGTTTTCTTCAGCGTTGCAATTTTTTTTGTTTTGGGCAGTTTTTTAATTTTGATTTCCAGACGCATGGCGTCGATTCTATTCATCTTCGCGCTTGTGGCCATTAATTCCACCGGTCGTCGGGAACGGGTATACTTCGCCGCCGTTCCCTGATTATGAGCGGCAAAACGCCTCCCAATGTTATTGGTCATGCCGGTATAAAGACTTTCATCGGAACAGCGCAGAATATACACAAGCCACGTCCTGCTCTTTTTCCCGGCTTTGGTCTTTGCCTTGCCCTGAGTCTTGGTTTTTAGTATTTTCACTCTGTTTCGTAACAACCCACAATTTCGCCAAAATAAAGGGTGTGGTAATCTTTTTGCGGATAAAGAGACTGGTCATAATCTTTATCCAGATGAGCCGGATTCATGGCGGATTTGTAAACGATCCTGCACTCATAATGAATTCCCGGCACCTTGATGATCGGCGATGCGACATTCTGCCCGTCTGCCGTTTGCAGATTGCACATCTTGAACTTATCCACATCCCGGCCCGATTTCGATCCGCAAAAAGCGATGGCTTTGCTCATATCACCTGCCGGTATTGTAACTGTAAAGTCTTTAGCCTTTTCCATAATGCCAAACGTGTGACGTGAATCCCGCACGGCTACCATCATGATCGGCTTTTGCCAGATAAATCCGAAAGTGGCCCAGCCGATGGTCATGGTGTTCAGAGCCTCTCCGGCCTTAACCGTTAAGAAAGCGCCTTTTTTGATTTTCTTCATCGCATCTTCCGCAATACTCATATAATTTAACTCTTTCATATCAATCTCCTTTTATTGCACTGTTCCTTATGATTCCCTTTCGCTCTTCCGCTGGTAATGCTTTATCAAGGCTAAAAGATACCTTGATTTAAACTGATTGCTTGCCAATATTTGTTTTGCGGGAGGAAGTTCAAGAATGACACCCAGCACGGCGGCCATAGCCCGATGGCTTAACAGCACCTGATGATCAAACAGAAGATTATGAAACTTTCCCCGCTCAATCGCCATCAGTACAATCCGATGCACCGAATCCACCGGCGTAATAACCCGCTCCTTACGTGATTTCAATTCGATTGCATCGACGCTGCAGCCCTTCAGGCATACGCCACAGCCAAGACACAGATTATCATCCAGCTTTGCCTTCTTTTTTCCCGGTTTACGCGGATCACTGGCGGATACAAGCGTCATGGCTTCTACCGGACAAAGAGATACACACTTTCCGCATCCGGTACATTTTTCTTCAAGGATCACCGGAATAAAATTAGTCGTGTGAACAGGGTGGGAGAAACCAAACTTTCTGGCGGCAATTAATGCTTCGCAACAACACCCGCAGCAATTACAGATAAAACCGACCCTCTCCTGAACATTTTCGCCAAACTGAACCAGGTTATGCGCCTTCGCCTTACCCAGTAAATCAAGCCCTTCCGACACATCGGCTTTTCTGGCAATGCCGTGACGAATCAATGATTCGGCAGGGCCATTAAACGTCATGCAGATATCCATTGGCGCGTTGCAATTTTTGCCGACATGCTGCATTTTGTGCCGGCAATAACAAACACCAACACCTATTTGTGAAGCTGTTTTTACAACCTCCGATGCTCGTTCGTAGTCAAGGACATGGAGAGCATTTTCGTTGGTCAGGACATTTTCGTTTACAAAAACCCTTCCCACATGAGTTTCCCCATTAACGAAAAGAGCTTTTACGAAATCCTCTTCAACATTAAGATACTGGTAAAGTAATTCGGATAGAACTTTTTGATCCAAATCGTTGCGGTACCGCATCAAAGAAAATTCAAAAAATCCCGCCATGGGAGGAGGCAGAACATACGTCGTGTTTCCGTTGTTCTCATAATCGAGAAGAATTCCGCGATCAGCGAGATCGTTTAAAATCATTTTGGCCTCATGAAGATTGAGCTTCCATATTGCGGCCGCTTTTTTATCCGTAAAAGGTTTAATGGGCAGTTGAGAAACAAGTTTCGCTTCCCTTTCAGAAAAAAGAACCTTAAGGATTTTGAATAGCAGCTCTGAAGGCGGAGCGCCCTGAGGAAACAGATTTAATCTCTGAACCAGATCATTGTAACTGTTCGCTTTGAGAATATTGTGATGTGCCATATAATACTCACCACCTCATCTTTGCAGAAACAGGGCCAATTGCCGTTATACCGGATCGACCGGGGAATCCGGTCACCCTTGTCATAGATGACATTTTTGGCTTTTTATCTATAATGTTTCTATATCGACTCGTAAATTACCACAAGCTCTTCAAGATTCCCACGCCGTCCGAGGGACAGCTCACCATGACATCAAATCTTATTATTCTGTGTCGCTTCGCTCCAGCGATACAGTCACGGTGTTCATTATCCCGTCACCTTTAGGTGTAGGGACGAACTTCGCTCAACTCGTTTTACCACGGCACTGCGTGCTTGGTATAGTTCGCCATACGCTTCATCCTTCACTTCGTTTGTCTTCAGCCTGGCTCACGATCAGCGGGTGTCACTGTATCATCCAGGCACTATCGAAGCCATCGCGGATGGCTTGTGCGATGCGACCGATTTTCCGGGCATCACCGATGGTGTAAACTCTTTCAAAATGCGGCTGGAGTTCTTTGGCGAGTTTGTCGTTGCATTTCACGCCCACGGAAAGAACAACATGATCTATCTTTTCTTCCCTCTGCTGTCTGCTTGACGTATTTTCCAAGATAATGCTGTTCGCGTTAATCTTGATCAGTTTATGGCCGGGAATGAAATTCACTTTGTACGCGTTGAGCCGCGGCAGGATATCGTCCAAATACTGTCCAAACGCGTCCGGTCCGATCTCGCTCAGCATTTCCACGACGGTGATCTGATTGCCGTCCTCGCCCAGTTTTTCCGCAGTTTCCAAACCCGTCATGCCGGAACCGATAACGGCCACCCGTTTACCCTTAAGTTTTACGATGCCGTTTAAAATTTCTGTTACGGTGCAGACATGCGGCTGCTTGACTCCCTCGATGGGCGGGATGACGGAGTTGCCGCCTGTGGCCACGATAACCGCGTATGGATGAAGAGCCCTGATGGATTCCGGTGTTGCTTCTGTGTTGAATCTGATCTCAGCCCCGTTTTTCAGGGCGGCACTGTGCAAGTCGTTAAAGCACCAATTGATTTTTTCTTTTTTGGGCGGCTTGTTGGCTAATTGCAATTGGCCGCCGACAAAAGCGTTCTTTTCCAGAATGATTGGCTTGAATCCGCGTAATCCTAAAATCTCCGCGGCGGAAAGTCCTGCCGGCCCTGCCCCGACGATCGCGACCACTCTGCCGGAGCCAGTCTTCGCAGGGTGAGCGGTTTCGCTTTCCCGGCCGAGACGGGGGTTTACAGCGCATTCGAGCGGCTGGCCGACAAGAGCATTAACAAGCAGGGATTCAAAGCACCACAAACAACTGATGCAGCGTTTAATTTCCTGTTCGCGGCCTTCGCTGACTTTTCGTGACCAGGCACCATCGGCCAGATGCGGTCGCCCCAGGCAGACGAAATCCTGATACCCTTCCCGAAGTTGAGTTTCGGCTTGATCGGCGCTGCGAATCAGGTTGGCGGCCAGAACCGGAATCCTGACTTTTTCTTTGACGGCCTTGGCCAGATTGTTGCGCCACCCCGGTTCGTAAGAAATCGGTTCCAGCCAGTAGTTCATGGTCTCATAATTGGCGGAAGATACATCAATGGCATCAATGCCGGCCTGTTCCAGACGCTTCGCCATTTCGATACCTTCGGCCAGCTCAATGCCCTGGCCGGGCTTATTGATGCAGCGGTAGTATTCATCAACGGACAGACGCACGGCGATCGGGAAATTTTTCCCGCACTGATTGCGGATACCCTGGATGATCTCCAGAAGGAAACGCATACGGTTTTCCAGCGAACCGCCGTATTCGTCCGTGCGCCGGTTGGTGTGAGGGCTCAAAAACTGCTGGATGAGGTAGCCGTGCGCGGCGTGCAGTTCAACGCCGTCGGCGCCGGTTTGCTGTACACGATGGGCGGCTTTGATAAAATCTTTGATCAGGCCTTTGATTTCCCATTTCATCAACGCCCGTGTTCTCTGTTTGGAATGTTCACAGGCTACCGGTGACGCCGAAACGACCGGAGGCACCAGGCCGGATTCTGCAAATTTGTTCATGGCCGGAACAATCTTGAAAAAATATTTCCAGTAGCCGGGCCAGACCCGACCCATCAATTCAACCATCGGCCAGAACTCCGTCATCAGCGAGTTGCCCTGACGGCCGGGATGATGGAGCTGGCAGAAAATTTTTGTTCCGTGCGCGTGCACGCGCTCGACCATGCGGGCAAAAGGTTCGATGTGGCGGTTGCTCGTCATGGCCAATTGACGCGGCAGAGTAGCGCCATGCCGTCCATTGACGCGCGTGATGCCGGTAATCAACAATCCCAAACCGTTGCGCGCTCTTTCTTCATAATAAGCAATCAGTTGTTCTGAAGGCGTGCCGTCAGGATTGGCCATGCCTACTTCCATCGGAGGCATAACAATACGGTTTTTTATAGTCACCGAACCGATACGGCCTTCCGAAAATAACTTTTCATACTGCATATGTTCCCCCTCTGCCTTATGCCAAGACGCTTAAATTATATAATGCAAGGCGTGTCTCGCTCAATATTTTATCTTTGTAAACTGAAGCTGTGTCTTACAATTTATAAAGATAGTTTCATGAAAAATTTATTTTGTCAGCAAAATTTTCAAGGACTTCTCCAACTTGTATATCGAATCCCGCGTCGCTTCGCTCCTAGGATAATTCGACTAACGACCCACTCTTCACTTCGCTCGTTTTCGTCGAGTCTCATTATCAGCGGGTGTCATTAACAGATTTTTTTTGTGCTCTGACAGTTGATATACTAATCACGTAATGAGAATAATCGATCACGATTGCGCGGCATGAAAGAACTTGATTTAGATCCAGAAAGTAACAAGTGCATCAGCAGAAGAAAATTTTGTTGCGTTATGGCAGGAACATTGATCAGTTCAGGATTGCTTCCCCCCGTTTTGCAGGTCCGGATTCCGGAAACGAAACCCGAAGAGGATCTTTTCGCTTTTATGAATCGCACCCTGGGCACGTTTGACAGGATTTCCTATCAGCGGATTATCGGCGAGGCCAATGATTTCAAGGAAGGCGACCAGATTCTCGGTGTCGCCGCAGCCGGTGAAGCGGTGCGTGCAAAAGCGCGCCGGCTTTTATCCAACATTCGCGTGGGCGACATTCTGAAGCATCCCTTGTTTGAAGATAACCTGTATTCCCGCCTGTTGAAAAGGAAGATCGCCGAAAGCCAGCGCAAGGCCGGCCATGTTCCCGCCCTGTGGGTGCACGTCAACGATGTGGCCGGGTTTATCGGGCCGGAAGTGTTTCGCACGCGCGAACAGCTTGTGCGCTGTTGTCTGGAAGATATCGTCATGGGCAAACTCCACGGCCTGACCATCGGCCTCGACATTTGCTCGACGATGCACATGGATGTCTCTCTGGACGATCTGGACTGGTGCCAGAATCAGGTGATGCCCGCCAATCCGGCTTATCTGATGGCCTTGCCCACCAAGAATGGTCCCATGCTGGGGTATCTGACAACCGCTTATCAGGATCATGTGCGCCTTCGCGAAAAGTTCGGGTACAAGGTGAATGACACGATGTGGAAGTTCTTTCAACGGCTGGACATCATTGATGCCGAAGGACGCCCCACATCCCATTTTGGAGATTCCCTTTGGGTTTGGTATCCGTTCCGGCGCGCCAAAGGCGATAAGCGATCGAAGGATGAAATCATCCGCGAAGGAAAACAAAAGATGAAGGAGGTCCGCGGCCGCGGCGTTTATCTGGCGGAGGGATTTAAAAAACAGATATGGAAAATGGAGCCTGGGCTGGATCGGGAAATTCACGACCTGTATGTGGACGCCAAGAAATCCATCTGGGTGGACCTGGAGCCTTCTTTTGTGGCGGCGATACCCAATGCTGTGCGTTTGAAAACCCGGTCGGCGGATCGAACCGATTATATTCTGCACCCGCAAACCGGTGAAGTATTGGACGATGCCTCTTTAGCGGCGCTGAAAGATTTAAAGGGAAAGATACAAAATCGGGCCGATGTGCAGATTGTGATATCGGACGGCCTCAATGCCCACGCCATTATGGACAAGGGGCATCTGGCACCTTATCTTTTCGCCCTGGACAAGAAGCTGATCAAGAAAAATTTAAAGCCGGTGTCGGAGATTCTGATTCTTCGCGGCGGCCGGGTTCGCGCCGGTTACCGCATCGGAGAAATTCTGTTTGGCGATTTGCCCGATGCCAAGGAACACCGGGCGATCATTCATCATCGGGGAGCGCCCCGGCACCATCCATCACACTTTTTCCGCCTATATGACCGCGCCCGGCGCTGGTGTCTGGAAGAAAGGCGGCATCGATCATGATATCACGCGCGTGGTTTCGGGCATAGCCGATACCGCGCTGAAGCCGGAAATTGCCGCGCGGGAAACGGTAAAAATCATCGATCAGTTGTTTAAAGCATAGAGATTGAAGATTTACACTTCAAGGATCATTTTGTTTATTTTCAGCCTTGTTTCGCCAGAACGTCTTTTGCTTCTTCAAGGCTTTTACAAAGAACAAGGTTCTTCCTGCCGGTGAAGGCCAGGACACTTTTGAATATTATTTCCTTCAAGCCTTCTATTCCGTAAACAGCAGCAAATTTGATATAAGGTTCATTTCCCTTTGCGAAATTCTTCAGGGCGTTGGTTACCGCTGTGTCAAATTTTGCATTTTTGACATTAAGCAGGGCAAGAACGGATTTTTCAGGCTGACTGCGAATGACTCCTTTATTTCTTTCAATCCATGGTATGACTTCCTCGAGCTGAGCATTTTCCAGATCTTCGTATAAAATTCTTACGCCCTTATGTGTCAGAAAAGTAATGTCCTTCATTTTCATGCTCCTTTATTCTTAAAATTTTTTTTATGTGTAATCATTTATTCTTGATCTACATCCTTTTCCAATAACGCTTTCTTTACTTACTTACTTACTTTCTTTCTTTCTTACATCTTTTCTATTGAAAACTATATTTGAGAATCAGAGTATCAATGGTTTATTAGGGCAACATGTATGCCAAATTATATAATAGATTATTATTTATTTAATAACAAATACTTATATAATTTTGGCCAAGAAGAACATGTAAATGTTTCTGAACAATTGTTCGTTATTTGACCATGATGAAAATCGGCACTAGCAGAAAACACAATATACAACAAACTGCCTCAGCTCACGATTCATACTTGTTGTATTCGTTTTCAATTTACCTCACGTAAGTTAAAAATGCCAGCCTTATTTTTTCTCGCTCTTGGTGAGTGTCACGACATACTCCAGGCGGTATCGAAACCGTCGCGAACGCCCTGGGTAATTTAGACAATCTTGGAGGCAGGGCCTATGTGTAAATTTTTTTCAAAGTGCGGAAGGCGTTCTTTAGAGAGCGTGCTTTTGCTAATTAATCATCATAATTATTCTTGACAAACCATAATGAATAAACTAATTACTACTAAAACAATAGTAATAGTAGTAATTACATAAAGGACAATAGGATGAAACTTTCAACAAGAACACGCTACGGAGTCAGGTTGATGACGGCGCTGGCCCATAATTATGGTAAAGAGCCCGTTTTTCTTAAAGATATTGCCAGGGGAGAAAATATTTCCGAGAAGTATTTGAGCCTGATCATCATTCCGCTGCGGGGAGTCGGCTTGGTCAGTTCGGTTCGTGGCGCGTACGGCGGCTATAATCTGACCAAAGATCCTTCGCAGATAACGTTGAAAGAAATCGTGGATGTTCTGGAAGGGGACTGCTCTCTGGTTGATTGCGTAAAAAATCCCGCTTCCTGTCCCCGTGTACCGACATGCGCCAGCCATGATGTCTGGGCGATGATCGGCGGGAAAATTTCGGAAACCTTGAGTTCAATTACCCTCGATCAACTGGTGAAGATGAATCAGGAGAAACAAGGGAATGCGATGATGCAGAATATTTGTGAGTAAATTGTAATAAGAACTTCCAGAGGGGAAAATATGGTTAAAAAAGTTTTGGTGGCCATGAGCGGTGGAGTTGATTCCTCAGTTGCCGCCCTGCTGCTTAAAAATGAAGGATATGATGTTTCCGGCGTGACGATGCGTCTGGGCATCATCGAGCAAGGAGACAATGCGAAATGCTGCGGCGCTTCCGCGATTGATGACGCCAAAAGAGTGTGCGATCGGCTCCAGATTCCTCATTACGTTTTCGATTACGCGGCCCAACTGGAAGATAAGGTCATAGCGAAATTTATCAGCGAGTATAAAAAAGGAAGAACACCCAATCCCTGCGTTGACTGCAACCGGAGTCTGAAATTCGGGACGCTTCTGGATAAGGCGTTGGCGCTTGGCTTTGATTTTCTGGTGACGGGTCATTACGCGGCGATAGAAAAAGATGAAAACGGTTATGCTCTGCGAAGGCCCAAAGATAAAAGAAAGGATCAGACGTATTTCCTTTATGCCATTCCTTCGGAAAAACTGGGCCGTATTTTATTTCCTCTCGCTCATCTGACGAAGGACGAAGTCCGGGATTTAGCAGAAAAATATTCTTTGCCAGTAGCCCAAAAGCGGGAGAGTCAGGATATTTGTTTTGTGACTCAGAAAAACTATCAGGAATTTCTCTTGAGCCGGGGACAGGAATTTCAGCCGGGCCCGATTGTGGACCTGCACGGAAAAGTGCTTGGCCGGCATCGCGGGATTGTCTTTCACACGATCGGTCAGCGCGGCGGACTGGGGATCAGCCATCCCACACCGCTGTATGTTGTTTCCATTGATCCCTTGAAGAACCGTATCGTTGTCGGTGAAAAAAAAGATTTAATGGGGAGGGGGCTTGTCGCCAGAGATGTCAACATGCTGGCAGCAAACTGGCCATCTCAGGTGCACGCGAAAATCAGGTACCGGAAAAAAGAAGCACTTTGTGAAGTCAAAAACGAAAATGAAATATTCAAAGTGATCTTCGCCGAGGAGCAGGAAGCCATCACCCCGGGGCAGTCGGTTGTTTTTTTTGACAAAGACCGCGTGCTGGGAGGTGGAGAGATCCAGAAGGTGTTGTATGGAACTGATTAAGGAAATCAACCGGCTGAAAAAAGAACGAAATACCGTAATTCTGGCACACAATTATCAATTACCCGAGATTCAGGATATTGCGGATTACGTTGGCGATTCTCTGGGGCTGAGCATTCAGGCATCCAAAACCGGTGCGGACGTAATTGTCTTTTGCGGTGTTTATTTCATGGCGGAAACGGCCAAGATTCTTTCACCGGCCAAGACCGTTCTGATTCCGGATAAAAACGCGGGTTGTCCGATGGCGGATATGATTACCGCCGAAGAACTCCGCAAACTGAAAGCGCAACATCCGAAAGCCAAAGCACTTTGTTACGTGAACACCACTGCAGCGGTCAAAGCCGAGTGCGATGTCTGCTGCACGTCGGGTAATGCCGAAATAATTGTGCGTGAGGCTTTCCACCGGGACGATGAAATCATTTTTGTTCCAGATCAGTACCTAGCCGGCTACATCGCCGGGCGCGCCGACCGCCGATTCATTTTGTGGAAAGGATTCTGCCCTACACACGTGCGGATTCTGCCGGAAGACATCGCGCAGAAAAGGGCTCTTTATAAAAACGCGGAAGTCTTGGTACATCCGGAATGTCCAGTTAGCATCACATCGATAGCCGATCAGGTTTTATCCACCGAGGGAATGTGTCGCTATGTCAAAGAATCGAACGCGCGCGAATTTATCATTGGGACGGAAACCGGCATTCTGCACCGGATGCAAAAGGAAAATCCCGGAAAAATATTTTATCCCGCATCGGAACGGGCCACGTGCCCGAACATGAAACTCACGACGCTGGAAAAAGTCTTATGGTCTTTGGAGGAAATGAGGTTCGCAGTTACCGTGCCCCGGGATGTCATGCAAAAGGCCAAGACCTGTCTGCAGAGAATGATTGATTACAAGCCATAAGCAATGCTGAAAAAGGAGCAAACGCAATGAGTAAAATTGATACAAAATTAAAAATAGAAACGCTGGCGCTGCACGGCGGCCAGGAACCTGATCCGACAACCGGTTCGCGCGCCGTGCCGATTTATCAGACAACATCCTATCAGTTCAAAGACACCGATCAGGCGGCCAATCTGTTTGGCCTGAAAGAGTTCGGCAATATTTACACGCGGCTGATGAACCCCACCACTGACGTTCTGGAGAAACGCATCGCTCTGCTGGACGGTGGCGTGGGAGCGCTTGCAGTGGCCAGTGGCCAGTCAGCCATTACGCTGGCGCTTTTGAATATTGCGCAGGCGGGAGATGAAATCGTTTCAGCGGACAATCTCTACGGCGGGACGTACAATCTGTTTCGTCACACCTTCGCCCGTCTGGGAATAAAAGTGAATTTTGTAAAATCCAACGATCTGCAGGCTTTACAGGAAGCCATCACGCCGAAGACGAAAGCAGTTTATGCAGAGTCCATCGGTAATCCCAAACTGGATGTGGCCGATATCGAAGGACTGGCCGCTGTCGCACATAAAAACGGCCTCCCGCTGGTTTTGGATAATACCGTTTCGCCTTACCTGCTGCGGCCGATTGACTTTGGCGCGGATATCGTTGTTTATTCAGCAACAAAGTTTATCGGCGGTCATGGCACGTCTCTGGGCGGCTTGATTGTTGATTCGGGGAAATTTGACTGGACGAACGGCAAGTTTCCGCTCATTGCCGATCCCGATCCCAGCTACCACGGCATTAATTTTGTAGAAGCTCTGAAGCCGAGCGGCAATATCGCTTACATTATCAAAGCCCGCGTGGCGCTACTGCGCGATCTGGGACCGGCTCTTTCTCCCTTCAACTCTTTTCTGTTTTTGCAGGGGCTGGAAACTCTTCACCTGAGAATGCCGCGCCATTCAGGAAACGCGCTGGCCGTGGCCGGGTATCTGGAGAAACATCCGAAAGTCGGTTGGGTCAACTATCCGGGACTCAAATCCAGCACCGAACAATCCCGGGTTAAAAAATATCTGCCTAAAGGTGCGGGTGCGATTATCGGTTTCGGCATCAAGGGTGGAATTGAGGCGGGAAAAAAGTTTATCGAATCACTGGAACTGGTTTCTCATCTGGCGAATGTCGGAGACGCTAAAACGCTGGCAATCCATCCGGCAACAACGACGCATCAGCAATTATCCGCGGAGGAACAGCTGGCCACCGGGGTAACACCGGATTTTATCCGTCTGTCGGTTGGTATTGAACACATTGATGACATCATTGCTGATATCGAACAGGCTTTGGCCAGGGTATGATGGAAGGAGGCTTTTATGTCCAGAATATTTGAAGATATTACCAAAACAGTCGGAAACACGCCGCTGGTGCGTCTTCACCGGATCAATCAGGGATTGAACGCGGATATTCTAGCTAAGATAGAATCTTTCAATCCGCTCTCCAGCGTCAAGGACAGAATCGGTGTGGCCATGATCGAGGATGCCGAAGCGAATGGATTACTCAATACGGATTCGGTCATCATCGAGCCGACCAGCGGCAATACCGGAATCGCCTTGGCTTTTGTCTGTGCCGCGAGGGGATACCGGCTGATTCTGACCATGCCGGAAACAATGAGCATGGAACGGAGGCAGCTCCTGAACATTCTGGGAGCGGAACTCGTTTTGACCGAAGCCGCAAAGGGCATGAAAGGGGCGGTGGAAAAAGCCGAGGAACTGGCCAAAGCCACGCCGCACAGCTTTATGCCGCAGCAGTTTGCCAATCCGGCAAATCCGGCCATCCATCGCAAAACAACTGCTGAAGAAATCTGGAACGATACGGACGACAGGATTGATTATTTTGTGGCGGGTATCGGCACCGGTGGAACGATTACAGGCGTAGGCGAGATTTTGAAACAGAAGAATCCATCTATTAAGATAATCGGCGTCGAACCGGCAGACTCCCCTGTGCTTTCCGGAGGTAAGTCCGGCCCGCACAAGATTCAGGGCATCGGCGCGGGGTTTGTGCCCGATGTACTGAACCGAAAAATCATCGACGAAATTATTGTCGTGAAGCACGAAGATGCCGGCCTGACTGCCAGACGTCTGGCAAAGGAAGAAGGAATTCTCGCGGGAATTTCCAGCGGCGCAGCTTTATGGGCGGCCCTGGAAGTGGCCGGAAGAAAGGAAGCTGAAGGAAAAACAATCGTGGCCATTTTGCCGGACAGCGGGGAAAGGTATTTATCAACATGGCTGTTTCAGAAATAACTTTTAAATCGTTATAGATGTAGAAAATTAATATAGACGCTTGATGATCATCTGATTGGAAAAATGAATAAACCAAAAAAAGAACAAAAGAGTTCGGTCGGTGTTGTGGAAACGAAGTATTACACTTTTGCCGGACCGGGCGCTGAATTGCTGCTGGCCTGTGGAGAAAAGCTGGGACCGGTTACGCTTGCCTACGAAACATATGGCACATTGAACCGGGACAAGTCGAACGCCATTCTTGTTCTGCATGCTCTTTCCGGCGATGCCCATGCCGCGGGAGTCCATACGGGAGAAAATGATGCCGGTTGGTGGGAGGAATTGATCGGTCCGGGGAAAGCTTTCGATACAAACCGGTATTTCATGATCTGTTCGAATGTCATCGGTGGTTGTAAAGGGTCTACCGGGCCATCTTCAATTAATCCGGCAACGGATAAACCTTACGCTCTGGACTTCCCCTTTATTACGATTGCGGACATGGTCGAAGCGCAAAGGCATCTTATCGATCATCTGGGCATTGACAAACTGCTCTGCGTGGCGGGAGGTTCCATGGGTGGTATGCAGGCTCTGCAATGGGTGGCCTCCTATCCGGAGCGTGTTCGCTCGGCCATACCAATTGCTTCAACATTAAAACATTCTCCTCAGCAGATTGCCTTTAACGAGGTCGTCCGGCAGTCCATCATGGCTGATCCGGCCTGGCGCGAAGGAAATTATTACGACTCCGGCCAGCCGGAAAAGGGACTCTCCGTGGCGCGCATGATCGGTCACATCACCTTCATGAGCGAGCACTCGATGGAGGAGAAGTTTTCCCGGCGTTTAAAGAGCGATCATTTCAGCTTCGGATTCGACGCGGATTTTGAAGTGGAGGGATATCTGCGTTATCGCGGGGCCAATTTTGTCAAGCGCTTCGATGCCAATTCCTATCTTTATATCACCAAAGCGATAGATTACTTTGATCTGTCCGGCGTCAAATTCCTCTCGCACGGCAGGATCCCCGACACACGATTTCTGATTATTTCTTTCAAGTCCGACTGGCTTTACCCTCCTCATCAGTCGCAGGAAATTGTCCGGCTGTTGAAAAGGAAACACGTGGATGCCACCTACTGTGAATTGACGTCCACCTACGGGCATGACGCTTTTCTGATTGAGGTGGAGGAACAGACAACCTTGATCAAACATTTTCTGGATAAAACGTTTAACGGTTATCTGGTGGCAGGACATTATGGAAGTTGAAAATAGTCACCTGGATCATCAAATTATTTTTTCTATCATTGAGCCGGCTTCGCGGGTACTGGATTTGGGTTGCGGTGAGGGCGAACTTTTATACCCTCTGGTTCGGGAAAAGCATGTCCGGGCCCAGGGAATCGAATTGAACGATAAGGCCATTCAGGAATGTGTCAAGAAGGGCTTGAGTGTCTTCCACGACGACATTGAAAGTGGTTTGCGTGAATATCCTGACAATTCTTTTGATTACGTCATACTGAATCAGAGTATGCAGCAAGTCAAAAAAGTGGATTGCGTGATTCAGGAAGCCCTGCGCATCGGCACGAAAGTCATTGTGGGATTTCCCAATTTCGCCTACATCAAATCGCGGTTCAGCCTTTTTTTCCACGGAAAATCTCCGGTGACGAAATCCCTGCCCTATCTGTGGTATGACACGCCCAATGTTCGTTTTTTGAGCATTACGGATTTTCAAGACTTCTGCGCCGGCAAAAAAATACAGATTGTCGAAGCCCATTATCTTGGGGAAAAAGAAGTCGTTCGGTTTTTGCCAAACCTTTTCGCGTTGAATGCCATCTTTGTTTTAACAAAGAAAAAATGAGGAGTCGGCGGTGAAAAAAACAGTCTTTAAAATATCAAAGATGGACTGTCCTTCGGAAGAACGCATGATACGGATGAAACTGGAAGGGATGAATAATATAAAATCCCTGAAATTTGATATACCAGGCCGCAAATTGGAAGTGTATCATATGAACAGCCATGAAGGCATTCTTGCAGCTCTTGATACGCTTCAGCTTGATATGCAATTTGTTTCCTCCGAACCGATGAAGATGGAAAACATCAATGACAGCCACCGTCAGGAAAGAACGGTTCTCTGGCAAGTTCTGACCATCAATGTATTCTTTTTTATTCTCGAAATACTCATGGGTTTCTTTGCTGATTCCATGGGACTCGTGGCCGACAGTCTGGATATGCTGGCCGACAGCATTGTCTATGGCCTGTCGCTTTTTGCTGTCGGTGGACCGGCATTGCGGAAGAAGAATATTGCCAAAGCCGCCGGCTATTTCCAGATGATGCTGGCGGTTTTAGGATTTGCCGAAGTTATAAGGCGTTTTGCGAGGTATGGAGAGATGCCCGATTTTCGTCTCATGATCATTATTTCTCTTCTCGCCCTCACCGGCAATGCGATCTGTCTTTACCTGCTTCAGAAGTCCAGAAGCCGGGAAGCTCACATGCAGGCCAGCATGATTTTTACGTCCATGGACGTTATTATTAATGTCGGTGTTATCGCCGCCGGAATTATGGTATATTTAACATCATCCATGCTCCCCGACCTGACCGTTGGAACCATCGTTTTCGTAATTGTCGGAAGAGGCGCGTATAGAATTCTACAATTATCAAAATAATCAATAATCTTAAATTTAAGGAGTGTTTATGTGGGAATATACGGAAAAAGTCAAAGAGCACTTTCTTAATCCGCGAAACGTGGGCGAAATTGAAAATCCGGACGGCGTGGCCGAGGTCGGGTCGCTGGCCTGCGGGGACGCCCTGAAACTAACCTTCAAGCTGGATGAAAACAAACGCATCAAGGACGCCAAGTTCAAAACCTTCGGCTGCGCCAGCGCGATTGCTTCTTCGTCGGCTCTGACGGAAATGATCAAGGGCATGACGGTTGACGAAGCTCTCAAGGTCACCAATCAGGATATCGCGCAGTACCTGGGCGGTCTGCCGGATGAAAAAATGCACTGTTCCGTGATGGGAAAACAGGCGCTGGAAAAGGCAATTGAAAATTACCGCGGCGCTCCGGCACTGGAGCCTGGAGCAAAAATCATCTGCGAATGTTTCGGTGTGACCGATAAGGAAATTGAAAGGGCGATTCGCGAAAACAATCTGGCCACGGTGGAAGATGTCACCAATTATACCAAGGCCGGAGGCGGTTGCGGTGGCTGCCAGGAGGCCATTGCCCAGATTCTGGAGAGGGTAAAGGCAGAGCCGAAAACCGAAACCAAGCCGAAGCTCACGAACATCCAGAAGATCCGTCTGATTGAAGAAACCATCGAACGCGAAATTCGTCCGTCACTCAAACATGACGGCGGCGATATTGAAATCATCGATATTATCGGCAACCGCGTGATTGTGGCATTGCGGGGAGCCTGCTCAACCTGCAAGGCTTCGAATATCACGCTGAAGGATTTTGTCGAACACCGGCTCAGGGAACAGGTATCGCCGGACATCACCGTTGAGGAGGCATCATCATGAAAACCATTTATCTGGATAATAATGCGACGACTAAAGTGGCCGATGAAGTTCTGGAAGCCATGCTTCCCTACTTTACACAGTTATACGGCAACCCGTCCAGTATGCACACCTTCGGCGGCCAGGTTGGCCAGAGAATCCGCGACGCGCGCGAACAGGTTGCGGCCCTGCTGGGCGCCATGCCCGATGAAATCGTTTTCACCAGTTGCGGAACAGAAAGCGACAATGCCGCCATTCACTCCGCGCTGCTGACCAGACCGGACAAAAAACACATCGTCATCAGCCGAGTGGAGCATCCGGCCATCCGCGCTCTGTGTTCGCATCTGGGAACGCAGGGTTATAAAATAACCGAGCTGCCCGTGGATAAAAACGGGATTCTTGATCTGGAAAATCTTGAAAAAAGTCTGACACCGGATACGGCAATTGTCAGTCTCATGTGGGCCAATAATGAAACCGGCGTTCTCTTTCCGGTCGAAGAGGCGGCAAAAATGGCGCATGACAAGGGCATTTTCTTTCACACCGATGCGGTTCAGGCCGTCGGGAAGATACCCATCAACCTGAAGAATAACGTCATCGATATGCTGTCCATCTCCGGCCACAAACTGCACGCTCCGAAGGGCATCGGCGTTCTTTACATCAGGCGCGGCACCAAGTTTTCACCTTTTCTGATCGGCGGCCACCAAGAAAAGAGCCGGCGTGGCGGGACGGAAAATACGGCGGGCATCGTCGGCCTGGGAAAAGCCTGTGAACTGGCTGCAAAAAACATTAATACGGAAAATATCCGCGTCAAGCAGCTGCGCGACAAACTGGAACAGGCATTGTTAAAGAAGATTCCACAGAGCCGCGTCAACGGTGATGTCCAAAACCGTCTGCCCAACACGGCCAATATCAGTTTTGAATATGTGGAAGGCGAAGCCATTTTGCTGTTGATGAACGAACTGGGCATCTGCGCTTCATCCGGCTCGGCCTGCACATCAGGTTCGCTGCAGCCCTCCCATGTTTTAAGGGCGATGGGCGTACCGTTTACGATGGCGCACGGTTCCATCCGTTTCAGTCTGAGCGTTTACAATACCGAAGAGGAAGTGGATTTTGTTATCGAAAAAATGCCTGCCATCATTGAACGGCTGCGGGGCATGTCTCCCTTCTGGAATCAGGCGCAGGCGCAGCAGGCTTGCACCAATCAATAGGAGTTTTTATGAAGCGCTCGAAAAACGGCGATAAATGCAAAAATAAAATCAAAAAAGAAAAAGGCTTTCGCGATGAAGTGCCTGCTGTTGTGGACGAGCTGGTGGCATCATGCGGCAGCGCCGGATGTTTTGATCACGTCAGCGCCGAACCGATTCCGCATCGGGAGGCCATCATCGATATTCTGCACCGCCTGGCCTTGATTTTGTATCCGGGATATTTTGTGAAAACGCGCCTGGATGCGGTCAATCTGGAATATTATCTGGGCGAGCAGATGACCGCTTTGTATGAAACACTTTCGGAACAAATTGTCCGAGCCATCCGGCATGACTGCATCCGTCATAATCAGTCCTGCGTTCATTGCGAACCGCTGGGACATCAGTTGACCGTCGATTTTCTGCGCAAGCTTCCTGAACTGCGGACGATGCTGGGCCAGGATATCCGCGCTTCCCTGGATGGAGATCCGGCGGCAAAGGGATATGATGATATTATTTTCAGCTATCCCGGCATCCGGGCGATTACGATTTATCGAATCGCGCATGAGCTTTATCATCTCAATATTCCGCTGATACCCAGAATCATGACGGAATACGCGCACAGCCAAACCGGTATTGATATTCATCCGGGCGCGCACATCGGCGAGAGCTTCTTTATCGATCACGGGACCGGCGTGGTGATCGGCGAAACATGCGAAATCGGCGATCGCGTGCGCATTTATCAGGGCGTCACACTCGGCGCGATTTCCCTTTCCAAGACGGAAGTCAAAAAATTACGATCCCAAAAGCGGCATCCTTCCATTGAAGACGATGTCATCATTTATGCCAATGCCACGATTCTGGGCGGTGACACTGTTGTCGGGGCCCGTTCCGTCATCGGCGGCAACGTCTGGCTGACGCATTCCGTTCCGCCGGATACGGAGGTGTTCATCAAAAAACAGGATCTTATTTTTGGTGCCAAGCAGTATAAGAAACAGGCGGCTAAACAGAAATTGCATTAAATGAAGCAGGATAACCTGATCATTAAATAATGGATATTAAAAACATGGACGAAAGAGTGTTTTCAACTTTCAATATAAAAGAAATTGCATCCGATAACGGCGCCATCCGTTTGAGGGATTGCGAAAAGGATGTCATCGGCGAGATATCTCTCAAAATTTATATCAACGGGACGGAATACGCATCTCTTCTGTGCCTCAATCAACTGACGGAAGAACTGGCGCTGGGCTTTCTCTATAGTGAAGGCGTCATTGATACTATTGAGGACGTCGCCTCCATTTCCTATAACGAGCGGCTCTTTGCGGTGATGATTAATCTTACTGAAGGAAAGTCCGTTGAAAAGTGCGAGAGTCTGCGCAGTGTAACGTCCGGTTGCGGCAAATGCTTTACCTACATTAATCCGTTGAAGCATGACAAATTTATCATATTATCCGATGATAAAAAATATTCTCTGGATAATATTATGCAGTCCATGAAAGATTTCGAAAAGCGTTCGGATTTATATCAGAACGTCGGAGGCGTTCATAGTGTCTTGTTTCAGCACGATGAATTTTCCGTTTTTAACGAAGACATCGGCAGACATAATTGCTTTGATAAAATATTAGGAGTGCTCCTGAAAAATCAAAAAATGAATCTCGTAGAGAATGCGGTACTGTTTGTAAGCGGAAGAGTATCTTCGGAAATCATCACCAAGGTCATCAGAATGGGCGTTCCGGTGCTCGTTTCCAGAGCAACGCCGACAGCCGCAGCAGTCAATCTGGCCCGGGAATATCATGTAACGCTGCTGGGTTACGTGAGAAAAGATTCCGGATTTGTCTATGCGGGAGAAAACCGTTTGCAATGAAAAAGTGAAAAAGAGTTCCGGCTCTTTTCTTTTGACAGTCGCTGACTATATTAATTAAAACTAAATAATTAATATGGAGGGAAAAATGAGAAAATTAAATCTGATTATTGTAGCAATGGTTTTATTGCTTGGTTTGGGGATTGCCCAGGCCAAAGATTTTGAAATAACTAAAAAAGCCGGTGATTTGACGGTTGTGGTCAAAATCGACAAGAATCCGCCGGTAACGGGAACAAACAAAATGGATATTGCCCTTAAGGATGCGGCGGGAAAAAATGTTACTGACGCCAGCGTTATCGTTGAATACGGAATGCCCGCCATGCCGGGAATGGGCGCGATGAACTATAAGACCAATGCAACCCTTAAAGGCAGCAACTATCTCGCTACCGTCAATTTTTCCATGAGCGGTGCCTGGAATGTAAATATTAAAATCAACCGTGGCGGCAAGACTCAAACGGTAAAATTAAATGTCGATATCAAGTAGGCTATTCAAGTTATCGCTTTTGCTTTTGGGCGTTTTCCTGATGGCGGCCGCGCCTGTACAGGGTGATCCGACTCTGGAGGGATTAATTGCCGAGGCCCTGCAAAACAGCCCTGAGATTAAAGCGTCCGAAGCCGGGATTGAAGCTGCCCGGTTGAGAATCACACAGGCGGGCAGCTTGCCTGATCCCATGATTATGGCCGGTTATCAGAATGAAGGCTTTGACAGTTATACCTATGGCGAGATGGAGGGATCGCAGTGGATGTTTTCGGCGTCCCAGCAGTTCCTTTTTCCCGGCAAAAGAAGCCTCAAGGAGGAAATGACACGGCGTGACGCCGAAAGTCTTGAAGCCATGCACGAACAGTTGAAACTCAAAACGGCTGCCCGCGTCCGGGAACTGTATTACGACCTTTTTCTGGCCCATAAGAATATTGATCTCCTGAAGGAAAAGAGGGATTTAATTGCCCGAATGGAAAGCATGGTGCTGGCGCGCTACGCCGCGGGCACAGCCATGCAGCAGGATGTGATTATGACCCAAACTGAAAAATACATGCTGCTGGAAAAAGTGGAAATGGGACGGCAAAAAATCCAGTCTCTGGAGGCGATGCTCAAGGCTGTTATTGGCAGACACCAAGGGGATCAGGTGCCGAAACCCACCGAGCCGGTTTATCAATCCTTTTCTCCCGATATTAACGAGGTCATCAAACTGGCGATGCAGAATTCACCGGAATTAAAATCGCGCCATAAAATGCTGGAGGCCGCCAACGCCAAAGTAGCCATGGCCCGAAAAGAATATTATCCGGATTTTGCTTTAAGCGGCGGTTATTATAACCGGTCGGGCGATTTCCCCGATATGTGGGCTGCCACCGTAACCTTCAACATTCCTCTTTATTTTCAGTCGAAACAAAAACCGGCTGAAATGGAGGCGAAGGCGGGCGTGAATCAGGCTGATCGGGAACTGGCCGCAACCCAATTGATGATTGAAGCGGCGTTGCGCGATAACTACACTATGCTCCGTTCAGCGGAAAGGCTGATGGAACTCTATAAAGAAGGAATTCTTCCGAAAACCAGACAGGATATCGAACAGACCCTGACCGGATATTCCACGGGAAGGGGAGAAACCGTGACCATCTTATCCCGTTTAAAGACCCTGCTGGATTATGAGCTTTTATACTGGGGCCAACTGGTGGAAAGAGAGAAAGCCATTGCCCGTCTGCAGGCCATTGCGACCGGACTCAATGGCAAAGGAGAAAAGCAATGAAGAAGAGCGGTTATTTGATGAAACTGCGCAATCTTTTTGTTTCAGGATACCTGGCGCTCGTCATAGCAGTGCCGGTTATGGCGCAAACACATTCTCATTCAACCGAATCGGCAAAGTCTCCGGCAGATCAGCAAAGCCAACCGGCAGTGCCATCTGATCAGGATGTACCACAGGTGGAGATATCCGCCGATCAGCAGAAACTCATTGGCGTTAAAACAGTCAAGGCAGCGGTCATGCCAGTCAAGAAAGTTATCCGGACAGTGGGCAGAGTGGAAGTCGATGAAAGCCGGCAGGCAACCATTAACGCCAAAACTGAAGGATGGATTGAAAAGCTCTATGTGAGCACAACGGGGAGTTACGTTGCCAAAGGAGAAAAAATTGCCGAGATTTACAGCCCGGAGCTCCTGGCGACACAGCAGGAATTTCTGACGGCATTGAAATGGGCCAAAGATATGGAGGCCGCTCATTCAGAAGCCGGGCAAACCACATCCTCTGCATCGGAGTTAAACAAGATGCTTGCCCGGGATGCCGCCGCCACACTGGAGGCAGCGCGTCAACGTCTCCTTTTGTGGGATGTCTCTCCCGCGCAGATCAGGCAGATCGAAAAGACAGGGAAAGCTTTCCGGACTCTGACACTGTATGCGCCGGTCAGCGGATACGTGACGCAAAAAATGGTTATTAGCGGAATGAAAATTATGCCGGGAGAAAAAATCCTGGACATAGCCGATTTATCCGGCCTGTGGGTTGTGGCCGATGTTTATGAATACGAATTGCCGCTCGTCAAGGTCGGTAATCAGGCAACAATAACACTGGCCTCGCTTCCCGGAGTGGAGTTGACGTCGAAGATTGATTATATCTATCCGGACTTGTCAGCGCAGACACGCACGGTAAAAGTTCGCCTGAAGCTTTCCAACAGCAGCCGCCAATTGAAGCCGCAGATGTTCACGAATGTTGAGATTAAAATCAATCTGGGAAACAAATTGGTGATACCCGAATCGGCCGTACTGGATACAGGAAAAGCCATGGTTGTTTATGTTGATCTCGGCAATGATGTGTTTGAGCCAAGGGAAGTTAAAACGGGAATCAAGTCGGACGGATATGTTGAAGTGTTGCGTGGTTTGCGCAGTGGTGAAAAAGTGGTGGCGGCAGCCAATTTCCTGATTGACTCGGAAGCGCAGTTGAAGGGAATCAAACCGCTGCCGCAACAATAAATGGGGAAAAGAAAAATTTCATTGTTGTGTTCACTATCCTACGTCGTCGCAGATGCCCTTCAGGGTACTACGCTCCTAGGATAGTTCCCAATCCCGATAAATCGGAATTGGATAGTTCGACCAGCAAACTTCAGTGCACTTCGTTTCTGAAGTTTGGGTCTCACTACAACTAACGCTTTAATGAGCCTTGACTATAGTCTTAGAGCGAATTATCCCGACCACCTTTAGGTGGCGGGGACAAACATCGTCCCGACAAGTCGGGACTCGTTTTCTGAGAGTTTCGCTATGATTGCCAAAATCATTGAATTCAGTGCACGCAATAAATTTCTGGTTTTCCTGATTTTGTTTTTCTCTGTTGTATGGGGCTTGTGGACCATTAGAAATATGCCGTTGGATGCTCTACCCGATTTGAGCGACACGCAGGTCATTATTTACACGGAATGGCCGGGTCGCAGTCCGGATCTGGTTGAGGATCAGATTACGTATCCGATTACGTCCACCCTGCTAGCGGCGCCCCATGTGCAGGCGGTACGCGGGTTTTCCTTTCTGGGCAGCTCCTTTATTTACGTCATTTTTGATGAAGGGACCGATATCTACTGGGCGCGAAGCCGGATTCTGGAATATCTTCAGGCCGTCAAAAATAAAATACCCGCCGACGTCAATCCCGTCCTCGGCCCCGATGCCACCAGCCTGGGCTGGGGATTTACTTACGCCATCATCGATGAGAACAAACAGCTTGATCTGGCTGAGCTTCGCTCGCTGCAGGATTATGTGGTCAAGCTCGGTCTGGAAAGTGTGCAGGGCGTTTCACAGGTGGCCAGCGTCGGCGGTTTTGTCCGGCAATATCAGATTACCGTCGAGCCCAATCGTCTGAGTGCCTATAACATTCCCATAACGAAAATCATGGAAGCCGTTCGCAAGAGCAATCAGGACGTGGAAGGCCGGGTGCTCGATTTCTCCGGCACGGAATACATGGTGCGGGGACGCGGCTACATCAAGGCTGTAAAAGATATTGAAGACATTGCGGTAGGGGTAAGCGCGACAGGCACACCGGTTTATTTAAAGGATGTTGCACGCGTTCAGATCGGGCCGGAAATTCGCCGGGGACTGGCGGAGCTGAACGGGAAAGGAGAAGTTGCCGGCGGAATCGTTATTGTCCGTTTCGGTGAAAATGTTCTCAATGTCATTGAGCGGGTCAAGGACAAGATAAAAAATGACATCGCGCCCAGTCTTCCCAAAGGTGTGAAAATCGTTACGACCTACGACCGCTCCGATCTCATTATCCGTTCAATTGCCACGCTCAAGGATGAAATCATCAAGCTGACTATCGCTGTGAGCATCGTCTGTCTGATTTTTCTGTTTCATCTGCCCAGCGCGCTGGTGGTGATTGTCACACTGCCCATCGCCATTATCATTTCCTTTATCTGCATGTATTATCTGGGGGTGACCTCCAACATCATGAGCTTGAGCGGCATTGCCATCGCCATCGGCGCCATGGTGGATGCAGCCATCATCATGGTGGAAAACGCTCACAAGAAGCTTGAGGAATGGACGCATCAGGGAAGTCCCGGCAGCAGAACGGAAGTCATTATTGAAGCCGCCCGCGAGGTGGGGCCGTCGCTGTTCTTCTCGCTCCTGGTGATTACCGTCGCTTTTCTGCCGGTCTTCACGCTTCAGGCGCAGGCGGGCAGACTTTTCAAGCCGCTGGCCTATACGAAAACGTTTGCCATGCTGTTTTCCTCTTTTCTGGCCATCACATTGACGCCGGTCTTGATGACGTTATTTATCCGGGGAAATATCCGGCCGGAAGAAAAGAATCCGGTGAGCCTTTTCCTGCACAAAATTTATGAACCGGTTGCGCATCTGGCTTTGCGCTTTCGCAAAACAGTCATTGTTCTTGCTCTGCTGATTATGATCGTCACGGTTTATCCCTTCATGAAGCTCGGTTCCGAATTCATGCCGCCCCTTTATGAAGGATCGCTTTTTTACATGCCGGTCACCATGCCGGGCGCCTCGGTGGCGGAAGCCGGCCGGCTGTTGCAGATACAGGATGAATTGCTGATGAAAATTCCCGAAGTCCGACAGGTCTTCGGCAAGGCCGGTCGCGCCGAAACTGCAACTGACCCCGCACCGCTGGAAATGTTCGAAACGGTCATCAACCTGAAGCCGGAGCATCAGTGGCGCAAAGGCATGACCATTGAAAAAATTAAAGATGAAATGAATGACGCGCTGAATATTCCCGGCGTGGCCAATTCCTTCACCATGCCGATTAAAGCCCGAATCGATATGCTGGCAACGGGCATCCGCACACCGGTAGGGATTAAAATTCTTGGTGCCGATCTGGAAGAGATAGAAAAAATCGGCATGAATCTGGAGCATCATTTGAGGGATATTCCGGGCACACGCAGTGTGTACGCAGAGAGAGTGGCTACGGGATATTTTCTGGACATTGTTATTAAACGAGAAAACATTGCGCGCTATGGTCTGGTTGTTGATGATGTCAATGAAATCATTCAGACGGCCATCGGCGGTATGAATCTGACCACCACCGTGGAGGGCCGGGCGCGCTATCCCGTCAATATCCGCTACCCGCGGGAGTTGCGCAATGATATGGAAAAACTCAAACGCATTCTCGTACCGGTAATGACCTCCCAAAGCGCCGGATCCGGAACTTCCGGGATGGCAGCTTCCGGCAATATTCTGCAGGTTCCCCTGGGAGAGCTGGCGGACTTTAACATCCTGCGGGGGCCGACATCCGTTAAAAGTGAAGAAGGATTGTTGACGGCGTATGTTTATATAGACATTTCTGGACGTGATGTCGGTAGCTACGTCAAAGAAGCGAGACAAAAAGCCTCAACCATTCAACTGCCGGAAGGTTACCGTTTGGTCTGGAGTGGTGAATACGAGTATATCGTGAAGACGCACGAGCGCCTTAAAATTATTATCCCTTTTACACTGCTGATTATTTTCATCCTGCTGTATTTCAACACGCATTCCGTGACCAAAACGGCCATTGTTCTGCTCGCTGTGCCCTTTTCGCTGGTTGGATCATTTTGGTTCATGTACCTGCTTAATTACAATATGAGCATTGCCGTGTGGGTGGGCATCATCGCGCTGGCCGGGCTTGATGCAGAAACAGGTGTGGTTATGCTCTTGTACCTGGATTTGGCTTACGAGAAGTGGAAAAAAGAAGGACTACTGAAAACCAGAAAAGATTTGCATAACGCCATCATGTTTGGCGCTGTCAAACGGATTCGTCCCAAAATCATGACGGTCAGTGTCATTCTGGCCGGGCTGATCCCGATTATGTTCAGTCACGGTGCCGGTGCTGACGTCATGAAACGCATTGCCGCGCCGATGGTCGGTGGTGTGATTTCCTCCACCATCCTGGAGTTGATTATTTATCCGGCAATCTATATGATCTGGCGCGGCAAAAGATTGGCAGACGATTAAAACTTTGAGGAAGACAATTCTTTATGAAAAAAATGACGGGGAAAATTCTGGCGGTGAATATCTCTCAGAAAAAGGGAGAAAAGAAGAACAATATTGAATGCGGGCTGTTTCTGGAAAACCTGGGACTGGAAAACGATGCCCACGCCGAAGCAGATATCATCCGGCAGGTCAGCCTCCTAGCCAAAGAAAGCATTGAGAAAATCAGGGCCAAAGGCCTTAATGTCCAATACGGTGATTTCGCCGAAAATCTCACTATCGAAGGCATTGATCTGCCGTCGCTGCCCGTAGGAACGAAATTAAAGGTTGGCGACAAGGTATTACTGGAGGTTTCGCAAATCGGCAAAGTCTGCCACAACCGCTGCAATATCTTTTACACCGTCGGCGATTGTGTCATGCCCCGGGAAGGAATCTTTGCCAAAGTCATCACGGGCGGTGAAATAAAAATCAATGACACAGTAGAAATAGAAGAATGAACAAATTCGCCTTTGTCCTTAATCCCTTCAATATTCAGAACATTCATGATTATTGCTTCCTGTCAAAAATTGCGCCTGAAGCATTGATCAAAATAATTCTAAGACTTTTACCGCCGTTTAAAATTCATCATACCAAAAATCTGCGTTCTGCCACAGGCGCGGAAATTGAAGGATGCTTTATTGTCTGTCCGTTACTTTCCAAACAGGTGCTGGCCATGAAGGAAGAGGCAGCTTTACGCAAGATACTGAAAGCGGTACGACTGGGGGAACGAAGCGGCGCGAGCGTCATCGGGCTGGGTGCTCTGATGGGAATTGCCGGCAAGGGAGGGCAAGTCATTGCCGGTCAAACACCTGTAGCGATAACAACCGGTTCAAGTCTGGCTTCTGCGGCTATTCTGGAAACGCTGGACAGGGCGATTACATTGCGAAAGATTGCCCCCTCCAAAATAAAAATTGCAATCGTAGGTGCCACTAACGCCATTGGCCAGAATTGCGCTCTCGGATTTCTGAACAGAACCGATACTATTTTTCTATTGGCAAGGCATGCCGAAAGACTTTCCGAGCTTCAGGAATTTCTCACTTCGCAAAAATCAAAGACAAAGATTATTAATAAGGGTTTGGATATTGATGCCGTAACAAAAGAATCGGATATCATTATTTTCACCACGTCTGCCATAGAGGTGCCTTCGGCGGCAACAGCCGCAAATCTCAAGGCAGGTGCGATTATCTGTGACATTCCATCGCCACGAAATATTTCCAAAGAAATTGCCGATCAACGCAAAGATATTCTGGTGATCGATGGCGCCGTCATCAAACCGCCGAAGACAGTAAAAATAGGGCTGAAATTACCGATTAAAGACGGATTCATTTATGCCTGCATGGCGGAGACCATGATTCTGGCTTTTGAAGGCCAGACACAGGATGATTTTTCAACCGGCTTCAAACCGGACTTACATAAAGTTGCCCAAATCAAAGCCTTGGCAGTCAAGCATGGATTTGAAATTAAATTCACGAGCTTTGGTGTTCCGATTTAAATCGATAATCTCCCATTTTAATTCATTTTCCTGAAACCAATTTTCCTCGGCCCCTTATAAGTTTACGTTGACGTGTTTTCATTAATATGTAAAATTCCAATCACATACTTTGAGCAAGCATTTCTTACGTCAACGTAACCTGTTTTGAATGAAAATATCAGGAGGCGCTCATGTCTGAATCCAGATTTTATCATATCACCCGGGAGGGGAAGCTTGTTAGGATAGCAACACTGTCCGAGGTCCTCGCTGAAACTCAAAACGGAGGTTTTGTATGGCTGGATTACACCCAACCGACCAAGGAGGAACTTTCTTTATTGATCGAGCCCTTTGGGCTCCATCCGCTTTCCATTGAAGACTGTCTTGACGAAAATCTTATTCCTAAAGTGGATGATTATTCGCGATATACCTTCTTCATCTTCAACGCCTTCAACTACACCCGGCAAATCCTTACGATCCGTGAAATAAATATATTTCTCGGAACGGATTTTCTCATAACCGTCAACGTCTCGGATTCGAACAATGAGCAGTTCCTGAAGAGTATTGCAAAAACCGTGGAAATCAATCCCAAGAAAACCTTTCAAGGACCGGCTTTCCTTTTGCATGTTATCCTGGATTACATCGTTGATCAAAAATATGCGGCGATTGAAACTTTTGAAAATGATCTGGACAAGGCAGAAGAAACCGTCATTGCCGATTTGTCAAATTTTGATCCGGCGACGCTTCTTAACCTGCGCAGGGATCTGTTCGCGATGCGCAGAAGCCTTTTTCACGAGCGAGAGATCATGGTAAAAATTTACCGCAAGGACTTTCATCTCATTCCGGAAAAAGCGCTGTTCTATTACCGGGATATTTACGATCATCTTACGAAATTTTTTGAAATGACCGAAACCTCCCGCGATGTCGTCACCAGCCTCATGGAAATGTATCTCTCCATGCTGAACAACAAGATGGCCGAGACCGCCAACAGAACTAACAGGACAGTCAGACGCCTGACGTTCATCACCACCATTTTTATGCCACTGACACTCCTGGCCGGTATCGGCGGCATGTCGGAGTGGTCCATGATGACAGGACCTTCTAATTGGAAGATCGCCTATCCGGCCTTTCTTTTCGCTATGGTCGTCATCGGTTTTGCCAACTACTGGCTGCTCAAGTGGCTTGAAAGAAAAAGATGATATGGAAAACATAACGCTTTCGATCGAAAATAATAACTGATATAGGAAGACAACTTGGGGGAGATAAAATGGCGGAAAATCGCGAACTTCAGGTTTTTTTGTTTTTAAGCGAAATACTTGGAAGAAACATTGTCGGCGCAACAGGCGAAACCTTGGGCCGTGTTTATGATTTGACCGCGGAATTCGTAGAGCCTTATCCAATTGTTACCGGTATTATCCTCAGCTCAGCTCAGAAAAAAAGTCCTTTATTCCTGCCGTGGAATGATGTTCTGGATATGGATTTGTCCATATCCGTTTCCGTAGAATCAATCGCGGAACTTTCTCCTCTTCATTTAAAAGAAGGAGAATTGTTGCTCAAAGACGCCCTTCTGGACAAGCAGATCGTAGATACATATGGAGCAAAGATCAGACGGGTAAACGACCTCCAGTTTTTAAAAGCAAGACAGCGATTGCATCTGGTGCATGTTGACGTTGGTTTCCGCGGCTTGATCCGCCGTGTTGGCTTAATCAAATTATTGGATGTAATTTTACAAGGTCTGTTTGATTATAAACTAACCAATAATTTTATTTCGTGGAAATTTACTCAGCCGCTGAACTCTCCGGATCTCCTGCAATTAAATATTGCCCAGAGCAGATTGAGCCAGATCCATCCGGCCGACCTGGCCGATATTCTTGAAGAACTTGATATCAAGCAGCGTGCCGCTGTTTTTCAGGCTCTTGATGTTGAAACCGCGGCGGAAGCGCTGGAGGAAACAGACCCGAAAGTTCAGGTTAGTCTGATTAAAGATCTCAACTCGGAAAAGGCATCGGACATCATCGAAGAGATGTCCTTATCGGAAGCCGCTGATCTTCTGGCTGATTTACCCAAAGCCAAGGCTGAAGGAATTTTGAATGAAATGGAAAAAGATATTGCCGATGACGTAAAAGAACTACTGTCTCACCCTGAGCGGGAAGCCGGCGGTATGATGACGACATCCTACTTGAGTTTCAGCCCTTCCACCACGGTCAAAGAAGCTCTGGAAAAATTCCGTTTGGAAGCGGCCGATGTCGATCTTGTTTATTATGTCTATGTCATTAATGAAGACGAACGCCTGCTGGGTGTTATCAGTCTGCGGGATTTGATTCTGGCCACTGAAGATCAGAAACTGGAAGACATCATGGATGACAGGGTTATCTCGGTGAAACTTGATGATAAAGACGATACCATTGCCGAACAATTTGCCAAATACGCGGTTACAGCTATTCCGGTTGTGGATGAAGACGAAAAAATGCAAGGCACTATCATTTTTAAAAATCTCCTGGAAATTGTGGCTCCCGAACTGGGCAAATAAGCGAATCGATTAAGATGAAATCATGGAAAAAATAAAAGCGCATTGGATAAAATTGTGGCAGGCAGGTTTGTTGAAAGCGGGACTTTTTTTCGCTCTCATCGGTCCGGGAATCATTACATCCAATGTGGATAATGACGCCGGCGGTATAACGACGTATTCTTTAGCCGGCGCCCATTACGGCCTCAGCCTGATCTGGATTCTCATTCCCGTCACGGTGGCACTGGTGATCATTCAGGAAATATGCGCCAGAATGGGCGTGGTCTCCGGCAAAGGGCTTTCCGATTTAATCAGAGAGCGATTCGGCGCAAAAATAACTTTTTATCTGATGATTATCTTACTTTTAGCCAACCTGGGAAATACACTTTGCGAATTTGCCGGTATTGCCGCCAGCATGGAAATATTCGGTGTCAGCAAATATGTTTCCGTTCCGGCGGGCGCTTTTTTCGTCTGGTGGCTTGTCGTCAAGGGAAATTATAAATCGGTGGAAAAAGCGTTTCTGCTGGCCTGCCTTTTTTATCTTTCCTACATTATATCGGGGTTCCTGGTTAATCCCAAATGGTCATCAATCGCAGTAGCGTCCATTACACCGAGTTTGAGTTTTGACTCCGGTATGCTGACGATGGCCATTGGTATTATCGGAACAACGATCGCTCCCTGGATGCAGTTTTATTTGCAATCGTCCATTGTCGATAAGGGATTAACGGCTGAAAGTTATAAGTACGCGCGGATGGACGTTGTTTTTGGTTCGATCACCGTCAATGTCGTAGCGTTTTTCATCATTATGCTTTGCGCTGTTACTTTATTTCAAAATGGATTGAAAATCGAAACAGCCAAGGATGCCGCACTCGCTCTGGCACCCCTCGCCGGTTCCTATGCTTCCTTGTTGTTCGCTTTTGGTTTACTCAACGCGTCGCTTTTCGCCGCTTCTATCCTGCCGCTTTCAACAGCGTATACCGTTTGCGAAGCTTTTGGATGGGAATCCAGCCTCGATAGAAAATTTATTGAAGCGCCTCAGTTTTACGGACTCTATTCATTGATGATTATTCTGGGTGCCGGTATTATTCTTTTACCCGATGTGCCTCTGATAAAGATAATGTTTTACTCTCAGGTCATTAACGGAATACTTTTGCCTTTCATATTAATTTTCATGCTGCTTCTGATCAACGATAAACGAATTATGGGAGATTACGTCAACGGCCGTCTGATGAACATGGTTTCCTGGACCACTGTCATTATACTGATAGGCCTGTCAGTCGCGATGGTGATATCGGCTTTCTTTTAATCCTTACCGGTTCATGCTTATGTGTGAAAAATCCGTTTCACGCTGCATCTTCTGTATGTAAACATTAATTTCCCCATCATTTTTCTTCATGGTGATTCTTTAGACATTTATCAAGCTTGTAAATATGTTTTAAATCCACTTCGGTTTTGCTGGCGAGGTTTGCTTTTCAAGACCGATGGAAGAAGGTTTCTTTGATCATGGTTTTAACGATGGCGGTCGATCTGGATCATTTTCTAGCCAATCCAGTCTTTGATCCCCTTCGATGCAGTATCGGTTTCCATCCCCTCCATTCTTATGATGCTATTGCCGTCTATCTATTGATGCTCGCCATACCGCAGTTACGATTTGTGGCTCTCGGCTTATTGATTCATATGGGGCTTGATGGATTGGAGTGTCTTCGTCTGGCCTTCAGCCATTAGCAAATCAATCCTTCACCGAAAATGTTTAAAGAAAGTTGTTGACATATTAAAAGGCCTGGTCTATATCCCCTCCAGGGGGATGGGATATGAAAACCAATACACATGAACATACCAAAGAAGTTGTCAAAAGGCTGTCCAGGATTGAAGGTCATATCCGGGGCATCAAAAAAATGATTGAAGACGGCCAATCCTGCGATCAGGTTCTCCTGCAGTTGTCTGCTGTAAAAGCCGCCTTGAACAAGGCGACAAAAATCCTGCTGGAAGACCATTTTGACAATTGCGTCCTGGATAAGAATAAGGACAAAGCCCTCGAAAAAGAATTAATGGAATTTCGCAAGATTTTTGACGGCTTTCTCAGTTTGAAATAGGAGAAAGCTGATGCACGACGAACAAATAGAGCTTTGGCAGCATCATCATCTGTTTAATGTTGATAAGAAATCTGTCGAAAAAAGCACGTTCATGGTCGTGGTGATTACCTTCATCACCATGGTTGCGGAAATTCTGTTTGGCTGGATTTCCAATTCCATGGCTCTGCTGGCGGACGGCTGGCATATGGGAACGCATGCCTTTGCCCTGGGCATCTCTCTGATTGCCTATATCATGGCCAGGAAATACGCAAAGGACAGAAGTTTTACATTCGGCACCTGGAAAATTGAAATTCTGGGCGCCTATACCAGTGCCATTGTGCTGGGCCTTGTCGGCCTGATCATGATCTATACCTCCATCCAAAGAATTTTGCATCCTCTGAACATTTATTACAATCAGGCTTTGCTTGTTGCATTCATCGGTTTGTCGGTAAACATCGTTTGCGCCATTATACTTAACAACGGTGGTCATGCTCACGAACATACGCACCGTCATGAAGAGAATAAACATTCCCATCATGAACATCATCAGGAAGACCTGAATTTGAAATCGGCCTATCTGCACGTTGTGGCTGATGCTTTAACTTCCGTTTTAGCCATTGCCGCATTGCTTGGAGGCAAATATTTTAATTTTGTCTGGCTTGACCCGTTCATGGGCATCGTGGGAGCGGGACTGATTCTTCACTGGTCATTTTTATTACTGAAGGAAACCGGCAGCATTTTGTTGCAACGCGAAATTGATAATCCGCTGGCCGATGAAATAAAAAACGAAATCGAATCCGACGGAGACTCCATCATCAGCGACCTGCATATCTGGAAAGTCGCCCAAAATAAGTATGCCTGTATTGTCTCTCTGGTTACATCAAAAAATTGTTCTATCGAAGACTACAAAAAACGCCTGGCCAAAGTTCATGAACTGGTACACGTGACGATCGAAATTCATGAATGCAAAAGATAACACCCCTATAACAATAGGCTTAAATCTGACACCCTTTTGGATCATTTGTATCAATCGGACAAATTACCTATGCTATGCCAACTTGGCAGATGCGGCATAATACCACAAAATACCAAGTGGTACCGGTTTGTTTTGCTTGATTTTAAAGGATTATTTCTTTGCATTCTTCTCAAAAAAGAGTAATATTGCCTTCAAAAATCGGAAAAGACCAACCAAGTATATTAATTGTACGGCCGCGCTGCGCGCGCCCGTACGGCGAGTTGCGCGGTCGCACTCGCCCGATTAGTCCGACCACGCGCTGATTCGCGCGGTCGAACAAATCGTTCGAGCGCAAATCCCGTCGGCCCAGGCATGCAAGCATGCCAGCCCACCGTGATTTCGCTCAACTCGCCGTTATATGAAGAATAAGATTACAATATGCGATAATTGCTGGAAAATAATCCTTGGTGGTAAATATATTACGCTAGGAGGATATAAATTTTGTTCCAAACAATGTGGTGAGGAATTTCATAAATTACCATCAAAAGAGTTTTGCGATTCTTGTTTAACCGAAACTACTGCTGTAACAAATTCCAGATGGTCCTCACTTATCCGCTATATTGCAATGCGGCCAGGGCGGGTTCCACTTTTACAATTCGGATTTAGAAAAAGTACCTGTCAGAAATGTGGGGCTTTCGTTATGAGATTATGGTTTGGTTTTGTATTGCCAATTTATCCACTCAGCAAATACCGTTTTTTATATACAAAGAAAAACCATGCTGTATTTGGTGAACCATTTCTTGAGTGCGAGATAAATGATATTTTAGTGCGTAAAGTAAAAAATAAAATCATATAACAAAAAACAATACACCCGATCGCTGCGCTCCGGGTGATTTTTTCGTTGGAACAATAAAAGGATTAAATAATGGTCGTATTGTTTCTCTTGGGCATGCTGTTCAATTCCTTAATAACACTAGTATTGTGTGCATTGCCTGTGGCAGTATTCTGGCTTATCTTCTATTTATTGCGCCGATGCGGCATGAGCATCAAATCTTCAGTAATATTGGTTATTCTGCTCGTTTTCTTAGTCTTATCATGGCCGCTGAGTGGACTATTTGAACTTAGCTGTCAATGTGATCATCCTGCCCCAATAGAAAGGACAACTTTTGAGAAGGTTGGTCCTATTGATACACTATTAGTAGAAGGCAATGGAATGCATTGTCTCTATGGAAAAATCGATATAGAAGAACCTGATTTTCCAAACACGGCGCAGTATAAAATAATAGAAGCTGAAAATTATCCGACTAGTAAAAACTTGGACCTTATTTTGAAAGAATCTGACCTGCGAAGCCGATACAAGGTAGTCATTGAACGACCCAAGGGTGACTTTCTGCATAGATACCTAACAAAAGCATGGATCAGAATCGAAGATCGTACAACCGGAACCGTCTTATTAAAAACCTACGAATATGCATGGGGAGGTGGTCTGGCTGGAGTTTATATCGGTCTGATTATTACTCATGTACCTTTTTATTTTAACTTTGCCAACTATTTTAGCTGTGGATATGCAGGACGAGAGATAATACAATATCGCAACAATTTAGACTTATACAAATTAGCGGATCAAAAGTTACTTGAGCAAGTATTTATATTTCGAGATAAATCACAAGAACTGGATAAATATGACTGAATTTCCAACAAAATCAATCCAGCCGATCGCTACGCTCCGGCTGATTTTTGCGTACGGCCGCGCTGCGCGCGCCCGTACGGCGAGTTGCGCGGTCGCACTCGCCCGATTAGTCCGACCACGCGCTGATTCGCGCGGTCGAACAAATCGTTCGAGCGCAAATCCCGTCGGCCCAGGCATGCAAGCATGTCAGCCCGCCGTAATTTCGCTCAACTCGCCGTTCGGCAGAGGAATTAGGAATGTTGAGGAGAGCTATGCTTCTTGTAGTTCTTGGCTTGGTTATCGTCGTGGCGGCTGTAATGCTTTACGGAGAATTCCGTTGGAAATCGGGCACGAGAGAGCTTCGTGACCGGCTCGAAGCCGCCAGACTGCCGATCGAGCCTAAATTCTTCCATAAGGTTGAACTAAACGGTGTGCCCGCACCAGTTCAACGTTATTTCCGCGCCGTGTTGAAGGACGGACAGCCGATCGTGGCCGCTGTCACCGTGGAGCACACTGGAACCTTCAACATGGGCGAGGCGGCCGATCAGTGGAAGCCATTCACGTCCACCCAGCGCGTGATCACGCGGCGCCCGGGATTTGACTGGGAGGGGCGCGTTGCGATGATGCCCGGCCTACCGGTGCGCGTTCATGACGCCTACGCCGCGGGTGAAGGCATTCTGCATGCGGCGGTACTCGGACTGGTGTCCATGGTTAACCTGCGTGGCACGGGCGAAGTGGCACAGGGTGAACTGATGCGGTTCTTTGCCGAAGCTGCTTGGTACCCGACAGCGCTCTTGCCAAGCCAGGGCGTACTCTGGGATGCCGTGGACGACCATTCCGCCCGCGCGACTATAAAGGACGGCGACCTCACGCTGACGCTGTTGTTCCGCTTCAATAAAGAAGGGCTCATCGAAACCGTACGCGCTGAAGCGCGCGGACGGACAATAGGTGGCAAAGTGGTGCCCACCCCTTGGGAAGGCCGGTTCTGGAACTACGAGGCTCGAGATGGCATGCAAGTGCCCTTTGACGGTGAAGTTGCCTGGCTGCTGCCAGAGGGGGCGAAACCTTACTGGCGCGGGCGCATCACTAAACTCAGCTACGAGTTCGCACAATGAATGAGAGAATCGAAACCGGCACTGCCTAATAATTGTACGGCCGCGCTGCGCGCGCCCGTACGGCGAGTTGCGCGGTAGCACTCGCCGTTGGCCTGAAATTATTTGACATTCGTCTTATAATAGCGTACCGTATGTCGTACGTTATGGAGGTAAGAAAAATGACAACATTTACAGCATCAGAAGCAAGAAAACGTCTATACAATCTTGTGGATGAAGTTAAAGATTCACATATTCCGATCCAAATTGTAGGGAAAAGAAATTCCGCTGTTTTAGTATCCGAAGAAGATTGGCGTGCTATAGAAGAAACATTATACCTTGCATCAGTTCCGGGTATGCGAGAATCCATTAAGAAGGGCTTAAAAACTCCCGTCGAAAAATGCAAGGAGGAACCCGGCTGGTGAGCTGGAAACTTGTTTTCACAAAACAGGCACAAAAAGATGCAAAAAATATTTCACAATCCGGCCTAAAACCTCAGGCAAGCCGCCTATTGGATATACTCAGGGAAGATCCATTTCAAAATCCACCACCCTATGAAAAGCTGATGGGTGATCTTTCAGGAGCATACTCAAGAAGAATCAACATACAGCATCGCTTGGTTTATCAAGTATTGAAAGACGTCCGCACAGTAAAGGTAATCATAATGTGGACGCATTACGAATAAGTTCCAAAGTACAAACAAAAGAGGCCAACAAGATCGCTCAAGCCGATCGCCGCTTCGCGGCTCCGGCTGAGCTTGGTCGTACGGCTAAAAGAAAGGAGTAGATAAGATGTCAATTAAAGCTAACATCGCAACAGAAAAGTTTTTAAGTGGATACAACTGAGCTCAGTCGATACTTTACGCTTTCCGGGAAGAAAGCGACTTACCTGAGGAAATTGCACTGAAGATCGGGTGTGGCTTGGGTGCAGGTATGGGAAGAAAAGAGGAAGTATGCGGTGCGGTAACAGGTGGCATTCTTGTATTGGGAATGTGGCACGGTAGAGGGGCAAAAGACGATAAATCAGCTACAGAATTGACTTATAAGCAAACAAGAAAACTCATGGTAAAATTTGCTGAAAAGCATGGCACATATATTTGCCGTCAATTGTTAAATGGTTGCGATTTAACGGCAGAAGAAGGCCAGAAATTCTTCAAAGAGAAAGACATGTTGAACAAGGTATGTGTTCCTTGTGTTCAGAGCGTGGCGGGTATTCTTGAAGAGCTAAAAAAATAAAGCCCAACCCGTTGCTACAGCCGATCGCCGCTTCGCGTCCCGGCTCATCTTTGCGGCGGCGGGAACAAAAGACAAAATCTGTAGTACAGGAGCAAAAAAAGACATCCATAGCATGGGGAAAATAGAAATTCACAATAAAGTTGCGGTAAAAGTTTTTAATACGGCGTGGGTACGGACAAGGAAATGCATATTATTGGCGGGCGCAAACTGTGAATCAATAGAAGCAGCAGCTCTTTTTGCCGTCATTGCACATCCGAAAATGGGTATAATTCTTTTTGATACAGGACATCACACCCGGTTTTATCAAGCAACACGCGATTTCCCTTATCGGCTTCATAGCATTTTAACGCCATGCGATTTGAAAGAGGAAAACAATGCAGCAAATCAAATTACAAAAATTGGAATTAAACCCGATGATGTTAAAACGATCATAATCAGTCATGGTCATGCGGATCACATTCCTGGAATTATTGATTTTCCTAATGCTAAAATTATCCTGAATAAGACTGAGTATGATTTTATGTGCTGGGACAAGAAAAAAAATCATTCAGTAAAATTGTTTAAATACGCATATTTGAAATCATTATATAATGACTGCAATAATGAAATAATGACCGTTGATTTTTCCAAAAAAGGGAAAAAACACAAGCTTTTCGATACGGCGGTAGATCTATGGGATGACGGCACAATGTATCTCGTTCAGCTCCCGGGGCACACAAAAGGCCAAATGGGACTCTACATGGATAACGTTGATTCCAGACAGTTATTTTTTGTCGGCGATGGCGCATACCTGCAGGATAACATCCGGTACAATATACCCACATGGAAATTATTCCAGAAAACTTTTTACGCTTCTCCGGATGATTTTGTGAAAACGCTGGAAATGCTCTATCACTTGCAAAAAGCAAATCCTGAGCTATTAATCATTCCTTCCCATTGCAAGGAAACATGGAATATACTGAAATCAATAAATCTGGCCGTTGAATAACACCATTTCGGTTAAGAAAAGGTATTTAAAATTTTTCGATTTCTTCTATCAACTGATTCAGTTTTTTCGGTGAGACGTGATAGGGCGTCTTGAGTTCCTGCGCGAACAGGGATACTTTATATTCTTCAATCATCCAGAACAATTCTTCAATTAAAGATTTCTTTTCTTCGGGACAATCCTTTGTAACGTCCTCTTGCAATCGATTGATTTTCTTAAAACCGATACACTGCTGAACCTGTGTGCTTTGATCGTTATCCACCCTCCCCCGACCCCTCCCATCAAGGGAGGGGAAAGGTGAGGTGTTTTCATTTAATATCTGCATCAAGTGGCTTGTATAACTTGCCGCTTCCTGCAATTTCTTTTCTGCCGAGGCCAGATTGAGACTTCCCCGCTCGGCCCGCAGGGCAAGCGCCCGGCAATAGCGCGGCAGTTCCTTCATCCGTTCAAAGGTATAAAGTTCGGGAAAATCGATGGGCACCAGACTTGAGAGCTCCGTTCGTATTCCTTTTAGAAAATTTAAAACCGGATTATTGCCCCTATTTCTCGTCATAAGTTTACTGATAACATTATAAGTATCATCAAAGGCTTTTAACACCGGTTCTATCGCTGTAAGCACCTGCTGGCCATAAGGCAGGATCTGGGATTTCAGATAACCGGCGTGCGCGATAAATTCTTCCCGTCTTCGCCACGGCCTGAAGAACAAATCCTTGTTTACTCGATTGATAATGGACTGTTCCAGTTGTTTGGGAGGTCCGATATTGGCCGCGATGGCTTTCATCGAGCTATTCAGGGCAATATTTTTTTTAAGTTGTTTGAGCAAATCGGCAAAATGAATGTCATACAGAGCCGCAACTCCCCGTGGATGATGGAAGGCGCTTTGTTTCTCACTGGAAAAAAGCCGGAGATTGATCGAGCCATCGACAACCGTCAGAGCCGGATAAGCATAGCCGATTAAACCGTGTGCTCCCCGAAGGGGAATCTGCTGCGGCAATTCCCCGAAATCCCAACCGGTGATTCCTTCTTTTTCGCACTCGCCTCTGATTTTATCCATGGCTGAGCTACTGACCGAGTCGGCCAGTTCTTTTTGCAGCAAATTGATGTCACGGCCGTCTTTAATTTCGTTTCCTTTTTCATCAATGACGCTGTAGCGGATATTGAGATAATCCGGCAGCTTCTCCGTCGCCCAATCATCCTTAGAAACCTTGATCTTGAATTGATCGAGAAGCAACTGACTGAGCGCCTGAGGTAAAGGTTTGTTCAAAGACGACTGGTCTTCCAGTAATAACTGCGTAACTTGGGCAGGCGGTGGCAACTTGAGGCGAATGGATTTGGGCAGCGTCTTCAATAAGTGGACAGCCTTTTCCTTTAATAATGAAGGGAGATGGTGGTCTATGTTTTCTGTTGCGGCTTTGGAGAGAAAACCCAAAGGCACTTTCACGGTAACCCCGTCATCCTTTTTGCCCGGTTCAAAATTATAGAGGCAGTTAAAAGCAGCATCGCCGATTTTAATCTGATCGGGATATTGAGAAATTTCCTCCTCATCCGGTTCATGAACAATCAAATCCTCTTCCCGGAAACGCAGAAATTCATCGCTTCCCTTTTCTTTGATCAAATTCTGCAGCGACCGGATATCGGAAAGCACCGGCAGCCTCTGTTCGTAAAGATTGGCAATGGTTTCTTCATCAGCCACAATCCCGCGCCGGCGCAGCTTTTCTTCCATGGTCTGGACATGCTCGTATAAAGACAGATTGTGTTCGAGAAAAGGAATCCGGCGGGATACCTCGCCGGTAACGAGGGCTTCCCGGATGAATATCGCTTTGGCTTCTTCGGGATTGATTTTTTCATAAGCGACAGGACGGCTTTCCACAATCGTCAATCCGAAAAGGGTTACCTTCTCCAGGGCGACCACCTGCCCGCGGTTTTTCTCCCAGTGGGCGGCTGCATAAGTGTAGCGGCAGTTGTCGCCGCCCAGTTTCTCCAGCCAATCGCTCTGGATATTGGCAACATGGCGGGCAAAGACCCGCGAGGTCATACTGATTTCCGCTGCCACAATCCACTGACCGGCACGATTGAACAGGCCGGAACCCGGATAAATCATCACCTCTCGGCTCTTGGCTGCGGTGTAAAAGTTTTTCTCTTTCTTCCGGGCGATATTGGAAAGATAGCCGCTCAAAATACATCGGTGAATCCGGTCGGCAATATCCTGATTGATTTCGATCTTGTGATGTTTTCGATTTTTCACCGCTTTGTTCTTGCCGTCGAGGATATCCAGAATCTGGTGGTAGATGTCGCGCCATTCGATCATTCTCTTGTAGGATAGAAAATGATCGCGACAGAATTTTCGCTGCTTGTTTTGCGTCGGCAGATTCTCCAGCGACCCGTGATAACGGTTCCAGATATTAAGATAGGTTAAAAAGTCCGACTCCGGGTGCGCGAATTGGGCATGAGCTTTCGACGCTTCGTCGGCTTTTTCATAGGGACGTTCACGCGGGTCCTGAATGCTCAAGGCGGCGGCAATAACGGCAATCTCGTTGACGCAGTTTTCTTTCTGCGCTTCAATCATCATACGGGACGCGCGGGGATCCAGCGGAAATTCGGCCATCCTCCGGCCGGTTTCCGTCAGCATGTATTGGTTTGTTTCTTCGGCGCTGTCATCTTTAATCAAAGCGCCCAGATCGCGCAGGATATCGATGCCATCGCGGATACTCTTGGGCTGCGGTTTGTCGATAAAAGGAAAGGACGTGACCGCACCAAGATTAAGTTCGAGCATCCGCAAAATGACACCGGCCAGATTGGAACGCATGATTTCAGGTGGCGTGTAAAGAGGCTTTTGGGAAAACTCCTCCTGCGAATAGAGCCGGATGCAGATACCGTTTTGCACACGGCCGCAGCGTCCTTTCCGCTGTTCGGCACTACTCGCAGAGATTGGTTTGATCGGCAAACCGGTCGTCTGGCTGCGCGGATTGTATTCCAAAATTCGCGCCAGCCCGGAATCGATCACATATTTGATGCCGGGAATCGTCAGTGACGTTTCCGCGATGTTGGTGGCGACGATGATTTTTTGCTGTTCGACGGGGGCAAAAATCAGCCTTTGCTGAGAACCGGACAGACGCGCGTAAAGGGGCAGAACAAGACCTGAACATTTTTTGGATAATAGCCCGCAGGTTTCCCGGATGTCCTGCTCGGTCGGCATGAAAATCAAAATATCTTCATAACGGCGCTCGCGCTGCAACTGTTCCACGCAGGCCACGGCTTCATCGATATAGGTTGTCTCTCCTTTTTCTTCTTTTTCCGGATCGACCGGCCGATAGCGAACTTCCACCGGATACATCCTGCCGGAAACCTTGATGACCGGCGCCTTATTAAAAGCTTCGGAAAATTTTTCCGTATCAATCGTGGCCGAGGTGATGATGACTTTCAGATCTTTTCGCCTGGCAAGCAGCGTGCGCAGATAACCCAGAATAAAATCAATGTTCAGGCTGCGCTCGTGGGCTTCATCGACAATCAATGTATCGTAGGCCAGCAGGTCGCGGTCTTTGACCGTTTCCGCAAGCAGGATGCCGTCGGTCATGACTTTAATGAAAGGCTCGGCGGAGCTCTTTTCTTCAAAACGGATTTTGTACGCGACGGATTGACCGCATTCCTCGCCCAGCTCCGATGCTATGCGATGGGCCATACTGATGGCCGCGATACGCCGGGGCTGAGTCAGACCGATCATGCCCCGCAGGCCAAGGCCTGCGGCCAGACACATTTTGGGGATTTGCGTTGTCTTTCCGGACCCGGTTTCACCGGTGATAATCGTGACCTGATGTTTTTGAATACTTTCAATAATCTCCCTTTTCTTCGCGATGATTGGTAGATTTTGCGGAAAGTGAACCGAGGGAGCGTTTTGTTTTCTACGGCGGTAGCGATTAGTGGAGAGATCGGCAAGTTTTTTCAGATAGCCTAATTTTCTGAAAGCTGATTTTTCGTCGTTGGCTCTATGCGTTTCGATGTTTTTAAGCTCGCGGACAATACGGTAATAATCGGCAATCATGACAGAATCAAGTTTCTGTCTGATTTGCCGAATATCGTTTTTAATGCTTTGCAACCCTGTTCTCCGGAAGATTTTTAATGAGTGCTTTATTTCACATAGAGAGGATTGCTGTCAATGCCGGATGTGAAGCGAAAGATTTTGGCGGGTCGTCAAAATTGAGGACTATCACTTGAAATGTTCAACGCTCGGCATAAGGTGCGGCGCCCTCTTGCCGTCGCCCTTCATGCCGTTGTTACATTTTTTGCTCTTCTCTTTCTCGATCCATGCAACGATCCAGCCGCTCATACATTTCCGTGAACTTGTTAATATGCTTTTGCCTCTCAATCTCCTCTTCGTATTCATCAATTCTATCTGGGCAAACACGTATGATCGTGACTTTTGCACTCAAACATTTCTGAAGTAAGGCAAGGCTAGCATATTGATTGCAGTCCATTTTATCTTTGTACCATTTCTTCTTGACGTGATCATAGTAAGATAGCTTCGCTTCGATAAATTCGAATTGTCCATTCTCATGGATGAAAAAGAGGTCGGGACCTTTCTTTACCTTAAGTCCTTCGGATCCTGAAAACGAACCAGCTATCGTCTGTAATTTCTTAACGATTTCCAAATGTACGTTATCCTTCAACGCCTTATGAAAAGTTTCTTCATGGATTCTCTTCCATAATTCGTCACCATCAGATTGAAAGCATTCCGAAGTCCACTTTTCATCCCCAAGCCAAGAATATGATCCGTACCATCCTCTCTTAACTGCCGGTTCGCGCCGTCTGGATACAAACGCCTCAGCAAGAAAACGTGCTTCTCCTAGTCTTTTTCGCCTTCTATGCTCTATTGAATCACGAATATTCATCAATTTTTTCGATCTCGGTAGTATCATTTTTTGAATATCGGGATCATTCTTTCGCCATGGTTCAACGCATCCGTCAGGACATTTCAGTATTTCAAATCCTATGGTGGCTGTCATTCTTCCTCCAGGAACTGTCTCGTTTCGCTTTCATCAAATGTAACATTGTTTATATGGATCGGTGCTAAAATTGCAAACGCCGACAGCGCTGTCGGCCTAACACCCCTTTATAAAATCCGTGATTTTGGGCTTAATAACTTAATATTAAACAATAATCAACCTCTTTCGTTTTTCTCGGGTGGGGATATTATCTGGATCGGCATAATATCCCAATTCCTTTACCAGAGATTGTCCTTTCCATTTATATTAAGACTTGATATTTGAAAAGCGTGCATCCAAACAAACATCAGATGACACTCACTTTCAGGAAGCTCAAATGATATCCTCATGCCTGAAACGCCAGAACAACAACGCGCCCAGGATAAGGCAATAGATCAGAATGTTGATGAACGGATAAATGGATAGAAATCCATGAAACCCCTCCCTGCTGATCAATGATGAGGCAAACTGTTGTATTCCTGAAAGTTTCGGCCATAAATAGTAAATAACTTTCCACCGGGATACGTCCGACGCTGAACCCGATTGTTGCAGCATCGCCTGTCCCAATTGACTCTGGCTCGCAGCAACTATTCCCTCTGCCACAAAACTGACAATGCCAATACCCATCACACAAAGAAAAGCGATGATGTCAGGCATCAGAAGCGAAAAAAGAAGCACGGCAACAACGACAAAAAACAGGTTGAAAGAAGAAAGCAGCGAGGCCATGAGATATTCCGGAGAGACCACTTTTAAATGGATGGAAATCATGATGAACACAACGCTGTGCAGAATGAACATGAAGACAACTGATAAAACCCACAATCCGAGAATTTTTCCCGCAACATACTGCCAGCGGGTTATCGGTTTTGACAGAATACAGGATTGCATCCCCTCCTCCCGGTCGCGTTTGAATACGCGCATGGAAAGTAGCCCCGCCAGCAACATCGTTCCCACCGCAATCATGTGGAAAACCGCTTTTAACATGACACGGATTACAGCGTCATCGTCAAGCGTCTGCCCATTCACTATGAAACCGCCTTGAGAACAGTTGCGGACAAGTAATATGAAAAGTGCACAAATAACAAACATCATGATGAAGCTCTTCTGCCGCACCTGATCCACGATGGTGTATTTCGCAATACGGATGATGGATGAACGCGTTTCAGACATTTTCAAATCAACCTTTCACCAATCTGACAAACACATCTTCCAGAGTGTCACCATTCTTGATCAGAGCGGCAATATTGTCCTTCACCAAAAGCTTTCCTTGATTGATGATGGCGGCGTTATCGCATATTTTTTCAACTTCCGACAGAAGGTGTGAATTCAGGAAGATCGTCATCCCCTGATCTTTAAGCGATTCCAAAAGCTGACGTATTTCTCTGATTCCGATAGGATCAAGGCCGGAGGTCGGTTCATCGAGAAGAAGCAGTTTCGGATTCCCCAGGAGGGCAGCGCCCATTCCGAACCGTTGAATCATGCCCTTGGAATAAGTACGCGCTTTGCTATTTTCCCTGCCTTCCATGCCGATTTGTCTGACGATGCGCCGGCATTGGTCTGTCGCATCAGATCGGCTGATATTCAGCAACTCCGCGCAGCGTTGTAAATATTGCCATCCGGAAAGATGCGGGGGGATGCGATGGTTTTCAGCCATATAACCTATCGCGGTGCGACTTGCTGCCTGAGTGCTCGGGATACTGTTTATCGACAAGCTTCCGGATGTGGGTTGGGTGAAGTCCAGCAGCATCTTGACGATAGTCGTTTTTCCTGCGCCATTAGGTCCGAGAAGAGCAAAATATTCACCGGTCTCAACGGAAAAAGAGACGTTGTTGACGGCGGCAAAGGAACCGTATTTTTTGGTAACGGTATTCAATTTAATCATAAGCAAAGTATATTTGTCCCTCTACGTCATGTCAATATCATATCAGCCATCCATTGGAATTCGGAATTCCGTGGACAGTATGCTTGATTTTTTGTCTTTGTATTTGCGCAAACAGCATTTATTTAGTCCTGTGTTTCAATGAAAGTCTGTGCGTCAGGTTGATGGATGATGATGGGTCATCTGCCGCTATCAGGTTTCGCCGCACAGAGTGCTTATTTCACGCCGTACTGCTTCAATCAGTTCATCCTTGTTCTCCATTGTATAAGCCGAGGCGTCAATCGGTTTTCCGATATGAATATCCACCTGCTGATCCAGGTAGAAGTCCCACGTCTTGGCCGGCAGGACTTTCTCCGAACCCCGGATGCCGACCGGTATAATCTGCGCGCCGGTTTCAATGGCCAGGATGAAGCCACCTTTCTTAAACGATCCCATCCGGCCGGTTCGCGAGCGGGTGCCTTCCGGGGCGATCCACAATACAATGCCATCCTCCATTTTTTCGCGTGCCGCTCTAAGATCCTTCTTGGCCTGCTCGATGTTGTGACGATCGATGGAAATGAATTCACCCGCCGCCATCCCGCGTCCCCACAGAGGTATCCTGAACAGTTCCTTTTTGGTCAGCATCCGGATACTGCCCGGAAGCGAAAGAATCGTCAGGGGAATATCATAGAGGCTGCGGTGATTCGACATGATGATATAGCGTTTGCCCGGTTCGATGCGAACGTTGAACGGGTCGAAGACCGTCTTTTTAATGCGTGCGGCATTGACCAGACCGTTGGACCACCACGTCAAGAGTCCGTCACCGTCTTTTCGGGGATACCCGCCCTTGATGCCCGTCCAGTAAAGGACGATGACGGTAATTCTCAACGTCACATACACGCTGACGATCATGATCAGGATTTTACGGAGCAAAGAGGCCTTCATAACATTCAACTTCCCCTTTTTGTTTTGGAAATATTCTCATCATCGCTAGGTCTTTTCGGATGAACGCTTTAAATTAAATATTAAAACATCGGCTTATTTAAATTATTTAAAAATACCATTTCCGACAAAGCCTTACGCGGCGGTCCTGCTTTCGGTTCGGTGGCCGGCCGGCCGATCGGAATGACGGCATAGACTTTATGACCTTCGGGTACGGCCAGAATTTTTTCGCAGGCTTCATGATTCATCAGACCGACGACGACGGTTCCCAGCCCCATCTCGTGGGCTTTCAGACAAAGGGTTTGTACGGCGATGCCCAGATCGAAAAATTCCCAGTTGGGGATGGAGGTCACCGGTTTTCCGTCATAGCAGCCGGAAATGCCCGTTTTCGCGCAGGCGACAATCAGCGCGGACGCGGTCAGAGAACATTTTGTAGCCGGGTTTTTTTCGGAATAGGTGCCAGTCACTTTTTCAATGAGGCCTTTGTCGCGAACAATGATGAATTCCCAGGTCTGGGTGTTGGCCCAGGAAGGCGACCAGCGCACGGCTTCAAATATTTGTTTGAGTTCATCGTCGGTGACGACATCGTCAGTGAATTTTCTGACGCTTCTGCGTTTGAAAATGGCTTCCTGTAGTTCCATATTGCAATCCCCCTTCATATTTATCGGTTACCGGAAAAGATCCTACCGGATTTTTGAATTATTTTGTACTGTCAATTTTGTTTTCAAATATTTTTCTGGCCTCATCGGCCAGGACGGCAATGGAAAAATTTTTACTCCTGTATTCAGGATTCAGCGAACCGATTAATTCCAGCTTAATCTCATTACGTTCAAGAGTATTAAAAAGAAAATGGCCGGGCCGAAACAATTTATGTGTTCCCCTGATCAAAATGAGTTGCAACGGCGCGTTGCAATAGCGGGCAATCGTGAACACGCCCTTATTGAACGGCGCGAGATTCCCGTCGCGGCTTCGGGTTCCCTCGGGAAAAACAAATAAAACGCCACCCGCTGAAAGATGTTGCTTGATATCCTCCAAATTGTCAATCATGGCGGTACTTGTCATGGTGTCGGAACCGGAGGACATGTAACCGTAGTTTTTCAAAAACCACCCGAAAATGGGAACTTTAAAAAAAGTGCTTTTGACAATGGTTCTCTGTCGGCTGAAGAGCGACACCAGCAAAATGGGATCAAGATAAGACAGATGATTGCAGACAATCACGGATGAACGAATTTTTCGCACATCGTCCGGAATGATAAATTTTGTACGGGGAGTCAGCAGTCTTGTCAGAGCAAAAAATATTTTCAGATGAATGTGATTCAAATTCTGCAATGCCGCGGCGCGATTTCTCGCAAGGACATAAACGGGCAGATACAAAAAAAGTAAAATAAACAGATACCCGAACATGAAATAAATCCACAGAATTAGGGTTACAGATAAATCAATTGTAAAATGAAAAAAGCGGGACCAAAACATTCTTTGCTCAGGAAAACTTTTTAACCATCAGGATAGTGTTCACGCCGCCAAAAGCGAAATTTTGAATGGCCGCTGTTTTAACCGGATGCTGCATTATTTTTTGCACATGCCTGATCATCGTGCAGCGTTCGTCAATTTCTTCCAGGTTGAGTGTTGGAGCGATAAATCCGTCCTGCATCATATACAACGTCATGATGGTTTCAATCGCACCGCAGGCGGCCATGGTGTGACCGGTGTAGCTTTTCAGTCCGATGACGTAAGGCTTGTCGCCAAAGACAGCATGAATGGCCTGCGCTTCAATAATATCTCCCATCTTGGTCGCCGTGGCATGCGCGCTGATCAGACCAACTTCATCCGGGTTAATCCGGGCGGTTTCTACACCGAGTTTGAGTGTATTGGTAATGCCGGTCAGATTCGGCAGAATCATGTCGCCGCCGTTATTGTTACAGGCAAATCCGATGACTTCTCCCAGAATATTCGCGCCGCGTTTTTTGGCAAATTCATATTCCTCCAGCATGACCGCTCCCGCGCCTTCGCCCACGACCAGGCCGTCGCGATCCTTATCAAAGGGACGCGGCGTTCTTTGCGGTGTATCATTAAAAGCGGTGGAACAGGCCAGGAGATTGTCAAAAACGGCAACGGTGGTTGTATCGTACTCGTCGGCGCCGCCGCAGAGCATGGCATCCTGCATGCCGAATTTCACAGATTCATAGCCGTAGCCAATCGACTGTGAGCTGGTCGTGCAGGCTGTTCCCGAAGAAATGACCCGGCCGGTAATGCCGAACATTTTGGTGATGTTCACGGCGGTGGTGTGCACCATGGATTTCAGGTAATCCACCGCGCCGATTTCCCGAACCGCTTTTTTATCGGTAGCCCCGAAAAAGATGCGGTAAATATTTCTCTGAACGGTCGGAGAACCATGGATGGAACCGAAAGCCACGCCCAACCTGCCGGATGTGATAAATTCTTCGCTCAACCCCGACTGTTCCAGAACTTCCTTGGCGACCTGACAGGCATAATAGGCGACAGGCCCCATGGTTTTCCGGTGATTCCTTTTAAAATCGTATTCAACGGGATAATCAACCGTGCCATAAACCTTGGAATGGATATAGGGACTGAGGAATTCCTCAGCGCGCAAAGGTTTTATTCCCGAAACTCCGTTTTGCAGGTTCTGTACGATCGGGTCTTTCCCGTGCCCGATGGGCGTAATAGCGGACATGCCTGTGATAACAACTCTGCGTTCCATCATGATTTATGCCGGGGTGAGAAGATTTCGTTTCTTTGCGATATTTTCAATGTAATCGCAAATCTGATTGATCGTGCGGATGTTGATGGCTTGTTTTTTTTCTTCCTGAGTGATTTCCGTTTCCAAAAATGTTTCTATCGCAAGCAACAGTTCGATGGCGTCAATACTGTCGAATTCGTACGTTTCCCGCAGATCCGCATCCATGTCCGGATTTTCGATTTCGAACTCCCGCTGAAAAACATCCTTTACTTCGCGCTCAATATCCTGACGAGTCATTTTACCTGATGTAACTTCCTGAATTGATTTGATAGTCTCTAGCAAATATTAAAAGGCTTTTCAATGTTTTATTGTGAGACTCAAATTTAATGACACTCGCTGAGAACGAACGTGGTGAAGTTCGAAGCGCAAGTCGAATTATCCCACATGCAAAGACATGAGGGACGTCCCGGCCACCTAAAGGTGGCGGGATAATTCACTCTAAGATATTCCGATCACGACGTGTCGAAAATGAAGGCTCATGAAGTGGGATCAAGGATTTAACTTTCTATAAATTTCTTGAGCAAACATCTCGGCACCGGCCATTTGCCTGGCCACGTTGAACGCACCAAACAGACAGCCCATTACGCCGGGAGCCATGGCGTTTTGTCCGGCCAGACAAAGGCCCTCGATGGGAAGATTATTAAGCGAAATCGCCTTCAGCAATTGACGTGACGAACGCATGATGCCATAGCAGGCGCCTTCCGGAGCGCAGACATAATCCCTGATGGTGAGGGGCGTGTAAACGTCCAGTATCCGGGCGTCGTGCAGGTCGCCGAATATTTCTTTGGCTTTTATGAGCAACCCTCCGGCGATATTCATTTTCTTTTCTTCATAGTCCCGGCCGCGTTTGCCCGTTACAGTATGTTCCCATGGGCGCCAGTCGCTGTACAGGGATCTGGTCAGGATCGAAAGAAGATTGGTATCCGCGCGGCTTGCCCCGCGCAACTGATAAAAGATTCCATCCTGAACGACACCTTTTGCGTCTCGGTGCAACCGGTAGATGTTATGGTGAATGGCCGGATGACGTGCGGCATCCACGCTGACCTGCACGGCAATGACGCCCTCTGTCTCCCGTAATCCCCGTATACGCCGGCGGTGCGTTTCGCGCAGAGCGTTCTCCTCCAGTAAACCGAGTAATATTTTAGGATGAATGGACGCGACAACCCCAGCCGCATTGAGCGTTGCATCCGATTCCAGAATGACGCCTGTCGTTCTGCCCTCGCGCGTTACTATTTTTTTTACGCCGTCATTCAGAATAAGCTTGCCTCCCAGTGCTTCAAAGCGCTGCACAAAGACATCCGTCATTCTGCTGCCGCCTTCCTTCAGTTGCCAGGAAGAAAAAAGATAGCTGGCCATAACCATATGATGAAAAATCACGGGGCAGTCACTCAATGGCACGCCGATCAGATTACAGGGAACGGCTAAGACCGCCCGCAAGCCTGCGGACGCGCCCAGAGAATCGAGTAGATCTCCCATGGGTTGATAGTAGTCCATGTTTTGAAAGGGATTGCCCTGAGTAAACAAAAAAGAGGGGTCTTTCATTTGCCGGAAAATGACGCGAAGATTTGCCATGATGACATTAAGCGCCGGTTGATCCTGAGGAAAAGTATCTCTCAACCTGGTTTCCAGCGCGTCAATGCTTAGGGGTAAATCAAAAATCATATCATCAAAAATATACCGGTCAATGATTCCTTCCTGTCCCATCGGCATAAAAAGTTCTTCAACAGAGATGCCCAGTGCGCGAAACATTTTCCCTAAAGGTTCATCCGCACCCAAAGCGCCGACATAATGAACACCGACCGGACAATCCAATCCCGAGCGGCTGTAGGAACGCATCAATCCGCCGGGAAGGGGATTCTTTTCCACAATGGTCACGCGGAAGTCCATCAGCAAAAGCAGAATGCCGGTGCTGAGTCCACCGATACCCGAGCCGATGACAACAATATCTTTACCTTTCAGATGATTTCTCATATCCGGCTTTCCCTGACTGATTCAACTTGTATTCATTCACCTGATAGATGTCAACCATTAATAACAGGCATGGTTTAAAATCTGTTGACACAGAATGCTGTTCTTCATATACTTCCCGCCAATCCGAAAAAAAATTCTTATAAACAAACAGCACGGGAATAATTTTTTTATGCATAAGAAGTATGCCATTGCGTTTGCTGTCATCCTCGTTGCCATTCTTGCCGCTTTCGTCATTCAAAAGAGGACAACGTCCCAGCAGATACAAGATCTGGAGGGTGTCGATTGAGCGATTGCATCGCGGGAATAGGAAGCAAAAGAAAACAAGGCTAAATGAAACGAAATCATGAACTTTTCCGGTCTTAAAAAGACGGAAAAAAAGCAGGAAAAGAGAGCTTCTGAATCAGATGTATGGTGAAAAAGCCAATACCTTACACAGAAGGCCGGACAGCGAAGGAACGCTGAAATCCTTCCGGACGAGATCGAAGATACGGAAAGAAATTTCCTTTCTGATCTTGAGTCGCTCAGGCCATCATTAACCTCACAAAGGGATATGAATGATATGGAAAAAGTCGGCAATTATATTCTGAAGGAAAAAGTTCACGAAACCAGAAATTCCAGTGTTTATAGGGGGCACAAGGAAAATAGTCCTGAATCTTTTATTGTCAAGCTTTTAAAGACAACCCACGCGACTCCTTCAGAAATTGCCCAATTCCGGCAGGAATACGAGTTGATAAAGAGTCTCGATATGAAGAACGTTGTTCAAACCATCGATATTCTCAATTATAAAGGAGGCTTTGCGCTTGTCCTGGAGGATTTTCCGGGAATTCCCCTTAATCGTCATTTCAGCGATGATAAAAAATTTAATCTCCGGTCATTTTTGACAACGTCAGCCGATATCGCGGCAGCGCTGGGGAAACTGCATGCCCGGGATGTGATCCACAGAAATATTAAACCCAAAAGCATCCTGATTCATCCGGACACCGAAGAATTGAAAATTACGGATTTCGGAATTTCGGCGATGCTGACTCATGAAAATGATGAGGTTTACAATCCGGATTTTATTCAGGGAACACTGGTATATATGTCGCCGGAGCAGACCGGCCGGATGAACAGGTCTGTCGATTACCGCACCGATCTCTATTCTCTGGGCATCACCCTGTATGAAATCGTGACCGGCCTTTTGCCTTTTAAATCCCAGGATCCGATGGAACTCATCCATGCGCATATTGCCATGATGCCCAGGGCTCCGGTCAACCTCAATTCCGATATTCCTGTGATGATCTCGGACATCATCATGCGCCTGCTGGCCAAAAATCCCGAGGCCAGATACCAGAACGGCTTCGGCCTGGAAGCGGATTTCCGGGAGTGTTTGAAACAGCTCGAAGAAAAAAAGAAGATACAGACTTTTGAGCTGGGAAGTAAAGACATCTCCAACCGGTTTATCGTGCCGCAAAAACTTTTCGGACGGGAAAAGGAAATCGCGGAACTGATATCCAGATTTGAGGAGGTCGCGAACGGCGACAAGAGATTGTCGGTGATGGTTGTCGCCGGCGCGCCCGGTATCGGTAAATCGGCCATGATTAATGAAATCCATAAACCGATCGTGGCCAGACGGGGATATTTTATTTCCGGCAAATATGAGCCATTCAGAAGGGACAAACCCTACAGTGCCATTATTCAGGCTTTCCAGGTCCTCGTGAAACAAATCTTGTCGGAAAGCGAACAACGGATCAGCCTCTGGAAGAAAAATCTTTTAAGTACACTGGGCGACAACGGTCGCGTGATTACGGACGTGATTCCGGAAGTCGAATGGATCATCGGAAAGCAGCCGGATTTGCCGCTTCTGGGTCCGGAAGAAACCCGGAACCGGTTTAAATTTGTTTTTGAAAAATTCATGAGTGTCTTTCCACAACAGGAACATCCGGTGGCTCTTTTTCTGGATGATTTGCAGTGGGCGGATATGGCAAGTCTTCAGCTCATGAAGAACATCATGCTGAGCGACATTCATCATCTCTTCATCATATTTTCATACAGGGATAACGAGGTGAATGAAAGTCATCCCTTTAGCGAGCTGCTCAGCGAAATTGAAAAACAGAACATCCGTATCGACAAGATCACGCTCGATCCCCTGAAAGAAAAGGAAGTCACGGAATTAATCATTAACTTTTTACGATGTTCAGAGGAACGGGGATTCGGACTGGCCGGTCTTGTGCAGGAAAAAGCCGGCGGTAATCCCTTCTTTGTCAATCAGTTTCTGCATACGCTTTACAATGAAAAGATGATTATCCATCAAGGAGCGCAGGGCTGGCAATGGGATGTGGGAGAAATCAGCCGGATGAAAGTGGCGGACAACCTCATTCAAATGATGGCCGGAAAGATTGAAAAACTTCCCGCCCATGCTCAGGATGTTTTGAAAATCTGCGCCTGCATCGGCAACCGTTTTGATTTGGAAACGCTGGCGACGGTAAGAAAGACATCGGTGGATGAGGCGCTGGCCGATCTTACCGAGGCCATCAAAGAGGGAATGGTCAGCCGGCTTGGCGATTATTATGTCTTTCATCACGACCGGATTCATGAGGCAGCCTATTCGCTGGTCGCGGACGCGGAAAAGTCGGCGCTTCATTACAAAATCGGCAGGATCCTGGTGGAAAATGTGGACGAAAAGGAGCGGCCGGCCAAATTGTTCTACATCGTTGATCAACTCAATCTTGGCGTTCGGATGATACAAAACAAGGAAGAGCGGGAAAAACTTGCTTGGCTTAATCTGGAAGCAGGAAAGAAGGCGAAAGAATCGGCGGCCTACGTGCCCGCGTATCAGTATTTGAAAAGCGGAATGGATCTTCTGGAAGAAAATCCCTGGACAAAACAATACCATCTTACGCTTGCCCTTTACACTGAAGCGACGGAAGCCGCCTACCTGATGGGTGATTACGACAAGATGAATGAGCTGGCGGAAATCACGCTGCAGCACGCGAAGACAACGCAGGAGAAAACGAAAATTTACACGTCAATGATCAATGCCTGCGTCGCACGCGAAGACTATCAGGGAGCCATCGACGTAGCCATGCCGATTGTGAATACCATGGCGCCACGGTTCGGGATCCGGCTGCCGAAAAAAGCCAACAAAATTCATATTGCTTTGGAAGTATTCAGAATCATGCTCAAACTTATAGGGAAAAGATCGGAAGATCTGATTAACCTGCCGAAAGCAACGGATCAAGAAATTCTGGCGGCTGGAAAAATTCTGGCCAGTGTGGGCCATGCCGCTTTTTACACCGACCCGAATTTGCTGGCGTTAATCATTCTGAAAACCTTCCGGTTGATATTCAGATACGGCCTGGCACCGGAACATGCCTTTGCCTTTGCCGGCTTCGGAATTGTCCAGGCGGCAGGTCTCTGGGATTTCAAATCCGCCATCGCCTTCGGTAAAATGGGGCTGAAACTTGTGGACAAACTGGACGCCAGAGATCAGAAGTGCAGGACCATTTTTGTTTACAACGCGCTGGTGCGGCACTGGAAATATCCCATGAAAGACAGCATTGAGCCTATGATCGAAGGCTATAAGGTCGGACTGGAGACAGGCGATCTGGGATTTGCCACGTTCAACCTTTATTTCACAGAAGTTCACTACATCTTCACCGGCAGGGAACTTTCCGATCTGGAGAAATACATGGAAAGAAACAACAGGATCATTGCCGGGATGAAACAGGGACACACCTTGACGCTGCAATCGATGACCTGGCAGTCGATTCTGAATCTGCTGGGGCGATGTGATAATCCTGTGGAATTGACCGGCAAAGCCATCGATGCTGAAAACCTTTTGTCGTCATGGAAAGAAACTGAAAATCTGGCTGCCCTTTCGGTTTACTGGTTCGTCAAATTGATTCTGTATTCGCTTTTCAGCGAGTACGGGCTGGCATTGAAAGCGTCTGATGAATTCAGAAAGTACATGGATTCACAGCAGGGCGTTTTAATCAATAAATATGCTGTATTACTGGATTCTGTGGCCAGGCTGAAGGTTTATAAGAATGCTTCCCTGCCGGAGAAAATCAGACATCGCATATTACTGAAAATCAACGAGCTGAAAATAAAGGCTTGGGCAAAAGCCGCTCCCATGAACTGTTCATACATGTATACGGCTATCAAAGCTTTGTATGCATGGATTATGCGCGGTGATCTGGCGAAAGCGGAAACATTGGTTGAACTGGCCATCAGACAATGCAGGGAATACGGCGATTTCATCGGGGAAGGCATTGCTTCGGAAATTATGGCGGCAGAATATCGGGCGATAGATGAAAATGAAAAGGCTAAAGCGTATATGAACCAGGCCTATGCCTGCTATTCCAGATGGGGAGCGACGGGCCTGCTGAACAAAATCAGGAAAATGTATCCGGAATTGGTTCCCGTTGAAGCAGATGTTTCGCCGGATGTCGAGGCAACGACAACCTTAAAAACAAAAGGTGATCTGTCGGTTGCCCTTGACCTGTCCACGGTCATGCAGGTCTCCCAGGTGATTTCCAGTGAAATCATGCTGGAGCGGCTTCTGCAGAAAATCATGCACATGTCTGTTACCAGCGCCGGCGCCCAGCGCGGCTATCTGATGCTGGAGTCGGAGGGAAAATTGATTATCGAAGCCAGCGAAGATGTGGACAGCGATGAGACAAGAGTTATGCAATCCACGCCGCTGCAGGAATGCGCCGATATTTGTCAGGCCATTGTCAACTACGTCCATCACACCGGGAAAGACGTCATTCTCGGCAATGCCGCGCAGGAGGGCTCCTTCACGGATGATTCCTATGTCATGAACCGCCAGTGCAAGTCTGTCCTGTGCATTCCCATCATTCACAAGGGGAAAATTTCCGGCATTCTTTATATGGAAAACAACCTCAGCGAGGGTGCCTTTACTCCGGCACGTCTCGACATTCTTCGCTTCATCTCTGCCCAAGCGGCCATATCCATCGAAAACGCCAAGCTCTTCGAACTGGCCACGACACTGGAAAACATAGAAGACGGTTATTGGGAAATCGACCTGGCCGGCAACTACACATTTTTCAACAACGCCGTGTGTCAGATCCATGGTTACTCCAAAGAGGAATTAATGGGGATGAACAACCGGCAATATACGGATCCGGAGACCGCCAAAACAGTTTACAAAGCCTTTAACAATGTCTATAAAACGGGGCAACCTCTCAAAGGATTGGATTGGCAGATAATCCGAAAAGACGGAACAAAAAGATACGTTGAGATATCCATTCTGCTGCAAAAAGACGCATCCGGAAAACCGATCGGCTTCCGGGGCGTTGTCCGTGACATCACCGAACGCAAAAATATGGAAGCGAAACTGCAACAGACCCTGGACAGTTTAAGCAAGGCTTATGACAGCACGATGCAGGTCATGGTCTCCGCGGTGGAAGTTAGAGATCCCTATACCGCCCTGCATCAGGTCCGGTCCGCTGACGTCGCCCGCGATATCGCCGTAGAAATGGGACTGCCTCAGGACAAAATTGACGCCATTCGCATGGCCGGCGCCATTCATGATATCGGCAAATTATCCATACCACCGGAGATTCTCACCAAATCCACCAAGCTGACAGGCGTTGAATTTGCTCTCATTAAGGAGCATTCGCGCAGCGGATATGAGATTTTAAAAAATGTGGAATCTCCGTGGCCGCTGGCACAAATTGTCCATCAACACCATGAACGAATCGACGGTTCGGGCTACCCGAGAAGTTTGAAAGGTGAAGAGATTTCTGTAGAAGCACGTGTTCTGGCTGTGGCGGATGTGGTATCAGCCATGGTTTCTCATCGCTACCACCGTCCTTCTTTGGGCATCGAGGAAGCCCTTGGAGAAATCGAAAAAAACAAAGGTACGCTTTATGATATCCAGGTATCCGATGCCTGTTTGAGACTGTTTAGAGAAAAAGGGCACAAACTTGCATAAAAGGTGAGATGAAGAAATTATTGAAATACTTTTTTAAAGGTTTCCTGATCCTTACACCAATAGTCCTGACAGTCTACATCGTCGTGGTTGTTTTCCGGCTGACGGACAGCATCCTGGGGCGTTACTTTCACGCATGGGGAATAAATGTTCCGGGACTCGGCATCCTGACAACAGTCGCCCTGATAATCTTCGTGGGATTTGCGGGGACCCGACTGGGAAGCAACCCTGTTCTGAATTATATCGACAGATTTTTCGGCAAACTGCCGCTGGTAAAAATCATCTATAACACCATCAAAGACATTATGAACGCCTTGCTGGGCAAAAAAAGCTCATTTGCCAAAGCGGTAATGATCGATCTGCCCGGTGATAATGATGTTAAGATTTTGGGGTTTGTTACAAAAGAAGATCTGGAAATGTTCGGTCTTAAAGATCACATAGCGGTTTACATTTTACAAAGCATGCAATGGGCGGGATTCACCTTGCTGGTGCCAAAATCAAGGGTGAAAGAACTCGATGCCCCGCCTGATGAGGTATTGAAATTCATTGTATCTGCCGGAATCAGCGGTGCGAAAAGTCCTGAAGACAAATAAAGGGTAATTTAATTCAGGAATTTAAATTATCCTATACCGCTCATAAAACGGCGTGTTCTTTAGTTTCATATTATACGCCATGACCATCAGCGCTTCCAGATTTCTCGCGTCGGCACTGTTATAATCAAGGAGCAGCTTCAGTTTTCTTTCATCGCCGGTTCTCCGGTATTCATCCCATAGAATAACCGCATAAAATCCGTCAATCTCGGCAAGATCACCACGGTCTATCCCCATCTGTCTTTCACAGCCTTTGAGGCCTCCGGAAAACCCCAGACTTTTAAGAACAAACCGCAGATCAATATGAACCTGTTTCAAGCGTATCCTGAAATACTGCTGAATAAAGGGGACATCAAAGCATCTTCCGTTATAGGTGACGATGACCTTGTATTTTTCAATATCGTTGGCAAAGTCATCAAGGTTCTGTCCGTTGACATAGGTATGAATCGTATGACCGTCATACAGGGCGATGGTTGTGATTTCGTTGCACCAGTTTTCCAGACCGGTCGTTTCAATATCGATATAGGCCACCGAATCACGGAATTCAGGGAATAACCGCCAGTACTGATTGACGGGAAGGTATTGACCGAAGAACAACGGATTTTTATTGACCAGTTGCTCTTTTGATTCCTGAAGCAGCAACGATGTTGACTCCATTTTTCTTTTGGACAGGGGGATAGGGATTTCGCCATGAAACATGTCCCAGTTATGGATACCCGCATTCCAGAGTTTTTCCTCCGTTCTGATGCCTATGCCTGGAATATGACAGAAAGTGTTCGTGAGCATATTTTGTGATCCTTTATTTCTTATGCCTCTGTGTCATTTACCTCTTTATTTTATGCCAATGTTGCCACGGATCTCACGGCAGGAGGTTTTAAAATTTTCTTTGATTAAGTGATTTGCAAAAAAGGTTGCCTCGCAAAAGGAAATCCCTTTTTTAAGGGGTATTGACCGGTTGGGCTTCCATCAGGGTCATCAGCAGTGAATAATCCATGGTTTCGCTGGTGCGCAGCTCGATGAGCTGATAAATATCCTCTTCTGCTTTATCGAACATAATATGTCGTTTCAGTGTGCCTGAAGACGTATATCTCTTAATTTCAACTTTCAGTGCTTTGGTTTGGATGACGTCAATCCGGTCGCCGTTTGCTTTCAGGTAGCGACAGACTCTTTCGCCGGAAGATAAATAACCCCTCTCCTGCAATTTTGCTTGCGGTTCCAGAAAAATAAGTCTGATATCCTCCAGCATATTCTCGGCAAAACTTTCAGAATCGAAAGGAGGCAGAGCGCGGGTGACTCTGAGCTCCTCCGGCGTTGATGCCGCTTCGAATAAAACCATTCCTTCCGCCGTCAGAACGGCGCAGGAAATTGATCGCGATACGGGATCAATCAGGGTGACGCCAATAATCACGTTTCTGGTCTTACCAGCCATTCTTGTTTCGATCGTTTGTACCAGACGATAAGGTTTTTTTAAGAAGGGGAACGGACAGGTAAACGATTGTTCCCGAAGCGGCACAGCAGAGGACTGAATGACCGGCAAGGCGCCGCAGGAAAAAAGAAAAAAGACGGGCAATAAAGGCAACAATCTTTTCATTTTACTTCCCGGAACACGGCGGCATCAATTGTTTCATTGATTTTGACGTTGTTGAAAGTGATCTGTGTGAAGTTATCAGCGCCTTCAAAAATTTTTACCGATTTGACGATTCCCGCTTTCGGGGCCAGCGTAATTTCAATTCTTTCAATCATGCCCTTCATTTTTTCTTCAACAGGAGTCAGTGTGACCAGAGTATTTTCTTTTTTCTGGATGGTTGCCTTAAAGGATGGATTCCGGTCGAATTTGCCGCTCATCCAACCGGCGACTTCGTTTAAGACAATCTTCATTGCCTGCGCGCCGCCGGTTTTATCTTCCACCATTTTGCCTTCTGAATACATATAGCGCCTGGTAGTATTCCTATAGGCAATGACAACGCTTTTCAAGGGCTTGAAATATTCCCAGCGCAGCGAATCCGGCGTCACGAAATAAAAACAACCTTCCGAAACCAGCGGTTTGGCGAGGATTTTCATGAATTTCTTCTGGATGAAATCGGCCTTGAGGGTTTTAATTTGGGCGGATTCCCGGCTCAGTTTTTCAAAATCACTGTCGTCAACGCAAAATCCATCCGGGATCAACAGGATGACGCCAAGCAGACAAACCAGCAAATGCCAAAAGCGATAACGTTTGATCAACATATGCCACCATTAATACCGATGACCTGGCCGGTAATATAAGAGGCGTCCCCGGAGCACAGAAAGCGGATCACACCGGCGACGTCTTGAGGTTTGCCGAGGCGTGCCATCGGAATCATTTTTTTGATTTCGGCCACCGGCGCTTCCTTGATCATATCGGTTTCTATTAAGCCCGGGGCGACAACATTGACTCTGACGCCGAAACGGGCGACTTCCGTGGCCAGCGCGCGGGAAGCGGCAATGATTCCCGCCTTGGCCGCCGCGTAATTGGCCTGCCCGCGATTGGGCATCAGCGCCGAAAGCGAGGAAACGGAAACAATGGAACCGCATTTTTTGCGGACCATTTCCCGTAACACCGGTTTCGTTATGTTGTAAAATCCCTTCAGACTGGTGTTAATGACGTTGTCCCATTCTTCTTCACCCAGCAGCATAAAAAGACCGTCAGCCGTGATGCCGGCGTTGTTCACCAGCACCTGGATATTTTTATGGCGATCTGTGATTGCTTTTACAGCGTCTATGGTTTGAGCATGATCGGCAACGTCAAATTGACAGATTTCTCCATCGCCGCCAGCGGATCGTACCAGATTTAATGTCTCTTCGGCCGCTGTTTCATTGGATTTAAAATTGACGATCACAAAATATCCGGCTTTGGCCAGTTCCACGGCCGTTGCGCGGCCGATGCCGCGGCTGGCGCCGGTAATGATGGCCGTTTTATTTTCATTCATATTCCAGTCTCCTTCATAATTACTGTTCATCGTCGTTCAGGCGCATGGCCTGAAGCGTGGCAGTAGCCAGTATGTCATCTCCGCTTTTCACCGTTCCTTCCACCACGCCATAATTGTCAAAAGAGTATTTGCTTTCCAGCAAAATGATTAAACGGGTGCCCACCGGTATCTTTTCAACATTGAATTCAGCGTTTTTGATGCCGACCAACCATCCCTTCACCCCGGATTCGCCCCGCTGTTTTCTCTTATAACCTTCCACAATGGCTGCGGTTTGCGCAATCGCTTCGATCAAGACCAGCGCACTGGCCGCTTCGCCGTCATAGAGGGGCCATTCCGGATTCACCGTTGCTGAACTGACAGCGGACATGTCCTGAATGTCAAGAATACCCGAAATGATTTTAATTTTTTCCCGATGCGGGATTAAACTGTTAATATCGATATTCAGCATAAGCCATGTTGATTCTTTGTCCGTAAACTAATGAAAAAAAGGTTTAGAAGTCAACAAGAAATATGATTTTTGTTGATAATTAAGTGCATTTTTTCTTTTTTTACGGTAAATAATCACGGGTATGAACCTCAAAGCAAGCTTTGGAAACTATTCCGCGGAAAGCTGCGGGGTATCATACCCTCCGCTGTGCGGGATTGTTTGACTTACAAATTTCAACGCACTTCGTTTTTGAAATTTGAGTCTCACGATAAAAAAATGATTGAGTTGCATGACCATGACCATTGAGGAAAAAGATCCCTTTATCCGTGCCTGTAAAAAAATTCTCACACCTTCTCAAACGGTATGTGAAAAGGATTTTACCTTGTCCGGATACACTTACGGAGATGTGTTTGCCCTAGCTGCCGGTCTGAAAAAAACATTGTCACATTGGAGCGGAGAAAAAAATATCTGCCTTTGCACAACGAACAAAGCCGTTGTCGCTGCCTGCATTCTGGCCTCGCTCACTGGCGCCTGTAAATTAATCCTGCCATATTCTTTTTCCGCTCACGCCATGAAAGAAATGCGTGACGCGACCGGTTTTAATTTCGCAATTGCCGATCAACCGGAAGAAATGCCGGACGGCGTGGAAGTGATTACACCGGTGCCTTCTGCCACAAAGGATATCCGTCCGGAAACGATCATCGATCCGGACAATCATTTTTTGCGTCTTTTTACCGGCGGCTCAACGGGCAAGCCGAAAGTGTGGTCCAAATCACCCCGTAATTTACTAACCGAGGCTTTTTACATCAGGGAGACGTTTTCCCTGTCGGATAAAGATATTTTTGTGGCCACAGTTCCGCCTTATCATATCTACGGTCTGTTATTTTCCATCCTGGTTCCGTTTGTGTCCCACGCACGGATTCTGCCGGATATTTACACCTTTCCGCAGGAAATCATTTCCACCATCAACAAAAACAAAGCGTCTGTTTTAGTCAGTGTACCCATCCATTACCGTGTCCTGAAAGTGGAGGGCCTGTCTGTTCCCTCGCTGCGATACGCCTTTTCTTCAGCCGGCGTTCTTGACCGGTCGGATGGATTGCATTTTCTGGACAAAACCGGCATAGGGATAACGGAGATATACGGTTCCACGGAAACCGGTGGCATTGCTTCTCGTTGTGTCAGTGATAACACCGACAGATGGCGGGCATTTGACATGGTGTCCTGGAGACTGAAAGAAAACAGGCTCTGTGTCCAGTCGGATTTCACGTCGCCGGAAATGGAAAGAGATTCTGAAGGTTTTTGCCTGACCGGCGATGAAGCCCGCGAAGAAGAGAATAACAGCTTTATATTGATGGGCAGGGCGGATGGTGTGGTCAAGGTTGCCGGGAAAAGAGTCGATCTGCTGGATGTTCAGAACAAAATAAAAACCTTACCAACGGTGAATGATGCTTTTGTTCTTGCGCTTTCTTCGGATACGGGCAGGGAAACCGACATCGCCGCAGTCGTGGCCTGTGATCTGACCGAAACGCACTTGAAAAAACTGATGATGGACATCATGGAACCTTATGCTGTTCCCCGTCGCATCAAAATAGTTCCTTCCATAACCCGCACCGCAACCGGCAAAATAGATCGACGTCGAATAGAAAAATTCTTCAGTAACGTGAAGAAATAGCATTCAGAAGAGTCCGAAAAGCATCCTGCCTGGCGCGCTCCCGCCGGAAGGAAATGATTATAAGTGAATATAACCGTTACAGTTTATAGCTTTATTGCACATTGTTATTTCAAGGCAATTATGGTATTTAATACTATCGGAGTAAAAATATTTATTGTCGCAAGTTCACAGTGATGTGGACAAGGGAAAGTTTTTCATCAGTTACCGGGTGAATTATAATCATGCAATTGCATCCAGTCACTCTTAAATTTACCGGTGAATCTTCACATCTCGAAGAACCATTCCTGGAAGCGTATTACAAGGTATCCATTTCGCAGATCCGGACATTTTTGATTCTCGGGGCGGTCCTTTATCTGTCTTTCGGCGTTCTGGATGCGATGCTGATGCCGGAACAGAAGGTTTCGATATGGATGATTCGGTTTTTTGTTGTCGGTCCTGCGCTGATCGGTGTTTTGCTGATCTCTTTTTCCAGTCAATTTAAAAAATACATGCAGCCGGTCCTGGCCCTTTCCTACATGATTGCCGGATTGGGTATTGTTGCGATGATTGTTATTGCTCCGCCTCCGGTCAGTTACACCTATTACGCCGGCCTGATTCTTGTTTTCATGTGGGGATACACCCTTATCAGGCTCTTTTTTATCTGGGCGAGTCTGGCGGGATGGATGCAGGTTTTTTTATATGAAATTGCCGCTCTCTGGATCCATACGCCATCCACCATTTTTATCAGCAATAATTTTTTCTTCATCAGCGCGAATATTGTCGGCATGATGGCCTGTTACGCCATTGAATTTTATGCGCGCCGCGACTTCTTCATGCAGCAGCAGCTGGAAATTGAGAAGGAACATGTTAATACGATCAATAAAGAACTAGAAGAACGGGTTAGAGAACGCACCATGGATTACCAGATTTTGAATAAGGCTTTGCAGCAGGAAGTTGCCGCTCACAAACTGGCGGAGCAGTCTTTGCGGGCCAGCGAAGAAAGATATCGGGCCCTTGTGGAAAATGCCAGCGATATGGTTTTCCGGACGAATCACAATGGATATTTTACCTTTGCCAATGTTTCCACTATTTTGATGACCGGTTACGAAGAAGATGAAATTATCGGTAAACGTTATATTGATATTATTCATCCTTCCATGCGTGAGCAGGCCGTAAAATTTTTTGATAACCAGTTCGTCAAAAAAATAAAAAATACGTATTCAGAATATCCTATTATAAAAAAAGACGGCAGCGAAATCTGGCTTGGACAGAATACGCAGTTAATCATGGAAGGGGGCAAGATAACGGGTTTTCAAGCGGTGTCCCGTGATATTACCGAACGGAAAAGGCTGGAAAAAGATTTAAAAGAAAGTGAAGAAAGATACCGGCAGTTAAGTATCATGGATGATCTGACCCAGCTTTATAACGCGAGGCATTTTCACAGTCAGATTAAAATGGAAATAAACAGGTTGGAACGCTATGATTATCCCCTGACGCTTCTTCTTTTGGATATTGACGATTTCAAGGCATTTAATGACACCTATGGCCATCTTGAAGGGGATCAGGTTTTGATGCGCTTGGGCCAGGTGATCAAAAGATGTCTCCGGAAAGCCGATTCCGCCTATCGTTATGGCGGCGAAGAATTCACCGTTATACTGCCCATGACCACAGGCCAGGAAGGTATTGTTACAGCCGAAAGAATCCGGGAAGAATTGAGTAAAGAAGATTTCACGCCGGTGCCGGATCAAATCGTGCATCTTACAGTCAGCATAGGATTGTCTCAGTATAAACAGAAAGAAAGCATCAAAGATTTTGTCAGCCGCGTTGATCAACTGATGTATCAGAGCAAAAAGAACGGAAAAGATCAAATCAGTGTTGCATAATATTTAAAAACGCGGGAAATCGCACATCATGACCCGCGATAAATTATTCAACAGTTCATGCAACCGGTAAGCCGGATCAAAATTCAGGATGCCGATCCAAGCAGCGTGATTTCATACATTAGCTTGTTTCAAGAAAATAAAATCTTATCTTTTATATCTGCCCATCAATTGCGCTTCCGCCAGGACGTGTCCCTTCATGGCTTTCAACAGATCATCTTTGGTCAAACCCGGCTTCATATTCAGCATGGTATCCAAAGCGTACAATTTGAAATAGTAACGGTGTGTTCCTCCGGGAGGGCAGGGACCGTCATAGCCGAAACGCTTGGAAGTATTTTTGCCGTTTTTCCCCAACCCGGCAATTTCTTCATTGCGGGAAACATTTTCCGGCAGGGCGTTGACGGAAGCCGGTATGTCAAACAATACCCAGTGCACCCACAGTCCCACGGGCGCGTCCGGATCATCACAGATGAGCGCAAAACTCTTCGTTTTTTCTGGAGCACCGTTCCAGGAAAGAGGCGGTGAAATGTTTCGGCCGTCACAGGTGTATTGGGCAGGAATCATTTCCTCGTGTTGAAAAGATGAGCTTTTTATTTCCATGGTTTTTCCTCCTTTTGGTGTCATGTTGATATGATCTTTTGCCTGGAGCACCCCTGAGCCACCGGCAATTAAGCAAATGCTCAGAAAGAAACAAAAAAGATGTTTTTTCATTTCCTTCCCCCGTTCATTTCCAATCGGAAGTCTATTTGATTGAAACTATTTTAGCCGGTGATGATGAAGCAGTCAATAGTTCTTATGAATCATTTTGACACCGGCATTTCCTGTGGTATCATGAAATTGTTAAGTTCAGGTATGGCAACACATGAAGATAGATGAACAAATAAAGCGTGAAAGCGGCGTTCATGGGGAACAATGGAACTCTCTGCATAATGGGTATTTTTCCGATGCCCGTGTCGCCCGTCCTTTCATCAAAACGATCATCCGTTATCTATCAGATTCGGTTCCCGATGTCATCGTGGACCTGGGGGGCGGAACAGGGTTTATTTTACGGGAATTGATTGCAAAAGGTGTAACTGCAAATATCATCCCGATAAATCTCGATTGTTCTGAAAATCAATTGGATGCCATGGGCAAGGGTGATATCTCCTGTATCAACCGCATGATTTCAGACTTCTGTCGCAATGACCTTATTCATAACGAAGAAAAACGAGTTTTTTTTATTATGCGATCGGTCTTACACTACTTCGGTCAGAACGGACTGGTTGATATTCTTCAACATATACGCAATCAGGCTCAAAAGGGAGAGATATTTATCCACCAGAGTGCGTGTTTTGAAAGCGAAGTGGGATCGCGCTGCTTAAATGCTCTGTATCGGGAGATGAGATCTCCCAAATGGTATCCCGTAATAAAAGAAATACGAGATAAAATGATGGCTGCCCACTGGCAGATTATTGAGGAACGTCCGGCGCCTGCGTTAAAATTATCATCTGCTGAAATCGGACAGCGCTATGGTCTTGATGCGCAATCTGTTGCGGAAATCCGCAGCAAACTGCTGCATGAATCCGGAGAAATTGAAAATATTTTTCAATGCACAAGAGACGGTTTTGTGGCTTATCTCCATTACAGGATTTTTGTCGCCCGTGCCGTTTGATTTAAATGTTTGACGATTTTAAAAGGAAGAAACTCTTCGGAAGGATATTAAAGAAAGGGCTTTTATTCATTTCATGCCCAGGGAACAAAAGATATTGTCAGAAAGGCGGCTTGCCGGAAAACAATTCATTTTTCAATAACGACTGGATTGTGGTAACCTACAACGAAGCAAAACAGTAATTGCTATAATCAATAAATACCAGGAGGATTGATGATGATTAGAAAATCTAAAAGTTACAGAATGATTGGAACGGTTGTCTTCGTGGCGGCCATATTCCTTTTAACATTAACAATGTTTAAAACCAGTATCTGTTCTGCAGAGACAGCTTCCATCCCCGGTATGGAGTGCAGCAAGGACATTGCAAAAAATATTGTACATGCCACCGCGCAGGGACTGGGTGAAATCCTGAAAGAGGTGAAGGCAGAAGACAAACGAATTGCCCTGATTCGTAACTTCATCAGTCCCATCCGTTTCTATCCGGATAAATCGGGATATTTCTATGTTTACAACAGCAAAAACATGAATATCGCCCATGCGACACAGAAAGACTTACAAGGCAAGGACCTGAATGATCATAAAGATGTGAAAGGGAAATTTGTGATTCGCGAACTCAACGAGGCGGCTAAGAAAGGCGGCGGCTTTGTTGAATTCTATTGGGTGAAACCCGGCGTTCAGGGTGAACAAAAGAAAATGGGGTATGTTGAGCCCATTCCAGGAACAGACTATTTCATCGGTACCGGAGTTTATCTTCAGTAATCTTTGATAACCTTAAAAAATATTATGTTCTGTCCGAAATGTAAAACAGAATACAGAGAAGGTTCTTATAAGTGTGCCGATTGCGGCGCTGATCTGATTGATCAGCTGCCGCAGGAGGCACCTGATAATGTCAGCCATAATGATTTTGTGGAGGTTTTCTCCACTTATCATCAGGACGATATATCCTTTATAAAATCTATTCTCGAAGGCGAGGATATGACCTATTTTTTTCAGGGAGAAAGTTCCATCATGCTCATCGCGGCTGGTGCCTACGCCCGTCTGATGGTAAAAGCAGACGATGCCCCTCGAGCAAAAGAAATTTTACAGGACCTTGGATTTCTTGAAAAAACCTGAAATCAAGTATTCATTGTAAGCTTGTAGAAATAATTATTTCATCAGCTGCCGTGCGGCGGCGCAAATACGCTCTACATTGGGGAGGACCTGATCCTCCAGACGGCGACTATAGGGAATCGTTATCTGGGTGCAAACACGCGCATACTTGAACGTTATTCCGGCCTCCATAATAACTGCCGACAACTCACCGGAAAGTCCAAAGGCTTCATAATCTTCATCAACAACCAGTAAACGTCCTGTTGTTCCGACTTCTTTACAAACCGCCTTTTTGTCCAGCGGAGAAACCGTTCGGAGATCCAGCACGCCTGCTGAAATCCCTTCGGTTTCCAGTATATTTGCGGCCTCAAACGCTCGATGTACGCTTACACCTAAGCTGACGATGGTTAAATCACGTCCTTCCCTGCGCATTGCGGCTTCTCCGAGAGGAAGCGGCTCCCATTTTTGAGGAACTGCTCCTTTTACTCCCTCGGCGGGAATATCGAAACGTATCGTCTTGCGTGCCCCTGAACCCAGAAATTCCAGCCATGTTTCGGAAAGCAGTTTATGTTCGAGAATAATAACGGGGCCGTTGTGTTTTAAGGCCGCCAGCATGAATCCCCCCGCATCTGCCGGCGTGGATGGAACGATCACCGTCAGGCCCGGAATGTGGGCCAACATTCCCCACAAAGACTGTTCATGCTGTCCGCCGTCGCCGTAACCGCCGCCGCAGGGTGCGCGCACCACCATGGGCACGGTCCATTTCCCGCCGGAGAAGACTTCAGTTTTGGCTGCATGATTAAGCAGCGCATCCATGCAGACTCCGAAGAAATCCACCATATACATTTCCACAACCGGGCGTAATCCGGCCATGGCGGCGGTCACCCCCGCCCCCAGAAAGGCGCTTTCGCTGATGGGCGTTCCCATCACGCGTTTGGGTCCGAAGCGCACTAGAAGATCACGCCTGATCAACGGGATATCTTCGCCAAAAACAATAATGCGGGGGTCTTCAGCCATCGCCTGAGCCAGAGCATCATCAGCGGCCTGAGTAAAGAACATCGTTTTCATGACGGCACCTCCCCCAGAGCGGTTTCCAGGACATCGTTTATCTCCTTCTCCATCTGGCCTTCCAGTTCTTTCAAGCGGGATTCATCCGGCTGAAGAACCACGCGCGTATGGAGCAGTGGGTCATTGGCACGGTCCCGGCGCGGGTCGCGCAGAGTTGAGATGACTGAAGACATAACATTTTTCAGACCGGTAAGCCTTTCGCTGACAGCGGCACCGTCCAGTTTCAGGATGGATTTTGTCAGCCCGGCCGCAACCTTGGGCATTTCTTTGAGAGGATCGCGCACGATTCTTATCGTTTGCAATCCCAGAAAATGGCCTTCCAGATGAACGCATCGGGCATGGAGAAAAGCAGGCCCCTCTCCGGAGCGGATACGATCAATCGCTGAGCGGGCTGTTTCCCAAACTTGAGATACATCGACTCCGTCGACGCCAAAAGCCGGGACACCCAGGCCCCGGGCACGATCATCCAAATTTCCGCCGGTTGAAATTTCTTTTCTCGTGGTTATACCCCAGCCGTCATCCTTGCAAACAAACAGGACCGGTAATTTCCAGACAGCGGCCAAATTCATTGATTCCATCAACATGCCCTGATTCATCGCGCCATCCCCGAAAAAGGCTACAGCAATTGCCTGCGGACGCAGGTACTGAGCCGCCAGGGCAAAACCGGCTGCAGCCGGTCCTGCCGAACCGACAATACCTGAAGAGACAGCGAGGTAATCTTTGGAAAAAAGATGCATGTGTCCACCCATGCCGCCGCAAAGGCCTTTTTTGTGACCGAGAAATTCAAGCAGGAGAGGGACAGGCTCTATGCCCCGCATGAGTAAAGCCGCGGTAGCACGGTGATCCAGGGCCATCGCGTCGCCATCTCTGAGATGGGAAACAACACCGGCAATAATAGCTTCTTCGCCTGTTCCCAGATGCATCTCGCCGGAAATCAAACCCTCATGCCAAAGCTTTGCGGTTGCCTCTTCGAATAGACGGGCCTTTAGCATCAGAGCGTAAAGAGACCATAAATCGGGTGACATCATTACCTCTCTTTCGTTGTAAGACAACGGTTAAGGTTTATATCCCAATGGCTTTTTCGTGATTCACTTGGATTTTACTTTTTTTCAGCGAAACTGTAAATAAAAACATATTGGACAAACAAGAGGATAAGCAGAGGATGGTCTGAAGCCTTTAGACAAGAGAAACTTAACAGGATTTCGATCTTGAAAATGAGATGAGCCATCCGGATTCCCCTTCATCTGGGGAATCCGGATGGAATGAACCTATTTTATCTCCGCGTGATAACTTTGCAGAGCTTTTGCCCGGCCGTGACCCTGTTTAAGCGCGGCAATGCCCTTGACCGCCGCGACAGCTGCCGCAATGGTTGTGATGTAGGGAATTTTATATTTAATGGCCGCTTTGCGTATATAAGAGTCATCATATTTGCTGAGGCGGCCTGCCGGCGTGTTTATCACCAGTTGAATCTCGCCATTTTTGATGGCGTCAACGATGTTGGGTCTGCCCTCGTGCATCTTTAAAATCTTTTCCGCTTCTATCGCATTTTCATTGAGGAATTTATACGTTCCTTCCGATGCCCTGATTTTAAAGCCGATCTTTTTAAACGCACGCGCAACTTCCAGAACGCCGCCCTTGTCCTTTTCTTCGACGGTGATCAGAACGGTTCCTGCCGAGGGGAGGCTCTGCTGTGTTGCTTCCTGTGCCTTGTAGTAAGCCAGACCGAAAGAATCAGCCAGCCCCAGAACTTCTCCCGTTGAGCGCATTTCAGGCCCCAGAACCGGATCAACTTCGGGATACATATTGAAGGGGAATACAGCTTCCTTCACTCCGAAATGACGGAAGGCTTTGTTCTTCAAGTTCAAATCCTTGAGCTTTTTACCCAGCATGATTTGTGTGGCAATGCGCGCCATGGATACATTGCAGACCTTGGAAACCAGCGGGACCGTGCGCGAAGCGCGCGGATTGGCTTCCAGAATATAAACCAAATCATTGGCGATGGCGTACTGAATATTCATCAAGCCGACCACGCCGAATTCCACGGCAATTTTTTTCGTATATTCATTAATGGTTTCAATGTGACGCAGGGGAATGCTTACCGGTGGAATGACACAGGCGGAGTCGCCGGAATGCACACCGGCCAGTTCGATATGTTCCATGACCGCCGGAACAAAAGCGTCCGTGCCGTCGGAAATCGCGTCGGCTTCCGCTTCAATGGCGTTTTCCAGAAACTTGTCAATCAGGATGGGACGATCAGGCGTCACACCGACAGCGGCATTAACGTACCGTTTGAGCATGGTTTCATCGTGAACAACTTCCATACCTCGTCCGCCCAGTACGTAGGAAGGACGCACCATCAGCGGATAGCCGATTTCATCCGCGACCTTGAGCGCCTGTTTCAAATTGCTGGCCATGCCGGATTTCGGCATGGGGATGCCCAGTTTGTCCATCATCATGCGGAATTGGTCGCGGTCTTCCGCAAGGTCAATGGTTTCCGGCGAGGTGCCGATGATTTTCACACCGGCTTTGGCGAGTTCCGCAGCGATGTTGAGCGGTGTCTGTCCGCCAAACTGCACAATCACGCCTTCCGGTTTTTCTTTTTCATAGATACTGAGGACATCTTCTACCGTCAGGGGTTCAAAGTAAAGCTTGTTGGATGTATCATAATCCGTTGAAACCGTTTCCGGATTACAGTTGACCATGATGGACTCAATGCCTTCGTCACGCAGGGCAAATGCCGCATGCACGCAGCAATAATCAAATTCGATGCCTTGGCCGATACGATTAGGCCCGCCACCCAGAACCATGATTTTGCGGTTTTTCGTTACAGAAACGGTATCCGGTGCGTTGTAGGTGGAAAAGTAATAAGCCGCATTTTCGACACCGCTGACCGGCACCGCTTCCCACGCTTCCGTTATGCCCAGCGTGATTCGTTGTTTACGGATTTCTTCTTCATCTTTTCCCAGAATCTGCGCCAGATATTTGTCGGCAAATCCGTCTTTTTTGGCCTGAATCAACAAGTCATCGGGCAGTTTCTTTTTCTTGTACTGCAGGATTTTTTCTTCCAGTTCGACCAGTTCCTTCATCTGTTCGATGAAATACTTTTTGATATAGGTTTTAGTTGACAGCACATCGACGGCAGCACCCTTGCGCAGCGCCTCATACATAATAAACTGTCTTTCGCTGGACGGTTCGGAAAGCATTTCCATCAGTTCTTCCAGCGATTTTGAATGGAAGTCTTTGACAAAGCCAAGGCCGTAGCGTTTTTTCTCGAGTGAGCGAATGGCTTTCTGGAACGCTTCTTTGTAATTCTTGCCGATACTCATGACTTCGCCGACAGCGCGCATCTGCGTGCCCAACCTGTCTTCGGAGCCGGGGAATTTTTCAAAATCCCAACGGGCGAATTTCACAACAACGTAGTCTCCCGACGGCGTGTATTTTTCAAGAGAGCCGTCGCGCCAGTAGGGAAGTTCGTCCATCGTGATGCCTGAAGCGAGCGTTGAAGAAATCAAAGCAATCGGGAATCCGGTGGCCTTGGAAGCCAGAGCGGAAGATCGCGACGTTCGCGGGTTGATTTCAATGACTACCACACGGTCGGTTTTGGGATCGTGCGCGAACTGCACATTGGTGCCGCCAATCACCTGAATGGCTTCCACAATTTTATAAGAATAATCCTGCAAACGCTTCTGCAATTCAGGAGAGATGGTCAGCATAGGCGCTGTGCAGTAGGAATCTCCGGTGTGGACTCCCATCGCGTCGACATTTTCAATGAAGCAGACTGTAATCATCTGATTTTTGGCGTCGCGAACGACTTCCAGTTCCAGTTCCTCCCAGCCAATGACCGATTCTTCAATCAGAATCTGACCGATGAGGCTCGCGGAAATGCCGCGACTGGCAATGGTGCGCAACTCTTCCAGATTATAAACGATGCCTCCGCCGGTGCCTCCCATTGTATAGGCCGGTCTGATGACAACCGGATAGCCCATTTGAGCGGCAATTTTTTCGGCTTCTTCAACCGAAGTCGCAGGTTCACTCTTGGGCATTTCAATGCCGAGTTTATTCATGGTTTCTTTAAAGGCGATTCTGTCTTCGCCGCGTTCGATTGCATCAACCTGCACACCGATGACTTCCACCCCATGTTTTTCCAGAACGCCTTTTTTATAAAGTTCCGACGTCAGATTAAGACCGGTCTGACCGCCCAGATTGGGGAGAATCGCGTCCGGTTTTTCGTTTTCAATAATTTCCGTCAAAGCCTGAACATTCAACGGTTCGATATAGGTGACATCGGCCATGCCCGGGTCGGTCATGATGGTTGCCGGGTTGGAATTAACCAGCACGATTTTGTAACCGAGTTGGCGCAGCGCCTTGCAGGCCTGAGTTCCTGAATAGTCGAATTCGCAGGCCTGTCCGATGACGATAGGCCCCGAGCCGATAATCAACACTTTTTTGATATCTGTTCTTTGTCCCATTTAGTATCCTTTCTAATGAGTCCCAGATTTCAGAAGCGAAGCGCGCTGAAATCTGTTGGACGAATTATCCCACGTGCGAAGTTAAGTGGGGTTATATGTACTATCCCCGACACAAATTTGGGTCTTCATATCTGTCATTTTTTGTACTCCGCATCAACGGTGATGCCGATTCCGCCGCGCACGGCGAATTCAGCACTGACCCTGCACCAGCGAGGTTTAAGCGCGGCGACCACATCATCCAGAATGATATTGGTGACATGTTCGTGGAAAACACCTTCATGACGAAACGACCACAAATAAAGTTTCAGTGATTTGGATTCGACAATTTTCTTATCCGGGATATATTGAATTTTGATTTTGGCAAAATCCGGCTGACCGGTTTTCGGGCATACACAGGTAAACTCTTCCGTCTGCAGGGTGACCATATAATCGCGGTTTTCATTGTGATTGGGAAATGTCTCCAGTTTGCGTACCGGTTTGGCGGCCCTGCCCAGAAGCGTCAAGCCCGCCAGGTCATTTTTGATGGTTTTTTTAGACATTATTGTACCCCGAAAAAAAATGGTATATTCGTTTACCGAAAGTGATGTATAATATCAAGCACATTCGTCAGGAAACCAAAAAAATGTCTATCTAACTGTTTTTTTAAGGTTTTTAAAATAATGCATAAGGAGAAAATACGGCAATGACAGACAACAAAACACCTGTTCCCGCAAATACCTGGAAATGCAGCAATTGCGGCAACACGATTGTGGAAATACAGCCTCCGGAAGTCTGCCCGGTCTGCAAACAGAAATGCGAATTTCTGAATGTGACCTGTTACCAGCCGGATTGCGGCTTTACGGGTATGGACAAAAGATTGAAATAAGCAGCCGGTTCTTGTAATAAAACCATCCTGTTTATTGATTTCAGGGAACGATGATTTTTGACGCTTCCTCGCGTTCCATTTCTTTCGCCTCGGCAATCATGGCCTGAACGGTTTTTTCAATGGCGGCCGGTAATTTTTCTGCCGCTTCGCTTAAGGTTTTTGCGCCTTCGATTAGACACTGAACCGGAATCGGACCATTGGGTGACATTAACTGGGTTAAGCCTGTGAAGATTTGTGCCCGGCTATCGTCGGGGGAGCCATCGATTTTGACCGGGGATAGGCGTCTGATGGTGGCAAAAGTCAAATCGGTGAACGCTTCTTCCTTGTAAAGATTCTGAGTATTGATCTTAATGTCTGTTATTTTTGGAGCGCCGTTACTCATGATTAGTTTCCTCCTGATATGGGTTAATGTCTCATCTGCCCCGAAAAACAATGGAAACAGTAACATTAACGGCCTCCTCATTTTTTAGGACCACTACCTGTGACGATTTGACTACGTTAAATCAATTAAAACTTCAATGACTATTTTTTTAAACTTTGATGACGATACCTAAGGGATACTAAAAAAATACCGGATATTTGGCTAAGAAAAAAATCGGGTCTTAACTAAAAAGTTAAGACCCGATATTCATCTGCAAATTTGTTTTTAAATTATTTTGCAGGAGCAGGAGCCGGTGCAGCTTCGGGAGCAGGAGCCGGTGCAGCTGCGGGAGCAGGAGCCGGTGCAGCTTCAGGAGCCGGGGCCGGAGCCGGAGCCGGTTGTTCAACGGCCGGAGCCGGAGCCGGTTCGTCAGCTTTTTTGCATCCTACTACTGAAAGAGACAAAGAAGCGACGAGCATCATAGCTACAAAAATAGCAAATATTTTTTTCATTATAGGCAAACCTCCTTTCAAAGATTTATAAAGGTAATCCTTATATTTTCTGCAAAATACGCTTTTTTTCTGCCTTGTCAAGAACAAATTTCATAATTTTCAATTGCCAAGTCAATATTTTTTTAGTCCCGAACTATTTGTTTATTTTATGGATTAAATGAGAAGAAAATATTTAAAAAAATATTTCTTGATTTTTGTTTATAGTTTGATACGGTGCTTTCACGTTGTTCCACAGCGTTGTGACAAAAATAGCAAAGTAAAAACGGCAAAATCTTCAACAAATAAGCTCGTGACCTCAAAGGAACGGGCTTTTTGTTTGTTTTAGTCATTGATCATTGACCAGTGCAATAGAAAATAAATCACGTTAAAAACAATCAGCTTTTTTCCATCGTTTTGTGAAATTTAACCTTCGGCCATTCTTCCATGGTATGTGAAAGACGCCATTCGCTTAATGCCAGGTAAACAAGGTTTCCTTCGGTATCGAAGGCCAGGTTGGTCTGATTCTTCTTTTGAAAATCTTCCATGATTTTGGCATCATCGCAGGTGACCCAGCGGGCGGCCGCGTAATCGGCCTTTTCGTAATCTGCATAAACGCTGTATTCATCCTTGAGTCGCGACATGGTGACATCAAACTGCAGAGCGCCGACAGCGCCCAGAATATTATCCGAACCCCACAGGGGTTTGAAAACCTGAATCGCCCCTTCTTCGGAGAGCTGAATCAGTCCTTTTTGCAGATGCTTCATGCGCAGCGGGTCTTTCAGTCGCACACGGCAGAAATGCTCCGGCGCGAAATGCGGAATGCCGGTGAATTTCAACGGTTCTTTTTGCGTAAAGGTATCACCGATTTTAATGGTACCGTAATTATGGATGCCGATGATGTCGCCGGGATAGGCCTCTTCAATATTGGTGCGGTTCTGCGCCATGAAAATCGTGGCATTGGCGAGCGATACTTCTCTTCCGATGCGGTGATGTATGACTTTCATGCCGCGCTGGAAATGCCCTGAACAGATCCGCATAAAAGCGATGCGGTCCCGATGCGCCGGATCCATGTTGGCTTGAATTTTAAAGACAAAGCCGGAAAAGTCATCTTCATCCGGGTTCACATCTCTGGTTGTTGTCGGACGCACAACCGGTGGCGGGGCGATATCCACAAAAGCGTCGAGCAGTTCCTTGACACCGAAGTTATTGATGGCGCTGCCGAAGAAAACCGGTGTCTGGCTGGCTTTCAGATATTCTTTCAATTCAAAGGGATTGGCAGCGCCTTCCAGCAGAGCCACTTCCTCGCGCAACTCATCGGCCTGACTCTCCAGCAATTCATCCAGCAGCGGATCGGATAAATCCTGAATAACGACGCCCTCGTCCGAACGCCTCGCTTTTCCCGGCGTGAACAGGTGAAGTTTTTTGTCATAAATGCTGTAAACACCCTTGAAGCGTTTTCCCATACCAATCGGCCAGGAAAGCGGTGAACATTCGATCTGCAGTTTATCTTCGATATCCGAGAGGATATCCAGCGGCGGCAGACAGTCGCGGTCAAGTTTGTTGATGAAGGTAATAATCGGCGTATTGCGCAGACGACAGACTTCCATCAGTTTTTGGGTTTGTGTCTCGACGCCTTTAGCGCCGTCAATCACCATCAGCGCGCTGTCCACGGCGGTGAGTACGCGATAGGTGTCTTCGGAAAAATCCTGATGACCGGGTGTATCCAGAAGGTTGATGTCGCAATCCGCGTATTCAAATTTCATAACCGACGAGGTGACGGAAATGCCGCGGTCTTTTTCAATGGCCATCCAGTCGCTTAACGCATGCTTGGAAGCCTTGCGTGCCTTAACGGCGCCGGCCATCTGAATGGCGCCGCCGAAAAGCAGCAGCTTTTCCGTTAGCGTGGTTTTCCCCGCGTCCGGATGGCTGATAATGCCGAAGGTTCGGCGGCGTTCTATTTCTTTTTGCAGTTGCTTGCTCAAAATTATATTCCAGAATGTCTTTCCGAATTCCGATCGGCCGGAATAAGGAATCTTTTAATCCGTTAATCTTTTAAGGACGGGCGCGTATATTAATCATTATGCGCTATCTGTCAACCATTATCCTCACATCCTGACGTAAACCAAAATATTGCCGGACAGATCTTCTTGTATGAGGCCTTCGGCTGTCAGTTCCTTTAAATACGTCAGGATTTCGTTCAAGGCCAGAAATTTGTCGAATTCGGAAAGATTGGGGCCGACCATTTCCTGTGAAATCTCATAGGTGGTTTTAGGCTGTTTGTTTACATGATCCAGAACAGCGAGCTTTCTTTTTTGGTGGTATTGGCGGATGTCGAACAGTCTTTCATTACAATCGACAAATGAATTACCGTGTCCCGGGTAGATTGTGGTAACAGGCAATTTTTCAACAGCGTTTAATGAGTTGAGATATGTTGAAAGGGGATGAAAATGATTATCGAATATGTTCGGACTGAGAATCGGCGCAATGTAGGGTAAAATGTGATCACCGGCCAGTAAAAAACCTTTTTCCGGGAAGAAAAAGCAAACATGTCCCGCAGCGTGTCCGGGCGTTTCAACGGTTTTGAATTTCCAGTTGCCGAATTCATAATGATCGCCGTCGCACAGAAAAAAGTCCGCGTGAAATTCGGTAATAATGCCCCGAATATCCTCGTATTCTTCGACAATCAGGTCAATAAAATGAGAAGACATGCCATGGCGCGCATAGAACTTTCTTAACTGCGTTACAGCCGGGTCACTTTCCCGAAAATGCCGATATTCTGCAAAAGCCGCTCGGGAGAGATGGACTTTTGCGCCTGATGCATTTTGTAGAAGCCCCGCCATACTGCAGTGATCGGTGTGTACATGCGTCAGATAAATGTGTTGGATGTCTTGAAGGCCGAAATCAATACCGGCCAGATCCCTTTGCAGTGTTTCATAAGAACCGGGTGTGTTGAGTCCGGTGTCGAACAGGGCCAGTTTCCCGTCCTGAGCGAAAAGGTAGGCGTTCACATGTCTCAGGCGGTAAGGCATACGCAACGTGATGCGGTAAAAATTTTTTTCGATTTCAGTTATCATTTGATTTTGGGTTATCGGCCATGCCCGAAATTTTCAGACAGGCATCCATTCTCTTTCTGAATTCAAAGATGGAGCATGCTGCTTGCTCCGGAACTTTTAGATTCTGGCTATAAGCCTGAACCAGCGATAAGTGCTTCGCCGGCCAGACCCATACCAGGCGATTTTTCCATTATTCTTCTTTGCGGCTTTTCATCTGACGTTTGGTCGCGTCGAGCTCCATTTTTCTCAAGCGAACGCTCTTGGGAGTTATCTCCACAAGTTCGTCTTCCGCAATGAATTCGATAGCCTGATCCAGCGACAGAACATGCGGAGGGCGCAAAATGACTGTTGCGTCCGAGGTGGATGCCCGCATATTGGTCAATTTCTTTTCTTTGATGATGTTTACATTAAGATCGGAGCTCCGGTTGCGTTCGCCAACAATCATTCCCGCGTAAACTTCCGTGCCGATTTCCACAATCATCTCGCCGCGATCTTCCATCGCGTAACTGGCGTAGGAGGTGACCCGGCCGGGACGGTCGGCAACCAGCACACCACTCAGGCGCTGGGGAATCGCTCCCGCCCAAGGTGCATAATCTTCCAGCAAAGAATTCATCACGCCACCGCCTTTGGTGTCCGTCAGAAACTGACTGCGAAAACCGATCAATCCGCGGGAGGGAATCAGAAATTCCATGCTGACCCGTCCCGAACCTTTGTTGACGAGACTTTCCATACGCCCTTTTCGGATAGAGAGTTTCTCGGTGATTCTCCCGACAAATTCTTCGGGAATATCCAGAAAGAGCCTCTCCACCGGTTCATGCGTTTTGCCTTTTATTTCCCGCGTGATGACCCGCGGGCGTGAAACCATCAACTCGTAGCCTTCGCGGCGCATGGTTTCGATGAGCACCGCCATTTGCAGTTCGCCGCGTCCGCAGACCTCAAAAGCGTCTGTTCTTTCCGTTTTTTTGATTTTGATGGCAACATTGCGCAGCGCTTCCCGCTCCAGCCGTTCAAGAAGATGGCGAGATGTTAAATACTTTCCCTCTTTTCCGGCAAACGGACCGTCGTTGACGTAAAACATCATGGACACGGTTGGTTCATCTACAAGCAGGCGGGGCAGCGGTTTCGGATCGGTGAAGGATGAAATCGTATCGCCGATTTTAACATTATCCACTCCCGCCAGAGCGATAATATCACCGGATTCCACTGTATCGGTTTGTTTTTTCGTCAGACCATAGAACGTATAAAGAGCGGTGAACTTAACCCCCGGAATTATTTTATCTATCGCACAGAGACTGTAGTTGTTGTTCATTTCCAGTCTGCCGCTCTGCAGGCGCCCAACAGCAATCTGCCCGACATAAGGATCATAATCGAGATTGGTAACCAGAAACTGAGGAATATCTTCATCGTTACCGGTGGGAGGAGGCATGTATTCGATGATGGTCTGAAGCAGCGACGACAAATCCGTGCTGTCATCGCCCAATTTTTTGTGGCTTATTCCAATTTTGGCATTGGTGTAAAGGATCGGGAACTCAATTTGATTTTCTTCCGCTCCAAGATCAATAAAAAGGTCATAAGTTTCATTGATGACTTCTTCAATTCTTGCGTCGCTGCGATCGATTTTGTTGATAACCAGGATAATGGGCAGGTGCAGTCCAAGCGCCTTTTTTAAAACGAAGCGAGTCTGCGGCAACGGTCCTTCGCTGGCGTCAACCAGCAGAATCGCTCCGTCAACCATGTTGAGGCTGCGTTCCACCTCGCCGCCAAAATCGGCATGGCCGGGCGTATCCACAATATTGATTTTTACACCGTTATAATTGACGGCGGTATTTTTAGCCATAATGGTGATGCCGCGTTCTCTTTCCAGATCCATCGAATCCATCACGCGGTCCTCCACCACACGATTGGCGTGAAAAACGCCGGTCTGCTTGAGCATGGCGTTAAGCAGCGTGGTTTTGCCGTGATCGACATGGGAAATGATGGCAATATTGCGTAAATGATTTTTCTTCATCCTTCTGCATCCTTTTAGGTTATGGTTTATAACTGATTGAACAGATTTATAACAGTTTTGAACACAACCGGTTATTTCTCAAAGACGGGTGTCGTAATTTGTCGGGACTATGCTATAATTTTCTTGACTTGTAAACCTCTTTTTCTTATGCTCCCCCAAATTAATGTAAATATTTTATTTTTTTAGGAATATTCATATGTTGAATTTTTTACCGCCAAAAATTATCGGCGTGATCGCCGGTCTGCTGCTGACCTTAAATGTCTTGTTCTGGGTTACTCTCTTGTTCATTGTTTCCATTCCTAAAATCCTGATTCCCTGGCCGCCCTTGTTGAAAGTCATCAATAAAATTCTTCAATGGATCGGGGAAAACTGGATTGCCGGCAACAGCGGCTGGATGTGGCTGACCCAGAAAACCGAATGGGATGTGCAGGGCGCGGAACATCTCGATTACAACGGCTGGTATCTGGTGGTCAGCAATCATCAGTCTTGGGTGGATATTCTGGTGATGCAGCATCTGTTGAACCGCAAAATTCCTCTCCTGAAATTCTTTATCAAACGGGAACTCATCAAGGTGCCCTTTATGGGATTTGCCTGGTGGGCGCTGGATTTTCCCTTTTTGTATCGGCACAGCGCTGAATATCTGAAACAGCATCCGGAGCAGGCGGGCAAGGACTTTGAAACAACGCGCAAAGCTTGCGAGAAGTTCGCCACCATTCCCACCAGCGTCATGAATTTTCTGGAAGGCACACGTTTTACCCCTGCAAAACATGACAAGCAGAAAAGCGAATACAAATACCTGCTCCGTCCCAAATCGGGTGGCCTGGCGCTGGCGTTTAATGTACTGGGAGAAAAGTTTCATTCGCTTCTGGATATCACCATTGTTTATCCGGATGGCATTCCCGGATTCGGTGAATTTCTGTGTGGCAAAGTCAAACGCATCACTGTTCACATGAGAACCCTGGAAATTCCGAAAAATCTTTTGAACGGTGATTATGAAAACGATCCGGCGTTTCGCGATGCCATGCATAAGTGGGTGCAAAACCTCTGGTTGGAGAAAGATAAAAAGATTGAAACCCTGCTGAAAAAAGCCAAATCACGGGTATGAAACCCAGGGCAAGCCATGGGTCATAATTCCGCAGCAGGCTTTGGGTTATCATACCCTCCGCTATGCGGGATTGTTCGACTTACAAATTTCAATACACCTATAGTGACCTTCAGGTTATTCGTTTTTGAAATTTGAGTCTCACAATCAAAATAAGCATTGGATGTGTTTTTTTCTCCAAGATGGCTTTCATTTCATAATTTCCGCTAATTATCCTCAACAGCATTTAAGCTAACCATGGGTGTCAAGTGTTGTAAGGACTGCCGCCTGATAGCAGCAAAACCGATTGTCATCCGTACTTGTGCAAAGGCAATACCTGCCCGAAAAATTGCGATTCAGCCGCGGATTGCGTTGCGCTATTTATCAATGGCCAAATAGAGCCGAACAAAACCTTCGTCTGCGATACGCAGGGTAGCCGCGCCTGTGTCCCGATGATACAAAAATGACAGGTTATGGCGTCGGGTTTCATTTAACGGAAATTCGGGGAACGGTTCCATCTAATTAATTTACCACCGATAGTCACCACCAAACAAGCAATGCCGGTGATTGATTTCATCACCAATCGCCGGTTTTCTATTTTAGACGGATAAAATTACTGCTTGATACATTATTAATTTTGTAATCAACCTTTAACATGGGCATCATCAAATCAGACGACTTCCCAATATTATTGATAGTGGGTAATGACAAGCCCAATCAGCATATAAATTATTGTAGATTGATCGATTGAAAGCTACGATGATGAAGCTGCTGGTTTCCGGTCTCTCAATGTGGGAAAAGTTTTCCTGAAAAGAAACAAATCTCTATTCTTATCAATAACGCTTTCTTTTAATCTGTAAAAAATAAAAACCCGACCAATATCGTCGCCGCACATCCATAGTTCTTGGTAATAGTAATTGACATAAAAGGTTATTTTTTTTAAAAAATATTAATCAATACATGAGCCATAAAGAAGGAAATAAGCATGGGTACAAATCTCACTCTTCAAAAGTATCACTGGGCGTGGATTACCATCATTCTTGTTCTCATAATCGCGGTTTTGTCCATTTATACACGCGATCCAGTCCTGGGTGCAGAAACCGATCATTACTTGGTTGATCATCTAAGCTACCGTCCTTATCTCTCAAAGATACTGTGTCCCAACGTGATAGACTCAACTGATTATATGGCTCGACCAGTAAGTCATTTTTTTGAAAATATTGACGCTCATATATTTTACTTTTTGTATTCTTTGAGCATACCATCATTTATTTCAATCTCCACGATGGTCATGCTCTTTATTCTTTCAGCGGCCATATGGTTTTTTGCAACTTATTATGCCAAGGTTCCTCCGATTATTGCAACCCTTATGCTGGCACTTTTATGGACGAACCCTAATGTGTTTTTTGCTGGTAATCTTTTCAGGGACGCCAAAATTGCAGCTACATTCTTCTTTATTCTAGCAGGACTCTATTCCTTCCGTATCATTTCGCAAAATCAACCATTACGATTTCGTGATTTCGCAATAATCTTTGTCTTAGCTCTTCTGGCCTGCCTATCTGATCCACAGGGGTTTGCTTTTATTGCCATGTTGAGCAGTATCGCATTTGTCTGGGCTTTATTCACTGATTCTCGTCCGGCTTATCTGTCTTTCTTATCTGGATTATTTGCGTCAATAACGTATTTATTTCTCAGCATCAATGTACTGCCAAAACTTGTCGCTCAATACACTTGGTTTCATGCACATAGCGCTTTTGCCAACTATCAACAAACCGATGCAGCGGAACATTACATTAAATATCTTTGGAATGGCACTTTGTTGCACCTGGACACAATCCGATTTCTATTTGGTAATGTTCCTCGCGTTGTCATTGCTATTTTTCTCATCATGCTCTGCATCGCCATTTTTAAACTAACCCGTCATGGATTGTTGATTGGCTTTTGCTTCATTCTGCTGATGGTAGAAAATTTTGTCATAGACGGTTTGATGGTCGCTCGGCACCCTCCCTTGATGATGCCAGACGTAATGCGTGGCGGATACTATCAATTACCGAGCGTTGTGCTCGTTTGTGTTTTCATGCTATTTATTCTGCCATTAGTTTGTAAAACATTCCGCGTTCCCCAGAACGTTCTCGCGGCATTGTTACTTGTAGCAATTTTTGCAAATATAATTGCCATACCTTATCACAAGAAAGTGATGCGAAACTCACCTTTTATGCATAGCGTTATTGCCTCTCCATTTCTCCGTGCTGAGCTTGTATCACTCTCCAAGATCACTCCAACCGGCCCACCTTTGCCATATAATGCAAGATATGCAAGCGAATCCAGGGTATCAGTGTATTTATTTAATCCAAACTTGGATATGTCTACTAATTTAAAATACTACATTAACTTGTCACCCATATACAATTTTCTACGCAGCAAAAAGGGACTGCCATACAACAAGATAAAGCGACATAAATAGGTAAAATTGGCAGGTATGAACAATGACTTGATTGAATTCTCTCTGTCAATTCAAATATAGCTCAAGTCACATTAAAAGCACGGATGTTTCTGTCAATCATAATGAACCACTCCGGCGCAAGCGGCAGTAATGCAATCCACATTTATTCCACTCGGCTTCGCCTCGGGGATAATTCGACCATCAAATTTCAGTGCACTTTGTTTCCGAAATTTGGATCTCATTAAAAAATCTCTTGACATATTTTTCATAATATTTAAACGTTTGGTTAAACTATTCGGTTGAAAAATGACGGGGTATGGGTCTTGATTAAAAAAGTAATTGATATAGAAAAACCGGGACAAACGGCTGAGAAAATTCTCAAAGCGGCGCGGTCGGTGTTTGCCGAAAAAGGTTACAGCGGTGCGCATGTTGATGAAATTGCTGCACGTGCCGGTGTGAATAAAGCAACCATTTATTATCAGATTGGCGATAAAGACACGCTCTATGCCAATGTCATTCATCAGATTATCGGCAACACCGCACAAGGCATCGCTCAGGCTGTCGCGCATGCAAACCGTTCGGATGAAAAGCTGAAAGCCTATATCAACTTTATCGTTGACGTCGTGGATAAAAATCCGGAATTGCCTCCGATTATGATGCGCGAGGTTGCCTCAGGCGGTGCGACACTCCCCCGTCTTGTCATGGAAGATATGGCGTCCATCCTGGCTATTCTGGCCGGTATTCTCGAAGAAGGAAGAAAAAAAGGCGTGTTTACAGAGACCGTACCCTTTCTTATCCATATGATGATTATGGGAACAATTCTCTTTTATAAAAAAGGTTCAGCAATCAAGGATAAGCAGTTATGGGTCCCGGAAGCGCTGAAAGCCCTTGATAAAAACCTGAAGACGGGTTTGGGTCAGGAAGTGACGAAGCTCGTGCTCAAGGCGATAAAAACATGATCAACAGTGGGAGCGGTAGAGAAAATTAACAGGGGAAATAAGGAGGAGAAGCTTTGAAAAAAAGAATTATTGCTGTCGTTTTTATCATTCTTTTTGTCACAGTCGGTTCGCTGGTTTATGTCGGGCAGAAGAATAATCAGCAAAAAGAGCTTTATTATTCCGGAACCATAGAAGCAACGCAGTCAAACTTGTCTTTTCAGGCTCCCGGACGCGTTTTGAAGATCAATGTGGATGAAGGACAGGCTGTTGCGAAAGATCAGATACTCGCTGAGCTCGACCGGGCGGAATTTGAATCGCGTCTCGCACAAGCCAGAGCGAACCTGGAGCGATCGCAAAAAACGAAGCAGCAACTGGAAACCGTACTGGCCGTCAATCAGAAAACACTTCCTTCGGAGGTGGCCCGGGCAAAGGCCGGCGTGCAAAGCGCAAAGGATACATTTAAAAATGCCGAAAAGAACTACAGACGTTTTGAAGATTTGTTCGGCAAGGGAGTTGTTTCGGAAAAGGAACGGGATGCCTTGAAGCTGCAGTATGATATCGCGCAATCACGCCTGGAAGAAAGTCAATCTGTTTTAAAATTGGCTGAGGGCAATTTGACCCGAATTGATGCTGTCCGGCAGGAAATTGAAGTAGCGGCAGCGCAAATCAACGCGGCTCAGGCGTCCTTGAATCAGGCTTCCATCCAACTGGATTATACTCAACTGAAATCGCCCGTGAAAGGTATCGTTACCAGCCGTAATATCGAACCGGGTGAGACGGTCACCGTGGGCCGGGAAGTCATCACCGTTTCCGATCCTTCCCGCGTTGACCTGAAAATTTTCGTGGATGAAACCGAAATCGGCAAGGTCAAGCCTGGCCAGAAAGTCGATGTGCAAGTCGATACGTTTCCCGGGAAAACTTACAGCGGCATGGTTTCATTTGTTTCTCCCGAAGGAGAATTTACACCTAAAATCATTCAAACGAAAAAAGAAAGAGTGAAGCTCGTCTATCTGGTTAAAGTTTCCATTGACAATCCCAACCTGGAGCTCAAAGCGGGAATGCCTGCCGACGCCTGGCTTAAATAACGGAGGAGTGCTGAGATGGCAGAATCCCCGGAAAATTCTTTGCCGATGGTTCAGGTCAAAAACGTTACCATGCGTTTTAATCTTGCCGAAGCGGTCAAAGACATTTCTTTAACTGTTGAGCGAGGCAGTATTTTCGGCCTGGTTGGTTCTGACGGTGCGGGGAAATCCACTCTTCTGAGAATGATTGCCACCATGATCAGGCCGACGCAGGGTCAAATCCTTGTGAACGGTCTTGACGTTGTAGCCCGGAAGCAGGAAATCAAAAACCTGATTGGCTACATGCCTCAGCGCTTCGGGCTTTACCAGGATCTGACCGTCGATGAGAACATGCAGTTTTTCATGGATGTCTTCGATGTACCGCGCAATGAAAGAAAAGACCGCCGTGAAAAATATCTGGGATTTTCCAACTTGCTGCCTTTTACGGACAGGCTGGCCGGCAATCTTTCCGGTGGTATGAAACAGAAACTGGGCTTGGCTTGCGTCCTGGTGCACGAACCGCAGCTCTTGATCCTAGACGAGCCGACCAACGGCGTGGATCCCGTGTCGCGCCATGAATTCTGGGACATCCTGGGGAATATGAGACAAGAGGGCATGACAATTCTGGTTTCCACCGCCTATCTTGATGAAGGAGAAAAATGCGACCGGCTGGCGCTGATGCACAACGCTGTTATTCTGCATTCAGCAACACCGGCAGGAATGCGCGGGCAATACGCCGATCTGGAACAATTCATTGTAGCCCGCATCACCGAAGTGGATCAGGAGGTTGCCCATGACACGTTCCGCCTCTGAGTCCATATCGGTCAGTAATCTGGAAAAAAAGTTCGGCAAGTTCATTGCCGTCAATAAAATTACTTTTTCAGTAAAAAAAGGAGAGATCTTCGGATTTCTGGGCGCAAACGGGTCCGGCAAGTCCACGACGATCCGTATGCTTTGCGGCATCATTACGCCGACATCCGGCGGCGGCACCGTGGCAGGACATGACATCATCAAAGAGGCGGAAGACGTTAAGCAGTCTATCGGCTACATGTCGCAGAAGTTTTCCCTTTATGAAGACCTGACGCCCTTTGAGAATCTGCGCTTCTATCTGGGTGTTTACAATGTTCCGCAAAAGCAGTGGCCGGAACGTATTGACTGGGTGCTGAATATGGCCAATCTGCAAAAAGTCCGTGATCGCAAGACCCGGGAATTGCCGCCGGGCTGGCGCCAGCGTCTCGCGCTCGGTTGTTCGCTTTTACATAAACCGGATATTCTGTTTTTGGATGAGCCGACGTCGGGTGTCGATCCGGTCACCCGCGGAAATTTCTGGAATTTCATCAAGCAGCTCGCCGCGGGAGGAATGACCATATTTGTCACGACACATTATATGGATGAAGCGCGTTTCTGCGAAAGAATCGTCATGATTAACGAAGGCCGCATTGTGGCGTCAGGAACACCGGCGGAAATTATTTCCGGGGTCTGTCCGGAAAAACCGGAGGCGGACTTAAATGACGCGTTTATTAAGTTGATGAAGAGGGAAGAGATGTGAAGTTTATCAGGCTCAAGGCCATCGTCCGCAAGGAATTCTATCACCTGATTCGCGACTACCGCAGTCTTTATCTCGCGTTTGCCATTCCTTTGCTTCTGATCATTCTTTTCGGTTACGCGCTCAGCCTGGATGTGGACAATGTGGAGACTGTTTTTGTTGATTACGACAAATCGGAACTCAGCCGCGATTTTATCAGCAAACTCGACGCTTCTCCCTATTTTCACGTATCGGGCATACTCACCGGTACGAAGGAGGCCACCGGCGCGCTGGATCACGATCGGACAAAAATAGCGATTGTCATCCCGTCTGATTTTACGAAAAATCTCGGTGCGGATCGCGAGACTCCGATCCAGATAATCATTGATGGCAGTGATCCCAATTTCGCCAATATCATCCGCGGATATGTTACCTCTTTCATCGCGCATTATAATCAAAAACTTCTGATCAATTTTTTGAACCGTCAGGGCCGCGAATCGATCAATCCTCCGGTGGATGGTCGCATCCGCATTTGGTTTAACGAAGATCTGGAGAGCCGGAATTTCATTATCCCGGGCATTATAGCGGTCATTATTATGATCGTCGGCGCATTGCTCACGTCTCTGGTCATTGCCCGCGAATATGAAAACGGCACGATGGAAACCATCAAATCCATGCCGGTCAAGGCGGGAGAACTGCTCTTGGGCAAAGCCGTTCCTTATTTTTTCATCGGATTAACGGATGTTTTAATAGCTATTTTACTGGGGCAATTGTTGTTCGGCATCGTTATGAAAGGAAACTTCTGGCTGATGATTCTCTCCTCCTCTCTTTATTTAATGGTCGCTTTATCCCTGGGGCTTTTGATTTCCAATGTGACAAAATCTCAATTGATGGCCAACCAGATCGCGATCCTGACCACGTATTTGCCGTCATTTCTGCTTTCCAACTTTGTTTTCCCCATCATTAATATGCCGAAGGTTATTCAGGCAATCACCCTGATTATCCCGGCGCGGTATTTCATTGACATTTTATCGGGGATTTATTTGCGCAATCTCGGATTTGCGTATCTGTGGCCGAGCCTGCTGGTTTTGCTGGTGATGTTTTCCGTGCTGACTTTTTTAAATTATAAAATGCTGAAAAGGGAAGGTTTATGAGCTGGTTAAGAATCCGGGAACTGGTGCGAAAGGAATTTATTCAGCTTTTCAGTGATAAGCGCAACCGCGCGCTGATGGTTGTCATGCCCTTTGTTATGATGCTGGTTTTCGGTTACGTCGTCAATTACGATATCCGGAATGTCCGGATGGCGGTTCTGGATTATTCCAAAACCTATGAGAGCCGCTCCCTGATCGACAACTTTACCAGTAGCAACATCTTTCATGAAACCCATGCGGTGGCCAATGAAAATCAGATGACGGAACTATTGCTTCAGCAAAAAATTGATGTCGGCGTCAAAATCAGCCGGGATTTTGCATCGGTAATCAGAGCGGGACAGACCGCTCCGGTTCAGTTTTTGGTTGACGGAAGCATGAGCAATATGAGCGCCGTCCGAGTTGCCTATATTTTGTCTGTTCTGGATAAATTCAACCGGGAAGAACTGTATAAACTTTATCCCGTCAATATGCGTTACGGTAAAGTCGATGCGCGGATCAGGACCTGGTACAACCCGAATCTCGACAGCCAGTACTTTTTCGTTCCCGGTATTGTCGCTTTTCTGATCATGCTGACGAGTTTTATTCTGACCTCCATCGCGGTGATCAGAGAGAAGGAAGACGGTACCATGGAGCAGCTTATCGTAACGCCCTTAAAATCCTATGAGTTCATCATCGGCAAAACCATCCCTTATACGATTATCGCGCTGATCCAGCTTTTTGCCGTAACCGGTGTTGCCGTTTACTGGTTTGAGATCCCTTTCAAGGGAAGTTTTTTGCTTCTCTTTTTTGCTGCGAGCTTATTTTTGTTAAGCACATTGGGAATAGGGCTGTTTATTTCGACCATATCCTCAACCAAACAGCAGGCCATGATGACAGCCTTCTTTTTCTTCCTTCCGTTTTTTATGCTCAGCGGTTTTGTCTTCCCCATTTCCAATATGCCCGAAATGGTGCAGTGGCTTACCTATCTCAATCCCCTGAGATTTTTTCTGGTCATCACCCGGAATATTTTCCTCAAAGGGGTTGGATTGGATGTACTCTGGCCGCAATACCTCGCCCTGACCATTTTGGGAGCCATTGTTTTCACCGGTGCCATCGCCCGTTCCAAAAAACGGCTGGATTAGAAAAGATTTCTTTTATATTATGCCCCACAAATGTCATTCCTCTTTTTTTCCGACCCTGCCGGGGAAAAATTAAAAGGAGGGGGAATTTATGCTCAGAGTTGTTGCTGATCAAAAGGCCATTAAAAAGTATGCCGTGCAATTCAACAAAAAGTTCAAGCCCTTTGTGGATGAGACCATCAAGGTCAAACTCGGTCATCAGGGCGCAAGTTTTCCCGCCAGGGTTCACTGGTCGGAAGCGCTGGGCATCTGGAAATTTTCTCAAACCATAAAAGACGTACGTTACTGGAACGCTTTCGGAGCAGGCAGACCGGGCACCTCCGGCGTTCTTTCCATTGCTTCCGAAATTAATTTCCCCTGGTCTCGGATAGACAGAAAAACCGGCGGAGCGTTTGCTGAAGATCACTGGGGGAATGTTTTTGTCATTCACCGCGGGAAAATCGGCGGCGGGAAGAAGGGCGTCGGCAAATCGCTTTTCGAACAAACCTACCGGGGTGTCTGGTCGCTGATGGAAGATGGCGGAACCATCAGCCAGGTGGCGGTGGTTGGCAATCTGCAATCCGAACGATTTGCCCTGCAGGCGGCACAGTTTGTGAAAAAAATTGAAATGATGAAGGCAGCCGCTACCGAGTCCGTTCAAACCGAAATGGATTTTGCAGAAATGAATTTTCGGGAAGAACTCATCGGCAGTATAGCCCCCTTACCTGAAGATGAAATAAGCGCGGCCTGCGATCACGATCTGGTCGTCAGCGCGCTGGCTGCGCTTTTGCGGCGGCGTAAAATAAAAATCGGCAATGATACAGAGAGCGAGCTTTTTGCGGTTGATCCCGCTGAAAACAGAATTTCGCATATTTTTGGAGTTGTCACCGATACAAAGGAAAAAAGTGTTATGGCCGCCGTCGGTCAATTGCTTGTGCAGACATCCGCTGCCACGGTAAAGCCGCTGCCCGTTCTTGTTTTACCACTGGAAATTCTCAGGCATTACGAACACGAACTGCAAAGAATCAACATGGCCATCATCGGTTTCCTCTGGCAAAATGAAAAAGTCATTTTCTCAAATCTGGAGCAAATGACTTTTTCGTGATGAAGATATTGTGCGGATAAAAAATCTGATCGTCAGCAAAAAAAATGATTACGGTGTCCGGACGGGAATGACTCTGAGAAAATAAGTCATCTGACTGGCAAAGGCTGACTGGATCCCGGCGCCGAAGTCAAAGATAATGGACTCGCCGGTGGTGGCATTGGTTTCCGATCCCCATGAATAAAAGCAGGAAACATCGATCAATTTTGTTGCAAGATGAATACTGTTGCTGTTGTTGCATTTTGCCGTAGAGCTTTTTCCCTCATCATACAACTCTTCCAATTCCTCAAGGGTGGGCAGACGCCAATCGTCGTAATGACCCCCTCGATACGTTTCACAGTAAAACTTGGCTTCCGCCCAACTGATATCGCTGCCGTTATCCCTAGCCGCCCACATCAGATTGGTGCTGGTATCCAGGACCGTTCCGTCATCATACGCGATGAAACGTCCATCCCTGGCGATTTCCCTGACATTATTTCCCGTGACGTCATGATTACAGACGGTGGCGCACCCGGATAAAAGGGTCACTATGAATAATATAGTCAATATACGAACAGACATAACCAACCTCTCTCGCTACGATTAAAATTTAAAATAAACTTTTATGTTTTCACGGTTTGAACTCCTATCATTTTTCCTGATGGAAATCTACACGGAAAATGTCAAAGAAATCTCCGTTTTGTTTTATTCCGGGCATGATGACAGGGGGGCTTTATTTTAATAACCGGTTCAGTTTGCACGGGCAGATTCTTTTTTGACGATGGCATCAAGTTGTTGCATGGCCTCATCCATGGTTTCTGTATTCAGAATATAAGCGTCGGCGAGGGCAATGGGAATGGCTGTGCCATAGGCAATCTCACGCTGATCCCGATCGTCAAAAGCCTGCGGTGAATCATCCGCTCTGCCTCGTGAACAAATACGCTCAAAACGTAATTTTCTCGGAGCCAGAAAAGCAACCACGACGCACTGGGCTCTGGCGCGAATCAATTCAATTTCCGGCCAGGAACGCATGCCTTCCAGAAAGCCTGTCCGGGCTCCGGATTCCAGAACTTTTTCCAGCGCCAGTCTGGTCACGCCCATGCCGTCCTTGCCGCGCAACTCATCCGAGATTTTTGCCGTCTTGACAAGATCGCCCTCCACGCCGCGTTTTTTTACTTCCGCCCGGACAATGTCGCCAGTCGCATAGTAAACCAATCCTTTGGATTCCGCGTAAACGCGGGCAATGTTTTTTCCAGCCGCAGGCATTCCCACGATGATAAATATTTTCATTAAAACACCTCTATTCTCTCTGTCTTATTTTTGTTCCCTCGCTGATGGAGTCGTCCGGATAGGCAAGCACCCTATCGTTTTCTTTCAGACCGGAAAGAATTTCCGCCGCCAGGCCATTTCTCCGGCCGATTTCCACCAGACGCTTGCGTGCTTTGCCCCTTTCAACAACAAACACAGACCATTTCTCCCCCGATCTGAACAGTGCGCTCGCCGGAATTTGCAGAATATTTTGCCCTTCCCAGATGACAAAATGAGCTTCCATCCGGAAACCGTCGCCCAGCATACTCCATTGTTCAGGCGGCGATGTAATATCGACAATAACGAGAACCCTCTGCTCCTCCACCCCCAGACTGGATATTTTGGTAAATCCGGCGGGCTCGACGAGACGCACCTTGCCCTTCAGCGGTTCGTCTTTTCCCCAGCGCTTGAACAAAACATCGGTTCCCTTTTGAATCTTAACGGCGTCGGACGAAAGCACCTCCACACGCACTTCCAGATCCCGGGAATTGCCCAGATCCATCAACGGTTCGCCGACATTGACCGCACCCTCACTTTCCCGGTAAATTCTGAACACGGCGCCGCTGACCGGCGATTTCACTTCCACGGTATTACCGCGTTCCCGCACGGCAGAAAAATTCCGCAGCGTTATGTTTGCCCTCTCCAGTTCGGATCTGGCCAGATTCACTTCCGCTGTAACGGAAAGCTGGAGCGCGCCCGCTTTTTGAGCTTCGGAACTTATCTGATCAAACTGATCTTTGGCAATGGAACCCTTATCATAAAGAGCCTTTAACCTTTCTCTTTTCTGTTCCAGATACGCGGCATCGGTTTTGGCCACCCGTTCTCTTTCCATGGCAGCTTTCAACGCGGCCTCGGCGGAAGAAACAGCGGCCTGTGCCGTCGCGCGGCTGCGCGGATCGAGAGCCTGTGACGGCAGAGGCTCCAGAACGGCAACCACCTGACCTTTCTGTATGATGTCTCCCACTTTGGCAGCGATGCGCTGCAGATAACCGGCGGTCGGGGCGGAAATGGTGAAACGATCCTTGAGGCGCGTACGTCCTTCTTCTTCAATCGTGATCTGGAGCGCTCCACGCTTGACCACGGCGATATCAACGTCCTGCGTTTTCGGCAGAAAACCGTAAATCAGCAAAGCGACCACGATCAGGATAACGCTGATCATCAGTATTTTTCTGCGTAATAATCCGTTCATCAAAAACTCCTTGCAGGTATATTACTCTTTTGTCTTTAAAACTTCCACCAAATCGAGATGATCGAGTTTCCGGCGGACAATCAGGCCGGAAACCATCGCCGAAAAAATAACAACCGACGCCGCCACCGCGTAAGTTTTTAATTCAATCACCAACGGTACACGGAAAAGATCGGAGGCCAGCGCGTAAGCAACATAAGCGCAAAGCCAGTAGCCGATAAAAAACCCCAGCGGAATCGCCGCCAGTGTAATGATGGCCAGCTCCCCCAAAAGAATATAAGCAATTTCGCCTCGTGTATAGCCTAAAACACGAAGAGAGGAAAGCTCGCGGCTCCGTTCAGACAGGGAAATTCTCGCGCTGTTATAAACGACGCCGAAAGCGATGGAGCAGGCCATCAGCATGGCGATAAACGTAAAGTAAAGCATGCTCTTGGCCATAACCTCGTAAATATTATTGATTTCATTTTGCCGGATATAAACGTCGGCCACCCGCGGCATTTCTACAAAGGTCCGAAACAGCTTTTCCCGGTACAGGGCATCCGTCACCAGATAAGCGCCGGAGATGGCATCGCCTTCTTTCATCAGACGGTTGAGCGCGTTTAAATTCATGTAACCCATCGCGCCCAGATATTGTTTGGCCATGCCGACAACCGTAACCTGCCGGATGGCTTTGGCGCCTTCGAGTGTCTCAACGGTCAGCACATCCCCGACTTTCACGCCGAGTATCTTTCCGAGATGATCGGTCAACAAGATTCCCGATTCCGGCAGGGGAATGCTGTGTAAATTCGTATCCAGCAAAAGATGCAGACGTCCCTCGGTCTCGGTTCCGTTGATGACGGTTTTGTAGCTGCGGTGACCGAATTTGAGTTTTACCGGAACCGTCCGGAAACCCTCGGCGTCATGGATGCCCGGTGTCTGTTTGAGTTCATAAAGCGTGCGGTAGGACGTCGGTTCAATGAACGAAACGGTCAAGTCTTCTTTTTGCGAAAAGACATATTGCGCCTTCACCATGAAATCGATGGAGTCTTTAAAAAATCCGCTGGAAACCATGGTCGCGCAGGAAACCGCAATGCCGACTATGGACAAAAAAGTGCGAATTGGTTTGCGCTCGATATTACGGGCGATAATCCTGGCCGGTTGCGTCAGCCAGCGTCCGACCCCTGTTTTCTCAATCAGTGTCACCCGGTACCGGGCCGGCGCCTCCGGCCGCATGGCTTCGGCGGGCGGCTGCTTGGCGGCCTTCCATAGGGAGTGCATCGTTCCGGCCAGAGCGGAAACAACACTTACTGAAACAGCGATCATCAGAACTTCCGGATGCAGCGTGTAAATAAAAGCGGGGAACCGGTAAAATTCCATGTAAATATTTCCCATCATGTTCCCCAGCCAGATGCCGGCGGCAATACCGGTGGCAACGCCGGCGGAGATAATCAGGACAACCATTTTCGCGTAATGCGCTCCCACGGCAAAATCGTTGTACCCGAACGCCTTGAGAATGGCGATTTGTTCGCGTTGGGTGTTGATAATCCGGCTCATCACGATATTGAGCAGAAAAGCGGCAACGCAGATGAAGATCACCGGATAGATTCTGGAACTTGTCCGCAGCTGTTTCATCTCTTCGCTCAACAGCCGATGCGACATCTGGTCCTTGCGGCTGTACGCGCCATATCCGCCGTAGCTTCCCAGAATAGCATCCAGATCGCGGATGACATCGCTCTCCCTGGCTTCGGGATAAAGACTCAGCACCACGTCGTTGAAGGCGCCGTCCATGTCGCAAGCCTTGCTGATGGCCTTGCGGCTCATCCAGAGGATGCCGAAGCGCTTGAAGTCAGGCGTCATCGCGCCGACTTTCATCACCAGGACGAATTCCGGTGAAAGCGCGATACCGGTAATCGTCAGTTTTTTCCATTTGCCGTTGATGACCGCCGCCAGTTGATCTCCCAGTTTAAAACCATGCGCCTGCGCAAAGGTTTCGTTGATGACAACTTCATTGTCTTTGAAAGGATCGGGAAGCCGTCCCTGCCGGATGTAAAGACGGTTGAGCAGGGGATTGCCATCATCGGGAATGGAGACGATCTTGCCGGTCACATTCTCGGCATAGCCCTGGATATCCAGTTTGGCATAGGCCGAAACCCGGGTTTCCAGTTGTCTGACGCCGTTGATATTTTTTAGCTTGTCCTTAAGACTTTCCGGCGCGCGCTTCAGATTGACAAAGACATCGGCGAAATTGTATTCACGGTAAAACTTGCTGCGGGTGAAATCCAGCGAATGCATGGTGCTGATAAACAGGATGAAGGTTGCCACGCCGCTCATCACCACCATCGAAATGGCAAAGACCTGGCCTTTCATCCGCCAGATTTCCCGCCAGAGTTTGAGGTCTAAAGCCTTCACGAAATCACCACTGAAGTTCGCTCGCTGATTTTTTGACCTTGTTTTCCGTCACGTCCGCAATTTTGCCGTTGCTTAAATGAATGACGCGGTCGGCCATGCCGGCGATATCCACGTTATGGGTGATGATGGCCGTGGCCGTTCCCAGTTCATGATTGATGCGTTCCAGAGCCTGCAAGACCAGAATGCCTGTTTTGGAATCCAGCGCGCCGGTCGGTTCATCGCAGAGCAGTACAGCCGGATTTTTGGAAATGGCGCGCGCAATGGCCACGCGCTGCTGTTCGCCGCCGGAAAGCTGGGCGGGAAAGTGATTTGTTCTTTCGGTCAGGCCGACCAGTTCCAGCGCTTTCTCCGGCGACATCGGATTTTCAGCAATCTCCGTAACTACGGCGACATTTTCTCTGGCGGTCAGGCTGGAAATCAGATTGTAGAATTGAAAAACAAAGCCGACATGGAAGCGCCGGTACTCGGTCAGTTCCTTTTCCGTGGCCTGGGTCAAGTCCTTGCCCCGGTAGGAGACAAAGCCTGATGTGGCGGTATCCAAACCGCCCATGATATTGAGCAGTGTTGATTTTCCGCTGCCCGATGGCCCGAGCAGTACCACTAGTTCACCGGCGAAGAGTTCCATGTTCACGCCGCGCAGCGCGTGGACCTCCACTTCACCCATTTTGTAAACTTTGGTGAGGTCACGAACCTGAAAAAAATTTTCTTTCAAATGATTCATCGTGTCCACCGGTGAGTTTATCCGCTTAAGGCTGACTAATGCAGTGGCAGGTTGAGGTTAATAGGTGTAACTGATGGCGGCGCCGGCGGAAAATCTATCCGCAAACTGTCCTTCCAGATTCAACCGGAATCCTTTAATCAGCGGGATTTCGGCGCCCGCGAATCCGCCCGCCAATGATTTATTTTTGACCGTATAATGCTTTTCCGCGTATTCCGTGCCGTATAAACCGGAGAAAAGAGACAGGTCCGCTTCTGAATAATACAGGTAGGGACCGGCGTACAGATTTGTGCCGCAGGGAAGTTTGGCCTGAAGCCCGACACCGAAAACGGCATCCCGGAGATTTTCGAATTTCATTTCAGTTCTGACCGGCACGCCGCCGCTGGTTATCGCGACGTGGTCAGAGAAGTCGCTGAAATAATAAGTCCCCTGAAGAAAAGCGCCGACGCCGAACATTTCATTAATCGGATAAAATGCTTTGGCTCCCAGGGTGCCGAAAAATTTCCAATCCGCCTCAAAATCGTCCTGACTGGTTTCCACAAAATGGTCCGAGGACGCGAAAATGCCCGCAATTTTCATGTTCGATACGCCGATGCGGGCGTACACTTCCCAGATGTTTTTGGCTCCGTAAGCGGCCTGAGAATAAATTTCATTTTGTTTTATTTTATAATTTTCGCCGTTTTTGTAAGTGTCTTCATGATAGAGATAACCGATGGCCGTGTTTAATCCGCCCTGTTCCCGGGAAACCGTTTGCAGAGGACCGAACAAGCCCGACGCCTCGGCCCTCAGACTGATTGCCAGAACGGATAAAACCATCAGCAAAACGGCCGGAAAATTTTTCACAAAATTTTTCTTCATTTAATTTTCCCTTTCAGGAACGGGCGCGGCCGGTTGTTCCTGCCTGGTTACTGGTGCAGAGGATGAACCTTTCGCTTTTCTGGCCTTAATCTTTTTATACCGGTACTGGGCGTAGGCATCGCGAAAAGCCACGTAGGGATCAATGGCCGCGTCTTTGAGCGCTTCATAATCGCCGATTCTCAAAGAAGTGGCATTCACTTCTTCATAGGTACGAACGGCAAGCCAGTCGTACCAGGGATTGATGTATGAGACAGGATAAAGGAAATAATCGCCAACGAGGGTTGCCGTATCGCGCGCGCTGGAAGGTCCGAAAAACGGCCACACAATATAGAAGCCCTGCCCCACGCCCCACACACCGAGCGTCTGTCCCAGATCGGTATCCTGTTTCTGGAGATTCAGCTCTTTGCCGGATGAAGGATCCAGCAGGCCGCCAATGCCCCAGAGGGTGTTGATTGCAAAGCGGCCCGTTTCCATAGCCGCGCCGCTGAAATCCGCCTGCAGCAGGCAGCTTAAAAATCGGGCGGGAAAAGCAAGATTGGAAAAGAAATTTTTTACGCTGAGACGCGCCGGTTCGGGCAACACGGTTTTATAGCCCTGCGCAACCGGTTTGAGCGCCCAGAAATAAAGCTTGTCATTAAACCCGTGCACGACTCTGTTGACCGGTTCCAGAGGATCCGCAATCTCCACCTTTTCTTCTTTAAGATTACCGGCAACATATTCTTCAAGGATCTCATCTTCTTTGTATTCTTCGTTGATTGTTTCGACCGTATCGTGCGGACTGGCCTGGCTTTGATCAATAGCGGTGGGATCAACGCCGGTTTCCGGTGACGGTGCAACCTGCTGTGACACGGACACATCCCGCGGTGTGGTGGTGGACGCTGATTCCTGCCCGTGAGCAAAACCCGCCGTCAATAAAACGACAATGAGAAATACAATAGAAAAATACGACTTCATGGCGCAACCGAAATAATAGTGTTAAAGGCCCGAATTTTTATACCAATGCTCACTTTTTATTTAATTTCTTGCGCAGCGTCTCCAGAAGTTTTTCCGGTTTATCCTTGGCGAGGATATCGTTGAACTGCGTGCGGTAATTCTGCACCAGACTGACATTTTCAATCACGACATCGTAAACTTTCCATTTGCCGTCTTTGAGAATCATCCGGTAGAAAATCGGGATTTCCTTGGAAGAGGTGATGATTTTGCTTTGAACTTCCACCTGGGTATCAGACAGCTTGTTTTCTTTGTAGAACTCAACCTTTTCGTTGGTATAGCTGAGGATTTTATCGGCGTAGGAATTTTCCAGGACCTGTTCAAAGAGATTGACAAATTCCGTCCGCTGCGCCGGTGTGAACGTATTCCAATTGCGGGTCAACGTCCGTTTGGAAAACTCAATTTCATCGAACATCCCTTTGTAAATCGCCCGGAGTTTGTCTTTCTTCATCTCCGTGGCTGACGCGGGCTTGAGTTTGGGATCGCGCAGGACATCCAGCACATCGTTGACACTTTTCTTCACGGAATCGAGCGGGACACCCGCATAAACCGGCAGAGCAAAAATCAATATCATCAACAGGATCATTGATCGCATCAGTATTTTTTTCATTTTTTCCCTCCTTGAGAACGATTATACCATTTCTACTGTTTTTTAATATCACCAAAAGCATACTTGCTGATCAGTCCGATGATATCCACCGGCGCCTGTGTTTCCGTGATGGTGCCGTTGGGTTTGATGAGCGTGCCCGATCCTCCCGGATCAATGCTGATATACTGATCACCCATCAGGCCTTCTGTTTTAATGGAAGCGATGGCGTCATCATAAATCTTGACGTCCTTTTTGATTTTCATTTGCACCACCGCTTTCTGGTTTTCCTGATCCATAATGATTTTTTCCACAGTGCCGATTTCAATACCCCACATATCCACCGGATTGCCCGTGCGCAGACCGGTGACGGAAATGAAACCGGCGGTAACCCGGTACGAGTCGTCCTTGAGAAAAGATACTTTCCCGAGTTTTACGGTCATATAGCCCACACAGAGCAGTCCCAGCAAAACAAAAATTCCGACAATGGTTTCTATCTTGTGTTGGTTCATTTGCTTACTCCTTGACGGCGCATTGCAGCCGTCCAATTTCTTTTTGTTGAGATCTGGCCGACTCCACAACGGAATCTATATCATCATCAGGTTTCCCTTCGGCAATTCCCACCCGGATGGCGAATTCGACGTAGTGATCCGCCGGATCACTGTCTTGAGCCTTCAACCGGAAATCATGAATGCCCTGTTCCTGCAAATCCTCGACAAACTCATTCATAATCTTTTCTGTTTCGGCAATATCCGAAAAAGGAAGCACCGTGACAAATTCTCTTGCCTTGCGGCGGGTGGAAAAACCGCCGATGGCTCCGAAATGCCTGTCAATATAAAGACCCATCGCATGAATGGTTTCCTGCGCCTTATCATAACCAATGCGGGGCACAACCGTGTTCATATCCGCCAGATCAAAAACAGCGATACAGAAACTTTCGCCCGATTTCCTGCTTTTCATCTGAGTATGATGTAAAATTTTAAACTGACGCCGGGAATAAAGACCGGTTAATTCCTTCTGCAACCCCTCTAGGCTTCGGATAACTTCGTCATTGAAGGGATGGTCAAAGTTGCTCAGCTCCTCAGGAGTGCCCTGAAATACGATGGTTTTATCATAAAGAGCAAGAATCCGGTTGGAAATAAAATAAACATCCGGAATTTCATGGCTGACCATGACCGCGGTGAAATTAAATTTTTTCTGATACTGGGCAATCATGCTCAAAATCGCGTTTTTACGAACCGGGTCCTGGCCGGTCGTGGGTTCGTCAAACAAAACAATACGCGGATCGGTGATCAGAGCGCGGGCCAGCGCCGCCCGTTTCTGCATGCCGCCGGAAAGTTCTGACGGATACCGGTGCGCGGCTTCGTTCAATTCCGTTTGTCCAATTCTGGCCATCACCCGGCGATCAATTTCGGCTTTACTCAAATTGGTGGTTTCCCGCAGAGGCAGAGCAATATTGTCATAAACGGTCATCGAATCGAACAGGGCATTGCCCTGAAACATGTAACTGATCTGATGAGTCGATGAGGCGATTTCGGCTTTACTCATTTCCTTCAATGGTCTGCCACGAAAAAGAATCGTTCCTTCATCGGGCTGAAGCAGACCGATGATATGTTTCAGCATGACGCTTTTTCCCGAACCGCTCAAGCCGATAATCGTGGTAATCTGCCCCTCGTATATCTTTAAGTTCACATTCTGCAGAACCACATGAGATCCGAAGCGTTTGTGAATATTTTTAAATTCAATCAACGGTACCATCATGATTTATACCATCAGTAAGGAAGTGACCACATAATCGGAAACAAGAATCAGCACGCAGGAAATGACAACCGCCGATGTTGTTGCCAGGCCAACCGCCTTGGCGCCCTTGCTGTCAGTGCGCATATGCACGAAATATCCCTGATAACAGCAGACGGTGGCCACAATCACTGCGAAAACGATCGACTTGATAAAACCGTCCGTGAGATCTTTCATGTCAACATTGCGCAGAATGCTGTGAGAATAAACGCCGGCATTTAATCCTAAAAGCATCACAGCGGTGATGTAACCGCCGATAATGCCTATGAAATCAAATACGGCCGTCAGCAGGGGGTAACTGATGATGGAAGCGGTGATGCGGGGACTGACCAGAAAGCGAAACGGATCAATCCGCATGGTTTGCAGCGCGTCAATTTGTTCGGAAATCCGTTGAATTCCTATTTCCGCGGTGATCGCGGAACCCGCCCGTGCTGTAATCATAATCGCGGTGAGCACGGGCCCCAATTCTCTGATTAATGAAAGAGAAACCAGCGCGCCCAATCCGCCGACAGCGCCGAACTGAATCAGCGCGTGATAGGATTGCAACCCTAAAACCATGCCGGTAAATAAACTCACCAGCATGATGATGGTTGTGGAACTGGCGCCGATATAATAAATTTGTTGAATGACTTTAGAAAACTGCTTTGGCCGGAAAGTATTCCACAGCGCTGTCATAAGAAAAATAGTCGCTGAGCCGAGAACATGAATGCCCTGGATGACCCTTTGTCCGATCAACATAAAAGGTCTGGTCAGTGTCGTTCCGTCGGCGTTGTTCTCAAAACCGTTCTGACTTTTTTCATTCAGAGCCATTGACTGCTTTTCCTTTATAAATTTTTGATGATAATTTCAGGAGGAAAGTTTACATATATATTGCAATTCGTCAACCGTTTACTGAAAGATTTCCGTCATAAAATCTTTAATGATAGACGCGATTTCCTGAGGTTTCTGCATGGGAATCAAATGTCCGGCATCCGGAATCGATTGGTACCGGCCATTATTCAATAAAGATACCGCTTTTTTCAAATCGATAAATTCTTTATTGGTGCTTTTTTCTCCTTCCAGAATCAGTACGGGGCAGGTCAACCGTTTCAGAAGCGGCCAGGGATTAGTGCTTTTGCCGCCCATAAACAATGCGGCTTCATTACGGGGAGCGCAGGTCAGTTTCAAATCACCTTCAGCCTGTTTTTCCATGCCGTATTTCAGGTAGAACTGGAGCATCTGTTCGTCCCAGCCGGCAAAGAGCGATTTTGATTTAAGATAGTCCAGAGCGGCTTCTTCATCCTTCCAGCTGTTTTTTCGTTTAATGGATAACGACGCCAGGGGATGATCCTTGAGCTGGATATCCATGGCGTAGAATTCTTCCGGCAGAAAAATCGGCTCAATCAGAATGAGGCCGCGGGGCAGCAGACCGAACAAAGCGGAAGCGATCGTCAGCACCGTAGCGCCCATTGAATGTCCAACGGCCAGATTATCCCGGATATTCTGCGAACTACAAAAGCTGATTAAATCTCTGGCGATCACATCCCAGGAAAGACCGCCGCTTTCCGGGTCACAATCACGATAGTTGCAAATATATGGCGCCCAGGCCTCTTTGTGGGGAGTCAGTTCTTCGATAATCGGATGCCAGAGCCACGGTAAAAATCCGGTGGCGTGAGCGAAAAGGATCTGCGGCGCTTCTCCTTCATAGTAAAGATACGGAAGCCCGACACCGCCGACATCGTGAATTTTCAGTTCCGGGATTTCTCTTTTATGGTTCATTTTGTCATCTTATTGCAGCATCATTCAGATATCCGGACGGTAATGAAACCCTTATCACATCCGGCTGATGAATCATTGATACATTATTTTTAGAAAATAAATACAGCCACGGCAATCACGGTGGTGAAGTTGTTATCCCGGCAAATTGCCGATTGGGTAACATTCAAGGTTCGCACGATCTTGCCGCTGATTTTAAAAATTTCTTTTTTCTCATCCCAACTTTCATCCACGTTGAAATCGATACCCAGGGTGGAAGCCAACATGGCCGCGGCGAGGTCTTCCGCGTAATCGCCGGCCTGTTTTTCATTCTGCCCGTAGGCGTGATGTTCGCTGATGTAACCGTAAGATGCTTTGTCGGATGGAATGGCGCACCCGACGGAAGCCGCCAGCAGTCTTTTCGGTTCATTGGTACAGCACCGGCTTAAAACGCAATAGGTAATAGCGCCGGGCGTTAATTCTTTCAATCCCTGCGTTTTGGAAATCATTTTGCATCGGGGAGGGAATATACTGGAGACCTGCACCAGATTGCATTTTTCAATTCCCGCATCGCGTAAGGCACGCTCAAAGGAATGCAATTCATCTTTGTGCGTGCCCACGCCCTTTGTAAAAAAAATTTTCTTGGGCACAAAGCTATCCATTTTTCATCTCCTTCTTCTTCCCGTGAAAGAAACAATATTTTATTTTTGAATCAGCGCTTCAACTTTCGACCGATAACTTGATCGCATTTATAGCAAGGTTCAATTTCTTATTCCATAAATTATTTATAAAATACAGTAAATTTTTCACCGTTTCATCTTGCTCAAAATTTAAAAAAAGTTTATAAAAGCTTGCAATAATAAATCAAGGATATTTTTAATGAAAATAACGGGAGTTTCGCGTTTAAAATATCTGTATTTCATTCTGCCGCTCTTTTTGATCTCCTGTTGCTTCAATTTACCGGATATCCTGATCGATGCCTACGAATCCGTCGAAGTGAAGGACGTCGTTGACATACCTCAGGATCACAAAGCCCACATCGCCGGTAACGCTGCCGAAAAAACTCCGCTTCCTGAAGACAATAAAGTTTCCGTAAAAGAAAAAGAAATTGTTCCGGAAAAAGTTGAGCTTCCGGCGGGAACTCAAACCAAGGTAATCGAAAAAGCGATTCCCGAAGAAAAAATTCAGACGACTGTAGAAGAAAAGGCGATTCCGGCGAAGGAAGCTCAAACCACCAGCAAGGGAAAATTTCTCCTTTCGGAAAAAAACCAGGCCACCATGAATGAAGATTACGACAGGACTTATTTCTCGGTGTGGCACAATCTTCTGCCTTTTCATTCGTCAGCCGAAAAGGTGTCTCTTATTTTTCAAAAATTTGCTGCCAGTCCCGGCTATGGCGAAAACAAGAAAAAACATTCTTCCGACTGGATAAAAAAATTGCGGCAAAATGCCGCGCTGGAAAATTTCCCGAATACCCTCCGGCCGGCAATGACCATGAGAAGCACGAACCTGCGCATGCTGCCCACGCAGGGACCGCATTTTTATCGGCCCGGCGGAGATATCAATGGCTGGCCGTTTGACAATCTGCAGATATCTTCCGTGGCTGCCAATACGCCGATTTTGATCTGTCACCTCAGCGCTGATAAAACATGGGCGCTGGTGGAAACCAGTTTTGCCTTTGGCTGGATGCCGGCGGAGGATTACGCGCTGGTCAGCCCGGAGTTTATGAAGATTTGGGAGTCCGGACGTTACGCTGTCGTCATTAAGGATAAATCCTCTGTTATTGACGAAAAGGGCCTTTTCAGTATCAGAACATCCATTGGACAGATATTCCCTCTCGTGACGGAGAAACCGGAAAATCTGGAAATTCTGATTGCCGTGCCGGATGAGAATAATCAGGCCATCATCAAGCACAGCCAGGCTTCCCGTCAGGTGGTTGATATCAAGCCCTTGTCCTTTACCCGGACCAACGCGGTGAAAATTGCCAATGAGATGATAGACGAACCCTACGGCTGGGGTGGGCTTTACGGGAATCGGGATTGTTCCGCGATGACCAGAGATTTCTTTGCGCCTTTCGGTATCTGGCTGCCCAGACACTCCGAAGATCAGGTCAAAAACGTCGGCACATACTTTGATCTTCAATACTATGCCCCGGAACAAAAAGAAAAAATCATTGTGGAACAAGGTGTTCCGTATTTAACGCTTCTCTGGCGCAAGGGACATATCATGCTCTACATTGGAGAAGAAAACGGACGCGCGCTGATTTTTCACAATGCCTGGGGCGTCAGGACACGTGATTTTTGGGGCAATGAAGGCAGAAAGATTATCGGCAAGGCTGTCATCACCACCTTGTCCCCCGGCGCGGAATTATATTTTGTTCCGAGGGAAAGCCTTTTATTGAACAATATTTCAGCAATGTCAGTCATCGGACCGTTAAAACAAAATCAGGCGGCATCACAAAACGGCGGGTTTGCTCAAACAGTTCCGGAAACCGGCATCGGTGATCATTCAACGTACGCCTCGGATTCCAATGAATAAGTATAAAATTGTCCTTGAATATGATGGAACGAATTATCGCGGCTGGCAAAGTCAGAAAAACGCCCGTAGTGTTCAGGATACCCTGATTGACGCGGCTGAGAAATTTCTGGGCACACCGGTAACAATTCAGGGCGCGGGAAGAACCGATGCCGGCGTGCACGCGCTCGGGCAAGTAGCTCATCTGGAAGCATCCAGAAAAATCCATCCGGATTCTCTGCGCATGGGGATCAACGACAACCTGCCAGCCAGTGTCAATATTCTCAAGGTGGAAAACGCATCCGCGTCTTTTCATGCCCGCCATCACGCCGTCAGCCGCAGCTACCTTTATTTAATTTCCAGAAGACGCACGGCTTTCGGCAAACGCTATGTCTGGTGGGTCAAAGACAAACTCGACGCAGGCAAAATGAAACAGGCTCTTGACGTTTTTCAGGGCTTTCATGATTTTGCCTCTTTCGCTGATAAAAAAATGGACAAGGACACCTCCACAAAAGTCAACATCGAAGGGATATGGCTCAAGGAATTTGACGACATTATCGCTTTGCGCATTTTAGGATCGCATTTCCTCTGGAAGATGGTCAGGCGCATTGTGGGTGTGATCGTCGAAGTCGGTCGCGGCAACATCTCCCGGCATGATGTTGAAAAAATGCTCACGTCCTTTTCTGAATTGCCGGCGCACTTTACCGCTCCGCCTTCCGGCCTTTTTCTGGAGAAGGTTTTGTATGAGGGTGATCATCTGCCAGCGATGAAACCTCCAATCTGCCTGTTCTGAACAAAGTCTTTTTCTGATTGGTAACCTCAGTATTTCCGGGCCATTAACAGTGTGCCGGATGTTTCAGATAATGACGCGGAAACTCTGCTTCAATCTTCAATAGATCATACCGATTCATCCATTATCCTCGTTTTGTTGCAAAGAGTCACTTACGGATTTACTATCTTCGAATTGGTGTAAGGCCATGCAAATTTATTTTATTTTTATAGTTAGACTATGAAATTAAAATAAAACTTGACAGTGTGACTATGATTGTGTATCTTGTAATCGACTCTGAAGAAGGAGAGGTTTATGACGGATAAAATCAAACCGAAGAACAGAAAAGACCGCATTATGGAGGCCGCCCTGCGTATTTTTGCTGAAAAGGGTTTTCAGAACGCGACCATTACAGAAATCAGCAAGGAAGCAGGTGTTTCAGAAGCCACAGTTTATGAATACTTCGGCACCAAGGAAGACCTGCTCTTCGCCATTCCCGAAAAAATAACCAACGAGACGCTGGAAGAATCATCAAGAGTTATTCCGTATATCAAAGGCGTGGAAGAAAAGATCAGGGCGATTCTGCTTTTTTATGTGCAGCTTTATCAATCCAATCCCAACTACTCCGCTTTGGTCCTGCTGCAGCTCATGTCCAACAAACGATTCCGAGAAACACCCGCTCATGCCGCCATACGTAAATCGTCACATGCTCTTCTGGATTGCATCAAGGCGGGCATTGAAGACGGCACGTTCAAGAAAGATTCCAACCCGTATCTGATTCGCTCGATGCTGATGGGCACGATCGAACATTTATTCATTCACTGGCACATGCAGGGCATGCCCAAACGAAAGCCCGGTCTCGCCGACATGCTCGATCCTTTCATTGAAATCGTTTTTGACGGCATCCGCGCCAAAAAAGAAGATTCCGGCACCACACTTTACCTGAAGCTGGAAGATGCCGGCATTCTGGAAAAAATTTTAAAAGGAAAAGAGGGAGGAAAATCCTCAAAGGATAAAAACAAATAACTATTTTCCAACAAACAAAGAGGTATGACCATGAGAACAAAGGAACAATACATTGAAGGACTCCGGAAGATGCGGAGGAACATCTATCATGACGGGCACCTGATGGACCGGGACGACGAGATCCAGGAACCGGTGCTCAACGTGATGGGACTGACCTTTGACGCTGTCAACGATCCGGAACTGAAGGATTTATGCACCGCCAAATCCCATCTGACAGGTGAGACCATTAACCGCTTCTGCCATGTCCATCAGAGTACGGACGATCTGCATAAAAAACAGGATATGACCCGGGCTTTATGCCGGAAGGCCGGAATGTGCATTCAGCGCTGCATGGGGACCGATGCCCTCAATGCCGTCAACGCCGCCTCGTTCGAGGCTGATAAGGTCAACAAGGGCAATACGGAATACCACAAGAATTTCCTCAAATGGCTCGAACGATTTCAGAAAGAAGACCTCGTGGGAAGCTGCGCCCAGACCGACATGAAGGGTGAACGCCTGAAACGCCCCGCGGAACAGACGGACCCGGATATGTACGTCCACGTCGTTGAGAAGAAGAGTGACGGCATCGTCGTCCGGGGCTGCAAGCTCCACATCTCCGAGGCGTCGATCTCCGATGAAATCATGGTGGTGCCCACACGCGCCCTAGGGCCCGATGAAAAAGATTACGCCGTGGCCTTTGCTGTTCCCTCCGATTATGAAGGAGTCAAACAGGTCGTCTCCATCCACAGTCAATACAAGCGGAAACACTTCATGCGCGGCATGAACATCGGCTACTCCGATTCCTACATCATTTTTGAGGATTGTTTCGTTCCCTGGGAACGCGTCTTCCTTTGCGGTGAAAACGATCACGGCGGTATGTGCGCGCTGCTGTTCGCCCTGTTTCATCGCCACAGCTATTCGGGATGCAAGCCCGCCATCGGAGATGTTTTCCTCGGCCTGGCAGCTCTGGCGGCGGAGTACAACGGCATCGAGAAGACGCCTCATGTGAAAGAGATGCTGGCGGAGATCATCAAGGTGTCTGAACTGGGTTATGCCGCAGGATATACGGCCTCCAGTATGGGCAAGCCCGAGGTCATCATTCCCGGCCTCGGCATGTGTCCCTACGGTCCAGGAAGCTACATCCCCAATTCCATCTACTGCAACGTCGGCCGTTGCCTGACGGGAGAAGCTGTCTTCCATGAGCAGGAGCTTATCTGCCGCATCGCCGGCGGCATACCGTCCACCTTCCCCTATGAGGGCGACCTCACGCATCCCGACCTGAAGGCGGTCCTGGAAAAGTATCTTAACCGGAATCCCAAGGTTCCGGTGAAAGATCAAATCAAGTTCTGGATGACGCTGGGCGACTATACGATCGGCACGATGGCCGGTGTCATGAACTATGGAAACTACCACGGCGGCGGATCGCCCATCATGGAGCAGATTGCCATAACGTCCCAGTATGATATCAAGGACAGAAAAAAACTCATTAAACGTCTGGCGGGGATCAGCAGTTGAGGTAGAGACGCTTTATGATTTTACTGGTAAGAAAAACAATATTGTAATAGACATTATTCGCCCCCTCGCCAACAAAAGAGGTGGCGTTATATCCATCAAGGAGAATTAAAATATGTTCGACATATCACGGTTTTCATTAAAAGATAAAGTGGCGGTTATTACCGGCGGCGGCCGCGGCATCGGTCAGGCCATCGCGTTTGCTTTCGCCAAGGCCGGAGCCAAAGTTGTTGTGACCAGCCGCAAGGCACAGGATCTGGAAGCGACGGCCAACGAAATCAAAGCCTTCGGCGGCGAAGCCTATCCACTGCCTGCTCATCTGGGCAAATCGGAAGAAATTAAAAAAATGATTGATGCGGTCATCGCTAAATACGGCCGGATTGACATTCTCGTCAACAATGCCGGCGCCAGTCCCGCAAAAGGTTCCGTCCTCGAATGTGACGAACGCCTTTGGGACAAACTGATGGATATCAACCTGAAAGGCGCTTATTTTATCAGCCAGGCGGCGGCCAACCTTATGGTCAAGCAGGGCGGCGGCAAAATCATCAATATCGCCTCCATAGACGGCCATAATCCGGAACCGGGTCTGAGCATCTACGCTATTTCCAAGGCCGGAATCAGAATGATGACCAGAGCTTTCGCCAGCGAACTTGTCCGTTACAACATTCAGGTCAACACCATCGCTCCGGGACCCATCGCCACCAAGATGTTGAAATCCAACTGGGAATTTCTCCCGCCGGAAGACGCTCAGAAAGTGAAAGAAATGGTGGAGAAGGCTCTGCCCTCCGGCCGAATCGGTGATCCTGATGAAATAGCCGGCGCAGCGCTTTACCTGGCATCCGATGCTTCCAGTTACACCACCGGCGCGGAAATTGTGATCGACGGCGGCGTGCTGCTGGGCATTCACCCATCCTGACAGGAGAAGATGGTATGATCAGTCGTAACGCCGCTGTGCTGGTGATCATCGATATTCAGGGCAATCTGGCTCAAGCCATGTTTGACAAGGAAAATCTGTTTGCCAATACCGTGAAATTGATCAAAGGCTTTAAGGCTTTGAATCTGCCGGTTATTGTTACTGAGCAGATTCCGGCAAAACTGGGGAAAACTCTTTCGCAAATAGCGGATGAAATTGAAAGCTTCCATCCGATTGCCAAGGATTCCTTCAGTTGCTGGGATGAGCATAACTTCAGAGAAAAACTGGAAAGCTTAAGTCGCAGACACGTCGTGCTGTTGGGCATCGAAACCCATGTTTGTGTTTACCAGACGGCGCTTGATCTCATTGATAACGGATACAATGTCTATCTGGTTGCCGATGCGGTTTCTTCGCGCACGCCGGAAAACCGTCAGATTGGAATTGATGCGATGAAAAACGCCGGGGCGCATATCACCAGCACGGAAATGGTTTTGTTTGAGCTTTTGCGCACCGCCGCCGATCCCAAAGCCAAAGAACTTTTTAAAATTGTCAAATAATCTATCAACAAAGATTGAATTGAAAATCCATCCACTGATGGTTTATATTTTTAATTTTATTGAATTTTGCTGGATTAGGTTTTGGTGGAGATGAGGGGGATCGAACCCCTGGCCTCGACATTGCGAACGTCGCGCTCTCCCAGCTGAGCTACATCCCCAATCCTGGAATTCTTTCTGCTAAAACGTGACGAAGCATATATTATTGGTTGTCTCTGTGTCAAGTTATTGTTCATTTGAAGGTGATTTGATAATATGATTGACAAATCAAACAGGTTTTTTCTATACTGGCCGCAAATTCTATCTACTAAACAACACGAGATAAAAAAATTTTCAGATATATTAAACATTTTATTCTTTTCCGATAAAAAAAATGGTAGAAGAAACTCCATTCCCCAACAAGGAGCAGAAACATGGCAAAAATTGACGCGTTTTTTAATCTTATGCATGATCAGGGCGCATCGGATCTTCATCTTGTTGCCGGTCAGCAGCCGGCCATCAGAATCCGCGGTGATATTGAAAGAATCAAATATGATGTTCTCACGAATGATGCCTTAAAGGTTCTTCTTTATGAAATCACGCCTGAACATAAAATCAAACAGTTTGAAGAAACGGGTGACGTCGATTTTGCTTATGAAATTCCTTTGCTGGCGCGCTACCGCGTCAATTTTTTCAGGCAGAAGTACGGTATGGCCGCGGTCTTTCGTGAAATTCCCGATAAAATTCAGACCTGCGCGCAACTGGGTCTTCCCAACGTCATTGCCAAATTAGCGCAGCTTCCTCGCGGTCTTGTTTTGATTACCGGTCCCACGGGTAGCGGCAAATCCACAACACTGGCCGCCATTATTGACGAAGCCAACCGCCTGCGCCGGGATCATATTATTACGATTGAAGACCCGATTGAATTTGTTCACAAGAGTCAGAATTGTATTGTGAATCACCGGGAAGTGGGAATTCACACCAAGACTTTCGCCGCGGCCCTGAGAGGTGCCCTGCGAGAAGATCCGGACATCATTCTTGTCGGCGAAATGCGCGACCTGGAAACAATCTCGCTGGCGATTGAAGCCGCCTCTACGGGCCATCTGGTCTTCTCCACCGTTCATACGACCAGCGCGCCGAAGACTGTGGATAGAGTGATTGAGGTTTTTCCGGCAGATCAGCAATTGCAGATCCGTTCCACTCTGGCCGATGGTTTGCGCGCCATTGTTTCGCAGGTTTTGTTTAAAAGAATTGACCAGAAAAGCCGCTGTGTCGCTTTGGAAATTTGCATCGCGACACCGGCCGTGCGTAATCTGATCCGCGAGTCGAAAACGTATCAGATCCCATCCATGATGCAAACCGGTAAGAAATACGGCATGCAGCTTCTGGACGATGCCATTATGGATCTGTATAACCGCGGCATGATCAGCGGCGATGATGCTTATATTAAAGCAAATGAAAAGTCCCGATTCCGTCCGCTTTTGAAACAGGCGCCAACAGATTTCACTGAAGCATAAATGATTCAGAAAGGATAGCTTATGAGAAAACCGGAGATTGATCATATTCTGACCAGAATGCTGGAATCCTATCCCAATATTTCTGATTTTATCATCACGGTGGGAAAGCCCTTTCAGGTGGATTCCGCCGGTCAGCTGGTTCCTGTTCAATTAAGGCCGCCTTTTGAAAAATTGACACCGTTTCAAACAGAAATTTTTGCGCTGAACCTGATCAATCAGGATCACCGTCTCATGCATACTCTTCTCAAGGAAGGATCCTGCGATTTGTCTTATGAATTACCAGGAATAGCCCGTTTCCGCGTCAATATATTTTCGCAACTGGGTAACATCTCCATCGTTTTACGAAAACTGGAATCCATCGTGCCGTCTTGCGCGGAACTGGGGCTGCCCGAAGCTTATTATAAAATCGCCCGGGAGAAGAACGGAATTGTTTTAGTCACGGGAGCGACCGGTACAGGTAAAACGACATCACTGGCTGCGGTAATCAATGAAATCAATGACAACAGTTCCGTGCACATTGTCACACTGGAAGACCCGGTTGAATATACGCATCCGCAGAAAAAATCCACCATCAATCAGCGTGAGTTGGGAAAAGATTTTGATACCTTTGTCAATGGCTTGCGCGCCGCCATGCGTCAGGCGCCCAAGGTCATTCTGGTCGGCGAAATGCGTGACCGGGAATCGGTGGAAATCGCTTTGAGTGCCGCGGAAACAGGCCATCTGGTTTTGAGCACGCTGCATACCGTTGATGCCGGACAGACGATCAACCGTATTGTCGGTATGTTTCCCCGCGATGAAGAAAGCCAGATCCGTGTGCGCCTGGCCGATGCGATACGATGGATCTGCTGTCAGCGTTTATTGCCGAAAGTCGGTGGCGGACGCGTTGCCGCATTTGAAACGGTGAGCACCAGCCTCCGTGTGAAAGAAGTTATCCTCCACGGCGAATCGGAAGGCAAAACGTTTAATGACATTATCCTGCAGGGTAGGCCTTTCGGCATGATTACGTTCGATGATTGCATCATCGACCTCTTTGAGAAAGGTCTGATTACCGAAAGCACCGCCATTGCTTTTGCCACCAACAGAGCTATTGTGAACCGGGGAGTGGATGCCATCAAAAAGGCACGCGGCGAGCAGACCTCTGTTATTGAAAATCTTGAAGTGGATAAATCCTATGGCAGACAAAAACCCGAACCGTGGAGATAAGGATTGATTCAATAATATAAAAACGATCAGGAATTTTATATGAATGAAGAAAAATTGGAGCCAGATTTTATAGATGAAGAGCTGGACTATTCCGGACGTCCCTTTGATTATCGGGACATGGATAGCAGCACCTGTATGATTTGCGAACAGGATCCCGCCATCAAACAGAAGCTTAGGGAAAATCTGAAAACGCTCAATTATAATGTCGTTGAGCCGAACACGTATAAAGAAGCTCATAAATTCACCACGTTCCAGACTTTTAATGTGATTGTCGTCGATGAAGCTTTTGACCTTGGTAAAGACGGTGTCAACCAAATGCTCCAATACCTGGCAGGATTGGATATGTCCATCAGGCGCCAGATTTTTGTTGTTCTGGTGAGTTCCACGTTTGCGACATTGGATTATATGAACACGTTAAATAAAAGCGTCAACCTGATTATCAACAAAGAAGAAATTTCTGAAATCGGAATGATTCTGAAAAGAGAAATGGAAGAAAACGAGTATTTCTACCATGTTTTCAAGGATTTTCAACGCAAATTGGGGAAATCGTAATTTCAGACAAGTTTGTTGACTTCACGGACAATCATTTCCGCTTCGGCAGTCCGTCCCATCTCTCGATAGGCTCTGGCCAGGTTTAAGTAATAGTGACGATCCGGTTCACACTGGATTGCCGATTGAAAAGCCTCTGCCGCCTGTGAAAAATTTCCTGCGTTCATTAAAGAATTACCCAGACGATTGTAGTATGATCCTGCGCTTGCCCTGTCCAGCTCAACAGCTTTTTCATAAGCTACTAACGCTTTCTGCATTTGTCCCAAAACGACAAGACTGTCGCCCAGCGCGCAAAGATATAATGAATGGGATGGATTCATTTTTAGGCATTGATGGAACAATCTTTCCGCATCCTGATGTTTTCCGGCCTGCTGAAATAAAACGGCCATCTTAAAATAATATCGATCAGCGTTTTCGGAATCAATGGCTCCGGCTTTCCGATAAGCCAGTTCGCTCTCCTGATACAAGCCGTTGGCAAATAACGCGTTTCCCCACAAGCAGTAAAACGCCGGATTATCATCCTCCATTTCGATCAACTTTTTATAAATTTCAGTCGCCTGCGTATACCGCCTTGATTCATAATAAGCATTGCCCAGTTCATTGAGCAGCCCGACGTCTTCCGGCTGAACTGCTACCGCTCTCTCGCAAATCTCTACCAGTTTACCAAATTGTTTCTCCTGCTTATACATGCGCACCAGTTCATCAAAGGCGAAGCCGGTGAAGACTTTTCTGCTCAGTTCCCTTTCCAAGAGGACGTTTAAATATTCCATAGCCTTCCCGGTATCTCCGCTGTCGTAATAGGCCCACGACATCATTAACAGAACAGATTCCTCTTCCGGAGCTTCTTTGTGAATTTCTTCCATCAGCGCAATGGCTTCATGGTATTGCCCTTGTCGAAGAAGATTTTCAGCCAGATTTTTTTTGGTATTTTTGTCTTCGGTCATCATTAAAAAAGGGGGAGGATTCATCCTCCCCCGGGAAAGTTTTAGCAACCGCTGCAGGAAGAGCCGCATCCGCCACCGGCGGCGGAAAGGCTGGATGTTACTTTGAATCCAGAACCCTGCGGAGTCTCTATAAAGTCAACATTGATGGGTTTTGCCTGCTCAAAGATATCCTTTTCTATTACAAACTTTGTTCCTTTTTCATCAAACACCTGATCATCATTTCCAGGCTCATCCAGAGCCATACCCAGAGCGGGCCCCGATCAACCAATAGACATGGTTATTCTAACTGAAGCATCCGGCCTCTTTTCTTTGATAAAGTTCTTGATGATCTCCAACGCTTTTTCCGAAACTGTAAACATTAAATATCCTCCTTTTTCGATGAATATTGTCAATTCATCTCGTGGTTAAAATAGTGATGCCTGACGATATGTCAATCACGTTTGGAAAATTAATTTCCAACTTTTTACCTAGCATATAAATTATTAAATTGACATCATAAGAAACAATATCTTATTATTACTTGAAATTATTACCGAAAAATGGAATATTACTCAATAAACAGGCTGCCTTAAGAAGAAATCGCATATGAGTGAAAAACAAACGTTTACTTCTCAAAATATCATTTTTTACATATTGCTGGCTATTATCACAGGTGTTTTGGCTTACATTCTACGGCCTTTTTTTTATGCTGTTTTCTGGGCGATTCTCATTGCCAGTGTATTTTCTCCGCTGTATCAATTTATTAACAGGAAAGTTGTCAATCCCAATCTTTGTGCCGGTTTGACAATGCTTGGCATCGTTTTTTGTTTAATCCTGCCGGTAATATTACTCATTGATTTGCTGGTGATGGAAATCATTGATATCTATCAATCCTTCAGTTCCTATAGCAGTAACTGGATGGGCACGCTTTCTGAAGCCTTGAAATCTTTAAGCAAAAAACCGTTATTCGCCAAGCTGCATTGGAATCAGGCCTTTTTAATCAGCAAGTCTCAGGAAGGTTTTAAAATCCTGACCGATTATGTTTTCAATCACATTTCAGAATTCACACAAAACACGATTCTGGTCGGGGTGCAATTTGCCGTTATGCTTTACAGCCTGTTTTTCTTTCTGCGTGACGGAAGAAAACTGGCAACGACCATTAAAGAAAATATCCCCGTGGATAACAAACACCTTGACCATTTTATTCATCAATTTCTCAATACCGCTAAAGCTTCTTTGAAATTTACGTTTATCATCGGCGGTATTCAAGGCGCGCTGGGCGGATTGATTTTTTATATCACCGGAATTGAAAGAGCGCTGGTCTGGGGCGTTCTCATGTTTGGTCTTTCCATTGTTCCCGCTATCGGTTGTTCCCTGATCTGGGTGCCCGCGGGTATTATCATGTTATTGCTGGGCAATATCTGGCAGGGTGTTGCTATTCTTTTGTTTGGCGCTCTGGTCATCAGCAGTGTGGATAATTTGTTAAGACCGGTGCTTTTAGGGCGGGACACGCAAATGCATTCTCTTTTAATATTTCTTGCGACGCTCGGGGGTATAGCCGCCTTCGGATTTTCCGGTTTTATTCTGGGACCGGTAATTGCCTCTCTTTTCCTCGCAGCCTGGCAATTATTTCCCGAAATTTATCAGAAGTAATGAGACTCGACGAAAACAAATGAAGTGCAGTTTGAGTCGTTAGTCGAATTATCCTAGGAGCGAAGCGACGTAGGATAATATTGAATATTTCAGGCTTTCACCAAAAACCGCCAGAGAGCTTCTCTGTGTTTTTGATGGGCGTAGTCGATGCCGATGCGAGGCGTTGTGATGATTTCCGACTCCGGGAATTTTTTATAATCTTCCACCCACAGTTCTTCGCCAGTTGTTAAATCCCAACCGTTCAAAGACTTGTCTATCGACAACGCCTGACAGAGTTTGGCCGGTCCGTTGGTTAAGCTAGCGCCTTTTATCTTACGGCGGGTTTCCATCTCTTCAATACCATCCAGCGGCACGATCGCTCTGATCAAAACAGCACAAGGATTTTCTTCTTCCTCAGTCACCAGATTAAGCATGTAGTGCATGCCATAGGTGAAATAAACATAGGCATGTCCGGGGTTGCCGAACATGACGGCATTGCGCTGCGTTTTCCCGCGATGCGCGTGGCAGGCGCTGTCTTCACGACCGCAATAAGCTTCCGTTTCCACGATCATTCCCGAAAGTCTCATGTTATCGATTTGTCGCACCAGCTTCTTTCCCAGAAGCTCACGCGCAACCCGCAGCGTATTCCGATGATAAAATTTTCTATCCAATATTTTCATGATTACTTTTTATTATCACATAATACCGGGCAGAAAAAGTTTATTAAAAGTGATTTCTTAAGGGTAGTTCCTTTTTCTTTAAGAATCATTTTTCATATCGTAATCAAAAGCTTATACTTGCCTTAAACAATTTAATTTGAAAAATTACCCCTCCGGTGCTACATTGCGTCCGGCGATATATAATATTAAATTACTTTTAATGGTTGATAAAGTCAGCCGTTGAAGGCGAAAAGGTATTACCGGAAGGAGATCTAGTTTATGGAATACACTCATGAAGTTGAACAGATGTGCGTGGTTGCCAAAGGTCCTAAAAACGGCCCCGCCCCCATCCCTCAGGAGGGCAAATGGACCCAGGTGAAAGAAATCAAAGATATCAGCGGGTTGACTCACGGCGTTGGTTGGTGCGCGCCCCAGCAGGGTGCCTGCAAACTGACCCTGAATGTAAAAAATGGTATCATCGAAGAGGCGCTGGTTGAATGCATCGGCTGTACCGGCATGACCCACTCCGCGGCGATGGCCGCCGAAATTTTGCCGCATAAGACGGTTTTGGAAGCACTGAATTCCGACCTCGTCTGTGACGCGATCAACACAGCCATGCGGGAAATTTTTCTCCAGATTGCCTACGGCCGCAGTCAGACGGCCTTTTCCGAAGGCGGTCTGCCCATTGGCGCCGGTCTGGAAGATCTGGGCAAGGGCCAGCGCAGTGTGATTGCCACGATGTACGGCACCAAGGAAAAAGGTCCCCGTTATCTGGAAATGGCCGAGGGATACGTGACCGAAATCGGCCTCGACAGCGACAACGAAATCATCGGCTACAAATTCGTTAATCTTGGCGTGATGATGGACAACATCGCTAAGGGAATGGATCCCGCCGCCGCTCTGGCAAAAGCAAGCGGAACCTATGGCCGCTTTGCCGAAGCCGTTAAAGTTATTAACCCCCGTAAAGGATAAGGAGTAGGAACATGGCATTATTTGAAGGATACGAAAGACGAATCAAACAGATCACTCCTTTTCTCGCGAAACATGGAATTTCCTCGCTGGAGGAAGCCGAAAAAGTATGCCTCGAGAAAGGCGTTGATGTCAGAAAAATAGTTAAGGAAATTCAGCCGATTTCATTTGAAAATGCCGGATGGGCTTATCTGGTCGGCGCAGCCGCAGCCATAAAAAAAGGACAGAAGACGGCTGCCGATATTGCGGAAACCCTCGGTGAAGGGTTGCAATCGTTCTGCATCCCCGGTTCGGTTGCAGATGACCGCAAGGTGGGCATCGGTCATGGAAACCTCGCTTCCATGCTGCTTCGGGAAGAGACCAAATGCTTTGCATTCTGCGCGGGGCATGAATCATTTGCTGCGGCGGAAGGTGCGATCGGCCTGGCTAAATCGGCCAACAAGGCACGCAAGGTTCCGCTGCGCGTCATCCTGAACGGACTGGGTAAAGATGCCGCTCACATTATCGCGCGAGTCAATGGTTTTACCCATGTGGCAACGGCCTTTGATTATAAAACGGGCAAGGTTTCCGTGGTAAAGGAAAAAGCTTACTCTAAGGGCGATCGCGCGGCAGTCCGCTGCTATGGTGCTGATGATGTGCGCGAAGGCGTGGCCATCATGCATCTGGAAGGCGTTGATGTCGCCATCACGGGAAATTCCACCAACCCGACCCGTTTCCAGCATCCGGTCATGGGTGTTTACAAGAAAGAATGTATCGCGGCCGGAAAGAAATTTTTCTCCGTGGCCTCCGGCGGCGGTACGGGAAGAACGCTGCATCCCGACAACATGGCGGCCGGTCCCGCCTCCTACGGCATGACTGACACAATGGGCAGAATGCATTCGGACGCTCAGTTTGCCGGATCGTCTTCCGTCCCCGCCCACGTCGAAATGATGGGATTGATCGGCATGGGCAACAACCCGATGGTCGGCGCATCCGTTGCCGTGGCAGTGGCGGTCGAACAGGCGATGAAGTAAAACTTTTAAATCAAACATCACTGCCCGCCGGCGCGGGCAGTGATGTTATCCTTAATGTCTTGGAGGCAGTTCGATGACTAAATTGAAGGCGCTTCAGGCAAATATCGTTACCCTGCAGGTTGACGCAATCGTCAACGCAGCCAATTCTTCTCTTCTTGGCGGAGGAGGCGTGGACGGTGCAATTCACCGCGCTGCCGGACCGCAGCTTCTGGAAGAATGCCGAACTCTCGGTGGCTGTAAAACAGGTGAGGCCAAGCTCACTAAAGGATACAAGCTTCCCGCGAAATTTGTCATTCACACCGTGGGACCGGTCTGGCATGGCGGGAAGAAAGGTGAACCGGAACTGCTCGCCTCCTGTTACCGCAACTCTCTGGATATCGCCATCAAGCAGGGCCTCAAAACAATCGCTTTCCCAAGTATCAGCACAGGCGTTTACGGATATCCGATTGAACTGGCGGCACAGGTCGCCGTAGATACTGTTCGTGATACGGTGCAAAAATCATCCACACTGGAAGAAGTTATTTTCTGCTGCTTTTCCCTGAATGATCTGTCCGTTTACAGATCTTTTTTAAATAACGATTGAGGATTTTTTCAATCTTCAATCAACATTAATTACAGTATCCTTTGCTTTTAGCCTCTTCCAGCAACTTGCACTTTCCCAGTGCACATGCGCTTTGAGCGTCATGGCAAGCCGCTTCCCTGTTGTTTTGTAATAAATAAGCCAGTCCTCTGTTTTGATAGGCATAGGCATCGGCTTTCAGATGGATGGCTTTGTTAAATTCTTCAATGGCCGGTTGATATTCGCCAAGATTAATATGCGCAACCCCCTTGTTGTAATAGGCCAAAAAACGGGGTTGCAGCCGGATGGATTCGTCGTAGTCCTGAATCGCCTTTCGAAAGTCGCCTGTTTTTTCGTAAGCAACCCCCCGGTTGAGATAGGCAACTTCATAAGCAGGATCAAGTTCAATCGCCTTACTGAAGTCCCGGATGGCTAACCGATACTGACCCAGATTAAAATACGTGATACCCCGGATATAGTGCGCAAGATAATTATCCTTCGTTACCCGCAAAGTTTGATTGATCAGTGTTAGACTGTTTTCCCAGTAGCCGCATTGTTTCCAGGACAGATAGGACAGGATCAGCAGAACAGTTAATCCCGCCGGAAATAAAATTTTTCTCATGACATCTTTACGACGCAAAAGAAAAGGAACGCCCCACGCAATCATGATTCCGATGCCAATCAGGGGAAGATATGTATAGCGGTCGGCCATTGCGTATCGCTCTGCCCTGACATGAATAATGCCGAGCACCGGCAGAAGAGTTATGGCGTACCACAGCCATCCAACGAGGAGAAAGGGACGGCGTTTGGCGGACACTATCACGAGGATGCTGATTACTGAGGTCATTAAAACGGAACCGGCAATTTGCGGCAGGGAGAGTTTATCGAACAGGGGGTAGCAAAAAGACACATTAAGCGGCCAGAATATTTTCTCCAGATACATTGTAAAAGAAACAAAAGCGGTGGCCAGACGGGATCCCAGTGAAAAATGGACCGCTTCAGGATTGTATTGAGCATAAATGGCAATGACGGAAAAAACCGCCGACATAACAAAAAGAGGCGCCTTTTCCCGCAATTGCCATAATAGGAGATTGCCCTGCTTGATCTGGAATCTTTTCAACGGCCAGTAATCCAGAAGAATCATCATCACGGGAAGCGTGACGAGCATCGGCTTGCTCATGAGCCCGCAGGCAAAGGAAAAAAGAACCGGCAGATATCTCGTAATAACCGGTTTCTCCGTGTAATAGACATAAAGACAGAGTGTCAGCATCCAGAAAAAAGCGCTCAAGACATCTTTTCTTTCAGCGATCCAAGCAACCGATTCCACATGCAGCGGGTGAATCGCGAAAAGCGCCGCCACAAAAGCGCTTTTCCAGATTTCCCCGGTCATGCGGTTCAAAAGCCAGAAAAGCAGCAGCGTGCTGAGGATATGAAAGATCAGATTGGTGATATGATATCCGCCGGGATTCAAACCATATAACTGATAATCCAGCATTAAAGACAACCACGTTAAAGGATGCCAGAATTCGGCGTAGGTTGTGGTGAACGCCCAGCGAATGCCCTCCGGATGGATTCCCGACTGAACATTCAGATTGTTTGTAACATATACATCATCATCAATATTGATAAAGTCAAACTGATGCACCTGCCCGAAGACAGCAAGAGCTGCGACAGTTAAAAAGATATAAACCACCAGCTTCTGTTTTTTTGAATCAATATTGAGCCTGTCGAACATGGCTTCTTTTATGTGAAGAACAGACGACTTTGTCAAGATATATCGGGAGGATTGAAAAAATGAAAAAGACCCCGGCACCAAATTCAAGCCGGGGTCTTATGAACAACTATTTAACCCATTTCAGATAATTCTTTACCAGATATTCCGCCGTTTGCAGAGCACCCTTGGCCGCGCCCAGTTTGGTGTTGTGAGCAAGGCAAACGTACTTGATTCCATTTTCAATAATCGGATCTTTGCGGATACGTCCCACGGTGACTGTCATGCCACCGCCCTTGTCTCTGTCCATCCGCGGCTGCGGGCGGAAAGGATCGTCGGTCACGTCAATCAGATGAGCCGGTGAACTGGGCAGATGCAGTTCGGCAAAATCCTTACCGTAATTCATCATGGCCGTTTTGACATCTTCCGGTGAACATTTTTTCTTGGTCTGGACAAACGCGCAAACCAGATGACCGTCGAGCACGGGCACGCGGGTGCAGGTTGCGGTGATGCCGAAAGCGGCATTTTTGATGGATTTGCCGGTAAACTTGCCCAGAATCTTCTGCGGTTCTGTTTCCACCTTGGGTTCTTCGCCGGAAATATAGGGCACCACGTTTTCCATCATATCCATCGCGGAAAGACCAGGGGTACGGCCCGCGCCGGACATCGCCTGCAGCGAAGTCATCATCACCTGCTTGACGCCGAAGTTATCCAGAACCGGTTTCAACGAAACAACCAGTCCGGCAATGGTGCAGTTGGATTTGGGTGATATGAATCCTTTCCAGCCGCGGTTTTTCTGCTGAACGGCCAGCAGGGCCGCGTGGTCCATGTTCACGCCGCCCACCAGAATGGGAGTGTCAGCTTCGTAACGAAAAGCCGAAGCGGTGCTGATGACCGGAGTGGTTTTGGCGTATTTGGGTTCCAGTTCCTTGGCCGGGCCCGCATCCATGGTCGAAAAAATGACGTCCACCGATTTGGGGTCGAAGCTGGCCGCTTCTTCCACCACCATGTTGGCGATGTGTTCAGGCAATTCCTCCGGGCACCACCAGCGAATTGAACCGTTGGCATCCCTTAAAGCGTCAATATATTTCTTATCAGCCGAGCGCTCCGAGGCAACAAGCTTGGTGATTTTAAACCAGGGATGTCCCAGTAAACTGACTATGGCCTGCTGACCGACAATCCCGGTGGCGCCGACAATCGCGATTTTTAACATTGTTCAATAACCTCCTCTGATCCTTTTTAATTTAGTTTCTGATATTCTTTAACAAAATCGATTTTGCTTTTTCCACATCCGCAGCAATCTGTTTCTTCAATTTTTGGAGACTATCAAATTTGATAATATCCCGCAACTTCTCCACAAACTTTGTATTCAGTCTTTTCCCTCTGAGATCACCTGAAAAATCAAGCAAATGAACTTCAAAGGTAAAAGTGTAATCATCGAAGGTCGGTTTTTCACCGATATTTAAGGCTGCCGGATAACGTTTCCCATCCATGTCCACAAAGGCGGCGTATATGCCCGCCGGCGGCAGCAATTCTTTTTCCGGTTCGATATTGGCGGTGGGGAAACCAAGACCGGTACCACGTCCTTTGCCGGAAACCACGGTGCCGGCAACATTATAATATCTTCCCAAAAGAGCTGTGACTGTCTGAAAATCTCCTTTAAGAATCAGATTTCGCACAAGCGTACTGCTGATGATGTCTTCTTTCACTTTAAAAGCATCGACCACTTCAACTTCAAATCCCATCTCCTGACCGCAGGTAATCAGATAATCGCTATTCCCTTTCTTGCCCTGACCGAAAGCGTAATCGTGACCCACGACAATTTTTTTGATGGCCAGCTTTTGTCCAAGAAATTCATGAACAAACTGTTCGGCAGTGACCTTTGAATATTCCAGCGTGAAAGGAATAACCAGTGTGGCGTCAACTCCGCATTTCCCCAACACTTTCAACTTTTCCTCCAGAGTGGTAATCAGATAAAAGGGTCTGATCGCCGGGTGCAAAACCATTTTAGGGTGAGGATCAAAAGTAATAACCAATGCCTTCCTTCCTGCTTCTTTCGCCTCCGCGACAAGCTTGCGGCAGATGAACTGATGGCTTAAATGCACGCCGTCAAAATTGCCGATCGTCACAAATGATCCGCGGAAATCTTCGCTTATGTCTCCTATGTCTTTAAATACAATCATCATTTTTTACAAACACTTAAGATAAACAGCGAGGTAACATAACATTTTGGGTATTAAATTCAAGTTCAATTTATCTTGACAATAATGTGCCGATGAGTATAGTGCACTTTCTGCGTGCCGAAGTGGCGGAATTGGTAGACGCGCTAGGTTCAGGGTCTAGTGGGAGTACTCCTGTCCGAGTTCAAATCTCGGCTTCGGCACCATTTAAGAAAAACAGGGGGTTAGCTGACTTCGTCGGTTAACCCTTTTTTACTGGTTTTATATGTGTCCTTCCATATTTAGAGGAACTGTTTGTTAGCCTT
>JAGPFC010000042.1 GCA_018056685.1 Smithella sp.
ACTTATTTTGTAAGGAAGACACGAAAAAAGTAAGGGACAAGAATATTCACGCAGCGCATGTCCGATATGGTTATCGGTTAAACGAGATAGCGGCATATTTGGGGATTCACTATACAACGGTTAGCAAGGTGCTAAAGAATGAAGAGAGAAACTGATATAACCCCATTTTCCCCCTTCCAAGACCTGACCCCATTTTCCCCATTGGGAATTGACCGAAAAACCCTTTTCCGGAAAATGCAAAAATTCGGCATCACCGGATAATAGACCCACAATGACCCACATAAAGAACCATATCGCCCCATTATACAACAGAAATCATTAACAAATGGGGTCTATTGCCACCATTGTTGTACTCCTTTTTAACCGTATTTACTTATTTGTTTTATATATCAATAACTTAAGCAAATTACCCATCATTGCAATAAGTTGGCACATTTAATGCTGTATCAATATAAATTTACCTTTAAATTAAGTAAATTTATATCAATGAAAATCTTGTTGTACATTATTTGTAAATATTAAGGAGGGTAAAGGCATGAAAAAAGAGGCTTGGATAATTAGAATGCGATTATGGTGTCATTCAATGCTTTACAAAAACCTTTTAGTCGTTCTGATGGTTGCAACAATAGGATTCATTGTGGCGCCGGGAGTAAGCCAGGCGTCAAGCGTACCCATGAACGCCAGTGGCATTTACAGCGCAACCGCCGATGATGGCAGCAAAATCTTTTTATATCGCTATGCGCCCTATACAACAGGCACCCCGCAATTCCGCACCAACGGAACGCCTATATTAATCTTTCCGGGTATCTCAGGAAATATGAATGAGTTTCTTTCCTGCACCCCCCCTGATAAGGTTAAAGCTTACAGTACCGTCTATGTTCCGCCTGTTTCCAGTGCTCCGGCCTGGGCCTTGAACGCAACAGGAACGGACTATGAACCATATATCAAAGCTGACAAAATGCGTTATTACAGTCTGGCTCATTATCTGTGGCTCCAGGGTTACGACCCCTGGTTCGCCAACTATCGGTTTACGGGTCGCGCTCCGGTACGCAGTACAGGGACTAATAATGCGGCCATGACGACTCTCGATATGTGGGCCACGCTTGATGCCCCCGCCGCCATAGCCAAAGTAAAGGCGGTTACCGGAAAGAAAATGTTCATCGGTGGCCACAGTACAGGAGGTTTGGTTTCCTATATCTATCTCCAGGGAGCCTATTTAGATTACGGCCCTATTAATACAGCAGCAGCAAAGAAAGCCTATTATCAGTTATGCTATACCCTCGGATTCCAGCCGCACGTCAAAGCCAGTGCTTCCCTCGCCCAGGCAAGGAATGCAGATGTCAAAGGCTTTATCGGCCTTGATCCGGCCAGCGCGCCACCATTGCCCAGTCTTCTGGACACAGACCTTATGTGGACGCTTATCGGTACCAAAATATATCTTCCGCTGGATACGCTATCCCAGAACTTATTGCAATTGTTGCCGAGCCAGCAACTGGTCAGCCTCGTTGACATCATGTTCGGAACAATTAATGACGCAGAGGACCTCATTGCGGCAGCCGGTGTCAGCCCGCAGAACAACCTTTTCAACTATCTGAACTTCTGGTCAATGGAGGATACCGATCCCTGCATGCAGGATTTTACGGCACGATATGTTCTGAGCGGTTTGTCAATACGCGACCTGGGCCAGTATATGGATTGGGGACTGAACTACACCCTTCGTGAGCACTATTTAAACGGAGCGGAAAATTATTTGTCGGCAAAATTGATTAAAGGCAGTCCCACACCGAACCCCGGCAGCGACGGATATTATTACTACAGTCAGAATATGTCGCGTATGACCGTACCGTTGATCGTTTTTTCATCGACTGAAGGTGCCCTGGTAACTACTGGCGCGACTTACGACTTTATTATATCGAAAAAGTCGCCGACGCAATATGACGAATGGTATGTCATCAATGGAACTGCGCATATTGACCTGGGAGCGGGAGGGAATAAAGAACCAACGGAGGTATTTCCACAGTTAGGCGCCTGGCTCGATAATGTCGAATCCTTGTCCATGGGTCCTGTTGTGAAAACGACCACACCAGCTTCACGCATTGATAGATAGAATCATTTTTTGATTCACGAAACCATTGTTTCACATTGAGAGGCACACCGTAATCCGGTTGCCTCTCAATTGTTTAAGGGAAATAGGGGACAGCGCCCAATAAATAGTAGAAGATCAGTCTAGCTCCATTTTAGAATTATATGGTTAATGCCAACGCTCCATTGCCTCATTTGATTTTCGTTTTAATATTACGGCAATTGGTATTGACATGTCTTGGAGAAATATGCTTTTCTTCGCCTACTTACCCAAGGAGAAAATAGATTTGAAAAAAAGCAAGACAGCTTACTATTGCCAGCATTGCGGATATATGTCGCCCAAGTGGCTGGTAAAATGTCCTTCCTGTAACGGGTGGAACTGTTTTGCCGAAGAACTGATTGTTAATTCCGGTTCCGATAGCCGCTCGGAGATGACTTTTGACGGCAAGCCGATGCTCATTCAGAAATTCCTGATATTTTCCGATCAAAAATAGACTATCCGTCTTTTCCAGAGTCATATAGGAGCGCATCAGTTCTTTTTTCATCTCAACGTGATTTTTTATTTGTTCATTATCCAGAGAAGCAAAAAAGATTTCGATCATTTTTTTGCGCAGGGGACGACAGGTATGCATGATGAGAATGACAACAATATTGTTTCCGATTTCAGCGACCAGCTCCTGAGATTTTAATTCCAGTTCTACAACGCGAGTCCGGTCATTCAAATTGGCCAGCTCTTCATCGAAAATATCCATCATGGCTTTAATGTCACGCGGCGCGACTCGTTGGGCGGCAAGTTTGAGCATCTCCGGCAGGAAAAAAACCCAGAATTCCCAGATTTCATCCAGAATATACGGATCGACCAGCCATTCATCATCCGGTTCTTTCGTCTGCAAAAAAAGCATTCTCAAAAAATCGATACTGGCACCCTTCATGTAGTCACGAACATAAATGCCGTCACCGTGTCTTATCGTGAGTACATTCATCATTTCCAGATGTTTTAAAGCAGTTCTCAAAGATGCCCTGTCCACATGAATATCTTTGACCAGTTGCCGCTCAGGCGGAAGTTTGTCGCCCGGTTTCAATTGCCTGCTGAAAATCTGTATTACCAATATGTTCATAACACGTTCATGTGCTTGTAATTCGTCCATACTAGCTCCTTATTGATCATCTAAGATTTTTACGTATATGCAAAAAAAAGTACTTGACATATGGTTAATATATGTTATTTATTGGTCAACCAATTGTGTAAATTAATGTACCACATCTTTTTTGAATTATCAAGTACGAAGTTGATCAATTTAAGAGAGGTTATCAAAGAAAGGTGTCTATTCTTTTCAGAATGAACAACCCCGCCGCAAGCAGCGGGGTATCCAAAAGAACTTGCGCCCCAAGGGGCGGGGAATTAGACCCACATTTATCCCGCTCGGCTTCGCCTCGGGGATAATTCGACCATCAAATTTCAGTGCACTTCGTTTCTGAAATTTGGGTCTCATTAAAGTATGGCCGTCTTACAATAATGAAATGAGCAAACGACGAAAATATGGATTATAAATATTTAAAAACACAAAAAGAAAATGATAGCCTCTGGGTTGAGATACACAATCCGCCGGTAAATTTTCTGACCGTCGCCATGCTTGAAGAGCTCTTCGATCTCGTCAAACGGGTATCCAAGGATGATTCTATCCGGGTATTTATCCTGACGGGCGGTATCGAAGATATCTACATCATGCACTTCTCCATTCCCGAACTTCTCACCTTATCCACGGATAATAAAAAATTACTTCTGAATCTTTTCGTAAAATCTAGAATAACAGGTTCCATCTTAAAATACGTGACCACTTACACCAACTGGCTGATGGATTGTTTCGGATGGTACGAAACGCTGATGCTGAAATTTGCCAGAATGATTAGCGGCTATTCCTCGAGCCTGTATCTGTGGTTTATCATGCAAAGAGTCTATTTCGCGATTGAACGGCTCAACAAAATTACCATTGCCGCCATCAACGGCAATTGCAACGGCGGCGGAACGGAACTTTCTGCCTGTTTTGATTTTCGCTTCATGATCGGCGACCAGGAATTCACGATCGGACAGCCGGAAGTGCTGATTAATATTGTTCCCGGCGGCGGTTCCACCCAAAGACTGCCTCGTTTGATCGGCCGTGCCAACGCTCTTGAGTTCATGCTGCGCGGCAATCAATGGGATGCCCGGGAAGCGCAGCGCGTTGGTTTGATCACGGAAATATTCAACAAGAACGAATTCCAATCCCGCGTGCAGGAATTTGCCGATCTGATGAGCAAGCGACCCATGACGGCTGTGGACGCGATTAAAACGTGCGTTCACAACGGCTCGGAAACGACGTTGAGACACGGATTAAGCATCGAGATGGAGCAGAGCATCCGCTGTCTCGATACCGAAGACACGATGAACGCGATGCAGGCGTATACCAAATACCTTGATCAACATGTCAATGCGATTGACCGTCAGAAAATAAGCACGGAGGAACTTAATAAAGTTGTACAGGATACGGTCAAACACATGGAAGAAGGTAATCTCTATAAATTTAAACATTGATGAGGATTCTGGCTATGAAGAAAACAAACGAGGATGCGAATACAAAGAATAAGTCATCAGTGAAAACAATCCTGGTGACCGGTGCATCAAGCGGCATCGGTTGGGCAACCTCGCTGGAACTGGCCAATAAGGGTTGGCGAGTGTTTGCCGCCGTCAGAAAAGAAGCGGACGCCAAAAAACTGCGGGACGCCTCTTCCAATAAAGTCACGCCGGTAATCATGGACATCGTCGACTATGAAAGCGTGAAACGAGGCGCGAAAGAGATCGAAAAGGCCCTCGGCGGCGCGGGCCTGGATGCGCTCTTCAACAACGCGGGAATCTCGGTCCAAGGCCCCTTGGAAATACTGCCCATTGAATTATTTGAACAACAGATACGGGTCAACGTTTTCGGTCACGTCTTCGTGACGCAGACCTTTCTGCCGCTCCTGCGCAAGGCGCAAGGGAGAATCGTGTTCACGAGTTCCGAGAGCGGCAGGGTCACATTACCGCTCATGGCACCATACTCCTCATCAAAATTTGCTCTAGAGGCTGTCGCAAGCGCTCTGAGGATAGAACTTCGTCCGTGGAAAATCAGAGTTTCTACTGTGGAATTGCAGACGATCAAAACACCCATGTGGGAAAAAATAGATACCACCACCGAAAAACTATTTGCATCCGTACCGAAACAGGCCCGAGACCTCTATAAAGATGAGCTAAGGACCCTCAGCGTCTTTCCAAAATGGCAGGCGGAAATGGGCATATCCATGAAAAAGGCCGTCAGGGTGATCATTCGTGCCCTTAGCGCAAAAAGGCCAAAGGCCCGCTATCTTGTGGGTTGGGAGGCCAGGTTCCTGGTCTATTGCCACAATGTTACGCCAATCCGGATGATGGACTGGTTCTCAAGCAAACTTATGATACTGCTGGGTAAATTGATAAAGCCAAAATAAATGGATAGCCTCCAACATATGGCAGCAGCAATATGTTGGCGGTGATGAAAATATAATTTGGAATATGGAGAAATGTGATGAGAGATGTATATGTAATAGCGGTAGACACCATTAAATTCGGCAAACACATGGATAAGAGCATCAAGGATCTGGCGATTACGACGGCCACCGGTTGCCTCAAAGATGCCAATCTTGCCAAGAACGATATTCAGGCTCTCTTTTTTTCAAATGCAGGCTGGGGTGAAAGAGGACAAATGACCATTCGCGGTCAGGTTGCACTGAAGGGAATGGGTATCGAAGGCATTCCCATCACCAATGTGGAAAACGCCTGTGCGGGCGGTTCCACGGCTTTTCATCATGCCTGGTACGGTGTTGCAGGCGGTTTGTATGACATCACCATGGCTGTCGGCGCGGAAAAACTCTACGCTGCCAACAAAAATTTAGTATTCAACGGTTTTTTGGGCGGAATTGATATTGAAAATGTCCTGAACCTGGTCAAGACCCTTTCAATCTTTGCGCTGACGGAAGAGGAAAAAGCCAGTTTGGAGCGCTTCAAACAGCGCTATCAATCCCATAAAGAAACCGAAGGTAAGAAGCAGTCCAAATCCAAGGAGCCTTTCTGGAAAGAGTATCGTGACCGTTTAACTGCCGGTATCGTTCTGGCTGAAAAAATAGGCTACGATACGGTCTGGCAACTGGCAAAACTAACAACCGGAGATCATTCTCCTTTTATGGATGTTTACGGCTATGCCTGTCGCCAGCATATGAAAAAATATGGCTCGACGGTTGAACAACTGGCCATGATCGCTTCCAAGAATCATTTTAATTCAACGCTCAATCCCAATGCGCAGTACCGCTTTGAAGTTCCGGTTGAAAAAGTTTTATCCGATCGTATTGTATCGTGGCCTTTGACCCGCGCCATGTGCGCTCCCATCGGCGATGGCGCCGCTTCAGCCATTCTCTGCTCTGAAGACAGGGTTAAGAAACTCGGCTTGACCAGTCAGGCGGTTAAAGTCAGGGCATCGGTTCTCGGTTCCGCCATCAGAACATCTTTCGATTCAGATATTCCGGAAATCGGAGAGAGGCTTGCCAAACAGGCCTATGAAAAGGCCGGTGTCGGCCCTGAGGATATTAATGTTGCTGAAGTCCATGATGCCTCGGCCTTCGGTGAAGTGGTGCAGGTGGAAAATCTGGGCTTCTGCCCCAAAGGCGAAGGCGGAATATTTGCCGAAAAAGGCGAAACAAGCCTGAACGGCCGCATTCCCATTAATCCCAGCGGCGGTTTGATTTCACGCGGCCATCCTATCGGCGCTTCAGGTCTGGCGCAGATTCACGAACTTGTGACGCAATTAAGGGGCAATGCCGGAAAACGTCAGGTGAAAAACGCCAGGCTGGCCCTGGCAGAAAACGGTGGCGGTGCTCTGGGTACGGAAGAAGCGGCGATGTGTATTCATATTCTGGAAGCGCCATCTCATTAAGAACATTGAAGTTGCCTTGTGTGCTTTGCGTAATAAAGATTAAGCGTAAGACGAAAAAATGGGAATTTTATGCTGTTTTCATGAGCGGTTATCCTCATGGCTTACGGGGAGAAGCCGTGCCGGTTATGTAGGGTCGCAATCATTCAATCCATGAGGGAGGAATTATGATAAAGCCGAAGGAAGATAAAATGTTACTGGAGCGTGAACCGCGTTTCGAGGACAGTTACTGCAGCATGCAGGCCATTCCGCAAATACCGAAAATCCAGCTCAAAGAAACCAAAAAGCTCGTCAGCTATGTTCGGAAGTTCAATGACGAGGTTGTCAGGCCCATGGCCTTGAAAACGGATTTGAAGACGTTCCAGGATCCGGACTATCTGCCGTGGGATCTGGTGCAAAAAGCTAATGAATGGGGCTTCTACACCATGTTCATTCCCAAAATATTCGGGGGACAGGGCTGGAGTCTGCCGAGTCACGCGTATGTGATTGAAGAGATGTCTTCCGCCTGCGTGGGCATTGCCAATGTGGTTTTTGTTCATTACCTCGGCTTTATGACCTGTCTGGCGTCGTGGAATCTGCCTCTCATCAATCGAATCGCCCGCGATGTGGCCGAAGGGCAGCGCACGGGAAATCCCTGTCTGATTACACTTGCCATTACCGAACCGGGAGCGGGTACGGACGTGGAAGAGGTGGAACTGGTCGACCGTGGCAAGGTTACATGTTACGCCGAGAAGGTCAAGGGAGGCTACATCGTCAATGGCAACAAGATCTTCATTTCCATGGGTCATGTATCCCAGTGGCACGCCCTGATCGCTTACACCGATTTGAAAAAACCCTCCGAAAATACCGTCATGCTGGCGGTCAAGACCGGCACCAAGGGATTTAGCTTCGGCAAACATGAAGACAAAATGGGTCAGCGCGCCTGCTGTGCCAGCGAACTGATTTTTCAGGATTGTTTTATCCCGGATGAAAATGTTCTGGCAGATTCCCGCTATTTTCCCAATTCCCAGATTCGCGAGACCGGAGATCTGGTCAATCAGATCATCCACTACGTTGTCGAAGTCACCAGGGCTTCCGTGGGAGCATTCGGAACCGGCGTGGCCAGAGGCGCCTACGAACACGCCCTGAAATTTGCCGGTGAAAACGAAGTGGATGGGAAACTGCTGATCAATCACGAATGGGCGCAGATCATGCTGGCGGAGATGTACAAAAATGTGGTCGCCGGAAGGCTCATGTATATTGAGGCCAATTATTCGAACAGCCTGAAAGGCGGCGTGCTCCATTTTCTGCAGATCAAGCCGATTTACTATTATATGAAGTTTGTGCCGCAATGGATTATCGATTTCTTTGTCGTTCCCTTTTATAAAACAAAAATATTCGATTGGCTTATCCGTCAGATCTTTGTGGAAGGACAATCGATGGAGGATCAGAAGCGCTGTTCCGGCTGGTCGTCCATTGCCAAATTCTTCGGCACCGATATGGGCATGAAAAACAGCCAGATGGCGCTGGAGATGATGGGACAAGCCGGATTACGGCATGACCAGGGCGCCGAGAAAATCCTGCGGGATTCCAAACTCCTGCAGATTTACGAAGGCACCAACCAGTTGAACCGCCTCAATCTGTTTAACTGCCTGATTGCCCGTTGCGTGCCGCAGGCTAAAGTATTCGAAGAAGAGAAGGAGGGATAATCATGCTGACAACCGTAAAATGCGAACTCAAGTCTTTTGAAGATCTCGCCCGAAGCTTTGCAGCCAAGGAGCTTGCGCCCAAACGGGAAGAGCACGACCGCTATCCGTTCGGACCTTTTTTCGACGATGTGGTCACCAAGGCGTATGAAGTCGGCCTTTTAGGCGCGACGCTGCCCGAAGAATGCGGAGGCATCGGTCAGGACATCGGCGCTCTGTGCGTTATCCTCGATCATATCAGCGCGGCAGACGCGAGTCTGGGAGGCATTATCTTCACCAATGCTCTGTCACAGGAAATCATGCTGGCCGGCGGGAATAAAAACCTCCTTGCCGATGTTATGGGAAAAGCAACCGATGCCAAATCGTCGCTCATCGCCTGTGCATCTTTTGCCAACCCTTCTGAAAACGGCGTTACCGTGGAAGCGGTCAATACCAAAGACACATATGCACTCAACGGTTCCATCGAGTATGTCGTGCTGGGCGGTTTTGCCGGTTACGCTCTGGTGCCGGCTAAAATCAAGGGACAGGACGGCTATTCGTATTTTCTCGTGGATACGGCGGATCGGGGATACGCGAAAAGCGAGCCGGTAGTGAGCCTGGGACTGCACGCCTGTCCGGCCGTTGATGTGAAACTCACGGGTGTTGAAGGAAAACGGATCGGTCAGGCGGGGGAAGGCGAGAAATATTTTTCAAAAGCTTCCGACCGGATGCACGCAGCGGTGGCGGCCATCCAGTGCGGTATTATGAAAGGGTCATTTCAGGAAGCATTCGATTACAGTCAGCAGCGCTGTCAGGGCGGCAAAGAAATCATCAACTGGTCCGGGCTCAGAATGATTCTGGGCCAGATGGCTGTTTATGTAAAAATCGCCGATATGGTGGTTTCCGAGGCGGCGCAGGCCGTGGAGAATCAGGAGAAGCAGTGGAATCTTTACACCAAGGTGGCCGCATTACACATCTCGGAGCTTGCCTGCAAGCTGACCACCGACGGCATCCAATGTTTAGGTGGCAATGGCTACATGAAAGACTACGGCCAGGAGAAGCGATTCCGTGACGCCAAGCATGTGCAGGCTCTGCTGGGATTGGCTCCCATGAAGAAACTTGCTTTGATCAAGGAGATGTTGACATAAAGAAATTAGATTGGTCCTACCTCCTCCCCAAGTCGGTAGGTAACCGTGGGAACTCCGGTAGCGCCCTAGGGCGCTATCCGGGGCTACTGTGTATAAATAAATGATGCGGAGAAGATTATATATGGATTTGAACAAAAAATTCCCTGAAAAAAGAGTCGTGATCACAGGAGCCGGCAGTGGTTTGGGCAGGGCGCTGGCGCTTGAATTCGCGAAACGCAACTGGCGTATCGCCATCGCGGAAATCAACGATCAGCGCGCCCGGGAAACGGCGGACATGGTGAAGAAAGAGGGAGGAGAAGCGCTGACCATTCACTGCGATGTGACCAAGCCTGAGGATCTGGACCATGTTTTGAAAGAGGTTCTGCAAGCATGGAAGGGAGTGGACATTCTGATTAACAACGCCGGTGTCGCTTCTGCCGGATGGTTTGAAAAAATTCCGCTGGAAAAATGGGACTGGATTATCGGGCTCAATACCAACAGTATCATTCATGGATGCCGTTCCTTTATCCCCTATTTCAAAGAGCGCCAATCGGGGTATATTGTCAATGTGGCATCCAGCGCCGGTATCTGTTCGTTGCCCGAGATGGCCAGCTACAACGCGACCAAGGCCGCGGCGATATCGCTGACCGAAACCCTGAGAATTGAGCTTGCGGCAAGCCATATCGGTGTTTCCGTCGTGTGCCCGACGTTTTTCAAAACCAATCTGATGGATCAGTTTACCTCGCCGGATGAACGTCAGCGCGACTTGGCCAATAGGTTATTCGGCAATGCCAAAACGACAGCGGAGAAGGTCGCCCAGCACACCATTCGGTCGATTGAGAAAAACCGCTTCTATGTGATAACCCAGAAGGATGGCAGAAATATGTGGCGAATGAAGCGATATTTTCCGGAAACGTATTTTCAAGTGATGGGCATTGTATATAAAACGGGCTTTTTTGACAGACATCTTGTCCGGTTATTGAAGCTTTTGAATATTGTCGGATAAAAGAAAAACGATTTTTTTGAGCGTAAGGAGAAGAAGAAATGATGTATGCTATGGCCAGCGCAAGGATTGTGTTTTCGTTTGTCAGAGGTGTGCTGACGTTTTTTAAAGATGAAATCGGGCGCGGGACGTTTCCGGCGAATTTCAGCAGTCTGATAAAAGCGCAGGAAATTGCAGAAGACATGTCCTGGGCCGAACTTATCGAAGAGAAAGCCCGCAAGTATGGAGACAGACCTTTTTTAATTTATGAAGATAAAGAATATACTTTCCGGCAGATGGATGAGCGTGCCAACAAGGCGGCTAATTTTCTGTTGTCACTGGGGGCCGGCAAGGGCAAGGGCGTTGCCATCATCATGGCCAACTGCCCTGAATACCTGGATGTTTATATCGGATCGCAGAAACTCGGCATGTATTCCATCCCCATCAACACATCGCTGCGCGGCGACAGCCTGCTCTATATTCTGAACCACAGCGACGCGGAGTTTATTGTCATCGACGAGGAATTTCTCGATGTGTACAAAAAAATAGCCGATAAACTCGAAAAGAAAAAAACCGTGATCGTCAATCTTCCGACCGATGCGAAAGCGTCCGGGTTGTCGCAGGGCATGCTGAATCTTGCCGACGCGTACAAACAATCGGATCAAAAGCCGAATGTGAAATATGATAAAAATGACATTTGCTTTATCCTCTACACATCGGGAACCACCGGCCTGCCCAAAGGTGTCATGTACCGCTACGGTAAAACCACGTTGAAACTCCTTTCCCTTCCCGCATACGCCTTGTACAGAAAATCGGACATTCTTTACACCTGCCTTCCCCTTTTTCACGGCAACGCCCTCTGGCTCTGTGTGACGCAGGGAATGCACCGCGGATGCAAGGTGGTACTGGCCAGAAAATTCTCCGCCAGCAAATTCTGGGACGACATACGCAAATACAACGTGACCGCGTTCAATACCATCGGCGCCATGATTCCGATTCTGATGAAACAGCCGCCCAGGGAAAATGATCATGATAACAGTGTACGATTCACTCTGTCGGCCGCCTGTCCGGTGGATGAATGGGAAAAATTCGAAAAAAGATTCGGCATCAAAATTTATGAAGCCTACGGATCCGTTGACGGCGGCGGCAAGAGCATTATGAATCTGGGCAATGCGCCTGTCGGCTCGATCGGCAAGCCGGCCCCCAACACGGTTTACCGGCTGGTGGACAATGAAGGACAGGATGTTCCGGACGGTACCCCGGGACAGCTTATTTTTGAATCCAAAGGCAAGAAAAAATCAGTGGAATATTTTAAAAATGAAAAGGCCGGCAATGACAAGTTGCGCAACGGCTGGATATACACCGGTGATCTGGTCAGGCGGGATAAGAAAGGCTACCTCTATTTCGTCGGACGCAATGCGGAGTTCATGCGTATTAAGGGCGAAAATGTGTCTGCGTATGAAGTCGAGCATACGATTCAAAAACATCCGTCCGTGCTGGAAGCGGCGGTTTTTGCGGTGCCGTCGGAGCTGGCGGAGGATGAAATCATGGCGTGCGTTTCTCTCGTTGAAGGACATACGCTCAAAGAAGCTGATCTTGTTGAGTTCTTAAAAGAAGATCTGGCCAAATTCGCCGTGCCCCGGTTTGTAAAGATCGTCAAGGAATTTCCCAAAACCGAGACGCAGCGCATTATCAAGAAAGAGTTGGAAAAATTGGGCGTTGTGCCCGGAACGTATGATGCCCAGAAAAATCAATACGTGGGTAATACAAAGACGGTATAAAAAAGTATCACAGTAATTTAACCATAAGGAGGAAATATGAGATTGCAGGATGAAATATTATCTCCGTTGGGCAAGTATGAAGAAGGCATGCCCTGGAATCCGGTGGAAAAGGTCATCTTCGAGCGGCGCAGCATCCGGTCATTTAAAAAAGAACCCCTGCCCGAGAGCATGATTAAGAGAATTCTGGAAGCCGGCCGATATGCCCCGTCGGCGGGAAACATGCAGCCGTGGAAGTTTATTGTGGTCAACAGTCCGGAAATTCTGGCGGAAATGGAAAAAGACGCCCAGAAGGTTATCAAGTTCTTTATGTTTCTGATGGATTACACCAGAGGCAATATTCTGCGCAGACTCTACATTTTAAGCTGGGTCAAGTGGGTCATACGATTGATGAAAAACAAGCTTCATCCCGTGCCGTTTTGCCTGATGTCTCAGATTGCTCAGGGGAAAACTCCGGTCTTTCACGGCGCACCGACACTGATTCTTCTGGTGGAAGACCGGCGCGGCGTGGCGTCTCCACCGACGGATATCGGCATCTGCGGCCAGAATATGGTGCTGGCCGCACACAGCATGGGCGCGGGAAGCTGCTGGATCGGGCTTGTTCAGGCGCTGATGTATCTGCCCAAGTGGAGAAAAATATTCGGCATCAAATATCCGTACAAGCTCAATGATTGTATTGCTTTCGGCTGGCAGAATCCTCAGGCGGACGGTATGGTGCCGCGCGAGGCGCAGCTGGTTCAGTGGTATGAAAGAGGATTGAATGACGCTCCGAGAGTTAAAATACAGGGGGAATAATATGAAAAAATTCAGCTTGATAGACAGATTACGGATACCGACATACGACAAATTGACCCATATGCAAACGGCGGATCTTCATTTTGATCCTAAAAAATGCCAGCAATGCGGCATCTGCATTAAAATATGTCCGGGCGGTTGCCTTGTGACCGACAAGGTTTCCAAAAAAGAAGTGTGGCAGGACATGAAAAGAGGCGTGAAAGCCGGTGTGCCGCGCGTAGATACCGTGAAAACCGGAGCCACCCTTTGCATCGCCTGTTTTGATTGCGGGACGGCGTGTCCCCACGGAGCCATTTCCATCAAGAAGAATTTCAATCCGAAATACTTCTTTAAGAGACTGACCCAGACGTCGGACATGGTGTATCCGAAAAAATATTAAAGTTCTTTGTCCCCGTCAAATTATGCGGGCATCGCAGCAGGCCTTCAGGAGAAATTAGATTTTCCCGGGCCGGTTGCGTTGTTCCCGGTTCGTTTTGCAATGTTGAATAATTCAAATCGCGCTTGGTGTATAAGATGATGTGATCTGCAAAGAATTTGACCTGACAGTTTATGTCAAATTTTGTATTAAAAATCCTTTTGGGCAAAAGTGCTGCCTGTTGCATGAGAAAGCCAGCAGGTATTCGTGCCCGCAGTCTTTGCATCTCACGCGGGCATAGCCGTGACGCAGATCGCCACAGTCGAGATAGCGGTATATGACCTTTTCGATATAAGGCCGTCAGAAAAGAGGAGTTATCCTTTATCGAGAATCATCGTTTAATGGGAAAAGGTTTATGCTATGTGGATGCCCATCTGATTTCATCGGCGGTTTTGACCGGCGTGCTGATCTGGACTCTGGATAAAAAACTGGCGCAGGTTGCTGATACCCTGCGTATCAAATATTAGAAAATGCATTTTGAGCTCTAGGGAAGAATTGCAAAAGAAAATTATGGGGACAAAACCTAACTCGATCTTGCGACAAATAATTCAGTATACTGTCCCTAGAATTACCGTCGTTTTATTAAGTGAGTATTGATTTATGTTGTTTCCCACATTATCATTTCAGTGTTGTCTAAATAAAAAAGCTATGAACATTACGGTAAACAAAAAATCGCCCGAACCACCGAGAAACGATAGAAGCGTTGATCGGCCAGTAAAATAGGAATAAGCGAAGAAAAAGAAAAAGCACAATTTCCCCATTACTCCCATCCATATCATTGCCCTGTTCCTGTTGATATCAAGCGAAATCAGATAATACCCGATACCGAAAAGAAGAACAGCACCCCACCAGAAAAGATACATGCTGTGCGCGTAGTAATTGCCCAGAATCAGCGATTGATCCATTGCGGGACCGAAGGTGAGCTTCATGGAGAATTCGGGAAACAGCAAACTTGGTATCGCAAACGAAAAGTTCCATATTGCGGAAACAAAAAACATCTTGCGATAAAAATTATCCGATAATTTCATTTTTCAATCACCTCTTCCATGATTAAATTGAATTGTCCGAATTAATTTTGCGTTTTAATTTCCTTATCCGAATCCTTGAAAAACAATTTGCGTTGGGCAAGCCGATGCTCATTCAGAAATTCCTGATATTTTCCGATCAAAAATAGACTATCCGTCTTTTCCAGAGTCATATAGGAGCGCATCAGTTCTTTTTTCATCTCAACGTGATTTTTTATTTGTTCATTATCCAGAGAAGCAAAAAAGATTTCGATCATTTTTTTGCGCAGGGGACGACAGGTATGCATGATGAGAATGACAACAATATTGTTTCCGATTTCAGCGACCAGCTCCTGAGATTTTAATTCCAGTTCTACAACGCGAGTCCGGTCATTCAAATTGGCCAGCTCTTCATCGAAAATATCCATCATGGCTTTAATGTCACGCGGCGCGACTCGTTGGGCGGCAAGTTTGAGCATCTCCGGCAGGAAAAAAACCCAGAATTCCCAGATTTCATCCAGAATATACGGATCGACCAGCCATTCATCATCCGGTTCTTTCGTCTGCAAAAAAAGCATTCTCAAAAAATCGATACTGGCACCCTTCATGTAGTCACGAACATAAATGCCGTCACCGTGTCTTATCGTGAGTACATTCATCATTTCCAGATGTTTTAAAGCAGTTCTCAAAGATGCCCTGTCCACATGAATATCTTTGACCAGTTGCCGCTCAGGCGGAAGTTTGTCGCCCGGTTTCAATTGCCTGCTGAAAATCTGTTTCACAAGAATATTCATCACGCGCTCATGTGCCTGTAATTCCTTCATAGAATCTCCTCTCCTGAAATATATAGCCTTCGTGCCGGTTTCAGAAATAATTTTCCTTACATTTAGAAAACATTTGTTATTCAATGGTCAACCAATTGTGTAAATTAATGTACCACATCTTTTTTGAATTATCAAGTACGAAGTTGGTCAATTTAAGAGAGGTTATCAAAGTCACAATGGGGTCACGCAATGGGGTCACACAACAATCACAATGGGGTCAAATCACAATGGGGTCAGGTCTTGAAATATAAGTTTATTTATGATAGGGAGACCTCAAAATAATATTTGAGGTGCATTTATGGCAAGACCATTGCGGATAGAATATCCTGATGCGGTTTATCATGTGACCTC
>JAGPFC010000016.1 GCA_018056685.1 Smithella sp.
TTATAGCACGGTCAGGATTTATTTGAATCGACATGTCCACAGATTACGATTTCATGAAAATAGCGCTGGAGGAAGCCGAATCCGGTTATCGGCACGGTGAAGTGCCTGTGGGCGCGGTGCTGGTTCGCGAAGGTATTGTTCTGGCACAGACTCATAATTCACCTATTGCCAATAATGATCCCTCTGCACACGCGGAAATGCTGGTTTTAAGGCAGGCCGGCGAGAAACTGGGCAATTATCGGCTGGCGGGAACAGAACTTTACGTAACGATTGAACCCTGCATCATGTGCGCCGGCGCTATTGTCCACGCACGGGTGGATCGGGTGATTTTCGGAGCGCGCGATCCGAAATTCGGAGGAGTTTTCTCATTATATAATATTCTGGATGATAAACGATTGAATCATCAGGTCAAAATAACCGAAGGCATCTTAAAGGAAGAATGCGGAGAAATTATCAGTAGATTTTTTAAGGAAAAGAGGGTAACATCCGCACCCGCTTCGGCGACGTGATAAAAACGTGGAGAGGTACCGAAGTGGTCGTAACGGGATCGACTCGAAATCGATTTGGGGGCCACAAGCTCCCACGGGGGTTCGAATCCCCCTCTCTCCGCCAGAACATAGTCCGGCAAAATCCAAGGACGTACAGAAACCCTCTAGAAATGGAGGGTTTTTTGTTGCTTTTTGTCCAAAGAAAATTGTTGTTACAGGGATCGTGAAGCAGGCAAATGCAAGAAGAGTGAGTATGAATCGGCGTCATAAAAAAAGCCGCTCGAGATGCGGCTTTTTTACAAAAAATGGTGATTAAACCTTTTTTATGCCAGACATTTTTTTTTCATGCTGGTAAGAGACTGAAAATGTTTTCTTTCTTCTTCGATGATTTTCTCAATTTCTTCATGCTGGGATGCGGGAACCAGTTTCTTAATTTCATGATAATAAAGAATTGAATCCAGTTCTCTTTGAATGGCAAATTCCAAAGCGGATATCATATCCGTAACTTTCGCCAGTTGTTTATCCATGATTTCCTTGGTGAAAATTAAGTTGTTATCCACATAAGAACGAAGGTACTCGCCGAATTCTCCTTCATAACTCTCCGGTTGGCTTGATTTTTCCATGCCGGCAAAAAATTTCTCAAAAGTTTTTTTATGATTAACTTCCGCCTGCGCCAGTCCGGCAAACAGCTTTTTCTCGTCTTCCTTTTTGGCAATTTGTTCGGCGAATTTGTAAAAATTAACACCATTTTCTTCGATTCTGATTGCGACTTCCATGATATCGCTTGCTGTAAATACTCCCATTTAGATGCCTCCTCATCGTCAATATAATTAAGGTAAATTGACCATATTTTCTTTTTTAATGCAACAAAATTAACGCCTTTAAAACCAATTCTTTTTTTGAAATTATTGGTCATTTAAATCGAAATCGTCAACATCATTCCCCGTCTTTTTGTGAGATTTTAATCACATGCCTGCCTCCTTTAAGAAGAAGCCCTACTTTTCACCTTGATCATGACGCTGGCTTTCGGTGCTTGTCCGCCGGGAAAGGAAACGCCGGCCGGGAGCACTATTTTTGTATCCAGTGTTGTAGTAAAAAATATTTTTCGCAGGTCGATGGGTTCTGTTTCGAGTTTGATGTATTCCGGTTTCGCTTGTCCACTGATTAAAACACGTACCTTGGAAGGTGTTACGCTGATTTTTTGCAGTCTCAGATTGGCCGGTAAGGAATTCTGGGTATTAATCTGTACAGGAAATGTCCAGTAAATTGATTTCGAAGCAGACACTTGGATTTTCGAGGGGACAATATCAGCCACAGCTAAATTAGATGGTGTATTAATCATCTCCGCTGTCAGGTTAAATTCTCTTTTTTTATCTGCGATGGCCGACAAATCCAGAGAAAGGATCAGTTTCTTCTCGTCCAGCAGACTGAAAGCCTGCTCAGACCCCTGAAGCACAACCTTTGTTTCCGTGATCTGCGGTTCATCAATCTGCCAGTTTTGAGGAACATTTTTATACTCAATGGGAACGGTAAAATCCCGGCGGACAGTATCACGCTGGTAACCGAAAGCAACCCATAAAAGACAGGCCATAACGATGGCAATAAATTTTTCCAGCGTGTTTTCTTTGAGCCAGTTTAGCGCAGGATGTGATTTTTTATTGGGAGTGTTTCGAATGTAAAATTGTTCTAATGTTTCATGCAGGGACGCCGCACTGGGAACGATGGTGAGATTTTCCAGATAGCCCAGGGAAATGGTGCCCCGTTCCTCGGAAACCACGATGCTCAAGGCGTCGGAGCGTTCCGCCAGACCCAGTGCCGCCGTATGGCGCAAGCCGATATTGCCGTATTTGGAGGTATTCATGGACAGCGGCAAATGGCACCCAAATTTCTTCACCCGGTTGCCGTCCACGATCACCGCTCCGTCATGACCGATGGAATGAGGATCAAAGAGGCTCTCCAACAGGGATTCACTGACAAGGCCATCCAGTTCTGTTCCGCCGTTGATATGCCGCTCCAACGGATCAATCCCCTGGATGACGATCAAAGCACCGATTCTTTTTTTTGCAAGATTGGCCGCCGTTTGCGCGATGATTTCCGCTGTGGATTTTAATCCGGATAGCGATGAAAATTTTTTGCCGATATTGCCCAGGACAGCCAGCCTTTCAAAAAAGCCGCGTAAATCTTCCTGGAAAATCACGACTAATACAAAGAGCGAGATGGCAAAAAAACTCTGCAATACGATCGTGGTAAGATAAAGATGAAAGAAGCGGGCGGCAACATAAACGCCACCCAGAAGAATTATTCCGATCAGCACGAAACGGGAAGCCCGCGTTTTAAACCATGTCAAAAGAGCAAAAATCATGAGGGCAATGATGATGACATCAAGCAAATCCTGAATGCGGATGTTTTTTAAAACAGTTAAAGCGGAATCCATCAATGCCATAAATTTTCCCGACACGCTAAAATTTAAAACAATTTGAGAACTTATATAAAAATAATTGAACAGGTGTCAAGGACGATTAATAATCTTGTATTGACATTTATCACCATTATCACTTATTTTTGCTTTCATGAAAAAAATATCCCGTAAACAACGTAATCCCGCAGACGATTTATTACCAAAAGACAAGCCTCACAGAGAAAATGTCTGGTGCGCAAAAAATGGCTATTTTATCGACCTGGACGCCTGCCGGGCCCGTTCCCTGCAACAGAAATATTGCCGGCGGTGTTATGCTTCCCTGATCCAGGTTTCACTGCCTTTTTGATTCAAGTCAACAGACTGTTATTTTTCAAAAATTGCCAATCCCACGTCGTCGAAGATGCCCTTCAGGGTACTACGCTCTTGGGATAATTCGACTAGCGCCTCGAACTGCACTTCGTTTGTTCTTGGCGAGTCTCATTAAAAACTTGTTGACATTAAATTATACTGTTGCTATACGAACCTCAAATTTGAAGGTAATTTGTGAAAACCATGATTAAAACATTCAATCTCAATAACTGGTGGTGGTGGAACCTCAAAGGGAGGATTTTCCGCCGCTGATCTTTTTTAATTAAAGTTAAAGCCGTGGAGAGCCTCCGGGATCTTCACGGCTTTTTTGTTGTTGACATACAAAGGCCGTGAACAAAGTTCACGGCCTTTTATTATTATAAGGAGAAATTTATGTATCAACCAAGTTTTACCGAATTTGAAAAATTGGCCAAAAAAGGAAATCTGATTCCGGTCTATCGGGAAATACTGGCCGATGTGGAAACGCCGGTTTCCGTTCTCATGAAACTCCAGAACAAAGACCATGTGTATCTGCTGGAAAGTGTCGAGGGCGGTGAAAAATGGGGACGATTCTCTTTTCTGGGAACAGACGCCGGTGTTATTTTCAGAGTCCACGGCGATAAAGTCATTATTGATGAGAAGGGGAAAGAGACCACCCGTGAACATAACGGCTCTCCTTTGAATTTTCTGCGCGAGCTGCTTAATCGCTACAAGCCGGTCTCTATTCCCGGCCTTCCGCGTTTTTACGGCGGTGCTGTCGGTTATCTGGGCTACGAAATGGTGCGCTACTTTGAAAAACTTCCGCCCGCTCCGCCTGATGATTTGAACCTGGATGAAGCTGTTTTTGTCATCAGCGATTCCCTGATGATTTTTGACAATGTCCGGCATACGATCAAAGTCGTCGCCTGCGCCTATACGCAAGATGCAGATTCGTTGGAAGAAAGCTACTCTTCCTCATGTCAAAAGATCGAAGATATGATTGCAACTATTTCATCGGCGGCCTCTCATCAGATAGCAGCAGCTACAGCAGATGAAGTAAACTTTGAGTCCAACATGACGCCTCCGCAATACCAGGCTGCCATCGAAAAGGCCAAGGAATATATTGTCGCCGGAGATATCATTCAGGTTGTGCTGTCGCAGCGCTTTGAAACCGAATGCCGCAGCAATCCCATTGATCTCTATCGGGCGCTGCGTTTTGTGAATCCGTCACCTTATCTTTTCTTTCTGAAGATGGACGAGCTGATCCTCATCGGCTCCTCGCCGGAAGTCATGGTGCGCAAAGAGGAAGATACCATGGAGGTCCGTCCGATTGCCGGAACTCGGCCGAGAGGCAAAACCGAACAGGAAGACCGCGCTTTGTCCGATGAACTGCTCTCCGATGAAAAAGAACGGGCGGAACATGTCATGCTGGTGGACTTGGGACGAAACGATCTGGGACGCGTGGCGCAAACCGGCAGCGTGCAGGTCAATCAATACATGGTGGTGGAAAAATATTCCCATGTCATGCATCTGGTATCCAACGTGCGCGCCCATCTGGCCAAAGGCAAGGACGCTTTTGATGTCCTGGCGGCAACTTTCCCCGCCGGCACCCTGACCGGCGCACCCAAAGTACGGGCGATGGAAATCATCAATGAACTGGAAAAAGTTAAACGCGGCCCTTACGGCGGTGCGGTGGGATACTTCAGTTTCAGCGGCAATATGGATTTGTGCATCACCATCCGCACGATGGTTTTGAAAAACGGCAGGGTTTACGTTCAGGCGGGTGCGGGCATTGTTTATGATTCCATTCCCGAATCGGAGCATCAGGAATCTTTGAACAAATCCCGCGGCATGTTGCAGGCATTGAAATTAGCGGCCAGCGGTTTTGAAATAAAAAACGGTCTGCAGGAGAAATAAATATGATTCTGATGATTGATAATTACGATTCCTTTACGTTCAACATTGTCCAGTATCTCGGGCAAATGGGAGAAGAGGTAAGGGTCTATCGTAATGACAAAATAGATATTCAGGAAATAAAAACGCTGAAGCCGGCTGCCATTTTTCTTTCACCGGGTCCCTGCACACCGGCGCAAGCCGGTATCACGGTCGATGTCGTTCGTGAATTCTATAAAGATGTGCCGATGATGGGAATCTGCCTGGGACATCAATCCATGGGCTATGCTTTTGGAGCAAAGATTATCCGCGCGGAACGGATCATGCACGGAAAAGTCTCTCCCGTCAAACATGACGGTAAAACCATATTTGCCGGATTGCCTAATCCCTTTCCCGCGGGGCGTTACCATTCTCTACTCGTCGACCGGGAAACGATCCCTTCCTTCCTGGAAATCAGCGCCGAAACAGCCGAGGGGGAAATAATGGGATTGCGGCACAGAGAATATCCCGTGGAAGGCATCCAGTTTCATCCGGAATCCGTTTTAACGCCGCAGGGCAAACGCATAATCAGAAATTTTTTAAAACATACAGGACGAAAGGAGCATAAATCATGATTAAGGAAGCCATTGATAAGGCGGTTACCCAAACCGATCTTTGTGAAGCCGAGATGATGGAGGCGATGGAAGAAATTATGAGCGGAACGGCCACACCGGCCCAGATTGCCGCTTTAATTACCGCGCTGCGGATGAAGGGTGAAACGGTGGAAGAAGTCACGGGCGCGGCACGAATCATGCGCCAGAAAGCAACGCGGGTCAATGCCTGCGCAACCACCATTGTGGATACATGTGGAACGGGAGGAGATAAACTGAACACCTTTAATATCTCTACGACGGCGGCATTTGTCGTGGCGGCAGCAGGAATCACCGTGGCCAAACACGGCAACCGGGCTGTTTCCAGCGGCTGCGGCAGTGCCGATGTTTTGGAAGCGCTCGGCGTGAATATCGGTGCCGATCAGGAAATCGTTGAAGAATGCGTTCAGCAAATCGGTATCGGTTTTCTTTTCGCTCCTAAACTGCACGGTGCCATGAAATACGCCATCGGCCCGCGGCGGGAAATCGGCATTCGCACCATCTTCAATATGCTGGGGCCGCTGACCAATCCGGCAGGAGCCACCGCCCAGCTCCTCGGCGTTTACGATCCAAAACTCACAGAGATGTTTGCCGAAGTCTTAAAAAACATGGGAACAAAACGGGCTTTTATCGTGCACGGTCTTGACGGTCTGGATGAAGCCACGATCACCGGCGAAACACGCGTCGCCGAGCTGAAAGACGGAATCGTCCGGACATACAATATCAATCCTGTTGATTATTTCGGCCGAAAAGATACACTGGATTCGATTCGCGGAGGAAATCCCACCATAAACGCTCAAATAACCAGAGACGTGCTGACCGGAAAAGATGGCGCCTGCCGCAATGTTGTCTTGCTCAATGCGGCGCTGGCGATTGTTGCCGGGGAGAAGGCACAAGACATAAAAGAAGGTTTGACGGTTGCGACCGATTGCATCGACAGCGGGGCAGCGGTTAAGAAACTGCAATCATTGATTGAATTGAGCAACAGCTAGTGACACTCGCTGATAGTGAGCCCAGTTGAGAGCGAGCGAAGTGAAGCTAGAAACGTAAGGCGAACTATACCAGACGCGTAGCGCAGTGGTAGAACAAACGAAGTGCAGTTCGAAGCGCAAGTGGAACTATCCCAGGTGCGAAGCGCGGCGGGATAATGAGTTTCAAATTTCAGGAGCAAAGCGACGTGGGAATTCTCGATAAGATAATGGAAACGAAAAAAGAAGAGGTGGCGCAGTTAAGGAAGGAAACTTCAGATGCGCAACTGCAAAAATCAATTGCCGGGTTTCAACCGTGCCTTGATTTTAAGAAGGCCCTTCAAAACAGTGACTGCAACATTATCGCTGAAGTGAAGTGCGCTTCACCATCACGGGGCAGACTGGTTGCTGATTTTGATCCGGTGGCAATCGCGCAAATTTATGAAAATAACGGTGCGGCGGCTATTTCGGTACTGACCGACGAAAAATATTTTTCAGGACATAAAGATTATCTGAAGCAAATCAGGCAAAATGTAAAATTGCCGCTCCTGCGCAAAGATTTTATCATTGACCCGATTCAAATTTACGAAACACGCGCCATCGGTGCCGACGCCATTTTACTCATTGCGCATGTCCTGGGGAAAAAGCTCGCGGAGTTTATTGAGCGCTCCGTTGAAATCGGATTGAGTCCGCTGGTGGAGGTTCATACTAAGGAAGAACTGGATTTAGCGCTGTCTGCCGGCGCGGGGATCATCGGCATCAACAACCGCGACCTGGATAAATTTGTCATCGATATCGAAACCAGCCGCAGACTCAAAGCGCGAATTCCGGCAAATAAAATCGTCGTCGCGGAAAGCGGCATTAGAGAAAGAAGGGATATCGAATCGCTGATGGAAGCCGGTATCCATAATTTCTTAATCGGTGAACATTTGGTCACCGCGCCGGACATCGGCAAAAAACTTCGCGCATTCCAAGGAGAAGGCTGAAGTGACACAGGTAAAAATCTGCGGCATAACCAATCAAGAAGACGCCCTTTGCGCAATACAATGCGGTGCTGCGGCACTGGGTTTTATCTTCTATCCACCTTCACCACGTTATATAAAACCGGATGACGTGAAAAAAATAATCAGTTCTTTACCGGAGCAGATTGTCAGCGTTGGTGTGTTTGTCAATGAAGCGCCACAACAGATCAATAGCATCATGGAGCATTGCGGGCTGGATATACTTCAGTTGCACGGAGATGAATCCCCGGAATTTTGTCGGAAATTTCAGGCCTCAAGGATTATCAAAGCCGTCGAATTAAAAAATGAAGATGATTTAAACCGCGCTTTCCAATATGATGTGGCGGCCATCCTCGTGGACAATCGCCACGCCGGACTTTATGGCGGAACCGGTAAGCCATCCAACTGGGACATGGCGTGTCGCATTAAAGATAAAAAACGGCTTATCCTTTCCGGGGGACTGAACGAAGAGAATATTGTCGAAGCCCTGCAAAGGGTAGCGCCACCGGCACTGGATATCAACAGTGGAGTAGAAATATCTCCCGGTAAAAAAGATCACGCAAAACTCAAGACCCTATTTAACATGATCGGAAAAGCGGATACCGCAGATGACGATTCACCAATAATTTTCACGAAGAGGGAAATATGAAAAAATCAATGCCTGACAAAAACGGACATTTCGGCATTTTTGGCGGTCGATACGCCGCCGAAACTCTGATGCCCGCCTTAATCGAATTGGAAAAGGCTTACCAGACCGCGCAAAAAGATAAAAAATTTCAGCAGGAATTTGAATGGTATCAGCGGGAATACTCCGGGCGCCCCACGCCTCTTTATTTTGCCAATCGGATGTCTGAAGCTTTGCACGGCGCAAAAATTTATTTGAAACGAGAGGATTTAAATCACACCGGCTCGCACAAAATAAACAACACGCTGGGACAGGCCTTACTGGCGCGGCGGATGGGCAAGAAAAAAGTCATCGCCGAAACCGGCGCGGGACAGCACGGCGTCGCCACGGCCACGGTAGCCGCGCTTTTCGGGATGGAGTGCAAAATATTTATGGGCGAAGAAGATATCCGCCGCCAGGCTCCCAATGTTTTTCGAATGAAAATTCTGGGAGCGGAAGTGGTGCCGGTAAAAAGCGGAACCGCCACGCTCAAAGACGCGATGAATGAAGCCATGCGCTACTGGGTGTCGTCAGTCCGTGACACGTTCTATGTAATCGGTACCACGGCCGGACCGCATCCCTATCCGCGGATGGTGCGTGATTTTCAATCCGTCATTGGTCTCGAAACGAAAAAACAGATTATGAAATTCGAAGGAAGAAATCCTGATGTGCTGATTGCGTGTGTAGGTGGTGGCAGTAACGCCATGGGAACTTTCCATGCCTTCCGGAATGAAAAGAACATCGCCATGTATGGCGTGGAAGCGGCTGGATTGGGTCTGCATACATATGAACACTCGGCCAGCATCAATGGTGGCAAAGTCGGCGTGCTGCATGGAAACAAAACCTATCTTCTACAGGATGAACAGGGGCAGGTTCGCGACGCCTATTCCATTGCCGCAGGACTGGATTATCCCGGTGTGGGACCGGAACACGCTTATTTTCACGCAATCAAAAGAGTAAAATATGTCACGGTGACGGATAAAGAAGCCGTCAAGGCATTTTCCTTTTTATCCCTTCAGGAAGGAATTATCCCGGCATTGGAAAGCGCACACGCGATTGCGCACGTGATGAAGATGGCACCCAAAATGAACAAAAATACAATTATTGTGGTTTGTCTGTCCGGACGCGGCGACAAAGACGCCCAGACGATTATAGAAAAAGGAGCGATCTGCTAATGAAACGGATTGAAGAAAAATTTGCCACCTTACGCACTAAAAATGAAAAGGCTCTGATTGTTTATTTAACAGCGGGCGATCCATCACTGGACATGACTAAGAAATTAATTTTTGCTCTGGAAAAAGCCGGAGTGGATATTCTGGAAATCGGCGTTCCTTTTTCCGACCCCACTGCCGACGGACCGGTTATCCAGGCCGCGTCCCAGCGCGCCCTGAAAACCGGAACTACGTTGCAGGGCGTCCTGGATCTGGTCGCCGACGTTCGCAAAGTTTCGGAAATCCCCATTGTGCTTTTCGGCTATTTCAATCCTATTTTTGCCTATGGGGTGAAAAGGTTTGCCAATGCCGCCCGCCATGCGGGAGTGGACGGCGTGCTGGTGGTTGATTTGCCCTATGAGGAAGCAAGTGAGCTTAGAAATTACACAGATACGGCCGGCATTGATTTCATTTCTCTCGTCGCTCCTACAACCGACAAGAAAAGATTAAAAAAGATTGCGGCAAAGGCGTCAGGATTTCTCTATTACATTTCCATCACCGGCATCACCGGCACTACCGCGCCAAAGATCGGCAATATTAAAACGGAAGTGAACAAAATCCGTCAAATAACTAACTTGCCGATCGCCGTCGGTTTCGGAATATCAAAGCCTCAGCAGGCCGGAGAAATCGGAAGATTTGCCGACGGCGTCGTTGTCGGCAGCGCGGTCGTGCGCCTGATTGACGAAAACAAAAAAAATAAGGATTTCATCAAAGTCGTTTCGAATTACATTACTGAAATGAAAAAAGTATTGTAATAATACGAAGAGCAGCGATGTCCGGTTGAATGACGGGTTGAAACCGGCCGTCGCACCCCTTCTCCGCTTTTTCTTCTGTATTTCACCGGCTTTCCATAATATTTTCCCCGGATATAATTAAGCTTGTGGTATGGGCAATTAAAGGATAAAATATATCATCAAACAAGATATTTATTTCATCCGGCGATGTAACGATTAAATCATTGCATAAGATGCGCGCCTTGTATTTCAAATACCACCCGTAAGGTGATTTGTCAGTCCGCTATTGTCTCGATAAGGAAAGATAATGAATTAAACCATCATCAATTCATGAACGCTTGAAGATATGTGATAAATTTAAGAACGAGGGGCTCTATATGAAAAATTCTCTTGATCTTGGATTGATTGGTAATTGTCAGATCGGTGCATTGATTAACGAGCAGGGAGAAATCGTCTGGTGCTGTTTGCCCCGGTTCGATGGTGATCCCGTTTTCTGCTCGCTTCTTAATGAACATCCCGATGGAGAAGGATCCGGTTACTGTACGGTCGAACTCCTGGACAATATCTCCACCGAACAATTCTATATACCCAACACAGCCGTCATCGTCACCCGTATGACAGACAAACATGGCGCCATCATTGAAGTCACTGATTTCGCGCCAAGGTTCCATCAGTACGGTCGTATGTTCATGCCCATGATGATTATTAGAAAGCTTCGACGGATTCATGGCACCCCACGCATTTGCGTGCGCGTTCGTCCCATGTATGAATATGGCAGTCATCCGTGCAGTGTCACCCACGGAAGTCATCACATCCGTTACGTTGCACCGGGGTGGGTTTTGCGATTGACGACAGATGTATCCATAACCGCCGTACTGGGAGAAACACCTTTTTTCCTCGAAGATACGGCAACCATTATTCTGGGTCCGGATGAAACCATTCCGGATGCCATCGGTGAACTCTCCCGCCGTTTTCTGGAAGAAACGATTGCCAACTGGCACGACTGGGTCAGGGATCTATCCATTCCTTACGAATGGCAGGACGAGGTTATTCGTGCAGCCATTACTCTGAAACTAAATACATTTGAAGACACCGGAGCCATTATTGCAGCGGTTACCACCTCCATTCCGGAAGCCCCCCATTCGGGGCGCAACTGGGATTACCGTTACTGCTGGCTTCGGGATGCTTACTTTGTCGTCAACGCCTTAAATCGCCTCAGCACAACAAACACCATGGAGAGATATCTCAGTTATTTGATTAATCTGGTTGCCGGAGCTCCCCATGGTCTTATTCAACCTGTCTATGGCATAGACGGCAGAGCACACATTCATGAGCTGGAATTACAGAATCTGCCCGGCTATCGGGGAATGGGACCGGTCAGAGTCGGCAATCAGGCTTGCGTGCAGGTTCAACATGACGTTTACGGCTCGGCAATTCTGGCAGTCGCTCATGTATTTTTTGATCGTCGCCTTGCTCATAGAGGCGTTCATAATCTCTTCACCCGTCTGGAAACGCTGGGAGAAATGGCTTTTAACTTCCACAATCAACCGGATTCCGGTCCCTGGGAAACGAGAAACATTCTGCGCATCAATACCTTTTCCAGTATTATGTGCTGGGCGGCATGTGACCGCCTGGCAAAGATCGCTGTTCATATCGGATTAACTCAAAAAGCGGTTTACTGGAGGAAGAAGGCTGATCAAATTCATGCAACGATCTGCGCGAGAGCTTGGAATGAAAAAAAACAAGCCTTTGCTGGTTTCTTTGAGGGAGACGCTCTCGATGCCACTCTTCTTCTTCTTCACGATATAGGATTTCTGCCGGCGGACGATCCTCGATTTGCAAAAACCGTCGCTGCCATTGAACGGGAACTCAAACGTGGCAACTATATTTTCCGTTATGTGGAAACCGATGATTTCGGGATTCCGGAAAACGCCTTTGTTGTCTGTACGTGCTGGTACATCTATGCTCTGGCTGCCCTGAACCGCACCGATGAAGCCCGCGATCTGTTTGCCCATCTTCTTTCCAAGCGCAACCATCATGGACTTCTCGCCGAACATATTGATCCACGCACCGGCGAGCAGTGGGGAAACTTTGTTCAGACATACAGCATGGTTGGCTTGATCAACTCCGCCATTCGGCTGAGCAAACGCTGGGACAGCGCATTCTAAAAAGGGAGCCATTGGAATGAGAGATCCATCAACAGAAAAAATAAATTCTTTTCGTTCTCTAAGATTGACATTGCGTTTTATCATTCCACTGATTATCGCGATGACCATCCTGGCTTATGCATTGCTGCCTTTGGTGGATAAGCTGACCCTCCATTGGTTTACACGCGACCTGGACATACGTTCCCAGCTTGTTGCCAACACCATCCATGAACCGCTCAGCGAATTCTGGGAACAGGGCAATGCAGCGCGCATTAATGCCCTGATGAGGCGTGCCGTACAGGATGAAAGGCTTTTTGCCATGGGATTCTGTGATGCTCAGGGCAAATTGCTTTACAGAACCCCAAAATTTCCCGACCAGCTTGTCTGCCCCTCTGCACATTTACCGGCGCCCGAGAAACCGTCCGTTCTTAAACTGCCCAGCGGAATGGTTCATGTGGCTGTGAAGCCGGTTATTATAACCGGAATGCCGTCCGGCCATCTGTTTCTCATTCACGACATGAGCTTTATCGAAAGACGCAGCGCTGACACCCGTAAGTACATCATGGGATTGTTTGTTGTTCTGTTTCTGGTCATCTCTCTGATCACGGTTTTAGTTGCCCATCTGAGCTGGCGTGGATGGATGACTGGCGTGCGCGCTCTGCTTCGCGGAGAAAGTCCGACACATCCCTTTTCCACAGTGGCCAACTCTGAACTGCAGCCTTTGGTGGGTGATTTGCGTGCTCTGCTGCGGACCATGGATGCGGAAAGACGACTGGCGGATGACGTCACCATTTCCTGGAATCCGGAGAAATTGAGGGAACTCCTTTATAAACAGTTAACGGGAGAACAGATTCTTGTTGTCTCCAACCGTGAACCCTATATTCATGTAAAGGGGATTGAAGGCATTGAAGTTCAGCGCCCGGCCAGTGGTCTGGTTACGGCCGTCGAGCCTGTCATGAAGGCTTGTTCAGGAACGTGGATCGCGCATGGTAGTGGCACAGCGGATCGAGCTGTCGTAGATAATAACGACCACGTTCGTATTCCGCCGGAGAATCCTAAATACACACTTCGACGGATCTGGCTTTCCCGGGAAGAGGAGAAGGGATATTATTATGGATTTGCCAATGAAGGATTGTGGCCTCTTTGCCATATCGCCCATGTTCGTCCCATTTTCCGAACCAGGGATTGGAAACACTATGTGTCGGTCAATCAGCGCTTTGCAGATGCTGTTGTCCAAGAAGCACACCGGGAAGATCCCGTTGTTTTAGTCCAGGATTACCACTTCGCCCTGCTGCCCGGTATGCTGCGTGAGCTTCTTCCCAAATCAACGATCATCACGTTCTGGCACATCCCCTGGCCCAATCCGGAATCTTTCGGAATATGCCCGTGGCGGGAAGAACTGCTGCAGGGAATGCTGGGCAGTACAATTTTGGGATTTCATACTCCTTTTCATTGTAAAAACTTTCTGGAAACGGTGGACCGATACCTGGAAACAAGAATTGAACACGCATCATCCACAATTTCGCACAGCGGCAATTTGACCCTTGTGGAAGCATATCCGATTTCCATTCAGTGGCCGCCTCCATGGCAGGACAGTCAACCTTCTGTATCGGAATGCCAGGTGGAGATACGGAAATTGTTAAAAATCGAAAGCGATTGTCTGATAGGTCTTGGCGTTGATCGCCTGGATTATACGAAAGGAATTCTTGAAAGACTGAGAGCGGTGGAAAGTCTTCTGGAAAATCATCCGGAAATGGTCGGGCGATTTTCGTTTGTTCAGATAGCCGCGCCGTCACGATCGGTGCTTGAAGAATATCAGACGTTCGAAGGCCTTGTCCGAGCTCTGGCCACGCACATTAATCAGCGATTTGCCAACAGCTCCTATCAGCCTGTCTATTTAAGGATAGAGCACCATGAACCGGAAGACATTAATCGTTACTACCGTGCTGCTGATGTTTGTATGGTAACAAGTCTGCATGACGGCATGAATTTGGTGGCCAAAGAATATGTTGCCGCCCGCGATGATGAAAAAGGAGTATTGTTACTCAGCCAGTTTACAGGCGCGGCTCACGAATTATACGAAGCTCTGATCGTCAACCCCTATCATATTGAACAGACAGCCAATGCTTTATACCAGGCACTCACCATGCCGGAATTTGAGCAACAGGAGCGGATGCGCAGCATGCGGTCCATGGTGCGGGACTTCAATGTTTACCGATGGGCGGGACGTATGCTGATTGACGCCTCAAAAATTCGACAACGGGAAAAACTGGCCGCGAGGATCGGAACTGAAATATGAGTATGGTTTATCTTTTTGGAAATGCAGCCCTTTCTGAAATGAAAAATTTTATTGACAAAAATACCTTGTTTGCCTTCGATCTGGACGGCACACTTGCTCCCATTGTACCTGAACCCTCAAACATTCACATTCCGGAAAATATCAGAAAAGAATTCGCCTTGCTCAATCAGCGAGCGACCGTCGCCGTGATCACCGGTCGTTCCAGATCGGCTGCCGGATTCCATCTGAATGTTATGCCCGGTTATCTCATTGGAAACCACGGCGCGGAAGGATTACCGGGATGGGAGACAAGGGAAAAAGAATTTGTGCGTACGGTGGGAAAATGGCAAGCCCAACTGGACATTCAACTTCCGAATGAAATTCGCAACGGCATTTTTCTGGAAAACAAAGGGGCAACTATTTCTATTCACTACCGTCAGGCCACTAAAATCAAAGATGCTCACGAGCGCATTCTTCGGGTAATCCATGATTTGTCGCCTCAACCCAGGCGCATCGGAGGCAAGTACATAGAAAATCTCATTCCCCGGGAGGCGCCGGATAAAGGGATGGCTCTCAAACTGCTGATGCAACACGCCGGATGCAACAGGGGATTTTTCGTCGGTGATGATGAAACAGATGAAGATGTCTTTCGCATGAAAGATAAAAACTTCTTTACGGTTCGCGTCGGCAGAAAAAATTCAAGTGAGGCAAGATTCTACCTGCGGAATCAAAGTGAAATCAAGCGGCTACTTCGCGAAATAAACGCCAGGCTGGATCAAAATGCGAATAGCTCCTGAAAAGCTCTTTATAAGTTGTGTTCATCAATTTTCGTGGAAATAAAGAAAATTATAGCACCCGCAATCAATAGAAACAGGGCAAGAGGGGATTGCAGAGACCATAATAAAATTTTTTTCAACCCGTACCAGTCCCCTTGATAGGACAACCATTTTTCAATACCCGGAACGAAGGTGATGATACGATGAGATGTCCAATGCAATGTTTTTCCCCATAAATAGACCTCAAAGAAAAAAACACCGAAACATGAAAAAATTAAAAAAATGCCTGTCCTGCTGAGTATTTTAGAAACATTGTTATAGAGCTTCCGCTTATTCATGATACTTCACCTGTAATAAAAGGGACTTTTATGGTTATTCTTCCATGAAAGTTTTGATGAGTTTTTCCCATTCATTTCTTATCATATTTTCATTATCATAATAATAGCAAGAAACTCCTGAGTATGAACATTTTCCATAAATTTTATTTTCTTGAATATCAATCAGCTTTTCACCGGAGCTGGTGAAAGAATGGAGAAAACACTTATTCAGCTTCCTGTTGTAATGGCAGATATAGGATCCCTCTTCTTTCAGCCTGTTCCGAAAATATTCTTCACTGGATTTCCCGCATCTTTCCTGTAAATCGTAGACTTCTGCTGTTTTCTTCTCAACGACAGGTGATTGTTCCAATGGTTGAGCTACTATCGGCTGCGGGGTTTGCTCGTTGACTTGCTCCACTATTTTTTCTTGGCTGGCCATAGGTTCTTGTGTCGTTTTTTGATTATTACATCCGATGAAGAATACCGCAAAGGACACCATAACAAGGCAGAGAAAGAATTTCTTCATCTTGAAACCTCCACATTACAGAAATGGATTGATGAAACGATTGAAAATAAATCTTTATGTTTAAAATACCAAAATAATGATGTTTTACAAGATTTAATTTCTCATGAAAGTCTTATATCGTAGGAATATAAAAAAATAAGGGGTTAGATGGTGACATCTAACCCCTTGATTTTATGGCGCGCCCAGGAGGATTCGAACCTCCGACATCCAGATTCGTAGTCTGGCGCTCTATCCAGCTGAGCCATGGGCGCTGATTAAACCGAAACCGCCTTTCATAACACACATCAAAAGCAGTTTTAATGAATAAACTGGCGGAGAGAGCGGGATTTGAACCCGCGGTACACCTTTAAAGGGCGTACAATCGCTTAGCAGGCGATCGCTTTCGACCACTCAGCCATCTCTCCGCTTTGTTATCGATCTATTGAAGAACACGACGGTAAAAAATTACCGTTTGTTTTTATTTTCTGGCGGAGGGAGCAGGATTCGAACCCGCGAGGCTTTCACCCAACGGTTTTCAAGACCGCCGCCATCGACCACTCGGCCATCCCTCCATTTATAATTATTTAACGCTCCTTACGGATTGATTCTTTCCAATCCTCTCATATAAGGACGCAGCGCGTCGGGAATGATGACGCTTCCGTCGGCCTGCTGATAATTTTCCAGCACCGCCACAACGGTTCTGCCGACCGCCAGACCGGAACCATTCAGTGTATGAACAAATTCAACCTTGCCGCTCTCCTTTCTGCGGAACCGGATGGAAGCCCGTCGCGCCTGAAAATCTTCAAAATTACTGCATGAAGAAATTTCCCGGTAAGCGTTTTGCCCGGGGAGCCATGCCTCGACATCGTACGTCTTAGCCGAAGAAAATCCCAAATCGGCAGTGCACAAACAAACGGTGCGGAAATGAATGCCCAGACGCTTGAGTACTTCTTCCGCGTTGGCCGTCAGTTTTTCCAGTTCATCGTAAGACGTTTCCGGTTTGGAAAACTTGACCATCTCGACTTTATTAAACTGATGCTGACGAATCAGGCCCCGCGTATCCTTACCGTATGAACCGGCTTCCGCACGAAAACAGGGAGAATAGGCAACAAAATAAACCGGCAGTTTTTCTTCTTCCAGAATTTCATCCCTGTAAATGTTGGTTACCGGAACTTCCGCTGTCGGAATCAGGTAATATTCCATGCCTTCAATCTTAAAGAGATCTTCCTTGAATTTCGGCAACTGACCGGTGCCGGTCATGCTTTCGGCATTGACCATGAAGGGCGTCAGTACTTCCGTGTATCCGTGCTTTTCCGTATGCAAATCCAGCATGAAATTGAAAATCGCTCTTTCCAACTGAGCGCCCGCTCCACGATAAACCGTAAAACGTGCCCCGGCGATTTTTGCTCCCCGCGCGAAATCCAGAATATTCAAACTCTCGCCCAGATCAAAATGCTGTTTGGGCTCAAAGCTGAAGTCCGGTTTTTTCCCCCAGGTGCGCACAACTGTATTATCTTCCGAACCGCTGCCCTGCGGTACGGATTCATGCTGCACATTCGGCACTATCATAACAAAAGCGTTGAGCTCTTCTTCTGTAACCCGCAGAATCTCATCATATTCTTTTATTTTCGCCGATACTTCGCCCATTTTCTCAATCAGTGCTGAAGCATCTTCTTTCTTCTTCTTGAGTTCGCCAACCTGCTTGGAAACACTGTTGCGTTCGTTGCGCAGCGTTTCCACCGCCTGCAGAACGTCGCGTCTTTTGGCGTCCAGGTTCAAAAAACGGTCAAAATCTATATTTTGGCCGCGTTCGTTCATTTTCTGGCGGACCACATCGATGTTTTGTCTTAAATATTTAATATCTAACATAAAAAAGCCTTACGTTCTAAAACTTGTCCTGACTCGCAGAACGAAAGTACCTATCATTTTGAAATGTTGAAGTCAATGATTTTGTCTGAGACTAATGATATTATGAGTGTCCCAACCTTTTTTTCAAAATATTGATGACGGCGTGCATTTCCGGACTTTTCAAAAGATAAGCGCTGACTAAGAAGACACCGGCACCGCAAACAATTGTGGCAGAAAGGAAAATCAGCCTGATTTTAAGAGAGGCATGAGTATCCCAGGGCATGAAATACTCAATCAGGCCGATGGCGCCAACCATCATGAACGCGGATAAAACAATTTTGGAAACCGACGAATAAAATTCACGGTCGAGGTATGTTCCGATTTTTGTTTTAAGGACATGGGCCAGGATCAGGACATTAACTATGGCGGAAATGGAGCTGGCCAGAGCAATACCATTATGCTTCAGCGGATACATGAGAATCAGACTGGCCACCAAATTGACAATTAAGGTGATAATCGCCGCTTTGAGCGGCCATTTGGAATCCTGCAAAGAATAAAAGGAAGAGACGAAGACACGCAACAGCGAAAAAGCGCACAGTCCCAGAGCGTAACAGAAGAGAGCCTGACCGGTATAAACAGCGGCTTGGACGTCAAACGCCCCGCGTTGAAACAAAACAGAAATTATCGGCAGATTCAGCGCCATTAAGGCGACCGTCGCCGGAATCGTTAAAAAAAGCATCAGCCGCAACGAAAAAGCGATGCCCGATTTCAATTCATCCATCCGTCCGGTGACAACGTGTTTGGAAAAACTGGGCAAAGCCGCCGTCCCGATGGCAATGGCAAAAACACCCAGCGGCAGCTCCATAATCCGGTCGGCATAAAAAAGATAGGTCACGGAGCCGCCCGGCAGTAATGAAGCCAGGATGGTTCCGACAAAAACGTTAATCGTACTCACACCGGCACCCAGAATGGCCGGCAACATCAGCAATCCGATTTGCTTGATACCGGGATGCTGAAGATGGAATTTCCATTTCGGGACAAAACCGAATTTCAGCAGAAAAGGCCATTGCATCGCCAATTGTAACACGCCGCCGATCAGCACACCGACGGCCAGGGAGGTAATCGGTTCGGCAAAAAAAGGCCGCAACAGAAATGCTGAGGCAATCATGGCGATGTTGAGCAGCACCGGCGAAAGGGCGGGCGCGGTAAAATGCCGGAAGGAATTCAGGATGCCCATGCACAAAGCCACCAGGGCAATAAAAAAGATATAAGGAAACATCAGGCGATTGAGAAAAACGGTCAACGCGAATTTTTGCGGATCGGAAATAAATCCCGGCGCAATCAGCCCGACAATAATTGGAGAAATTAAAATTCCGACAACAGAAACAAAAGCCAGAATAACAGAAAGAATGGTAAAGGCGTTCTGAGCGAGTTCAATGGCTTCGTCTTTTGATTTTTTTTCCAGATACTCGGTAAAAACAGGCACAAAGGATATCGTCAGAGAACCTTCTCCCAAAAGTCTGCGGAGCATGTTGGGAATACGGAAGGCGACCCAGAAAGCGTCGGTCATCCAACTGGCGCCAAAAAAGGCGGCAATGACCATATCACGCAAAAGACCGAAAACACGGCTGACCATTGTGGCCGCGCCGACAATTCCGGCCGCTTTAACAACTTTTTTATTTTCAGAGTGTTTTTTCTGTTCCATGAGTTATGGGTTAATATCGAAACGCGTGAAAATTTTATGAATCCTCAATATTCTTTGCTTTGAGAAAATTATTGATCTTTAATTCCAATTCCGGCTTGCTGACGTTTTTAACCATGACTGTCTTCTTGCGGGATTTTGATCCGGAAAATATTTCCAACTGGCTTTTCTTCAGCTTCAGTTCGCCGGCCAGCAGTTTAATGCAGGCCTCATTGGCGGCGCCCTCTACCGGTGGCGCGGTTACTTTCAATTTCAAAACACCTTCCTGAACACCGGATATCTCCGCGCGGGAAGCATTGGGATTGACCTGAATGTCAAAGGTCAGGCCTTTTTTCGATTCTCGCAGGATAATATTTTCCGCCAATGGAGTTACCTTTCCTGTTGTTGCTACAGCCTGTGCGCCAGGTCAATAATGGTTTGAACAAGGAAATATTGCAGAAACATAATGCCCAGCAAGACAATGATCGGTGAAAAATCGAAAGGCAGGTTATTGCGTGGAATCAGCCTGCGGACGGGCCCGAGAACCGGTTCGGTCACGCGATACAGGAAGATAACAATTTGATTGTAAGGATCGGGATTCACCCAGGATATGACAGCCCGGAAAATAATAATCCACATATAAATTGTTAAAATTATGTTGATGATCTGTGCCAGCGCGACAATCAAATTACTTAACACAAACATAAAAATCCTCTCTTATAAAATATTGGGCAGTCGGCACTCATGCTGCCGGGCAAATTGATGCCGTGAATTCATCCAGGATATGATTGAATTCCGCAGGTTTTTCCATCATAACCATGTGCCCGGCGCCATCAATAATTTCCAGTTGCGACTTTTTAATACCAGCGGCAAGCCCACGGGAAAGATCCGGCGGTGTCATTTTATCTTCAGCACCACAGACCACTAATGCGGGCACACTTATGTTACCGAGATCCTCAGTCAAATCCAAATTATTACAGGTCAAAAGATCGCCATACAAAACATCAACGCTGGACAGGGCAATACTTTTTTGTAAAGGAACGGAAAATTTTGATCGATTTTCTTTAGCCAGCGAAAATTTGCAGATCATTTCTATGATTTCTGCCGGCAGTTGCGCCGGGTTTGTTTTTAAAAAATCCAGAAACAGGGCATTAACCGGCATTTTCATTCCGCCACCCACGCATACAATACCGGAAATATTATTAGAATGGTCAATGGCAAATCGCAGCCCTATGGCCGATCCCAGTGAATGACCCACAAGAACAGGTTTATTCAAATCCATTCCATGAAGTATTTTTCTGATCCACTCGCTGTAGCTTCGCACATACCTTTCACCGTTTCCTTCAGATTGGCCATGACCGGGAAGATTAACGGCAACAATATTATATTTTTTATGCAAACGACCGTACTGATGGGCCCAGGTGCTGTAATTGCCGCCGGACCCGTGGATGAAAAACAAAGTCTGTTTTTGCGCGTCAAAATCTTCGCTGTTCACCCAACAAGCGATTTTTGTTGATTCAATATCAAAATATCTCATCATGGTGCAACACCTCGTGGGAGTTAAGTATCACAAAAGCAAATTTTAATGCAATGGAAGAATCGCAAACAAACCGCTTGACCGGATTTGGTTTAAAAGGATAGAAAAGAACAAAATGAATTCTATCGGGGGTAGAGTGAACTATGCTTAAAGGAAAAAAAGTAGCCATTATAGGCGGCGGGAAAATGGGGAGTATTATCGCTGAGGGTTTGATTACACATAAGATTGTTCCCGCAAAAAATATTACCATTTCCGATATTGATGCCAGAAGGCTCGATTTTCTCCATTCATCCCTGAAGACTCATATTTCTCAGGACAATGAAAAAGCCGCACAAGACGCTGATATCATCATTCTCGCGGTTAAGCCGCAAAACATGGTTGTGACCCTGATTGGAATCAGCCCGGTTGTGAACAAATCAAAAATCGTGATTTCCATCGCGGCTGGAATTACCACCAGATTAATAGAAAACCATCTCTGCAAGGGCGCCCGTGTCGTCAGAGTCATGCCCAACACGCCCGCGCTGGTGGGCGAGGGAGCTGCGGCAGTCGCCCCGGGTAATTGTGCTAAAGCCGGAGATGTCAAACTCGCGCGCGCAATATTCGATGCCGTGGGCATCAGTGTGGAAGTGAAGGAAAGTCTGATGGACGCTGTGACAGGATTGAGCGGCAGCGGACCCGCCTATTTTTTCCTGATGATCGAAGCGCTGATTGAGGCGGGATTAAAAACCGGATTGCCTCGAAATCTGGCCAAACAACTGGCCGTGCAAACAATGCTGGGAGCCGCCCGCTTATGTATGGAAAGCGATAAAGAACCCGCTCAGTTAAGGGAAATGGTCACATCTCCCAACGGCACGACCTTTGAGGGTTTAAAAGTGATGGAAGCCAACAACATTCGAAAAATAATGGTTGCCACGGTCCACGCGGCAACCAGGCGATCCAAAGAATTAGCCAAAGGGAAATAGAACGAGCCTTCTTTTTTTAATCATCCGTTTTTTTTGTGATGATTCTATTCTTATTCTCATTCTTCTTCGTGACCATTTTTGCTTCCCGCTGGTCTGTTTCCATAATCAGCAGAGCAGACAAATTATCTTCAGCGGACATATCCGTATCCGCTCCCTGCGTACCGTTTTCTGTTGATGAAGCTCTGGTGGTTAAGTCCACCGGTTTTCTCCTCTTGTGACGGGAGCGTCTCCGGCCTTTCTTTTTGGAGGGCTTTTCTCCATTGAGCAACGTTTTTTCTTCAGCGGTTGCCTCAGCGGTATCCTCTGTTTTTGTCTCAGCGGTCTCGTCAGCATGTTCATGATTTTCAGTATGTTCTTTCATGATATGTTGAATCTCGACGCGTTCCCACGGTATTTCGGCGCTGCCGGCGATGTTTAACGCAATATCGAATTCGGTTTCGAGAGCCAGCAGCTCACTTCTTTTTCGATTGAGAATGTAATCGGCGATTTCGTGAGGCAGGATAATTCTCAATTCGGAACAGTTGCCTTTGACGACTTCCGATTCTATGCTGCGAAACGCTCCCAGTGCCGCGGCTTCCAGCGACGGACGCAAACCGCTTCCTTTGCAGTAAGGACATTTTGTGTAACTTATTTCCTGAATGGTTGACTGTTTCTTCTGTCGTGATAATTCCAGAATGCCGAACTTGGAAATTTTGGAAAGCTGAATTCTGGCCTTATCAATACTCAGCGCTTTTTTGAAGGCTTTTTCCACTTCGGCGATGTGCTTCTTGTCAAGCATATCTATAAAATCAATGGCAATCAAACCACCCAGGTCGCGCAAACGAAGCTGACGGGCAATTTCTTCGCAGGCTTCGATATTGGTTTTGAAAGCGGTCTCTTCGATATTCTTTTTGTTTGAGCCGCGGCCGGAATTGACATCAATCGTGATCATCGCTTCCGTCGGATTAATCACGATGTGACCGCCGGATTTAAGTTCCACGCGCTCCTGATAAATGACACGGATCTGTTCTTCGAGCTTGAAACTGTCAAACAGAGGCGTTTTCTCCTTATAATGTTTGAGCATTTTGATGTAACGCGGAGAAATGGCCCGCAGGTAAGCGCGCATTTTGCCGAAAGCTTCCCGATCATCCACCATAATTTCTTCAACTTCTGAAGTTAGATAATCACGGATGCTGCGCACGCCGAAATCTGTTTCCTGATAAATCAAAGAAGGTTCGTGAATGCTTTTTGCTTTTTTATTGATTTCTTTCCAGAGACGAACGAGATGCTGATAGTCACGGGATATTTCCTGTTTCGTTCGGTTATACCCGGCTGTCCGCACGATAAATCCCATATTCTCCGGGATTTTAATCTGTTGCATGAGGTTTTTGATCTTTTGCCGGTCTTCCTCGTCTTCCACTTTGCGGGAGATGCCGCTTCCGGGTTTATTGGGAAGCAAAACAAGATATCTGCCGGGAAGAGAAATATAAGAAGTCAGCAGCGCGCCTTTGTTGCCGACTGCTTCTCTAATCGCCTGAACGATTATTTCCTGACCGGCTTTTAGAATCGGCCTGCCGCCGGATTGTCCATTTTCCTGTTCAGTCAGAAACTCCGGGCAGACATCTTTAAGAGGAAGGAAACCGTCTTTGCTGCCTCCGTAATCAACAAAGGCCGCCTGCAAACCACGTTCAACTTTCAGAACCCTGCCTTTATAGATATTGCCGATAATGGGTTCCCTGGTTGGCATTTCAATGTTGAAATCAACTAAAATACCCTTTTCGTTAACCGTAGCCATCCGCATCTGTTCTTTATGAACAGCGTTAACGAGCATAATGTGTTTCATAAATGTCCTTTTCGGCCGGCTGGTATTTCGGCACGCCCACGCACCCAAGCAGATATCCTGGACACCTGTTTGTATGAATACCGCTCAACCTTTTGTATATTTATAGAAAGGCGCTTATATCGCCTTTACCTATTCTTATAATTTCTATGTTGTCATCAACCAAGCTGATGACGCTCGATGGTTGCGGCATAATCATACCACCATCTATAATTAAATCAACCATCTTGCCAAAATATTCTTTTATAACGGCGGGGTCACCTAACGTTTCTCCCTCTTCCGTTTTCACACTGGTGCTGATGATCGGTTGACCGAGTTCTTTGACCAGCGCCAGACAAATCTGATTGTCCGGAACCCTTATACCTGTTGTTGACCGTTTCGGTAAAATAATTTTTGGTACCAGACGCGAAGCCTCCAGGATAAACGTATAAGCTCCCGGCAAAAGCCTTTTCATTGTTTTATACGCGTAATCGGTAACCTTGGCGTATTCGCTGATGTGTTTCAGATCGGAACAGACAAAACTTAAGGGCTGTTTTCTGTTTCTTTTCTTTAAGTCGTATATTTTTTCAATGCCTTTTTTATTAGTCAAATCACAGCCCAGGCCGTAAACCGTGTCTGTAGGATAAATGATGATCCCGCCGTCACGCATTACATCGGCGGCCTTTTTGATGAGTCTCATTTGAGGATTCTGGCTGTTAATCGACAACAGCATTTTCTAAATTCCTGTGATTTTATTGTGAGACTCAAATTTCAAAAAAATAGTATATTGAAATTTGTTAGTCAAACAATCCCGCACAGCGGAGGGTATGAGCCCCATAGCATACTTTGGGGTTCATACCCGTGATTAACTTTCCCGAAAGTCATATACCAAAAACGATACTTTCGCAACGAAAGCTTCAAAGGAATATGGGAATGCTTCATCTGTGAAAATATTAAGGTGCGTTCAAAGGATATCGACGCAGCCGGCAAAGTCAGACACAAAAGGTGACTTGTTATTTGATGTTGAGATTTTCCTCCTTGCTCAACTTATACTGAATACTGTCCACCAATGCCTGCCAGCTCGCCTCGATAATATTTTCCGATACACCGATCGTGCTCCAGACCTCTTCACCATCGGTCGAATCCAAAAGAACACGAACGCCGGCGGCCGTCCCCTCCGAACCTTCCAGCGTGCGCACCTTGAAATCAACCAGATGCATATCTCTGATCTGCGGATAAAACTTCGTCAGGGCTTTGCGCAGGGCATGGTCCAGAGCGTTGACCGGGCCGTTGCCTTCCGCGGCGGTTAATTCTTCTTCGCCGGCAACCGATATTTTAATGGTTGCCTGAGACAGACAGGGGTTATTTTCCGTGCGTGACGTAATCACGCTGAATGTTTCCAGATTAAAAGGTGCGACAAATTCACCGATTGCTTTCTTAATCAAAAGAGAGAGTGAGCCGTCGGCGGCGTCAAACTGAAAACCGCGGTCCTCTAAAAGTTTAACTTCGCGTACTATTTTTTTACTGATGGCATCGTCTTTTGTAATATCAATTCCCAGTTCCTTTGCTTTATATTCAACATTGCTTTTCCCAGCCAACTCGGAAACCAGGACACGCCGGTGGTTGCCGACCAGTTCCGGCTGAATATGCTCGTAGGCAGCTGAGTTTTTCACCACCGCGCTGACATGAATGCCACCCTTGTGGGCAAAGGCGCTGCGCCCCACAAAAGGCCGCGAGTTCAGCGGTGGTACATTGGCTACGTCACTGACATAATGCGAGAGGTTGGTAAGCTGCTTGATCGATTCCGGCGGCAGACATTTTTTGCCGAGCTTCAATTGCAGATTGGCAACGACGGTGATCAAATCGGCGTTACCGCATCTCTCCCCGTAGCCGTTGACCGTTCCCTGAACCATCATGACACCCTTCTGGACGGCGGCAATGGAATTGGCCACAGCGAGTCCGCCATCATTGTGAGTATGAATGGCCATCTTTTCGAAAGGCACATGAGCGGAAATTTTTTTCACGATAGCGCAGATTTCATGAGGAAGAGAACCGCCGTTGGTATCGCAAAGCACAATATAATCTGCCCCGGCGGCCAGCGCCGTTTTGACGACTTTGGTTGTGTAACGCGAATTATGTTTATACCCGTCAAAAAAATGCTCGGCGTCAAACAGAACTTCTCTGCCCATCGACTTAAGATATTCAATGGAATCGGCAATCATGGCCAGATTTTCATTCAGGTCGGTTTTAAGAATATCGGTAACATGCAAGTCCCAGGATTTTCCCACAATGGCAGTGGCCGGTGTGCCCGCTTTAATCAGAGCTTTCAGATTTGGACAAGACTCGGTCTTGGTATGGGCGCGGCGTGTACTGCCGAAAGCGGCCAGACGCGAATTTTTGAACTTAATGTTTTGAGCCATTTCAAAAAAACGCATATCCTTTGGATTGGAACCGGGCCATCCACCCTCGATATAATGAAAATGAACCTCATCGAGGCGCTGGGCAATGCGCAGTTTTTCCTCCGCCGAAAAATTGGTCTGCTCTCCCTGTGTGCCGTCTCTTAAAGTTGTATCATAAATGATCACTTTATTTTTCATGTTCCCCTCTCCTTCAAAAAAAATCCGCTGTCGGAAGCTCCCGGCAGCGGATTAAAATTTTGTTTATTCGGCGATGATATTACTCCGCGACCCGGCCTCCTATGCAGAAGCTAATTATAATATTGATAATTATGCCTTGAATTTTGATCGCTTTCATAGTTCCAACCGTTATTATTTGAAGAAAGCCTATGTTTTTCATCAAATTTTGTCAATAAAAAATTTTAATGAAAAGAATGACTTCCAATAAAGAAGTTTTGATTCAACGTGGAAATATGGTAGTTAAAAGCTGCCCTATCAAATTTACTAAGGTGAATTATGCTGGCAATCATCGCTTTAATTATTGCTTTCTTTGTTGGCTTCCTGCTTCGAATGCGCGGAACCAATGAATTCATAGCCTGGGTTACTGCTTGTTTCGTGACGCCATTATTCATCCTTTTTGCTGAATATGTCCTGCCGTCTATTACAGGCAGCAAATCCGCTCTACAGATTTCGCTTGTTCTCGGCAGCTCTTACGGCGTCATCACCGGCTGCCTGGGCGTAGTCGCCGCGACAATTTATTTAAAAAGGAAAAAATCTAAAGAGTAAACCTCGACACCCTTTTAAAATAAACTTGCCCGACATTACCCTTGAACATTTTCTTGTTGACAACTATTATCCGTATCGATTTTAAAAGTTGTCAACCAGTTGTATACATACTGTGAAAAAATGTCAGACGGCTTATAAAAGGAAGTAACGAGAATGATCATCCGAACCTCACCAAGGCAAAAAGTGGGTCTAGTGTTATGTCGCTCTAATTCCGAACCAGATTTTAAGCTGTTGAATTTTTTCATCCTTATCTGAATCAGACAACTTCTTATAGCATGGTGCGACGCGTATGGAGATGGTTTTGCCGTCGCCCCAAGGCCACCAGGCACAATAAATATAAGCATCTTGTTTTGGATCTGAGCTAAAAAGCAACTGCCCTGACCGTAGTTTACCAAGGTACTTATTGATCTTCTGGATGGTCTTAGGCGCATTGCCGATATTGGAACTGTCCCATGTATTGCTGAGATATTGATCCAGAATTGCACGAACACTGTTTTTTTTGTCTGTAGAAAATTCACCTAAAACGGTTTCAAACCGGCTGTCCCATTTCCAGGACACAATGCCTTTAAACGTCATTGCCAGTTCTTTAAAATTCCTTTCCAATTCTGCTTGAGTAGGATCGTGCATGCCATTATGATTCCTTCCGTGAATTCGTTTTAGTTAGAGTCGTCTTTTTTAAAATGATCCATTAATTCCTGTTTTTTCATCATAATTAAGACAGCGGAGATGGCGCCTTCGGTCATGCCGGGAATGCGTTCCATCTGACCGAGTGTTTGCGGCGCTATTTTGGTGAGTTTAGCTTTTAATTCATTAGAAAGGCCGGGAACGGAATTATAATCAAAGTCCGGCGGAATTTTTTTCTTTTCCTGTTCCTTCAATTTCTTCACGGCGTCGAACTGGCGCTTGATGTAGCCTTCATATTTGGTTTCAATTTCAATCTGCTGTTTGACAAAAGAATCTTCCTGCGGTTTCCAGCCTTCAAAAACGGAAAGGTTGTCATATGATAATTCATGCCGTTTCAGAAGTCCATGCAGCGTGGTGTGATTACTCAACGGCGGCGTGTTGAGCCTGGTCAGTTTTTCATTTGTTTCCGCTGTGGGTTTTACCGGAACTGATTTCAGATGCTCGATGCCTTTTTCAATCCGGCGAACTTTTTCCTGCAGAGATAAATAATGTTCTCTATCAATTAATCCCAGTTCGCAGCCCTTACCCATTAGACGAATCACGGCGTTGTCTTCCCGTAAAATCAGGCGATATTCGGCGCGCGAGGTAAACATGCGGTACGGTTCATCCACGCCGCGCGTGACAAGGTCATCGATCATCACGGCGATATAGGCCTCGGAGCGATCTAAAACAAAAGCGGGAGCGCCCTGCACAGCGCAGGCGGAATTGATGCCCGCCCAAAGACCCTGTGCCGCCGCTTCTTCATAACCGGATGTGCCGTTGATCTGGCCGGCCAGATAAAGCCCGTCAACCAATTTTGTCTCCAGCGTTAGTTTGAGTTGTGTGGGTTGAACAAAATCGTATTCGATGGCGTAAGCCGGGCGCATGATCTGTGCTTCTTCCAATCCTTTGACGCTGTGCACAATCTTGTACTGTAGTTCCAGAGGCAGGCAGTTGCCCAAACCCTTGGCGTAAACTTCCTGCGTGTCCAGTCCTTCGTGCTCCAGCACAACCGGATGGCTCTCACGTTCACCAAAGCGCATGACTTTGTCTTCCAGTGATGGACAATAACGGGCGCTTACGCCCTTAATGATTCCAGAATAAAGAGGCGAGTGCTGAATATTTTCCCGAATCACGCGATGCGTTTCGGCGGATGTGGCGGAAAAATATGAAGGCAGACGGTCCGTGCGTAGGGTGGTTGTCGTAAAAGAAAACGGCTGTGGAGCGGGATCGCTGTCCTGCCGCTCCAGCCGGGAAAAATCAATGGAGGAGGCGCGAAGCCTTGGCGGTGTGCCCGTTTTCATTCTGCCGATATCAAAACCAAGCTCTTTGAGATGATTGGCAAGTCCGATGGAGGCCAACTCTCCGGCGCGTCCCGAAGGTGTTTGCGAAGCGCCGACATGTACCAGTCCATTCAAAAAAGTGCCGGTAGTAATAATAACTTTTTTCGCGCCGTAAAAATGTTCGCTCTGATCCAGCACGCCGATTACTCTGCCGTCTTCGATAACCAGTTTTTCAATCATGGCCTGCCGGATATAGAGATTGGGCTGGTTTTCGACAACGGCTTTCATCGTCAAGCGGTAGAGTTGCTTATCGCATTGCATACGGGAAGAATGAACCGCCGGGCCCTTGGAGGCATTAAGCATGCGAAAATGCACAGCGGTTTTATCGGTAACTTTGCCCATTTCACCGCCGAGGGCGTCAATTTCCTTGACCAGCTGTCCTTTGGCCAGGCCGCCGATGGCCGGATTGCACGACATCAGCGCGATCGAATCCAGGTTGATATTGAACATGATTGTGCTGCAACCCATGCGCGCGCAGGCCAGCGCCGCTTCACAGCCGGCATGTCCGCCGCCGATGACCGCAACATCATAATGGTCTGTTAAGTTCGTCATTGTTTGTCTCGATGACTTGCGATTGTTCACAATAGGTGTTAAGTCTATACGCAAATATTCTAATAGCTTTTTTTTACGGCATAGAGTGTAAAAACACAACATAAAAAAGAGGTTGCTTTGTCCAAGCCGGATTTTTGGAAAAACAACAAGAATTACTACGACCTGAAAAGTTACTGGCGCAATCTTTTCGGCTGTAATGTTCACAAAATACAGATTGATGCGGGATTTACCTGTCCGAACCGCGATGGTCATGTGGCCGTGGGCGGATGTATCTATTGCGACGGCAGAGGCTCAAAGCTGCGCCAGCAGGGTGAATTGCCTTCGGTGACCGAACAAATTGTCCAAGGCAAAAAATATTACACGAAGCAGGCGGCGAAATTCATCGCTTATTTTCAAACATTCACAAATACTTACGCGCCGGTGGAAAAGCTGCGGGCTCTCTATGATGAAGCGCTGGCCCAGAAAGACGTTATCGGTTTATCTATCGGCACCAGGCCGGATTGTCTCGACTCTGACGTTGTTGAATTATTAAAGGGTTACGCGCAAAAGTGTCATGCCTGGGTGGAACTGGGTCTGCAATCCGTTAACGACAAGACGTTGCAATTCATTAATCGAGGACACAATTTTCAGCAGTTTCTGGATGCGATGAATGCTTTGGCCGGAAAAGATCTGAACATTTGTGTGCACATCATCATCGGTTTGCCAGGCGAAAGTGACAAAGATGTACTAACCACGGCAAAAACCCTTGCCGCCCTGCCGGTCAATGGCATCAAAATTCATTCGCTGCTGGCATTAGAAGGAACAACTTTGGGAGATATGTACAAAAAAGGAGATGTTCAGATGATCTCCAGAGAAAAATATATATCTCTGGTGGCTGATATTCTGGAGGTTTTGCCGCCGGAAATAGTGATTCAGCGCCTGACCGCTGACGGTTACCGCGATATTTTTCTTGCGCCGGAGTGGGCAATGAATAAATTAGACGTTTTAAACACCATCAATAAGGAATTGGAGCGTCGAGATTCGTACCAGGGCAAGCATTATATTAAAGGATAAGCATTGACTGGAATTTGAGCATAAAAATTGCTAAAGGCATATTCCGTAAATCTTGATTAGAGATAACAAATGATAGCAATAATTGACTATAATGCCGGGAATATCACGAGCGTGGCGCGTGCGCTGCAAAACATCGGGCAGGATTTTATGGTGACCGATGACACGGTAAAGCTCGATGCGGCATCTCATGTAATTTTCCCCGGTGTCGGCGCGGCGGGTGAGGCCATGGCTTATCTGCGTAATAAGAAACTCGATATCTGGTTGAAGGATTATTTGAAAACCGGCAGACCGTTGATGGGCATTTGTCTGGGCACGCAGATCATTCTGGATTACTCCGAAGAAAACAACACGCCTTGTATCGGCTTGATTGCCGGATCGACAAGGCGTTTCCCCGAAACATTGATGTCCGGTCATGTTCGTTTGAAAATTCCCCAGATGGGCTGGAACAGCGTCAAAATGCTCCGCAGCCACCCGGTATTTGAAAACATTCCATCGGAAGCCGAATTCTATTTCGTCCATTCCTATTATCCGTCGCCGACAGACCGTGAGGTCGTCCTCGGAACAACGGATTACGGCATAAACTTCTGTTCGGTTCTGGCAAAAAACAATCTCGTGGCAATGCAATTTCATCCGGAAAAAAGCGGACGTCCCGGCTTGCAGATATTGAAAAACTTTTGCACGTGGAGTCCGTCATGATCAGCAAACGAATCATTCCCTGCCTGGACGTACGCGACGGCAAACTGACCAAAGGCATTAAATTCAAAGGCAACGTGGATATCGGCGATCCGGTGGAAGCGGCGCGCGAATACTATGAGCAGGGCGCCGATGAAATTGTTTTCTACGATATTACGGCATCATCGGACAAACGCGATATTATGATCGATGTAGTACGGCGGGTGGCCGAAACGATTTTTATTCCTTTTTCCGTGGGCGGCGGCATCCGCAATCTGGAAGACATGCGCAAAGTGATCCATGCGGGAGCGGAAAAAGTGAGCGTGAATTCCGCCGCTGTGGAAAATCCGCAAATCATCACGCAGGGGGCAAAAGCTTTCGGCAGCCAGTGCGTTGTTTTGGGAATGGATGTTAAAAAAGTGAATGTTTCCGATAAAATTCCATCCGGCTATGAAATGGTTATTCACGGCGGCAGGATTTATACGGGAATTGATGCTTTGTGGTGGGCAAAGGAAGCGGAAAACCTCGGCGCCGGTGAAATCTGTCTGAATTCCATTGACGCCGACGGGGTACAAACTGGTTATGAACTGAATTTAACCAGAATGATTTCTGAAAACGTGAAAATCCCTGTTATCGCCTCAGGCGGGGCAGGGAAACCTGAACATCTGGCGGATGTTTTGACAAAAGGAAAAGCCGATGCGGCGTTAATTGCTTCGATGGTACACTACCGGACCTATACGATTACAGAAATTAAGCAATATTTGAAAGAAAAGGGAATCAAGACAAGATTGTTCTGGTAATTTTTGTTTTTTTTCACTAGGAAACCATTTAACGAAGTATTATAATATAAAAAGTTTTCCCACAGGAGGCGATGTAAAGTGGATAAAAAGAGATATGAATTAAATGTCCAGCTGGCGCAAATGCTTAAAGGCGGCGTTATTATGGACGTAACCAATGTGGAACAGGCAAAAATCGCGGAAGAGGCGGGAGCCGTTTCCGTTATGGCTCTGGAGCGCGTGCCCGCGGATATCCGTAAAGACGGCGGCGTGGCCAGGATGTCCGACCCTTCGATGATTGCCGCAATCAAAAAAGCCGTATCCATACCCGTGATGGCCAAAGCGCGTATCGGCCATTTTGTGGAAGCGCAAATTCTGGAAGCATTACGCATTGATTATATAGATGAAAGCGAAGTTTTGACCCCGGCTGATGAAGAATGCCATATTGACAAGACAAAATTCTCAATACCTTTTGTGTGCGGCGCGCGCAATCTTGGTGAAGCCCTGCGTCGAATTGCCGAAGGCGCGGCCATGATCCGCACGAAGGGAGAGGCAGGTACCGGAAACGTTGTGGAAGCAGTACGTCACATGAGAACAATGAACCGGGAAATTCGTCAGCTTGTTCAGATGCCTGTGGAAGAAGTCACGGGATTTGCCAAAGCAAACGGCCTGCCATATGAACTGGCCTTGAAGGTAAAGGAATTAGGACGCCTGCCGGTGGTTAACTTTGCGGCCGGTGGCATCGCCACGCCGGCGGATGCCGCACTGATGATGCAGTTGGGCTGCGATGGCATTTTTGTCGGTTCCGGGATATTCAAATCCGCCGATCCGGCGAGACGGGCGCGGGCGATTGTCAAGGCGACCGCTTATTTCAACGATCCGCAAAAAGTTCTGGAAGCATCCATGGATCTGGGTGAAGCCATGCCCGGTCTGGAAATATCGCAGATTCCTCCCGAACAGATCCTGGCCAAACGCGGGTGGTAATTTCCCATGTCTTTGCGTTTAGTCGGCAGCAAGCCTTTGTTGATTGGCGTTCTGGATTTACAAGGCGGAGTGCATGAGCATCTGGAACATCTTGAACGCTTGGGGGTCGCTTGCAAAAGAGTGAAACAGGCCGAAGATTTTAAAGACCTGGCAGGATTGATTATTCCCGGCGGGGAAAGTTCCTGCATTGCCCGATTACTCAACATTTTCGGCATCAAGGATGTCCTGCTGCAGGCCCATCAAAACGGAATGAAAATCTGGGGCACCTGCGCTGGGGCGATTTTACTGGCCAGGGACGTTGTCGGCGAAACATCCTGTCTTAATTTGATCAACATCCGGGTTGAACGCAACGGTTTCGGCAGCCAACTGGATAGCTTTGTCAGTGAAGCGATAATTCCTGAAGTTTCCCGCAAACCCATACCCTTGACGTTCATCCGCGCGCCCAAGATTTTAGATGCAAGTAACGATGTCAGGGTGTTGTTAAAAATTGATGATTACATTGCAGCGGCGGAAAACGAAAAAATTCTGGTCACGGTTTTTCATCCCGAATTAACCGGCAACCTTGCGTTCCATCGCTACTTCGCCCTGAAATGCGGTTTGAATCCGGCGATGGATACCAACGATGATATCGACCCGCAATGGAACAACTCCAGCTGGACCAAGTACGCCGGCATCATTTAGTGCATCTTGAAAACAAACCTGATTTGAACGAAGACGCGCTGCTTGCGGCTTTACACAAATATTTTTAGAAAAATTGTCGCCAGTGTGAGATACGAAAAGAAACCGAATGCGTCGGTAAATGCGGTTAATAAGATATTGGATCCGAGCGCGGGATCCAAGTCCAGTTTCTTCAACGCCAGCGGAATCAGCACACCGGCCATGGTTCCGGCAAAAATACTGAAAATCATCGCCATCCCCAGAATCAACCCAAGAATGGGAATGCCTTTCCAGAAATAAGCAATAATGGCAATAACAACTCCCACGGCAACGCCGTTGGCAATACCCACCGTAATCTGACGCAATAAAGCACGTTTCGCATTTTCAAACGTTATTTCACCGAGCGCCATACCACGGATAATGAGCGCCAGGGTCTGCCCTCCGGAATTGCCGCCCAGACCGGCAACAACCGGCATGAAGAAAACCAAGGCCACCATCATTTTAATAGTATCTTCGAAAAAACCGATGACCAGAACCGATGTCATCGCCGTGAGTAGATTCAGAAAGAGCCAGGGGAGCCTCTTTTTGACCGAATCAGAAGTATTATGAAAAATCGTATCATCCTGACCCAGTCCCGCAATGCGATAAATATCTTCGGATGATTCTTCCTGAATGGCATCAACGACGTCGTCAATGGTTATTCGTCCCAGCAGATGCTGCAATTTATCGACGACACCGATAGAAACGAGGTCGTATTTTTTGAAAAGACGGGCGACTTCTTCCTGGTCCATATCATAGGGAACGCTGGGAATATCCTCATCAATAACGTCCACAATGGGCGCAAATCGTTTCATGGTGATAATGCGTTGCAGGGGAACGGTGCCGATGAGTTTATTATCGTCATCAACGACAAAAATATTGTGAATATTTTCAATTTCGTCTTTGGCTTCCGCAACAGCCTGGAAAGCATCGTTAATCGTCGCTTCCTTTTTTACGGAAACCAGCTCGGACTGCATGATACCACCGGCGGTATCATCTGCGTACTTGAGCAGCTCCTGAACTTCTTCGGATTCTTCAGGCTCGATGGCTTCCAGGACAGCTTTGGCCTGATCATCGGAAAGTTCGGCGATAATATCAGCCTTATCATCCGATTCCATTTCTTCGATGATGTCCGTGAGTTTTTCGTTGGAAAGATCTTCGATGAGCTGTTCGCGTGATGTATCGGATAATTCCAGGATGACGTCCGATGCCTTATCAACATCGAGCAACGAAAAGAGGTGCAGCCGGTCCTCTTCCTCGAGTTCATCAATTAAATCAGCAATATCGGCCGGATGCATATCAGAAAACAACTCAATGATATCAAACTCGCGATTGCGGTTGATTAAGTCTTTGAGCGTTTCCAGCGCTGTTGGTTCTTTTTTCTTAACCTTTGTCATAGAATGACCTGATCCAAAGGTGGGTTAAATTGTTTTTGAATGATTAAGTTATAAATTAAAGTTCTTGTACGTGCGCTTTTACTGGATAGTATTTTCTTTATTTGGAATTTTCGCGCATGAAGATTAATTTCCGGCAGCGGAAATATAGGGAAATTAAATATATATGTCAATGCTTTTCTGTTGAAAAAGTCTTCAAAATATAAAAATTTTTGTTTTGATCATATCTTACATGTTATGAACATGCCTCTAAAAAATTGTCTTGAGTATGAAATACGGAATACCCACAACAATAGCAACAAAAAGAGCGATGATGATTGCACCACTTACCATACTTCCTAAAGCCATCATCCTTAACTTGAAATCTCCCATACCTACCCTCCCTTGATTTAATCGTAATCACCATTATATTAGAAATAACAGTAAAACCTTTTCATTTTTAACCCTTCAACAAGCTCCTGAAAGAAGACATGACCACTTCCTTCGGGAGCTTTATATTTCTGCATCACTCTTCAATGTCTTATAATGCTAATTAAAACAAGTTGGATGTTATAATATCATGATTAATTATTTTTAAAAGAGGGAAATGTACAACCCCATTTATCATCCATTGAAAGATTATATATTTCTTACAAAAGGATTGAGGAATTTACAGGGTGTTTATTGCAGGTGGTTTCGGACAGCAACTTCGTTGAGACGAAGCCATTGTAACGTCAAGCTTGATTGTAAATCGAAGAGCATTTATATTCACATATCCTGATTTCCTTATAAGGAAAAATCCGATTGGGATATAGAGCAAAACAGGAGCAGGAAAAACAAGCTTATGCGATTTTTGTTTATCACGCATGGTGTGGAATCAGCGAAACGTCCCGGACCGCATTGGGTTCCCCTGGGATTCGCTTATATCGGAGCTCTACTAAAAAGACACGGGCATGTTGTACAGGTTTTTGATTGCCACGCAGCGATGGCCAGCTTGGGACCTGATTGGAAGAAAATCGATCAGGCAATGCTGGCGACCGTGAAGACCTTTTCTCCCAACGTCATCGGCATGACGACCATTTCGCCCCTGGTCTATCAGACTGTGCATTGCGCAAGAAGGCTCCGTGATTCGTTTCAGGGTATTATGCTTGCCGGCGGACATCACGCCACCGCTTTACCGCAACTTACGCTGGAGAAAATTCCGGAACTCGATGGCGTTTGCATAGGAGAAGGAGAAGAAGCTCTGCTTGATTTGGCTGAAGGAACAAAAAAAGACAAGATCAAAGAGATACTTTGGCGTAATAAGTCTATCAATAGCGAGGAAACAAAAACAGGAGAGGACAGAAAGCCAGGTTTTGGCCGAATCAAAAATCTTGATAAATTGCCTTTCCCTGATTATTCGTTGCTTGATATGTCATTTTATACGCGTCGCACCTCCGCTATTATTCGTGGATTCTATTTATCAACCTTAACAATGCTTGGTTCAAGGGGATGCAGTTCTCGCTGCTCTTTTTGCACCGAATCGCTGGTTTACGGAGGCGGCGTACGTTTTCATAGCGTTGATTATTTAACAGAGATGGTTGACCGCACTCTGAAACAATTTCCACAAGTCGAAGCTATTTATTTTCACGATAATGATTTCATGTTCGACCGGGCGAGAGTTGAACACATTTGCCATCAATTCATCAAAACCGGACTTGCAAAGAAGTTTTCATGGGCCATACAGGCACGGGCCGATAGATTAGAACCGGATTTATTGAGATTGATGCGACAGGCAGGATGCATCAAAATAGAAATTGGTGTGGAGGCTACGTTACAGAAGGATTTAGATTCTTTAAGAAAAGATACCACTGTCAGCACTAATGAGAAGGCTCTGCGGTTTTGCCGGAAAGCAGGCATAAGTGTGCATGCCTATATCTTGACTCAAACAGCAGAAGAATCTTTGACGGATTTGGAAATTAAACTGGATTGGCTCAAGCGTAATCGACCAGATACGTTCATGCTGATGCCTTTAGTTCGTCATCCGGGATCTATTTTATATCATGAAAGCGGGGAAAAATTTTTTGAAACGAGAGAATGGACACGAGAAAACGTGCTTAAATTTTATGAGGAAGATGTTTTTTCCAAAGTCCCGCCACGCGAGAGAGAAATCTGGATAAAATCGCGGTTTGCGCCATTTTCGAGAAACCATTTCCGGAAGGTGTACATGCAACTTAATCCGATAAAGAAATGGCCGCAGATGTGGCATGAAATAATTATGCATCAACTTAAAGGGCGTAATGGAAATTTGCCATCCCGCGGCAGGTCAATGTCTTTATATCAATAAAAAATAATATTACGTCATGTAAAAAGAGTCAGGCAAGCAACGCAATCGTATTTTATTACCTGCAAATTATTTATCATAAAGCTTTGCTTCTATTGATTATCCTTGACAATTTAGATGCGAAAAAAAACTTTTTCTATTGACAAATCGACAAGATATTTTATTATAGAATCAAATAATAAATGAAAGGAGGACATTATGGGTATTGCTGTTGGTGGTCCATTAAAATAAAAAAAGTCGGATATTAAGCATTTGAAGAGTACTGGTTATAAGATACAAATAAGATTTTCATTCTGTCAAATGCAGGTTTTTTTGATTTAAGTAGATTGATTTATCAATGCCTTTAGAAAGATAAAATAAGAGAGGAAATTATGGGATTTGCCGGCGGTCCATTGAAATAATTATTTCAATATCTAAAATTAAAAGAGTCTTCAAGTTCAAACAATAAACGTTCCGTGCCGGGGGAATGGTGGAGTGTTTCTTTTTTGCAGTATTCTTCTTGGCAACAAGTCAATAGATGTAAATCTGTTCAGTTGGAATAAAAATTTATCCCAGAGGTTTATTTAAGGGATACCTGCTTGTAATTTGCGCAAAGATCTTGCCATTTTTTTCCTTTAACATGGTAAAGCCTGTTTGTACTGAAGCGTCAACATATAAAATGCTTCCCACGTTGGTTCCAAGGAATAAGGATTCAAGATCATTTAAATGAGTCAAGTTGCTGGAAACTATATCGCGATCGGTATCGAAAGGAGGGTAATGACTAAACATGTCAGCGTTGAGCTCTATCCCATACTCAGATAAATACACTATGTCTCTCATAAAGCGCTCATTCCTCATCTTGATAATGGATTCATTCAATCGACAGGCCATCTGACATATAGACATTTTATTGATTTCGTCTTTAGTAAATTCGGCTATGCTGTTAAAATATGCATTACCGATATACATGGGATCAATATCAGGATGCATATATCTGAGATTGATCGGATTTCTGACGATAATTTTGTCCGTATTCGGCAACATTTCATTATGATATCGCTTTAACAAAAATGCCGTCATAATTTGGTTATTGGATATCGCGTGTTCAGGATATTCTGATTTCGCGGTATTTTTCAGCTTATCAAGAAATTCATCCGAAAAGTATTCCTTTGCCGTATATGTTTCTATGTTGTCTCCAACCTTGACTCGATCCTGAATATCATCGCTTAATTCAGAAAGTGGCGGAATGAATGCTTCGTCAATCTGATCAAAGTTTATCGGATTTCCTTTGAATAATCTTTGACTTGACGGTGGTAAAACAGCATTGCCTTCTATCCTGCAATTCCACGCGTACAGAAAAAGCATCAACGAAATGCCATCGCCTATCGCATGAGAGCAACTGATTGCGCCCAATATTCCATCTTTTATCGGTATTCCCGTTACAGCAAGAAGAGGTTCACCAGGAAGCGTTTTAACATGAACCATCATTTTTTTTATATCATCGATATTAATATCCTCAAAAGCAACATTCATGGGTGGTAAAATATTTTTTATAACTCCGTCTGTACAATATTGCAGAGCAAATTTATTAGTATCGATCATGATGAGACGGCTTGAGAATAGATTATATTGTTCAATTGTTTTGAAAAAATGCTCTTCAAGTATTTCCAGTGAAGTTCCTTTTCTGTAAAATATCAATACTTCCGATGGGATTTTTCCCGGATAGCAGTCATTTTCAACCGCTGACAATGGCAGGATATTTTTGCCATAATTGTCTTCCAAATATTTTATTTTAGCTTCGCCGTTTGTCATACTTGTTCTCAACTCTGATAAATTAAATATTTTGATTAAACTTTTCTTTTCTGTAAGTAATAGTAAGAAGAAAAGTTTTGGATGTCAATTAAATCCTAGCGACCGGATCGAGTCATGGAGAACATAACCTTTCATGATCTTGAGCCCGGCGTAAAAATGATTCAGATGTTTTACAGAGTTTGTGCCGGCGGATAAAAATCTTTCACACATCATGCCCGCACGGCATTAATGACGAAATCCGACCCAGTTTCCATCCCATCGAGCATTGAGTACGTAGGGATCATCGGATTTATACCAGTAATCTTCTATGAAGAAGTCAAAATCAACCTTTTGAATGAAACATATATCGGGATTACTGCTGTCTGTCGCTATGCAATCGCACTCGTTCCCCTGATGATTCAGATCATTCGGGTCCATAAAGTACACGACTTTCTCGGACTCATCATATCCGATCACCAGCACATAATGGCCGGAAGAAGGAATCCCCAACACCGGCGATCTCCACAGGTGCAGCAGCACGGGAGAGCCGGACTTCAAAAAAGGAACAATTCGATTGAGGAAAATATTTTTCTTTTGTCCGGAAATGTCATTCTCCGTTCCGGTGAGGTCATCACGGTAATTATCCACTATCACCTCATTATATAAAGCTCTGACACCTGACTCATCCAGAAGGCCTTCAGCCGCCTTTACCAACGACGAAAGGTGGATGCCGGCCAGACTATTTAATGTATTATCTATATATTGAATATATGTCGCTATTTGAGATGTCGCTGAAAGTTCAGTCGGATAATAAATTTTATCCGCAATTTCCGCCGGACAATCTTTGTCCATAATTCCGGTTTTTATATTTTTCAGATGATCACCATAGTATTTCATGGCCATGTAAAAACTGGTCGCGCCGCACAGGCCCGATTCCTGCGAAACATAGTAGTAGGATGGATTGTTTCTGATAGTTTCATATGGTTGCGGTGTGGCCACAGTTTCCGCGACAACGGTCAGGGAAAAATTCTGGGTGTCTGTGCCTTCAGAGTCTTGGACCATAACGGTAAACTGAAATACTCCAGGAGACACCTGTGTCGTACCGGCCATTCTGCCGGTAGAAGATAGCGTAATGCCTGAAGGCAATGAACCCTGCGTGATGGAGAATGTTTTCGTGCCGCTGCCGCCGGTAACACTGATCTGCTGGCTGTAGGCCTGACCGATTACACAAACCGGCAACAAGGAGGTGGAAATCCTGGGCGACGAATTAGAACTGGACGAGTCAGAACTGGACGAACTAGAACAACCGGGGATTACCACGCTCATCAACAACAAGACCATGCCACAACACACACTTAAAATTGTTTTCATCGTCTTCTCCTTATCCCACATTCTGGATGATCACCCAATGTCGATTTCATGAATAGCATATGCTGATATCTTTCTCTATCATAAAGGAAATGGATCAGTCCTCAAAATATACCAAGAAGAAAATTATTTTAATTATAAAAAAACATCTCTTTTCATCTTTATGACTCGGAATAGTACCGGGGATTAAAAGAAGCTTAATGATGAATTGCTTAAAATATAATTGTAAGTAATTGATTTCTTTTTGGTAGTCCCACGGGGACTTGAACCCCGGTTTCCGGCGTGAGAGGCACATCTCACATCTTCGATGTGAAAAAACTCAATAATATCAAGTATCAAACATGACCGACAAGCAACATTTACCACTCTTTTTAAGTCAAAGTACCACCGAAAGTACCACGAAAAAATCATAGTTAAATACTTAAATACATTATCATAAATAATAGAAAGTGTTTGCAAAAGCTCAAATTTTAACATTCACTTAATGATTTCCTAGCCATTTGACTGCTGAAGACTTAAAATAGTTATATAACTAATAATATTAAGTATTTGAGCCTCTATTGACATTAAGAAATATTTGCTGTATATAACTTTTCAATAAGGTTAAACTAACCTTTAATCTGAATTTTTCGCCGCAGCTCACCGGCTATCATATACTACCGACGCCGGAACTTTATCTTAAATACTGAATATTGCATATAAAAATGTGAATTTAAGCATTGATGAATTAGTTTGTCAGTCATCAGACGGGTTAGATTGCCTGATGGCTTTAAGACACAACTTATTAATGTAATATGTATTTTTAGGAGGAATCATGGAAACACAAAGGATAATTCACGGCAACTATGAACGTATGGCTTCCGGTATGGTCTATGTCGGAAAATCATCTGAACAGACCAGAATGGATCGCCTCAACAGGACGAAATGCTTTCTTCTCTGTCTCATTGAAGAAGAGTTTGAACTCTCTGTCCGTTCACAGAATTGCCTGAATAGTTCGGGTATCAAACTCATCGGCCAACTGGTGCAGATTTCTGCATCGAAACTTCTCAATCTTAAAAACTTCGGACGCACATCTCTCCGCGATATTGAGGACGACTTGGTGAAAAGGGGCTTAACTCTGGATATGAAACTCAACTTCTTCCCGTGGGATGGAACAGATGAAGGCAATGAACTGATCCAGATTCTTTCCTTGCAGAAACCTGGCGGCGGCTTTTCCATAGATGAAAGAACAGCCGAAGATCTTGATATCGATTTAACAAAAATAAATCACTCCATCTACAGAAAGAAACCGTCACTCTCTGACACAAAGTATTTATTGGATCGACTTGAATTCAAATATGAGAAGGCCATCCCTTATTTGACAGATTTGCTCAAACCGCATCGCCGGTGGCTGGAAAAAGAGACGAAAGTACATTTATAAAAAACTGTTTTGAATTGACAGTAAGTAAAGCCGCTGCTGACCAGTTGATTTCATTTGTTGAAGGAAATAAGTCCACGACTTCTTCAAAGACCTTTGCGGACTATCTGAGCGGGTATTGGGCACGAAGTAAAGTAAATTAAATAATAGTAAGATGAGGAGGCAGCTATTATGGGTATACTATTTATGAAGTTTCGTGAGGACTCATTCTGTAATAAATGTGATGCAACTTTTTATCAACAATGCGATGCCTTTAGCGAGTTAATGATAGATAGGCCATCAAAATGTCCAAATTGTGGTGCTGTGCCATACTCAAAAAGAGGATATGCAAGTGCAGATTACTATATACTAAGAGGCACAAACCTTAAAATATCTGCAGACTCTCCGTGGGCCAAGATATTCATACAAATCCCTTCACTAATTATAATGGGCGTCCCAGCCCTATTGCTCTTGATTTGGATAGCTGATGTACTTATTTATGCAATGTCTATTGCAGGACAGCATGCCCTTTTTCTTATTCCTAGGCTGTTTGGGCTAGGTGTTTATGATTTGTCCGCGAATATTATCGTGCTCTTTCTCCTAGTATTAATACTATTTTTTATATTCCGAGTATCAGGTCATATTTACAATTACATAAGGATACAAAAGTGGATAAAAGAATTAGCAGAATTAAGAAAAGTTTCAGAAGGTGACAATTAAAGTCGCACTAACTCGCTATACCTCAACTCATGACATCTTCTGCAGGCAAAGTAATTGCCTTTGGGTGTCAGATATAACTTTCCCATTCGCCTTTCACATAGCGGACAAGTAAACCACCACCTGCTTCCATCAAAACGGGTTCTTGTTTTTTGAAAAATGATAGTTTCTTTCACAAGCCTGTTTTCAAGCTTGTAAGAAAGAATGAGCATCGGCTCACTCTCATCTTCAGGTAAGAATAAATAATCCACACATAAAATCCGTTCATCATTATGCGTGTTCAGCCAAGATAATTCGCCAGAGAAGGAAACATCCCTGTGGCAGTCAAATTGAGCTATGTCGATGGACAAGCACTGATCAACTGTCATCTTTCGATTAGTTCGCAACCGTTTATCGTTATCAAGACCATTCATATTAATCCAAAATCATTAAAAAATATTCAATAACAATGATAACAATGGTAACAATCAATATTCATTCATAAAATCAATGATTTATGTGAATTTAATTGTTATTGTTCGCATGATAACAATAACGATTCATTGTTATCATTGTTATTGGCGTTATCATTGTTATCAATGTTATTGTTGTTATCGGGTATCGTATAATATCCATATGATGGTTTTTTTACATCCCCATCTCTAAGCAATTTATGTAGCAATTGACGAATGGCATTATCGTTCTTGTTAAGTGCCTTTGCTATTTCACCTGATTTCATGGGCTGTTTGTGTTTCCTCAGCAAATCTAGAATAGCAGTTCTTTGATCGCTAATTTTGTATTCCTCTGAATCGCCATCAATTATCCATGATGTACTTTCTTTATCAAATTTTAAGGCGAGTTCCATTTGTTGCACATCCCTTCCAACAATCGTGAGTTTGCCACTCATCATCTGCCTATTACTACTCAGTAGTGCTAATGTATCAGGAGCTCCAGACATTCCCGTGCTACCGGTAATAGCGTTTAATGGATCTTCATCATCTCGTCGTTTTGAGAGGTGAACTATAAGAATTAATGTAATGGAATGTTTATCTGCTAATCTTTTTAAATTGCCGAGAGCCTCATAATCCTCTTCATACCAATTTTTCCCTCTATTAGGCTTTTTGACTTTTGCATACACATCAACGATAACTAGTCTTACGTCGGAATGCGCAGATAACCATACATCAAGTTTTTCAAGGCCACCTTGATCGAATTTTGGCCATTCGAAAAAAAGATGCAAATTATCAGGTGCCTGATTCCCTTGAATGATTGTCGATAATCTTTCCTGTAAACGCCTATCTATGTCTTCCAAAGCAAGATACAAAACACCTGCTTTCTTCACTTCTATCTTTCCCAATACAGAAAGTCCTAGTGATACAGATGCGGCAAGGCCAAGAGCAAACCACGATTTCCCGCACTTTGCCGCGCCGGCAAGTAATGTAAGACCAGTTGGAAATAATCCAGGAACGATCCACTCACATTCAGGAATGAGTGTATCCATAAGCTCTCTAGCAGTATATTCAATTTTTCTGTTTCTCTTTTCAGCATTTTCCATTCAGCTTATTCCTCAAAACCTTCGTAAAGCACTGCCTTTAACATACTTTCTATACTATTCGGCATCTCATCAATTCCATTTAGATAACGTGAGAGCTGTGATTCCGGAATGTGACAGATTCTACGAAGCATCCAAAGTGTAATTTTTCTTCTTCTTAATTCTTTCTTAAATGGATGGGGCTCTGGCTTAACGTAATTGAAATCTTCAATACTCATCTTTTCCTCCTTTTTTATTAATTGTTAGTTTGTCAAATACCCATAAAAAGCAAAGACCCCAATCCGGCCAGATAACTGGACAAATCGGGATCGATGAATAATAAAACGCATTGATTAATGAAATTTTACATTCATTTCATCAATCATTATGTTGGCTGTATTATATAATAATATTAATAAGTTGTCAACAAGGCGTAAAACGTAACATGCAAATGTTACGTGGATAATGACAGTGTGTTTTGTTTAGTGAAAATTAAATCACAGTAGTTGATGATAACTAACTGACACACAAGTATGATAGTAACTAGTAGTAAAACAATAGCATAATTGCTTTGGTAAGAAGATGTTTCAACGTAACTATATTCGGGCATTGAACAAAGATGAATTCCTGTTCAACTATTTGATTCGTATGTTAGACTCAATTCTATTGATAAATTAATTCATTAACTGGAGCCACAAGGGATAAACCTTCTTTGGTGACTAAAACTTCATCACCACTATTATTTCGCATAAATTTGCTAAGCCTTTTATTTTGTAATTCTTTTTTGATATCAGGAGTATCGTCAAAGAATGATCGCTGGAATTTAACAATATAAATCTCAGTATCATTGTAGACTCGAAACTTTTGGGATACTCGTTCAAAGTCTTCAGTATCATCAATCTGATAATCTGAAAACTCACTTTGTAGGTAATCTCTTACAGCTTTTATTTTAGCCTGATCTATCAAAATCAATTTCCTCCTTAATTAAATATTTTTTAACTCCTTATAATCAACAATAGTATTTTTATGACGATAAATTATGATTTATATCATATATTTAAATAGTTGTCAACAAGGCGAAAAACGTAACATACTGAAACTACTTATGAAATAGTGTTAGTTGCGCGCGTTGCGTAGTGATGAACTCAATAACGAAGATACGTTTGATACTAGCGAATAGTGGCACGTTAGTGAAAAGTTTTGGTAAGGAGACCTGTTCAAATTTTGAACAAGAAAGATTCTTGAAAAAAATAATGAGAATCTTTCGCAAATCTTAATTTATAGAAAAATATTAATATCATTATACACTTAATTATATTAAAACTAAAGATGATAAATTATATGTATAGGTATTAAAAATACTTCAAAAATTATCTTGACTACGACCTTATTTTAATATATAAGTTTTCACGCAGTATTTAAAATACTGTAAAAATAAATAAAGGCTCAATGCTACTAACAGAGAGCCTTTATTGCTCACTCAGGCTGAGACACCTGGAGCGAACATAAGTAAGTTGAATTTTAAGTAACAGTTTTATTTCCTCCTGTCAAGTCTCAGCCACAACAAAAGGAGGTGGTGCCAGCCCAATTTAGTTGTGACGGAGACAGTGACCATAAATGACAAGCTTTATTCTTTCTATGGTTGAGAATGAAAACAATTAATAATGGAGGAATTTAGGTAAATGCAAACAGCGTTAAATTTATCTTATCAAATCAAACAAGATATAGAAAATTACATGCGTCAATTTGGAGGAAGATATTCTGATTGGTATGCGGGTGTCGCCTCAGATCCACGTAAGAGATTATTCATTGATCACAATGTCGATGAGAAAAATGGGGCATGGATATTTCGAGATTGTGGTTCTGATGCCGTTGCCCGTAACATCGAAGACTATTTCCTTAATAAAGGATGTAAGGGCGGTCCAGGCGGTGGAGATTATACAACACGTTATGTGTATGCATATAGGATAGGGTCAAACACCGTAGAATAAATAATTATGAAAAGAGCCGCCTAGAAATAGGCGGCTCAATATAAAAAAATGAAAAAGAAAATCAAAGATATTGCAGAAATAAAAATCGGTTATCAATTCCGTGGGCGAGTTGAGACTGTTACAAGTGGAACTCACAGCCTTATACAGATTAAAGATTTTGACGAATCGCAAAAACTTCAAATTGATAATCTATCCAAAGTGAATATTCAGTCTGATGCTGAACGTTACCTAATAAAGAAAGAAGATGTTCTGTTTCTAGCACGTGGCCAGCGAAATTATGCAATTCCTATAAAAGACGATCTCAAAAACACTATGGCAGCAAGCTACTTCTTCGTTCTGCGGTTAATAACTAGAGATATTCTTCCAGAATATCTTGCCTGGTACATCAAACAAGCGCCTGCGCAGGAATATTTACACAACATTGCTCGACGTGGTACTCATATGCCAGTGGTGCCAAAATCATCCTTTGAGAATATGATTATAGATGTACCATCTTTAGAAATTCAGCAGAGAATCGTTAAATTGGATTCTTTACTTGAGAAAGAAAGGCATCTGCAAAACAAACTTATAGAAAAGAGAAATATGCTTGTTAATGCAGTGTGCCTCAATGCGATAAAAAACAAACCAAATAAACAGGAGTAATCCAATGGCTGAGCAAATAACACAAGACGAAATTAATAATATTGTCTGGAGAGCATGCGATACATTTAGAGGCGCTGTCGATCCTTCTGAATATAAAAATTATATCCTCACGATGCTCTTCATAAAATACTTAAGCGATTTATGGAAAGATAAACGCGAAGAATATGAAAAAAATTATAAAGGCGATGCTCAAAGAGTCGAACGCGCACTAAGCCGTGAGCGTTTTATAGTGCCCAAGGAAAGTGATTTTGATTTCCTCTATTCTAAGCGAGACAACGCTAATATTGGTGAGCTTATAAATATTGCTCTGGAAAAAATTGAAGATGCGAATAAAGCAAAGCTGGAAAATGTCTTTCGTAATATTGATTTTAACAGTGACGCCAATCTTGGACAGACGAAAGAACGTAATCGTCGTTTGAAGAACTTGCTTGAAGATTTCAACAATCCCAAACTTGACCTCAGACCTTCAAAAATTGGCAACCGGGATATTATAGGCGATGTCTATGAATATCTTATAGCTCGTTTTGCTGCTGGCGCTGGGAAAAAGGCCGGTGAATTTTATACACCACCGGAAGTCTCGACACTTCTTGCAAAACTTCTTAATCCAAAATCAGGCGATAGGATTTGTGATCCTGCCTGCGGTTCCGGTTCGTTGCTGATACGTGTCGCAAAAGAAGTTCCTAATCATAACTTTTTCCTTGCAGGTCAAGAAAGCAATGGCAGTACCTGGTCATTATGTCGGATGAATATGTTTCTGCACGAGCAGGATAATGCCCGCATAGAATGGTGCGACACTATCACTAACCCAAAACTGATAGAAGGCGACAGCTTGATGAAATTTAATGTGGTTGTCGCCAATCCCCCTTTCTCGCTCGATAAATGGGGCGCTGATCATGCCGTAACTGATCGATTTCATCGCTTTTGGCGAGGCATACCGCCGAAAAGCAAAGGCGATTATGCTTTCATCAGTCACATGATTGAGATTGCTTTGCAAGATGACGGCAAAGTGGGTGTTATCGTTCCTCATGGCGTACTTTTCCGCGGAAGTTCAGAAGGTATAATCCGTAAAAAGCTTGTTGAAGAAAATTTTCTTGAAGCTGTTATTGGACTTCCACCAAATCTATTCTTTGGCACAACAATACCGGCAGCAATCTTGCTGTTCAACAAAGGAAAGAAAACAAAAGATGTTTTGTTCATAGATGCCAGCCGTGAATATTTGGACGGGAAAAATCAGAATTATCTCAAAACTGAAGATATTGAAAAAATCGTAAATACTTTTAAGAAATTTGAAACTACCGACAAATATTCTTATCGTGCAACTTTTGAAGAAATTCAAGAAAATGAATTCAATCTTAATATACCTCGTTACGTGGATACTTTTGAGGAAGAAAGAGAGATTGATATAGAAGCAGTTCAAAATGAAATAGCAAAGCTGGAAAACGAAATATTGGCGACTCGTCAACAAATCGATACATATTTGCAACAACTGCAATACGAAAACAAGAAGTCATAGCAAGTAAGATGGATATGCAAGAAGACAAATATAAGAAGACCGTAATTGGTAAATTACCATCGCATTGGGAAATTACTTCACTCGGGGCATTTGGTGATTTTACCAATGGTATAAATAAGCATAAAAATGATTTTGGTTATGGTGTTCCTTTTGTAAATTTACAAGACGTTTTTGGTGTTAATTCTATTAACAAAATACCAGAAGGTCGTGTGAATAGCTCAAATAGCGAACTAAATAGGTATAGTCTTCACACTGGTGATGTTTTATTTGTTCGCTCTTCAGTTAAGCCCGAAGGAGTTGGCCTTACAGCAGTCGTTATTAATAATTTAGATGATGTTGTCTTCAGTGGCTTCTTAATACGCTTCCGCCAGAAAATCACCAAACTTATATCAGAGTTTTCAAAGTATTGTTTTTATGAAAACGGTTTTCGTCGAAGATTATTAGCTTGTAGTACAATAAGTGCTAACACAAACATTAATCAAAATGCACTTAACAAATTAATTATAGCAATCCCGCCAAAAGAAGAACAAATAATCATAGCAAATATTTTATCGTCTTGGGATGCCGCGATAGAAACCTATATCAGTCTAATACAAAAAAAGATTGAGTTGAAGCATGCTTTCATGCAGCAATTTCTAACTGGTAAATTACGATTTACTGAATTTAAGATACGGCAATTCCACAAAAAAGAACTTGGTGCGTTTCTGATTCCTACTTTACGGCCAGTACCAAGGCCAAGTTCATCATACATAGCGCTTGGTATTCGTAGCCATGGGAAAGGGACTTTTTTAAGAAATGTTGAAGATCCTGAAACAGTCATGATGGATACGCTCTATGAGGTTAAAGAAAATGACCTCATTGTAAATATAACCTTTGCATGGGAAGGTGCTATTGCTATCGTAAAGAAATCGGATGAAGGTGCTCTGGTTTCCCATCGCTTCCCAACTTATACTTTTAACAGAGAAGTAGTAATTCCGGAATATTTTAAGCATGTAATTCAAACGAAAAGATTTGTTCATGAACTTGGGCTTGTTTCTCCCGGAGGTGCTGGACGGAACCGTGTTTTGAGCAAAAAAGATTTCCTAAATATTGTTGTGTCTGTTCCATCTGTTGATGAACAGACAAAAATTGCAAAAGTTTTAGATGGTCATGACAAAGAGATTGAACTGCTCAAACAATATCTTGAATATCTAAATATACAGAAAAAAGGCCTGATGCAAAAACTTTTAACAGGCCAAATCAGAGTAAAGATATGAGAAGGAGGGCGTAATGCAAAAAGCCCCATCAATGAAAGAAGATCACATATCGCAAATACCGGCTTTGCAGCTTTTGCAGAACGTTGGCTACACTTATCTTACGCCTGAAGAAGCTCTTGCTAATCGCGGTGGCAAAACGCGCAATGTAATTCTCGATGAAATTCTTGCTGCACAATTACGCAGCATGAATATTGTTAAATACAAGGGCAAGGAATACCCCTTTACGGAAGGTAACATTTTTACCGCAATTCAATCGCTCAAAGATGTTGTTTATGATGGACTTATAAGAACGAATGAAAAAGTTTATGATCTGCTTTGTCTCGGCAGAAGTTTACAACAATCAATTGATGGGGATATAAAAAGCTTCACTCTGAAATATATAGATTGGGAAAATCCGAAAAACAATGTTTATCATGTGACAGAAGAATTCAGCGTAGAACGGGCAGGAACTAAAGATGAATACAGACCGGACATAGTACTTTTCGTTAATGGTATTCCTCTCGTTGTAATCGAATGTAAAAAACCTGAACTCGGCCCTGGCAAAAACGCCATTGAACAGGCCATTTCTCAGCATATTCGTAATCAAAAAGACGATGGCATCCCACAGTTATTTCTTTATTCTCAACTGTTGTTAGCACTATCTAAAAACGAAGCAAAATACGCTACGACAGGTACATCAAAAAACTTCTGGGCTTTGTGGCGCGAGCATAAGGACGTAGATAAAAGAGTCTATGATCTTGTCAATAAACCTCTTTCATCTGAACAGAAGGATAAACTTTTTCAAAGCAGGTTTAAATACGTTCGAAATTACTTTGATGCATTGGAAAAGGAAAACAGAGAAGTTACAGAGCAAGATAGCACTCTATATTCGCTTTGCCGACCGGAAAGATTAATTGAATTGACATACCGATATATTCTTTATGACGCTGGTGAGAAAAAAATAGCACGCTATCAGCAGTATTATTGTGTAAGTAACATCACAAAAAGAATTAAGACTTTTGATAATCAAGGTAAGCGCATCGGTGGTGTGGTCTGGCATACGCAGGGCAGCGGAAAGTCGCTTACGATGGTCATCCTTGCCAAAGCAATCGCCCTTGAACCAAGTATAGACAATCATAAAATCATTCTTGTTACTGACCGTGTTGATCTCGATGATCAAATTTATAAAACCTTCCATCATTGTGGAAAAGAAGTTGAACAAGCCAAAACAGGTAAGCATTTAATGGAGATGATTGAAGGCCACAAAGAACGAATCATTACGACCGTTATTGACAAATTTGATGCTGCCATAGGTATTAAAGAGTTTTGTAATACCAATCCGAATATTTTTGTTCTAGTTGATGAAGGGCACAGAGGGCAGTATGGATCACGTCACGCAAAAATGAGAAAGACCATGCCTAAAGCCTGTTATATTGCTTTTACAGGCACGCCAATCATGCATAAGGATAAAAATACCGTAACCAAATTTGGCGGATTAATAGAACCTTCTTATACAATCTCACAAGCCGTTAAAGATAAGGCTGTTGTTCCGTTACTTTATGAAGGCCGTCATGTTGCGCAGAAAGTTGATGCTGAATCTATTGATAGCTGGTTTGATAAAATAACAAAGAATTTGACCAAAGAACAAACTGCCGATCTAAAGAAAAAGTTTGCTACCACCGACCAGTTAAATAAAGCCGAACAAAAGGTCATGCGCATAGCATGGGATATAAGCGAACATTTCAAAAGCTATTGGCAAGGTACGCCGTTTAAAGGTCAACTGGTTACACAAGATAAAGCGACTGCTTTACTATACAAAAAGTATTTAGACGAATTTAACATGGTATCCTCTGAAGTCTTAATATCCGGTCCTGATGACAGGGAAGGTGAAGAAGATATATATGCTGAAAATAAGGAAGCGGTCATAAGATTCTGGAAAATCATGATGGCAAAATACGGCAGTGAAAAAGAATATAATAAGCAGATTATTAATGCTTTCAAAAATGGCGAGATGCCGGAAATTATAGTTGTCGTTGATAAATTGATTACCGGTTTTGATGCGCCACGCAATACAGTGCTTTATCTGACAAGGATGCTGAAAGATCATACTTTGCTGCAAGCGATTGCACGTGTGAATCGACTGTATGAAGGAAAAGAGTTTGGCTACATTATTGATTATCGCGGCATTTTGGAAAACCTTGATCACGCATTAGACCTTTATGCTGCATTGCCGGAATTTGATCAAGAGGATCTGACTGACACATTAACAGATGTATCTGTCGAGGTTCAAACCTTACCGCAGAAACATTCTGTGCTTTGGGACACTTTCAAAGAAATAAGTAATAAATATGACGAGGAAGCGTACGAACGTCTTTTGGCTGACGATGCCTTGCGCGCACGATTCTATGATAGATTTTCTGAATATAGCCGTACACTTGCAATCGCTTTATCCACCGTAAGTTTCATAGAAGATACTGAGCAAAAGAAGATTGATCAATATAAAAACGATCTTCGATTTTTCAAAGATTTGAGAAATGCAGTAAAAAGACGCTATGCGGAAGTTGTCGATTTCTCAGAATATGAATCAAAAATAAAAAAACTGATTGATACATATGTTGGCACTGGTGAAAAGGTTGAGCAGATTATTGAGCTGGTGAACATTTTTGATCAAGAAAAGTTTGCTGAAGAAGTAGAGAAATTAAAGACCGATGCGGCCAAGGCAGATACAATTGCTCATAGAACTATGCGAACCATTACGGAGCGAATGCAAGAAGATCCCGCTTTTTATAAAAAATTATCTGTCATGTTGCAAGAAGCTATCAAAGCATTCAGGGAAGGAAGAATCCATGAGGCTGAGTATTACAAGACTTCTAAAAAAGTAATGGACCTTGTTATCAGTAGAACTGATGAAGATGTTCCTGAAAATTTAAAATACAAAGAAACAGCAAAGGCTTATTATGGGATTGTTAGTGAAACTATGGCAAAATATGGAACGGAGCGTGATACTGCGACTAATGCTGCTGAAAAAATGAGCCTTGTCATTGACGAAGTTATTAAAAGACTTCGTATTGTAAACTGGGGCACAAATACAGATGTGCAGAATCAAATGCGAAACAAGATAGAAGATTTAATATTTGAAATATCTGATGAATATCAAATCAAACTCTCCTTTGATGACATAGACACTATCATGGAACAATGTCTCGATGTGGCAAGGGTAAGAATGCCATGATCTCAAAAAATGCCAAAGAATATATAATTAGGTTTGGCAAAGAACAAATCAAAATATATTTATCAATTCAGGAACGCAAAACCATTAAGATATGCGTGCACCCGAATAAAACAGTGGATTGCTATGCTCCAAAAGGGAAAAAGATAAAAGATATTCTAAACAAAATAAGTAAACGAGCGCCTTGGATTATAAAACAAAAGGATTACTTTGAACGTTTTCAGCCTCCTGTTACTGAAAGACGTTACATAAGTGGAGAAAGTCATTATTATTTGGGAAGACAATATCGGCTTAAGGTTCATAAAAATTCGAAAAGAAATGTGAAACTTATTGGCAAATTTATTCACGTATATATTCCAGACATAAATAATCCTTCCGATGCAAGAAGTATCTTGTATAAGTGGTATGCTAAACATGCTTTGTGTATATTTGAACGGCATATCGAAAGTTACCGAGACGTAATAAAAAAATTGAATGTTGGCTATCCTGAATTAAAAATCCGTAAGATGCAAAAGAGATGGGGTAGCTGTGGCAAATCCGGTGATATAGTTCTTAATACGGAATTAATAAAAGCACCTTTATATTGTATAGACTACGTTATCTTGCATGAAATTTGCCATCTTAAAATCAGTTCACATGACTACAGATTTTTCAGATTACTTGAAAAGTTCATGCCCGATTGGAAGCATAGGAAAGAAAGACTTGAACACATTTTAATATAAACAAAAGCTATGTTCAAAATTTGAACAAAGATATTCTAGATGTTCAAAAATGATCATTTGCTTATTTCTATAAACACCATGAAAACAGCTTCGCGTGTATCGCGAGGCCAGTGTCCCCCCTCTGCCCACCCCCATTTTGATTTTTCCTCAATCAGCTATACAATGCAGTCAGGTGCATTACTGTTTGGAGGAAGTATGCCTTTCAAAGATCGTGGATTTTGGAGAGCTGTCGTCAAGGTCAACGGCAAACGTTTCTCTGATTCATTTGAAACGAAGCGAGAAGCTAGTAATTGGGAAAATGATTTTCGCAATAGACTGCGTCTGCCAAAACAGGCAATCACCTTCAACGAATTTTCAAGTCAATATCTTTCTTTCGCGCAAACAAAATATACAAAACACACCTATAATGAAAAAGTTACTCTGGTTAATCGTTTCAAAGCCTTTATTGTTTTGAATCTTTCAGCGGATGAAATTCTGCCCAGTCATATTCATGGCTATTTATTAGATCAGGCTAGAACCCGGAGTAATAATTGTGCCAATCGAGATCGAAAAAACCTATTGGCCATGTGGAACTGGGGACAAAAGATTCTTGACCTATCAGTTAATCCAGTTACAAAGATTGATCGATTTCCTCATGATCGCAAAACTCAGTATGTGCCACCGGAAAAAGACATCTTGCGATTGTTAGCCGTTGCCACTCGGAAAGAGCGCGCTTTTCTGGATTGCTATCTTTGCACTGGTGCAAGAAGGTCTGAAATATTCAGACTCAAATGGGAGGATGTGAACTTTCAGAAAAAGGAGATTCGTCTCTGGACTCGTAAAACAAAAGATGGAAGCATGGAAGGTGAATGGCTGCCAATGTCAAATCAACTCTGTGAATCACTCTGGTGGTGCTGGCAGAATCGGACGTTCAAAGAATCTCCATATGTCTGGGTGTGTGAAGAAGGGCCTCACGCCGGGCAACCGTTCAATTTCAGGCGACGTTTCTTAAAAGGCCTATGCAAACGAGCAGGCATACGAGCTTTTGGCTTTCATGCCTTGAGAAGATACGTTGCTTCGATGCTTGCCGACACTCACAAGATATCTGCCAAAACCATTCAACGCATTCTAAGACACAAAAGCCTTCAAACGACTGAACGGTATATTCAGAACCTCAATCATGATCTATCATCAGTTATGAATCTGCTTGACGTAAATCTGAATGAAAGTACCACCGAAAGTACCACCAATCAAGAAACCGAATTGAAATAATCTGTAAGCTATTGTTATTATTGGTAGTCCCACGGGGACTTGAACCCCGGTTTCCGGCGTGAGAGGCCGAATTTTACCCCTTTTCATTGTTTTATGATAGTTTACTTTCAAGTCGTTTAATCTTAGGAAACTCAATACTGACAAGGCCTAGAAGATTTCCCTTGACTTACTTTAATATATAACTATATTGAAGCTGAAGGTTGGAAATGAGGTTGGAAATAGAAAATCCGGCTTTCAAAATTTCCGATATGGGGGCGGCCATGAAAAGACACAAGACAGGATATAAGGGTGTGTATTTCCGGGAAGTGGACAGGATCGGCGGCAGAGGTAAGGAAAAAGTTTTCTACATTGTCTTTAAGAAAGACGGCAAAGTCTATGAAGAAAAGATTGGCCGTCAATATGCAGATAAAACGACAGCGGCAAAAGCCTCAAGGGCGCGTTCTGAACGCATAGAGGGACGGCGGCAATCCCGGAAAGAGATCAGAGAGGACAAAAAGGCCGCAAAGATAGCAGAGGCCGGGAAGTGGACACTTGACAAGCTATGGGAAGAATATGAGGCAAATAGGCCTGATTCTAAGTCAATCAATACGGACAAGGGACGGTTCGAGAAATATTTGTCACCGTCATTCGGAACTAAAGAACCTCATGAGATCATAAGGCTTGACGTTGATCGGTTGCGCGTAAACTTATCAAAGAAACTGAAACCCCAGACAGTAAAGCATATCTTTGGATTGCTTAAACGTATTGTTCACTTTGGGGTTGCGCGGCAATTATGCCAGAACCTGAACTTCGAGGTCGAACCCGTCAAGGTGGATAATCAGAGAACGGAAGATTTAAACCCGGAACAGCTGAAGAACCTATTGAAGGCCATTGACAATGCAACGGACACAGAGGCGGCCAATATCATGAGGCTTGCTTTGTTTACTGGTATGCGCCGGGGTGAAATGTTCAAGCTGAAATGGAATGACATAGACTTCCAGCGCGGTTTCATTTCTATCAGGAATCCAAAGGGGGGTGTCAGTCAGAAAATCCCTATGAATGAACAGGCACGGCACGTCCTAGAGAATCACCCAAAGACTGAAATCACAAGAAACAATAAAAAGGAAATTTCCGAATATGTGTTTCTTAGGCCGGACGGTGAACCCTTCACGGATATTCGGCGGCGTATCAATCCAATAAAAGAAGCGGCGGAACTTCCGGCGGACTTCCGGCCATTGCATGGATTAAGGCACACATACGCTTCCATGTTGGCTTCCAGCGGCAAGGTTGATCTATATACCTTGCAAAAACTATTGACGCATAAGTCACCCGTCATGACACAACGATATGCACACCTACGGGACGAGGCACTAAGGAACGCCTCAACGTTGGCCGGACAGATCATAGACGCGGCAATGCAGACAAACGTGGTTGAATTGCCAAAAGAAGAACAGGCATAATAAAAAGCCGGGAATAGGGAGCGCACCCGATAAGCAGAAAGAACCCCTTTTCTGTTTTCCCGGCTAAACTAAGGGGGCTTGTGAGAGGGAAAGCAAAATGCCAAAAAGTAAAAAGAAGAAAACCATTTCTATTGATCGAGAGAAATCATTATCTTTTCAAAATAGTTTGTTAGGGTGGAAAGCAAAGGATTTGCTTAGCTTGGGGTTAACTTTATTTATATGTATGCATTCTTTGCGAAAATATCGCCATTTCCCGGAAGAATTATCAGTAGATAAACATTTATGGTTTAGTGAATCATTTCCTATATGGCAAGAACATATCGCAAAAAAGTGTGCAGACATAGGCGTAAGTAATCGCGAAGAAATGTTAAGCTACGTGATTGAAACTGCAAAAAGTAATAAAATAAATGAAATGCGCTGTTTGGAAAGACTTAGTTTATCTTGTTACCTATTATGCTTTGCTTACGGAAAAGATATTATGCCAGGAAATAATATGTCAAAGGCAGACATAACAAAGTTTGTTGCTTTTGAACGGGTTATAAGGGACGAATCAAATAAAGCACTAGGCTATTGGATATGTAAACTTGAAGAAATGAAAAGAGGAAAAAAGAACGTGGCTAAACGAACGATTGAAAAAGAATCAAACAAGGCAAAGTTAAAAGAATTTATGCAAACCATGAAGCCGGAAGAATATAGATTAAAAGCTCAAAAAGATTTTGGCGTTACTGATAGAACCGTTTTGAACTGGCTCAAGGAAATACAATCAGAAAAAACGGCGTTATTGCGCAAAAACAAAGATACTGCGTAAAAACGTTGTTAAATCAATAGATTAGATACATAGAGTTATTATATTATCCCTGTCAAGCACACAGCTTACAGGGATATTTTTTTATATCCATTGGCTGTAAATCTAACAAAGGGGGAACAGGAAAATGGAATTTAATGAGTTAATGAGCAAACCGTACCTGAATGAAAAAGAGGTTTCAGCAATTACCGGACGGGCTTTGTCCACGTTACGCAATGAAAGATTCATGCGCCGGGGAATCCCATATGCGGTAGTTGGACAACGATCAATCAGGTATCGTTTAACGGACGTGATTAAGTTCATGGAAAAAACAAGAATAAATTTTGACGAGGTATAAGAATGAACACAAAACTTATTTCCGATATTGAAAAGCACGGCAAGACAGCGCGAGGCAGACAGGAACTGCTTAAACATCTTGATGGTGGTCGGTTAACCCTCAAGCAATCAGTTCTTGCTCACTGCTATTCCTGCATGGGGTATTACTCAGACGGAAAACAGGATTGCCGATTGTCAAAGTGTCCGCTTCAGCGATTCATGGCCTACAACGCGAACCGGCAAAAGCAACGGAGGTAATTCGTGAAGAAAAAAAAACGGGACATATCCTATTTTTTGACAGAAGAAATTCACCCAGCGGCAGATAATAATCTTCTATACGATAGTTTTTCACCAAATGCCGATGAGGATGATTACAAGCTATATTCGTCTATTAAGGAAATTGGGATCAGGGAACCGCTTCAAGTATCTGCCGATGGCGTTCTGCTTTCAGGACACCGGCGTTTTGCCGCAGCGCTATGGTTGGGACTGGAAAAGGTTCCTGTCATAGTTGCCAAAGACATTCTCTTTAATGAGCTGTCAGCGGATGAACGGCTGAGCGTGCTGGCCGCTTACAATAAACAACGGGACAAAAGCCATGCGGAACGCCTGCGAGAAGCCATGCTGGAAATAAATCCAGATGATGTTCATCAACGGCTATTAGAAGATCGTGTCAACCGTGGGAAAGTGAACATAGAAAAAAATGTATTCCTGGGTGATGCTAAGAAGCGGGCGCGGATTACAACACGGATGTTCCTGTCGGCAGCGATAAAGGTCATCGAATCGGAGAAAGAGTTTTGGCCGTTGACAGACAGACGGGTTCATTACCTTTTGCTGAACAAGCCGCCACTGCGTCATGACAAGAAACCCGGTTCAATCTATCAGAATGATCGTTACAGTTATAAGGCACTAACGAACTTGCTGCTCCGGGCGCGGTTAACGGGCGAAATTCCGATGTCAGCGCTGGAAGATGAGTTGCGGCCAATAGTCGTTTGGAGGACACACCAGAATGCGGCAGACTACATTCAGGCAGAAACCGAAGATTTTTTAAGACATTATGCAAGAGACTTAACGCGGGGCCAGGCTAACCACATTGAAATACTGGTCGAAAAAAACGCCATCAGAAAACACGTTGAAAAAGTGGCGGCGGAGTACTGCATCCCATGCACCACCGGGCGCGGATATAGCAGTTTGCCGCCACGATACAAAATGGTCAAGAGGTTCAGGGCATCCGGAAAGGAACGGTTGGTTCTGCTAATCCTGTCGGACTTTGATCCAGACGGTGAAGAAATAGCCGCGAGCTTTCCGCGTTCACTAAGGGATGATTTTAAACTTTCTAATGTGACGTGTCACAAGGTTGCACTGACCGGGGATGACGTTCGAGAATACAATCTGCCTTCAAATATGGAAGCGAAGGTCACGTCACCTAATTATAAAAAATTCGTGGCGCGTCACGGCGTTCATGTTGCAGAACTCGATGCGTGTCCAGTTGATCTTCTTCAGAACAAATTAAGGGATGCCATCGAAAGCTGCTTAGACATGGATTTATTCCACCGGGAATTAGAACAGGAAAAAGAGGATGCGGCATACGTGGCTGCCACAAAAACAGCCGTTGTTAAGGTCATGCGTCAAGGATGATGCGGGTATGTTTTAAAAATACCCTTCTTTTGCTCTGGCGCATAGCTAAAACAGGGGTTCCAGCAACATAACTTTATCAGGAAGGGGAAGATAAGGGTTCATGGACATACAG